>NZ_JAVAYO010000014.1:0-230917 GCF_054863005.1 Bradyrhizobium sp. 25ACV
GCCACTGCGCAGGGAAGGCCGGGATGCTCCGGTTGCCCTGTTACCCGCTATGCATGAAGCACACGCAATCTGCTCTTCGCATGGCGGTCCATGGGAGCCAACCGGCTCCCGGCCTTCCCTGCGCCCTCTTTCAAAAGAGGGTGAAGCGATGAGCAAAGCTCGGGCGAGATGCGCCGCGAGGACGAAAACCTATGTCAGCCACCGAACAAGGCTCTCGTGCCCCGGACGCGCTGCAACGCCTTTCGCGTTGCTGCGCAGAGCCGGGGCCCATGTTACAGCGCGTGCCGCGGCCTGCTGGGTCCCGGCTCTGCGCAGCAGCGTAAGAACGCTGCAGCGCGTCCGGGACACGAGAGGGGAGACCGTCGTCACCGCGCCCGCATCGGGCTCAGTCTCCCTGAATCCATTCGGCGACGCCACGCCAGAGCGTGTCGCGGTGCTCGGGACGGAAGAAGCCGAAATGGCCTATTCCCTTGGCCCCGACGTCGGACGGTGTGACGTTGACCACCTCCGGCTTGATCGCGGTGAACCCGCTCGCGAGCAGCTCGACCGCCGGCCGCGTCGCCCAGGGATCATCTGAGAAGCACAGCGCCCGCAGCTCGCCCTTGAATTTCGCAAAATTCTCCAGCGCCGGCAGCTTGGAATCGAAGAGATAACGGGGGCTCGAGACCCACTCGGCCCATTGCAGGAAGACGCCCTTGGGCAAATCCTCGCCGACGCCGGCCCAGCCCGGGGCATAGCCGAGCGTGTGGGCGAGCGGTACGCCGATCAGGTTCATGAAGGCGAAGACGCGGTATTTCTCCGGCGAGGTCATCAGCCGCCACGTCGCGGCCTGCGAGGCCACGAAGGCTGCGCGCGAGATTTCGCTGTTGTTCGCGATCAGCCCCAGCGCCTGACCGCCGAAGGAATGGCCGACATAGGCCAGCGGCAGGGTGTTGTACCGCTCCCGCATCCAGCTGACCGCGGCGGTGACGTCGAGCGCGGCCCAATCCGACATCGAGGCCTTGAAGCCGACCAGCGATTTCGGCTGGTTGTAGCCGACCATCGCCGGCAGCCGGGAATCGCCGATGCCGCGATAGTCGTAAGTGAGCACCGCGCAGCCGCGATGGGCGAGGTAGGAGGCAAAGCCCCGATAAATCTTGCGCGGGACGGCGGTCGCCGAATTGATCAGGACGGCATGGCGTTTGGTGCCGCGCGGCAGGAACAGGGTGCCGGTCAGGGCATACCCGTCGGTCGCCGGGAAGTTGATCTCGTCGATGAAAACGTCGTCCAGTGCCGCGTCCATGGGCGCAAGGTATCCTGCCAGTTGCCTCGCCCTCCCAGCAAATGCGAATTTGGCTTTCCCCGCAAGGGTTTGCAGGACCAAATGGATTTACAACTGGCGGGGCGGGGCCAGCCTGTGTATAAGGCGGCCCTCGCAACCCACAGATCAGGTTGTGCTTTTTGCTTCACGGAGAGATTGCGATGTCCGAGCGGTGGACGCCCGAGTCCTGGCGCAGCAAGCCGGTGCTACAGGTGCCCGACTATCCCGACGCCAAGGCCCTGGCCGACGTGGAGGCGCAGCTTGCGACCTTTCCGCCGCTGGTGTTCGCGGGCGAAGCGCGCAATCTGAAGAAGGCGCTGGGGCGCGTTGCGGCCGGCGAGGCCTTCCTGCTCCAGGGCGGCGACTGCGCCGAGAGCTTTGCCGAGCACGGCGCCAACAACATCCGCGATTTCTTCCGCGTGCTGCTGCAGATGGCGGTGGTGCTGACCTACGCCGGCGCGGTGCCGGTGGTGAAGGTCGGCCGCGTCGCCGGCCAGTTTGCAAAGCCGCGGTCGTCGCCGACCGAGAAGCTCAATGGCGTCGAGCTGCCGAGCTATCGTGGCGACATCGTCAACGACATCGCCTTCACCAAGGAAGCGCGCGTGCCGGATCCGCAGCGCCAGCTGATGGCCTATCGCCAGTCCGCGGCGACGCTGAACCTGCTCCGCGCCTTCGCGACCGGCGGCTACGCCAATCTCGGCAGCGTGCATCAGTGGATGCTCGGCTTCCTCAAGGATTCACCGCAGTCCCGCCGCTACAAGGAGCTGGCCGACCGCATCTCGGATGCGCTCAACTTCATGCGCGCCTGCGGTCTCGATCTCGAAGCCCATCCCGAGCTGCGCGCCACCGATTTCTACACCAGCCACGAGGCGCTGCTGCTCGGCTACGAGCAGGCGATGACCCGCGTCGATTCCACCACCGGCGACTGGTACGCGACCTCGGGCCACATGATCTGGATCGGGGATCGCACCCGCCAGCTCGATCACGGCCATATCGAATATTTCCGCGGCATCAAGAACCCGATCGGGCTGAAATGCGGCCCGTCGCTCAAATCCGACGAGCTCTTGAAGCTGATCGACGTGCTCAATCCCGACAACGAGCCGGGCCGGTTGACGCTGATCGGCCGCTTCGGCTCGGACAAGGTCGGCGAGCATCTGCCGAACATGATCCGCGCCGTGAAGCGCGAGGGCAAAGTGGTGGTTTGGTCGTGCGACCCCATGCACGGCAACACCATCACCTCGACCTCAGGCTACAAGACGCGCCCGTTCGACCGGGTTCTGTCTGAGGTGAAGTCTTTCTTCACGATCCATGCCGCCGAAGGCACCCATGCCGGCGGCGTGCATCTGGAGATGACCGGGCAGGACGTCACCGAGTGTATCGGCGGCGCCCGCGCGATCACGGACGAGGACCTCAACGACCGCTATCACACGGTCTGCGATCCCCGCCTCAATGCCGAGCAATCCATCGACATGGCTTTCCTGATCGCCGAGCTCCTTAAGCAGGAACGCGCCGGCAAGGCCACGCCGATGCCGGCCGCAGCGGGGCTCTAGGATCTTGCTGCGGATCTGGAAGGCCACGATCAATTCCCGTAACGGTCTGGCCTTTGCGTTCCGATCGGAGCAGGCCGTCCGCGAGGAGATTTTTGCGCTCCTCGCCTCGCTGCCGCTGGCCTGGTTGATCGGCGCGACCGCGATGCGCGCGGTCGAGCTGGTCTGTTCGGTTGCGTTCGTGCTGACCGTCGAGCTGCTCAACACCGCGATCGAAAAGCTTGCCGACCGGCTGACGATGGATCACGACAAGCAGATCGGGCGGGTCAAGGACATGGGCTCGGCCGCCGTCGGCGTCGCGCTGCTGATGGCCGGCGCGTTCTGGATCATTGCCATCATCGAGCGACTGGGATTTATCTGATCGGAGCGCGGTGGCTATGACCGAACGTCTCAAAGCATTCGCGGTCACGCTCGCCCAGCTCAATCCGACCCTGGGCGACATCGAGGGCAATGCCGCGAAGGCGCGCGATGCGCGCGCGAGGGCCATCGCCGACGGCGCCGATCTCGTGCTGTTTCCGGAATTGTTCATCGCCGGCTATCCGCCGGAAGACCTCGTGCAGAAGCCGGCCTTCCAGGCGGCCTGCCGCGCCGCGATCGAGGCACTGGCCCGAGAGACCGCCGATGGCGGGCCGGCCATGCTGGTCGGCACGCCCTGGGTCGAGGACGGCAAGCTCTACAATGCCTGCGCGCTGCTCGACGGCGGCCGCATCGCTGGCTTGCGTTTCAAATGCAATCTGCCGAATTACGGCGTGTTCGACGAGAAGCGGCTGTTTGCGCGCGGCCCGGCGGCGGGCCCCGTGACCGTGCGTGGCGTGCGCATCGGCGTACCCATCTGCGAGGACATCTGGCTGGAAGAGTCCGAGGATTACGAGAACGTGGTCGAGACGCTGGCCGAGACCGGCGCCGAGATCATCCTGGTGCCGAACGGCTCGCCTTACGCCCGCGACAAGAGCGACGTGCGCCTGTCGGTCGCGGTGGCGCGCGTCACCGAAAGCGCGCTGCCGCTGGTCTATCTCAACCAGGTGTGCGGCCAGGACGAACTGGTGTTCGACGGCGCGTCCTTCGCGCTCAACGGCGATCTTTCGCTTGCTGCGCAATTGCCGGCGTTCGAGGAGAGCATCGTCACGCTGCGCTTTGCGAGAAATGGCGACGACTGGCGCTGCACGGGCCCGATCGCCGAGCAACCCGGGGGCGACAAGGCCGATTACGCCGCCTGCGTGCTGGGCCTGCGCGACTACGTCACCAAGAACGGTTTTCCCGGCGTGCTGCTCGGCATTTCCGGCGGTATCGACTCGGCCCTCTGTGCGGCGATCGCGGTCGATGCGCTCGGCGCCGATCAGGTGCATGGCGTGATGCTGCCGTATCGCTATACCGCAGCACACTCGATCGCCGATGCGGGCGAGCTCGCCGGCCATCTCGGCATCCGCTACGAGGTGCTGCCGATCGCGGAGGCTGTGACCGGGTTCGAGACCATCCTCTCGGGCCTCTTCAAGAATCTGCCGCCCGATATCACCGAGGAGAACCTCCAGGCTCGCAGCCGCGGCACGCTCTTGATGGCGATCTCCAACAAGACCGGGTTGATGGTGGTGACGACAGGCAACAAGTCGGAAATGTCGGTCGGCTACGCCACGCTCTATGGCGACATGAACGGCGGCTTCAACCCGATCAAGGATATCTACAAGACCCAGGTGTTTCGGCTGGCAAGCCTGCGCAACGGCTGGAAGCCCGATGGCGCGCTCGGGCCGGCGGGCGAGGTGATCCCGCCCGACATCATCACGCGGCCGCCGAGCGCGGAGCTGCGCGAGAACCAGACCGATCAGGATTCGCTGCCGCCCTATGAGGTGCTCGATGCCATCCTGGAGCGTCTTGTCGAGCGCGAGCAGCCGCTGGATCAGATCATCGCGGCCGGTTTCGATCGCGAAACGGTCACCCGCATCGACCATCTGCTCAACGTCGCCGAATACAAGCGCCGCCAGGCCGCGCCCGGCGTGAAGGTGACGCCGAGGAATTTCGGCCGCGACCGCCGCTATCCCATCACCAACCGCTTTCGCGACAAGGGGGAGGGGCTGCCCGCCGTCGACGAGACGCTGGTCTCGCGCGGCAGCAAGGCGTCGATCGACGCGTTCGAGGGGTGAAGCTTTCGGTGTGAGGACGATAGCGCCCCATGGTTCGCTGTCATCATCCGCGAAGGCGGATGATCCAGTACTCCGCGGCGGATATTGAGACGACCGACTTCGGCCATAGCGCGTCAATAGGGATGGCCCCGCGCTGGTGTCGAGCAGGTGAGGCATGGCAGACGAGTTCATCCTAGATATTGAGGACCTCCGTGAGGTCGCTGCCTACGCGGCGGAAAATGCCGCGGACGTGCTGGAGATATTCGAGCAATCGTATCCCGCAGATTCCCGTCCGCGCGATGCGCTCGAAACCGCCCGGACGTTCGCAAGAGGAGGCAAGCGGGTGAAGGCCCTGCGCGATGCTGCCTGGGCCGCGCTGAAGGCAGCAAAGGAAGCCGAAAATGCAGCAGCCAGCCAAGCTGCGCGCGCCGCGATGTGTGCCTCATCCGCGGCCTATCTCCATCCCTTGGCTCGATCGACTCAGGTCAGGCACATTCTCGGCGCGCCCGCCCATGCAGCCCGGGCCACTGAACTTGCAGCGGGCGATGCTGCAGATGTTGGTGCCGACTATGTTGAGCGCGCCGTCCGGCGCGCGACGCCTGGGCTCGTCGAGGTTCTGCGCCGCTACCCGCTCGCACCGTCCGGTGGAGGACGGGTTGGCGAACTGCTGCGCGCAATAGATCGCAGGCTTCGCAGCGAGCTGGCGTAACCAGATGCCCACCTCGCAAAGTAATGGCGGTGAGAACTCAGATTGGCGCTATGACGGGGTTGCGAAAAACAGCACCCGCAGGAAGTGCGTGTATTCGGATTCGAGCACCATGATCGACACAAAGACCAATACCGCGATCGGCGGCAGCAGGATGGCATAGGCCAAGGCCAGTCGCTCCCAGGCCATGTGCATGAAGACGGCGACGATCAGGCCGGCCTTCAACACCATGAACAGCAGGATCAGCGACCACCTCAGGTAGCCATGCAGGCCAAAATAGTCGACGAGGTAGGAGCACGTGCTGAGGACGAACAACCAGCCCCAGACCACGAGGTAGAGCTTGATCGGGTGCTGTTGACCGCTGGCGTGAACGGCTCCCGTTGCGACTGCGCCATGCGCCGGAGCGTGAAGCTGTCCTTCCATGTGTACCGCCGCGTTTGTCATGCGCCGACCTCACCAAAGATAGAAGAATGCAAAGATGAATACCCACACGAGATCGACGAAGTGCCAGTACAGGCCCATGATCTCGACGATCTCGTAATATCCCTTGCGGCTGGTGAAGAAGCCGCGCCTCTCGACGTCGAAGTCGCCGCGCAAGACCTTCCGCGCAATGGCGATCAGGAAGATCACGCCGATGGTCACGTGGGTGCCGTGGAATCCGGTGATCATGAAGAAGCTCGCACCAAACTGCGGCGCGCCCCACGGATTGCCCCAGGGCCGGACGCCCTCCATGATCAGCTTGGTCCATTCGAAGGCCTGCATGCCGACGAAGGTTGCGCCGAACGCCGCCGTGGCCAGCATCAAGGCCGCGGTTCTGACGCGATCGCGGCGGTAGCCGAAATTGACGGCCATCGCCATCGTGCCGCTGCTGCTGATCAGGACAAAGGTCATGATTGCGATCAGAATCAGCGGAATGTGATTGCCGGCGATGTTGAGGGCGAAGACCTCGCTGGGATTGGGCCACGGCACGGTCGTCGACATGCGCGCCGTCATGTAGGAGAGCAAGAAGCAACTGAAGATGAAGGTGTCGCTGAGGAGGAAGATCCACATCATGGCCTTGCCCCAGGACACGTTCTTGAAGGCGCGCTGATCGGACGCCCAGTCGGCGGCGATGCCGCGCCAGCCTTCAAGCCGCGCAGTCGAATGGCCCGGATTTGTCAGCACGGTCTCTGCCATCTGGTCTCGCCTCCCTAGCTCAGCAATCGGCGACAGATGTTGACGAAATCGTCGGTCCAGCCCGTGAGAAGCCCGAGCAGAACAAGCCAGACCAGCAGCAGGAAGTGCCAGTAGATGGCGCACAGCTCCACGCTCAAGCGCATGTCGGCGATCCCGGCGCCACGCCACATCTTGGTCGAGGTTCGGCCCAAAGCCACCAGACCGCCCGTCAGATGCAGCCCGTGCACAGCGGTCAACAGGTAGAAGAAGGAGTTCGCCGGATTCGACGCCACGAAATATCCGGCCGCGCCGAGCTGTTGCCAGGCCAGAAGCTGTCCGCCGAGGAAGATCACGGCAGCTGCGCCGCCCGCGAGCAGGCCGATCATGACGCCTTCAGGGTCGTCTCGGCGCGCGGCCACGTAGGACCATTGCAGCGCGACGCTGCTCAGGATCAGGACGCCCGTGTTGAACCACAGCAGCCGCGGCACGGGCAGCGTCCGCCAGTCCGCCACGTCCATGCGCATCGAGTAGGCGCTGATGAAGAGGACGAACAATGCGCTCGCGACGGCGAGAAACACGCCAAGTCCGATCTTCGCTGCCGGCCAGGTCATGGCGTCGCCGCCGGGGAAGTCACCGGCCGGACCTTCCTCCAGCCAGGGCCGGGCCGTCAGCCGCTGCTGCGACAGCCACCATCCGGCGACGACCGCGATCACAGCCACGAACAGGAGGACGGCACTCACGAAGCAGCTCCTTGAAGGACGTGCGTCGCGCGCGGCGGCTGGTTCTGCGGAATGAAGTCCTCGTCCGCGCCGGGTACGCTGTAGTCATAAGCCCAGCGGTAGACGACCGGCAGCTCCTTGCCCCAGTTGCCGTGTCCGGGAGGCGTCTCCGGCGTCTGCCATTCCAGCGTCGTCGCCCGCCACGGATTGCCGCCTGAGGCCTCACCTTTGAACAGGCTCCAGGCAAGATTGAACAGGAACACCATCTGGCTGAAGCCGACGGTCAAGGCCACCACGGAGATGAAGGCGTTCAGTGAATGGGCCGAGGACGGGATGAACGACGTATCTCCGAGTTCGAAATACCGGCGCGGAACCCCGAGCAGCCCAAGATAGTGCATGGGGAAGAAGATCAGGTAGGCGCCGAGGAAAGTGACCCAGAAGTGAAACTTGCCGAGTGCGTCATTGTACATTCGCCCCGTGACCTTGGGGTACCAGTGATAGATCGCACCCAGCACGACCATGATCGGCGCTACGCCCATCACCATGTGGAAATGCGCGACTACGAACATGGTATCGGAGAGGGGCACGTCCACGACGACGTTGCCGAGGAAGAGGCCGGTGAGCCCGCCGTTCACGAAGGTGATGATGAAGCCGAGGGCGAACAGCATCGGCACCCTGAGATGAATGTCGCCGCGCCACAGGGTCAGCACCCAGTTATAGACCTTGATCGCGGTGGGGATGGCGATGATGAGCGTCGTGGTGGCGAAGAAGTACCCGAATTGCGGGAACATGCCGCTCACATACATGTGGTGCGCCCATACGACGAAGCTGAGCGCGCCGATGGCCACGATCGCCCAGACCATCATGCGGTAGCCGAAGATGTTCTTGCGCGCATGCGTGCTGATCAGATCGGAGACGATGCCGAAGGCGGGCAGGGCGACGATGTAGACTTCGGGGTGGCCGAAGAACCAGAACAGGTGCTGGAAGAGCAGCGGGCTGCCGCCGCCATATTTCGACTGCTGGCCCATCTCGACCAGGGACGGCATGAAGAAGCTGGTGCCCAACAGACGGTCGAGCAGCAGCATGACCGAGGCAACGAAGAGGGCAGGGAATGCCAAGAGCGCCATGACCGTCGCCGTGAAAATCCCCCACACCGTCAGGGGCAGGCGCATCAAGGTCATGCCGCGGGTGCGTGCCTGGAGCACCGTGACCACATAATTCAACCCGCCCATCGTGAAGCCGATGATGAACAGGATCAGGGACGACATCATGAGAATGATGCCCCAATCCTGCCCGGGCGTTCCGGAGAGGATTGCTTGCGGCGGGTACAGCGTCCAGCCGGCGCCGGTGGGGCCGCCGGGCACGAAGAATGTCGAGGCCAGCACCAGCACTGCGAGCAGATAGACCCAGTAGCTCAACATGTTCACATAAGGGAAGACCATGTCCCGGGCGCCGACCATCAGCGGAATCAGGTAGTTGCCGAAGCCGCCGAGGAACAACGCGGTGAGCAGGTAGATCACCATTATCATGCCGTGCATGGTGATGAACTGGAGGTACTGGTTGGCATCGATGAAGGAGAACGTGCCGGGGAATCCCAGCTGCAGTCGCATCAGCCACGACAGCACCAGGGCCACCAGCCCGATGGCCGAGGCCGTCAGCGAGTACTGAATGGCGATCACCTTGGCGTCCTGCGAGAAGACATACCGTGTCCACCAGCTCCTCGGATGATAGAGCTCGACATCAGGTACTTCGGCAGGCGGCGTGCCAGCGATCCCTTCATATGGAATATCGACCATAGAAAACCTCCTCGGTCGTTTCCATCGGGGGCGACGAGTTGGTCTCACGCACCCGATTCATCTTCGCGGCGGCGCCTTGCTACTTGCCGCCGGATTGATATCTCGCCTTCACGACGGTGTTTGCCGGCGACAATTCGGCAAACGTCTTCTGTTGCTCCAGCCAAGCGTGATATTCACGCTCTTCGTCGATGATGACCTTGGCCCGCATCTGATAGTGAGCCGCGCCACAAAGCTCCGCACAGAGAACGTCGAACGTTCCGGTTCGGATCGGCGTGATCCAGAAATAAGTCACCATGCCTGGAACCATGTCCATCTTGGCCCGGAATTCGGGCACGTAGAAATCGTGCAGGACATCAACCGAGCGGAGCAGAACCTTGACCGGCTTTCCCAGTTGAAGGTGCAGGTCGCCGTTCTCGATCACGACGTCGTCCTGCGCATGCGGATCGTCGCGATTGAGTCCCATCGGATTGTCGGAAGCGATGTTGCGGACATCGGATGTGCCGAGCCGCCCGTCCTTGCCCGGAAGGCGGAAGCTCCATTGCCATTGCTGGCCCATGACCTCGACCTCGGTGGCGTCCGCAGGCACGGTCACGAACTGATGCCAGACCACGAGGCCAGGCGCCAGCATGGCCGCGACACCGATTCCGGTCCCGACGCTCAGCCACCATTCGAGCTTTTTGTTCTCCGGATTGTAATCAGCCTGTCTTCCCTCCTTGTGGTGAAAGCGGAAGACGCAATAGGCCATGAAGGCGATGACGGCGACGAAAACAAAGCCCGTGATCCAGAACGTGATGTTGATGGTGTGATCGATATAGGCCCAGTTCGTGGCAATCGGCGTCCACCACCAGGGGCTGTAGATGTGAAACAGCACCGAGCCGATCGCGACCAGAAGCAGTATCAGTGCGACAGCCATCCTGATCCATCCTTGCCATCGAAGGCTACGGATACGAATCCAGGGCGGAGCTCATGTCTGTCGCGATGGCTGGCCTTTCTCGGTTGGCACTTATGCCATCGCCGGCCTCTTGCCTCGCCCATTCCACTGGCCGCGAAATCAAGAGAATGTTCGCGACCATCAACTCTAAGGGCGTCTGCGTCTAAAATGATACCTGCCTAACCCGGCGTCAATAGCGCAATGTAGGTGCCCCGACGTGGGGTGATTGCGGTGCTGGCAAGCCGACAGAGCATCAGGCGCGCATGTTGGGTCTGGGTGATGCAACGCACAAATCCGTGCTAGTGCACAATTCACTCAACCGTGAGTGCAGCCTTGCGCCGCAAGCGCTAAACTTTGCGAGGCAGGTCGCGACGGGTTCCGTCCGGCCAGGCTCGTTCGCTGAACCTGGGTTGCCGTACTCGCCCCATCGCGTTTCCTGCTCGTCAGGCGGACACGCGTGGCTGGAAAGCGCGTGTTATCGAAACCGCGATTTTCAGCACGGGAGGTCCGTTCATGGCCACTCTGTACTCCCACGACATCATCAGGCGGCACGTATTCGGCGAAGCGGCCTCCTATCCCATTCGCAAGATCACCCTGTCCGATCTGACCGAGGCCCTGCGCCTGGGTTGGGAGGATTTCCAGGCGATGCCGAGTCACGCGATCGTCGTGTGCGTGATTTATCCCGTTCTCGGTCTCGTCCTGTTCAGGATGGTTCTCGGCTATTCGGTGCTGCCGCTACTATTTCCACTGGCCGCCGGCTTTGCCTTGATTGGCCCGTTTGCCGCGATCGGTCTCTACGAACTCAGCCGGCGTCGTGAGCGCGGCGAGGAGGTCGATGCATGGGATGCGGTCAAGGTGCTGCGCGCACCGTCTTTCGGGGCCATGGTCGAACTCGGTGTGCTCCTGCTGGTCCTGTTCGGGGCCTGGATCGGTGTCGCGAACGCAATCTATGTCTCAATCTTCGGTCATGCGGCGGCCGCAAGCATTCCCGACTTCGCAACGCGCGTGCTGACGACACCGGAAGGCTGGTCGCTCATCATCGTCGGTTGCGGTGTCGGCTTCCTGTTTGCGGTTGTGGCTTTGTGCGTTAGCGTCGTGTCGTTTCCGTTGATGCTCGACCGGCATGCGACTGCGATCGACGCGATCCGCACCTCGCTCCGAGCAGTAGCGGCGAACCCGGTTGCGATGGCCGGATGGGGCCTCATCGTCGCGGCGCTGCTCGTGATCGGCTCGGTACCGCTCTTCGTCGGTCTCGCTGTCGTTCTGCCGGTGCTTGGCCATGCCACCTGGCACCTCTATCGGCGGGTGGTCGAGCCGAATCCGAATCCACCGGACGCGCCGCCGCCGCCCCCGAAGGGAAGGCGCTACGCAGCGGACTTTCCGGCCAATCTCTTCCCGTGGAGCCGCGAGGGTGAGTGAGACGGGCGATTGCGCCCCATTGATTGTTGTCATCATCCGCGAAAGCGGATGACCGACACGGAGTACTGGATGCCCCGCTTGCCGCCTACGCTGAAGCTTCGGCGAGCCAAGACCTCAAACCCCGGCGAAGCCTTGGCGTAGCCGGTCGCGGGGCATGACAGTTGAGCAAAAGGTGATTTACTTCTGCTGCTGCGGCAGGAAGGTCGGTCCGACCGAGCGGATCGGCTTGTTCTCTGAACTCGATGCTGCCGTGCCGGTATCCGCCGGCGGCGTCGCGGCCGGTGCATTCGCCGTCGTCGGAGCGGGAGCTGCGCCCTTCTTGGCATTCGCAGGCGTGCCCTTGTTGAGCCGCTGCTGCTGCATCTTCTTGGCGCTCTCCTCGGTGACGATGATATCGCCCTGCTGCTCGGCTGCCGCCTTGTCGTCGGCCGATTTCAATGCGTCCGCCCAGGTCTGTCCCGCAGCCTTGCAGGAGCAGGATGGGTTGAACTCGCTGCGGAATTTGAAAGCGGTCGGCAGCGCCGTGTAGGGCTGGCCACTGACCGAGACCGCGGAGTTCATGTCCTCGCCGGGATTGCGATGGGTGTAGAGCACGGCTTCCGCGGCCGGGCAGAGCGCCTTGCAGGTCTTCTCGTCGTCGGGGAAGCGCGCCGGCACCGTCGCAAACGAGACCGGGAAATAGGCGCCGTCGCAGGTGCGCACGCACACGGTGCGATAGGTGCCGGATTGCGGGCCGAGATCGGAGGGCGGCACGCTTTGCGGATTGCCCGCGTTGTTGCCGCCGAACAGATTGCTGAGGAAGTTGCCGCCGCCTTGCGACTGCACGGCGTTGGCATATTGCGGGCCGCAATTGTTCTGCGCCAGCGCAACCAGCACCGAGCGGCGCTGACTGTCGCGTTCCGCGCTGAAGCCGCCGCCACCGCCGCGCAAACGCTCGAGATTGCCGGTGATCTGGTCCAGATTGGCGCGCATCTGCTGGATCTGGGTGTTGACCGGTCCGCATTGGGCCGACTGGCCATTGAACAGCGAGAAGAAGCCGGAGGAATCGCAGCCCATGCGCTTGGCCTGCATGGTGACGCGGTCGAGCTCGGCCTGCTGCTTGGCCTGGGAATCCTGGTAACGGCGGATCTGGTCTTCGCGCGCGGGGTCACCACCGCCGCCGCGGTCCAGCGCCGCGAGCTGGCCTTCCAACCGCACGCACATCGGATTGGGCCCAAGTCCGTTCTGGCCGGGTTGAGGCGGCGGTCCGGGCGGACCGGCCTGCGCGAAAGCGCCGGTGACGAGCACGGCCGTGCTCAAGAGCACGGTGCAGGCAAGAAGTAGGCGAGCACGAGAGAGGGACAAAAATTCAGGCATATCCGCCATTCTAGCGAGGTCATGGCCCAATGTGATCTGGGGGCCGAAGCGCGCCCTCCCAATAGCCGCTTCCTGCGGCATCGTCACGTCGTTTTGGGGACCAAAGACCGGGCCTAAGCTGCGCCAGCTCCGAGCGAATTCAGCGCTGGCAAGTGATTGCGACATATTCGTCGCAATGGCCATGGGAGCAGTTTGCGCCGGATTTGGGGACAGAGCCGGTAATTTCGTCGGGATCGACCCGGCGATAGCTTGATGCCTGGGCAAAATCTCGTGACTGGCAGTAGGTGCGGGCGACGGAGGCGCCGCATTTCTCGCCCTTGGCCAGGCACTGATCGACGCCGTAGCCGTCAGCCTGGTTGGCGATGATGAAGACGCGGGTCTCGGCGCCGGCACCGGATGCCGCGAGGATTGAGGCGCTGAAAATGAGCGCGAGCAAGGATCGCATGAAAATACCGGGAGGCAAAAAGGGAACAATCTGGTTCCAGAATGGGCTCAAATAGTTAAGGATCATGAACGATCCCGGCGGGCTGCGCGCTTTGCGGACATAAAACGGCATTTCCGCGGCTCCCTTGACGCGGGGCCGCCTCATAGCCCATATGTGGCCGCATGAACGGTCTCCTCGCCATTTGCGCCATTTGCCGCGAGATTATGAGCTAGCGATTCGCTGGCTGGAGCCGTCTTTTCTCAAAAACATTGAGAGCCCTGGACGCCCGGCCAACAGCCGACGGGTATCCATATGGAATTGCGCCTTTACGATACGCTGACGAAGGAAAAACGCATCTTCGCGCCGCTCGATGCGGAGAACGTCCGCATGTATGTCTGCGGGCCGACCGTCTATGACTTCGCCCATATCGGCAATGCGCGGCCGGTGATTGTGTTCGACGTGCTGTTTCGGCTGCTACGCCATCTCTATGGCGAGGCGCACGTCAAATATGTCCGCAACATCACCGACGTCGACGACAAGATCAACGACCGCGCCGCGCGCGACTTTCCGGGCCTGCCGCTGAACGAGGCGATCCGCAAGGTCACCGAGCAGACCGGCAAGCAGTTTCACGCCGACGTCGACGCGCTTCGAGCGCTTCGGCCGAGCGTCGAGCCGCGTGCGACCGAGCATATCGGCGAGATGCGCGAGATCATCGAGCGGCTGATCAAGGGCGGCTTTGCCTATGTCGCCGAGGACCACGTGCTGTTCTCGCCGCAGGCGATGAACGCAGCAAATTCCTCGTTGCCCCGCTACGGTGCGCTGTCGAAGCGATCGCTCGACGAGATGATCGCCGGCGCCCGCGTCGATGTCGCGCCTTACAAGCGCGATGCCACCGATTTCGTGCTGTGGAAGCCGTCCAAGCCGGGCGAGCCGTCCTGGCCGTCGCCGGCCGGCATCAAGGCCGAGGGGCGTCCGGGCTGGCACATCGAGTGCTCGGCCATGGCCTGGAAGCATCTCGGCGAGCATTTCGACATCCACGGCGGCGGTATTGATCTGGTGTTTCCGCATCACGAGAACGAGGTCGCGCAGACCTGCTGCGCCTTCCACCAGCAGCGCATGGCGAACTATTGGATGCACAACGGCTTCCTGCAGGTCGAGAGCGAGAAGATGTCGAAGAGCCTCGGCAACTTCATCACCATCCATGAGCTGCTCGCGGATTGGCCGGGCGAGGTGCTGCGCCTGAACATGCTCAAGACGCACTACCGTTCGCCGATCGACTGGACCATGAAGTCGCTGGAGGAGAGCGCCAAGACGCTCGACGACTGGTATCGCGTTGCCGCCGACGTCGCGCCCGGCGAGCCGGCTGCGTCCGTGGTCGAGCCGCTGCTCGACGATCTCAACACGCCGCTGGCGATCGCGGCGCTGCACAGCCTGCGTGGAGGTGACGTGGGCGCCCTCGCGGGCTCGTTGCGCCTGCTCGGCTTCTTGTCCGAGAGCGCGGCGCAGTGGGAAGGCCGCAAGCAGCAGGCGAGCGGCGTCGACGCCAAGGAGGTCGAGCGCCTGCTCGCAGAGCGAACGGCGGCCCGTAGCCGCAAGGACTTCAGGGAATCCGACCGCATTCGCGATCTGCTCGCTGCAATGGGCGTCGCGATCAAGGACTCCAAGGACGGCACCACCTGGGAGTTTTCGCGATGACCCGGCCCGACACGCCTTTTCCGCGGCACTGGCTCTATTACATCGCGCTGAAGATCGCGCTGCTCGCGGGTGCCGTGGCGCTGGTTCTCAAGCTTTATGGGATGTGGTGAGGACGATGGGACAGACTTTGCCAAAGCCCGGCCTGCGGCCGTTCCTGCCTGATGACGTGCCGGTGCTTGCCGCGATCTTCGCCGCCAGCATCGAGGAGCTGACCGGCGACGACTATAGCGAGGCGCAGCAGCAGGCCTGGATGGAGGCGGCGGACGGCGAAGAGTTCGGCAAGCACCTCGCGTCCGATCTGACGCTGATCGCGACGCTCGATGGCTCGCCGGTTGGTTTTGCCTCGCTGCGCGGCACCGATCACATTCGCATGCTCTATGTGCATCCGGCCGTCAGCGGGCAGGGCATCGCAACCCTGCTGGTCGACGCTTTGGAAAAGCTTGCCGGCGGCCGCGGCGCGCAAAACCTCTCGGTCGATGCCAGCGACACCGCGCAGGGCTTTTTCGCCAAGCGCGGCTACGTCGCCATGCAGCGTAACAGCATCACCATCAACGACGAGTGGCTCGCCAACACCACCATGAAGAAGACGCTCGGAGCGGGGCAATGAGCAAGGAGCGCCTTTATCTGTTCGACACCACGCTGCGCGACGGCGCGCAGACCAACGGCGTCGATTTCACGCTGACCGACAAGCAGGTCATCGCCGCGATGCTCGATGACCTCGGCATCGACTATGTCGAAGGCGGCTATCCCGGCGCCAATCCGCTCGACACCGAGTTCTTCGGCAGCAAGCCCAAGCTCGCTCATGCGCGCTTCACGGCGTTCGGCATGACGCGCCGGGCCGGGCGCTCGGTCTCGAACGATCCCGGCGTCGCCGGGCTTTTGGCAGCGAAGGCCGACGCGATCTGCTTCGTCGCGAAGGCATCCGCCTATCAGGTGCGCGTCGCGCTGGAGACGACGAAGGAGGAAAACCTCGCCTCGATCCGCGACAGCGTCGCGGCCGCGAAGGCCGCCGGTCGCGAGGTCATGCTCGACTGCGAGCATTTCTTCGACGGCTACAAGGAAGATGCGAGCTTCGCGCTCGCCTGCGCCAAGGCCGCCTTCGAGGCCGGCGCGCGCTGGGTGGTGCTGTGCGACACCAATGGCGGCACCATGCCGCACGAGGTCGAGGCCATTGTTACCGAAGTCACAAGGCACATCCCTGGCGACCATGTCGGCATCCACGCCCATAACGACACCGAGCAGGCGGTGGCCAATTCGCTCGCCGCGGTGCGTGCCGGCGCGCGGCAGATCCAGGGCACGCTGAACGGCCTTGGCGAGCGCTGCGGCAACGCCAATCTCTGCTCGCTGATCCCGACGCTGAAGCTGAAGCCGGAGTTTTCGGACGCCCTCGAGATCGGCGTCACGGCCGAGAAGCTGGCGACGCTTGTCAAGGTCTCGCGCACGCTCGACGACATGCTCAACCGGGTGCCGAACCGGCATGCGGCCTATGTCGGCGAGAGCGCCTTCGTCACCAAGACCGGCATCCATGCGTCCGCGGTGCTGAAGGACCCGCAGACCTACGAGCACGTGCTGCCGGAGACGGTCGGCAACCACCGCAAGGTCCTGGTCTCGGACCAGGCCGGACGTTCCAACGTCATCGCCGAGCTCGACCGCGCCGGCATTCCCTATGAGAAGAGCGATCCGAAGCTGACGCGCCTCGTCGAGGAATTGAAGGAGCGCGAGGCGGCCGGCTACGCCTATGAATCCGCCAACGCCTCGTTCGAACTGTTGGCGCGCCGCACGCTCGGCAAGGTACCGCATTATTTCGAGGTCGAGCAGTTCGACGTCAATGTCGAGCAACGCTACAATTCGCATGGCGAACGTGTCACCGTCGCTTTGGCCGTGGTGAAGGTCGACGTCGCCGGCGAGCATCTGATCTCGGCTGCCGAAGGCAACGGTCCCGTCAACGCCCTCGACGTTGCCCTGCGCAAGGACCTCGGCAAGTACCAGAAATACATCGAGGGGCTGAAGCTGATCGACTACCGCGTGCGTATCCTCAACGGCGGCACCGGCGCGGTCACGCGCGTCCTGATCGAGAGCGAGGACGAGAACGGCGACAGCTGGACCACCGTCGGCGTCTCCCCCAACATTATCGACGCTTCGTTCCAGGCGCTGATGGATTCGGTGATCTACAAGCTCGTGAAGTCGGGCGCGCCGGCGTAGGGTTTTGTCTCGTCATTCCGGGGCGATGCGGAGCATCGAACTATGGTGCGCAGTTGCGCACCTGAGAATCTCGAGATTCCGGGTTCACGCTCCGCGTGCCCCGGAATGACGGTGGGAGAGGGTAGCGCGACCAATGATCGATCACATCTCCGTCGGCGTCAGCGATCTCGACCGCGCCGCGAAATTCTACGAGGCAACGCTCGCCGCCCTCGGCCTTTCGCGCCTCGTCACGCGGCCGCGCACGATCGGTTTCGGCAAGGCCTATCCGGAATTCTGGATCAATCTACGCGAGGCCATGCCGCGCGTGGCGCCCGAAAGCGGCGTCCATACCTGCCTGCGGGCGAAGACGACAAGCGAGGTCGATGCGTTTCACGCCGCAGCGCTGTCCGCCGGCGGCGCCTCGGACGGTGCGCCCGGCATCCGGCCGCATGACCGCGTGCGCTACTACGCGGCCTTCGTCACCGACCCCGATGGTAACCGGATCGAGGCGGTGACGTTTCCGAGCGAGTAGGACGTCAGAGCTTGCGAGCGACTTCCGGGGCGAGCTTCTTCTCGGCCTCGTCAATCTGGGCTGCAGCCGCCTTCAGCTTCGGCAAGATGTCCTCGACCCGATCGGCCTTGAGGATGTCGACCGAGAGGCCGGCGCGGATGAACTCGGTCTGGCGCATGTGCGACAGCAGCGAGAACAGCGGCTCCCAGAAATTGTCGATGTTGGCGAGCAGCACCGGCTTGGCGTGACGGCCGAGCTGTTTCCAGGTCAATTGCTCGACCAGCTCTTCCAGCGTGCCGATGCCGCCGGGCAGCGCCACGAAGGCGTCGGAGCGTTCGAACATCAGGCGCTTGCGCTCGTGCATGTCGGGGGTGACGATCATCTCCTGCACGCGCGTCAGCGCGTTCTCGCGCATCCGCAGGAATTCCGGGATGATGCCGGTGACGGTGCCGCCGTGATCGAGCACGGAGGTCGCGACCGAGCCCATCAGGCCGAGCGAGCCGCCGCCATAGACGAGCCGAACGTTGTTCTCGGCGAGCGCCTTGCCGAACGCCTTGGCGCCTTCGGTGAAGCGGGGATTGGTTCCGGGGCCGGAGCCGCAATAGACACAGACGGTTTTGATAGTGCTCATTGGTGCCATGATGCATTGCAGCGAAGAGGCGTCAAGCCCAATCGGTGATTCGATACTCCCGGAAATCTACTGGTAAACGACGGCAAACAATCGAAGATTCGCCATCTGGCGGGGTGCGCTGACATCAGGAAGGCTCTATATGACGGGCGAAAATCGTTAATCGCAGCGGCGCCCGCATCCGGCGGGCTTTCAGGCGTTTTGATGGACCAACCTCAATCGTTCGACGGCGCCGACGTTCCCGATCCTCCTCCCGGCGGCGCACCGGAGCGGGCGACGCTGATGGGCACGCTGGCGCATCTGTGGCCCTATATCTGGCCGGGTGACCGCTTCGACCTGAAGATGCGCGTGGTGTGGTCGCTTGTGCTGCTGCTTGCTGCCAAGCTTATCACGCTGACGGTGCCGTTCAGCTTCAAATGGGCGACGGACGCGCTGACCGGCGCCAACACGGCGCCGGTGCAGGCGGACAATTGGCACCTCTGGGTGATCGCCTCGCCGCTGTTGCTGACCGTGAGCTACGGCGTGATGCGCATCTTGATGGCGCTGCTGACGCAATGGCGCGACGGCATCTTCGCGCGCGTGGCCATGCATGCGGTGCGCAAGCTCGCCACCATCACCTTCGTCCACATGCACGAGCTGTCATTGCGCTTTCACCTCGAGCGCAAGACCGGCGGTCTGACGCGCGTGCTCGAGCGCGGCCGCGAGGGCATCGAGGTCATCGTCCGCATGGTGATCTTGCAGCTGATCCCGACCATCGTCGAGGTCTCGCTGCTGATGGCGGTGCTGCTCTGGCAGTTCGACTGGCGCTACGTGGTCGCGACCCTGATCACGGTCACGCTCTACATGTACTACACCTACATCGCGACCGAGTGGCGCATCGGCATCCGCCGCAGGATGAACGATTCCGACACGGAGGCGAACACCAAGGCGATCGACTCGCTGCTCAACTACGAGACCGTGAAGTATTTCGGCGCCGAGGCCCGCGAGGCGCAGCGCTACGACAAGTCGGTCGCGCGCTACGAGGAGGCGAGCGTCCACACCTACACCTCGCTCGCGGTGCTCAACACCGGCCAGGCCGTGATCTTCACGCTGGGGCTGACCGCGACCATGCTGATGTGCGCGATCGGCGTGCGCAACGGCACCAACACGGTCGGTGATTTCGTGCTGGTCAACGCCATGATGATCCAGCTCTACCAGCCGCTGAACTTCATGGGCATGGTCTATCGCGAGATCAAGCAGGCGATCATCGACATCGAGAAGATGTTCGGCGTGATCGGCCGCGAGGCCGAGATCAAGGACGCGCCCGATGCAACGCCGCTGGTCATTTCCGCCGGCACCGTGCGCTTCGAGGACGTGCGCTTTGCCTATGAGCCGACCCGCCCGATCCTCAAGGGCATCAGCTTCGAGGTGCCGGCCGGCAAGACCGTCGCCATCGTCGGCCCGTCGGGCGCAGGCAAGTCGACCATCTCGCGCCTTCTGTTTCGCCTCTATGATGTCTCCGGCGGCAGGATCCTGATCGACGGCCAGGACATCCGCGCGGTGACCCAGGATTCGCTTCGTGCCTCGATCGGCATGGTGCCTCAGGACACCGTGCTGTTCAACGACACCATCCGCTACAACATCCGCTACGGTCGCTGGGACGCCGATGACGCTGAAGTCGAAGAGGCGGCGCAGCTGGCGCAGATCGACCATTTCATCCGCATGGCGCCGATGGGCTACGAGACCCAGGTCGGCGAGCGCGGGCTCAAACTGTCCGGCGGCGAGAAGCAGCGCGTCGCGATCGCGCGCACCGTCCTGAAGGCGCCGCCGATCCTGGTGCTGGACGAGGCGACCTCGGCGCTCGATACCCATACCGAGCACGAGATCCAGGGCGCGCTCGATCGCGTGGCGAAGAATCGCACCTCGTTGGTGATCGCGCACCGGCTTTCGACCATCGTCGGGGCCGACGAGATCATCGTGCTGGACCAGGGCCGCATTGCCGAGCGGGGGACCCATGGCCAGTTGCTCGCGCATGGCGGTCTCTATGCCAGCATGTGGAACAGGCAGCGTGAGGCCGAGGCGGCCCGCGAGAAACTGGCCAAGATGGCCGATACCAGCGAGGCCCCCAACCGGGAGCCGCCGCCGGTCGATGACGCCCTGACGGCGCCTGCGGCAGCGGAGTGACCTTGTCTCCGGTCCCAACTCTGGCCTAAACAGGCCCGCGCGACGATCCGTGCCATTAACCCCGAGCGGCAGATACCGATGTCCATTCTCGATTCGATCCAGCGTCAGATCCCGCCGATCCACAAGGAGGGCTATCCCTTCATTGGCGGCTTCGCGCTGGCAAGCCTCGTCCTGTTCTGGCTGTGGTCGCCTTTGGGGTGGATCGGCACGATCCTGACCGTGTGGTGTGCGCTGTTCTTCCGCGACCCCGTCCGTGTGACGCCGGTGCGCGAGGGGCTTGTGGTGTCGCCGGCCGACGGCCGCGTCTCGATGATCACCATGGCGCTGCCGCCGGCCGAGCTCGGGCTCGGCGACCGGCCGCTGCCGCGCATCTCGGTGTTCATGAGCGTGTTCAATTGCCACGTGAACCGCGCTCCCGTAGCGGGCAGGGTGGACCGCATCGCCTACCGCCCCGGTCTTTTCATCAATGCCGAGCTCGACAAGGCCAGCGAGGACAATGAGCGCAACTCGCTGGTCATCTCGACGGCGACGGCGCGGATCGGCGTGGTGCAGATCGCAGGGCTCGTCGCCAAGCGCATCGTCTGCTTCGTCAGGGAGGGTCAGGCGATCGGCGTCGGCGAGCGCTTCGGCCTGATCCGCTTCGGCTCCCGGCTCGATGTCTATCTGCCTGTGGGGACCAAGGCGCTGGTCTCGGAAGGGCAGACTGCGATCGCCGGCGAGACGATTTTGGCCGACCTTTCCGGAGACGACCCCAGCCGCGCCTTCCGCGCCAATTAACCAATAAGTCGGTCTGTGGGGGCCTTCCGCCGCAATGGCGGATGGAGACGCGGCTTGCTATATCTCGCCTTGAGGTGAGGACCCGCGATGACGCCCTATGACTTCAAATACCCCGATACGCGCCGCCGGCGGTTCCGCCCGATTCCGGTGCGGATGCTGGTGCCCAACGTCATCACGCTGCTGGCGATCTGTGCCGGCCTGACCTCGATCCGCCTGTCGATCGAAGGGCGGATGTCGCTCGCCGTCTACGCCATCGTGTTCGCGGCCGCGCTCGACGGTATCGACGGCCGCATCGCGCGCATGATCAAGGGCCAGTCCAAGTTCGGCGCCGAGCTCGACAGCCTCGCCGATTTCGTCAATTTCGGCGTCGCGCCCGGGCTCATGCTGTATTTCTGGCAGCTGCACGAGCTCGGCAATGCCGGCTGGATCGCCGCCATGGTGTTCGCGATTTCCGGCGGCCTGCGCCTGGCGCGCTTCAATGCCACCATGGACGATCCGAACAAGCCGGCCTTCGCTGCCAATTTCTTCACTGGCGTGCCGGCGCCGGCCGGCGCGATCACCGTGCTGCTGCCGATCTATGTTGCGTTCCTCGATCTCGGCCGCTGGCCCGCCGCGATGACGGCGGCCTATACGCTGCTGATCGCATTCCTGATGGTGTCGCGCCTGCCGGTGTTCTCCGGCAAGACCAAGCGCATGCGCGTGCCGCCGGAGCTGGTGCTGCCGGCGTTCGTCGCGGTGATCGTCTTCATCGCGCTGCTGATCGCCTATCCCTGGCACGTGCTATCGATTGGCACGGTGCTGTATCTTCTCGCTTTGCCGCTCGGCTACAAATCCTATCGCGACCAGGCCCGCGCGATGGACGCCACCGCGCCGTCGGGAGGCGAGGTCACCTCACCGCCGTCGGCGCCGACGCTGGCGAATTTGTCGGAGCCGTCCAACGACGACGACGACCGGCCCGGTCGGCTGCACTGAGCGGCCACACGCGGATATCTGCCATGAGGCCCTCCGAGTTGGGTTGAGACCTGATCTCGGCTATATCGCCCTGTGCCGGCGGCATCGCGCCAACAGCGACCGCCAATCTGGGAGAGAACGCCGTGACTGATAAAGCGACCGGGCCGCTGCCCGCTTCCGTCCTCGAAGCGCTGGGCCGCTACGACACGCCGACGATCTGCAATGCCATGGAGATCGTGGCGCCCGAGCGCCGGCTGATCGGCTACACCACCAAGCAACTGGTCTGCCCGTTCCCCGATCTGCCGCCGATCGTCGGCTATGCCCGTACGGTCGCGATCCGCTCGGTGCTGAAATCCTCGCTTCCGGCCGAAGAGCAGTCCAGGCGCCGCATCGAGTATTACGAATATGTCGGCACCGGCCATGGTCCGCGCATCTCGGTGATCCAGGACATCGATGGTCCCGACGTCGGCTTCGGCGCGTTCTGGGGCGAGGTGCAGAGCAACGTGCACAAGGCGCTCGGCTGTCTCGGCGTCATCACCGACGGCTCGATCCGCGACATCCCGCAATGGGCCCCTGGCTTCCAGGCGCTGGCCGGTTCGATCGGCCCGTCGCATGCCTGGGTGCATGCGGAGAGCTTTGGCGGCGAGGTTCGCGTTGCCGGCATGACCGTGAAGTCTGACGATCTGATCCACGCCGACCAGCATGGCGCCATCGTGATCCCGCTCGACATCGCAGCAAAGCTGCCGGAGGCCGCCGAACTCTGCGGCCGCCGCGAGACGCCGATCCTGGAGATCGCCCGCAGCCCCGACTTCTCGCTCGAGAAACTGAAGGCCGCGCTGAAGCGTTCGGCGGAGATTCACTGAGGGGTGATGGGGCGGCCTAAGGCCGCGACACCGGCCGCGGGCCGCCCTGTTCCGTCAGAAACAGGGCGGCCTGATCCGGCTCGCCGAACACTGCAGCGGCGCACCCGATCAGGGTGAAGCCACCTGCAAGGTCCCACAGCGTGATGTCCTCCGCATTGTCCGGAAGGTGGATCAAGCGCGCTGCGATCACCGCGAAGGCGGCCTCGGCAAAGAGCACGAGGCTGAAGGCCGGCAGAACGAGTTCCGGCTCGAGCAGGTGGAGCGCCAACACCGCAGGCAGCGCGGTGAGAAGACTGAACAGCGTCAACATTGCAAAATGGCTCCCGCGATGGAGCATGCTGCAGGGCCGTAGAATAGCAGTCATCCCTCGTTCCGCCCCCGTGGCGCAGGGCCGCAGCCGGAGGACACACGATGAAGATGAATGGCAAGACGATCCTGGTAACCGGCTCAACCGACGGCGTCGGCCGCTACGTCGCGCGCCGGCTGGCCGAAGACGGTGCAAGGGTCCTGATCCATGGCCGCGATGCGGCGCGTGCGAAGGTGTTTCGCGACGAGATCGCGAAAGCCGGCGGTGCCGCGCCGACCTTCTACCAGGCCGATCTGTCGTCGATGTCGGGTACGCGTGCGCTCGCCGAAGCGGTCATCCGCGATCATCAACGTCTCGACGTCCTCGTCAGTAATGCCGGCATCGGTTCGCAAAACGATGGGCCGCAGCGACAAGTCAGCGCCGACGGTCACGAACTGCGCTTTGCCGTGAACTACCTCTCCGGTTTCCTGCTGGCCCATCTGTTGCTGCCGCTGCTCAAGGCTGCGGCGCCGTCGCGGATCGTCAACGTCGCCTCCCTCGGTCAGCATCCGATCGATTTCGACGACGTCATGATCACGAAAGGCTACAGCGGTTCGCGTGCCTATGCACAGAGCAAGCTCTCCCAGATCATGTTCACCATCGATCTCGCGGACGAACTGAGAGGCGCGGGCATCACCGTGAACGCGCTGCATCCGGCGACCTACATGAACACCACGATGGTGCGCGTCGGCGGCGTCACGCCGATCTCGACGGTGGAGCAGGGCGGCGCGGCGATCCTGCGCCTTGTCGAGGGCGACGATGTCGCAGACAAGAGCGGGCTGTTCTTCAACGGCATGAACGAGGCGCGTGCCAATCCGCAGGCCTACGATGCAGTTGCCCGCAAGCGCCTGCGCGAACTGAGCCTGAAGCTGACGGGCCTGGCACGCTAGCGCGCCGCCATCATGGTTAGCAAAGTGTTGAAATTCGTGTCGGCCATCGGCAAAGCCGGCCTCATCCCGACGCGCTGCGCCGGTCTGGCGCGCCGGCTCAACTTAACCTTTACGCGGCTTTAAGGGCGGCACTCTAGGGTTTCCGATGCGGTTCGGGGTTGGGCCGCGCCAGCGGCCAGGACGGCCGTTGTTGCGTACGCGTTGGAGTATCCCATGGATATCATGACGAGCGTCGGGCTCATTGCGGGCATCATCGTCATCACGATGATGATCTTCATGGGCGGCGACCTTCACATGTTCATCTCCGAACATGCCATGATCATCATCTTCGGCGGCTCGATCTCCGCTACCATGATCCGCTTTCCGCTCTCGGCACTCCTGCACGGCCTTCCGCTCGGCGCCAAGTTCGCCTTCACCATGAGCCGCCTGTCGGCACACGACCTCGTCGACGAGCTCGCCCGCATCGCCGAGATCGCCCGCAAGCAGGGCCCGGTGGGTCTCGAAAAGGTCGAGACCGACGAGCCCTTCCTCGCCAAGGGCATCCGCTACGTCGCCGACGGCTACGACCTCGACTTCATCCGCGACAATCTCGAGCGCGACCGCGACAACTTCCTCATGCACCTCGACGAGGGCAGCAAGATTTATCGCGCCATCGGCGACTGCGCTCCGGCCTTCGGCATGATCGGCACCCTGATCGGCATGGTGCAGATGTTCGCCAACATGACCGACCCTTCCAAGCTCGGCCCGTTCATGGCGACCGCGCTGCTCGCCACGCTCTACGGCGCGCTGGTCGCGAACCTGTTCTGTCTGCCGATCGCCGACAAGCTGCACGGCAAGCTGCTGGACGAGGAGACCAACCGCACGCTGATCATCGACGGCATCCTGATGATCCGCGACTCCAAGAGCCCGACCCTGGTACGCGAAATGCTGCTGGCCTACCTGCCGGAGAAGCATCGCCACGCCGAGGGCGAGCCGGTGCCGGCGTAAGCCCGCCCGCCGGGATTTGAGCCATGGCCAAGAAGAAACGCGGCGATGCCCATGGAGGCGGTCACGGCTGGTTCGTGACCTTCGCCGACCTCATGGGCCTGATGATGAGCTTCTTCGTGATGCTCGTGGCGTTCTCGACGCAGGACGCCAACAAGCTGAAGATCGTCGCTGGCTCCATGCGCGACGCCTTCGGCGTCCAGAGCGAGGCGCGCTATGCCGGAATCGTCGAGTCCGACGGTTTGCCGACCCGCCCGCGGCTGAAGAACGTCGACCATATCCAGCCCGAGGATGCCTCCAACACGCCGACGCCGGACCAGGAGGATCGCGACCGCACGTCGGGCGCGAAGATCAAGGTCGACCGCAATTTCGCGCTCGCCGCAGCCTCGCTGCGCCAGGCGTTGCAGGACATGCCGGAGCTGACCGAGATGTCCAAGCACATCATGTTCGAGGAGACCAAGCAGGGTCTCAATCTGGAGATTGTCGACCAGGACGGCCGCTCGATGTTCGCCGACGGCTCCAAGGTGCCCTATGACCGCACCCGCCGCCTGGTCGAGAAGCTCGCGATCCCGCTCAAGGCCACGCCGCTCCGCGTCTCCATCGCCGGCCACACCGCGGCCGGATTCGTGCCGACCCGCAGCGACTACGGCGCCTTCGATCTGTCGGCCGACCGTGCCAATGCCGTGCGCCAGATCCTCGAACGCGAGGGCCTGCCGCCGTCGCACATCTTCGCCGTCTCCGGCAAGGCGGACACTCAGCCGCTGTTTCCGGACGATCCTTCGCTCGCGGCCAACCGGCGGGTGACCATCACCCTGATGCGCGAAGATCCGCCGCTGCCGCCGAATCTCAAGCCCTAACCCTCTTGCGCTACCATCTTACCTGAGGCATGTCGTCGCGCTGGCGATGAGCGTGGCTGCTGCGTCACAGCATCCGGCTCGGCGCCTGCTATGGTGGTGCGCCGATTGACAGGCGCGCAGGAAGCGTCAAAAGGCGCCGGATCAATTCCAGGGAAGAAGCGTTTTCCACCTTCATGACGGCGAGCATCACACAGGCCGAGACCCAGGACGGGCCGGTCACCTCGGGCTTTTGGTCCCTTACGCTCGGGAGCATCGGCGTCGTCTTCGGCGATATTGGCACCTCGCCGCTCTACGCATTCCATGAGGCTGTCAAGGGCGCGGCCCATGGCGAGCCGGTCTCGCGGGTCATGGTGCTCGGCGTGCTGTCGCTGATCCTGTGGGCGCTGCTGATCGTCGTCACCGCCAAATACGTCCTGCTGCTGCTGCGCGCCGACAACAACGGGGAGGGCGGCACGCTCTCGCTGATGGCGCTCGGCCAGCGCGCCCTCGGGCGGCGGAGCTGGTTCCTGCTCGCTCTGGGCGTGGTCGGCGCCTCCATGTTCATCGGCGATTCCATGATCACGCCGGCGATCTCGGTGCTATCGGCGGTCGAAGGCCTGAAGCTCGCAACCCCCGCGCTCGAGCATTACGTCGTGCCGCTGACCGTCTTCATCCTGGCGCTGCTGTTCGCGGTCCAGAGCAAGGGCACGGCCTTGGTCGCCTCGGCCTTCGGGCCGGTGATGGTGATCTGGTTCACCGTCATCGCCGTGATGGGAGCCGTCCACATCGCCGACGATCCGTCCGTGCTGGCGGCGATCAATCCCTATTACGCCGTGCAGTTCGTGCTGTCGCACGGCACGATTGGCCTTGTTACCCTCGGCGCCGTGTTCCTGGCGGTGACCGGGGGCGAGGCGCTCTATGCCGATCTCGGCCATTTCGGCCGCAAGCCAATCCAGTCGGCCTGGATGTTCTTCGTGCTGCCCGCGCTCTTGATCAATTATTTCGGGCAGGGCGCGCTGGTGCTGTCCGATCCCAGCGCGATCGAGCACTCGTTCTATCGCATGGTGCCCGAGAGCCTGGTGCTGCCGCTGGTCGGGCTTGCGACCGCCGCGACCGTGATCGCCAGCCAGGCGGTGATCACCGGCGCCTATTCGCTGGTCTATCAGGCGGTACAGCTCGGTCTCTTGCCGCGCTTCGAGGTCCGCTACACCTCCGAGACTCACGCCGGGCAGATCTACCTGCCGCGGGTGAATCGGCTGCTGCTGATCGGCGTGATGCTGCTGGTGCTATTGTTCCACACCCCCAGCAATCTGGCCTCGGCCTACGGCATCGCGGTCTCCACCACCATGGTCGCCGACGGCATCATGGGCTTCATCGTGATCTGGAAATTGTGGAACTGGCGCGCTGCCACGGCTGCGGCCGTGATCATGCCCTTCGTCATCGTCGATCTGAGCTTCTTCAGCGCCAATCTCTTGAAGCTGCTTGAGGGCGCATGGGTGCCGCTGCTGTTCGGCGTGGCAATGGCGGGAACGATCTGGACCTGGCGGAAGGGCTCCGGAATCCTGATCCAGAAGACGCGCCGGATCGAGGTGCCACTGGACGATCTGATCCGCAGCCTGGAGAAGCGGCCCCCGCACATCGTCAAGGGCACCGCGGTGTTCCTGACCAGCGATCCCTCCTTTGTGCCGACCGCGCTGCTGCACAATCTCAAGCACAACAAAGTGCTGCACGAGCACAACGTGATCCTGACCATCGAGACCGCGCATACGCCCCGGGTCGACCTGGCGGAGCGTTTCCGCATGGAGAAGATCAGCGAGAAGTTCTCGAAAGTCCGCCTGCGCTTCGGCTACATGGAGCAGCCGAACGTGCCCAAGGCGCTCGCGATCGCGCGCAAGCAGGGCTGGCAGTTCGACATCATGTCGACGTCGTTCTTCGTGTCCCGGAGGTCGCTGAAGGCGTCGGCGCAGTCGGGCATGCCGCTGTGGCAGGACCATTTGTTCATTGCGCTCAGCCGGTCCGCCAACGACGCCACGGATTACTTCCAGATCCCCACGGGGCGGGTGGTTGAAGTCGGAACCCAAGTCACCATCTAGAACGCAACTGCCTTAGTCATGCAAATTTGCATGTCTAAGCCCCGGAATCAGGCTAGGCTATGCCGGTAGCGCAGGACTATAAGCCGCGCGCTCTTCCGCCGTTGTGCAGTGAAGCATTTTAGAGGCCACTGGGCTCTTCCATGACAAGCGATGTAGTGATTTCCGCCCCGGAAACGGCGGCGGCCAATGGGCATGGCGAGGCCCATACCACCGCCCGTTTCGGTGCGCTGACCCTCGGCAGCATCGGCGTCGTCTACGGCGATATCGGCACCAGCCCGCTCTACGCGTTCCGCGAGGCGGTGATGGCCGCCTCGGGCGCAGAGGGGCTGCCGACGCCCGCGGCCGTGCTCGGCGTGCTCTCGCTGATCCTGTGGGCACTGATTGTCGTGGTGACGCTCAAATACGTCGTCATCCTGCTCCGGGCCGACAACAACGGCGAGGGCGGCACGCTGGCGCTGATGGCGCTGGCCCAGCGCGCGGTCGGCACCGGCGGGGCGACCGTCGTCCTGCTCGGCATCATTTCCGGCGCGCTGTTCTACGGCGATGCCGTGATCACGCCGGCACTCTCGGTGCTGTCGGCGATCGAGGGCATGAAGGACGTCACGCTGCGGTTCGAGCCCTATATCGTGCCGCTGACCGTGGTCATCCTGGTCTGCCTGTTCGCCGTGCAGTCGCGCGGAACCGCCCGCGTCGCCGCCTTCTTCGGCCCGATCATGTGCGTCTGGTTTGCCGTCCTTGCCGCGGCGGCGATCCATCCGATCATCCAGCAGCCGCAAGTGCTGTATGCGCTGAACCCGCTCTATGCGGTCTCTTTCATGTTCCATCACGGGATCATCGGTTTCGTCACACTGGGCGCCGTGTTCCTGGCGGTCACCGGGGCCGAGGCGCTCTATGCCGATCTCGGCCATTTCGGCAAGCGGCCGATCCAGACCGCCTGGCTGTCCATCGTGCTGCCGTCGCTGGCGCTGAACTATCTCGGGCAGGGCGCGCTCGTGCTCGGCGATCCCGGCGCCATCGTCAGCCCCTTCTTCCAGCTCTTCCCGCAAGGCTTCTTCCGCGGCTGCATGGTCGTGCTCGCCACCATGGCGACCGTCATCGCCAGCCAGGCGGTCATTACCGGCGCCTATTCGCTGACGCGCCAGGCAATTCAGCTCGGCCTGCTGCCCCGCTTCGAAATTCGTCATACGTCGGAAGCCCATTCCGGCCAGATCTTCATCCCGCGCATCAACCAGCTGCTGCTGGTCGCGGTGGTGCTGCTGGTGCTCTTGTTCCGCTCGTCCAGCGCGCTCGCCTCGGCCTACGGCATCTCCGTCACCGGGACCATGGTGGTCACGGCGATGATGGGCTTTATCGTCATCTGGAAGGTCTGGCGCTGGTCGCCGCTCGCCGCCGGGGCGCTGATTGCGCCGTTCCTGTTCCTCGACCTCACGTTCCTGGCCGCCAACCTGCTCAAGGTGTTCGAGGGCGGCTGGGTGCCGCTGGCGCTCGGCGCGGTCATGATCATCCTGATGTACACCTGGCGGCGCGGTAGCCGGCTGCTGTTCGAGAAGTCGCGCAAGCTCGAGTTCCCGCTCGCCGATCTCGTGGCGATGCTGGAGAAGCGCCCGCCGCAGCGGGTGCCTGGCACCGCCGTGTTCCTGACCTCGGACCCGCTCAGCGCGCCGACCGCGCTGATGCATAGTCTGAAGCACTACAAAGTGCTGCATGAGAAGAATGTCATTCTCACCATCGAGACGGCACAGACCCCACGGATCGATCCAGCCGAGCGCGTCAAGCTGGAGCAGATCAGCCCGACCTTCTCCAAGGTGACGCTGAAGTTCGGCTTCATGGAATCGCCCAACGTGCCGAAGGCGCTGGCGATCGCCCGCAAGCTCGGCTGGCAGTTCGACATCATGTCGACCTCGTTCTTCCTGTCGCGCAGAGCGCTGAAGCCCGCCGTCCATTCCGGCATGCCGCGCTGGCAGGACCGGCTGTTCATCTCGCTCAGCCGCTCGGCCAACGATGCCACCGACTATTTCCAGATCCCCTCTGGCCGCGTAGTCGAGGTCGGAACGCAGGTGACGATCTAGGCGGCCGAACCAACGCCGCACTTCAAGTCGCTGCGATTTAGCTTTAACTTGCGCCGCGCGGCTCAAGCCTTTGTAGCGCTTGATTTTCGTGAGCCGAGAGGCGAGGTTGCCGCCGGCCGGGATAGGTCCGGCTGGCACGCGCGACGTTGGAGGATGATGTGGCAAACCAGGTGCAGGATCTGACCCCGGACGAGGTCTCCAAGGGTGTCGCGGAGGGCCGCTATCTCCTCGTCGACGTGCGCGAGCCGAACGAGGTCGAAGCCGAGGCCTATCCCTACGGCGTCGTGGTACCGCTCTCGACCTTCGATCCCAAGGCGATCCCCGATCCCCAAGGCAAGGACGTCGTGTTCGCCTGCCGTTCCGGAAAACGCTCGGTAACGGCCTCGCTCGCGGCGCAGGCGGCGGGCCTGCCTTACGACAAGCATCTGGCCGGCGGCATGCTGGGCTGGAAGGCGGCGGGGCTTCCCAGCAAGGTCGGTGGCTGACCTCGCGATGACGACCAAGAGCTCCTCGCTGAACAAGGTCTTCGCCGACCTTCCCGTCACCATCTTCGAGGCGATGTCGCAGGCCGCGCGCGACAATGCCGCCATCAATCTCGGCCAGGGCTTTCCCGACGATCCGGGTCCGGAGGACATCCGCCGCGCCGCGGCCGAGGCCTCGCTGAACGGCTACAACCAGTATCCCTCGATGATGGGCCTGCCGGAGCTTCGCCAGGCGATCGCGACCCATTACGGCCATTGGCACGGGCTCAAGCTCGATCCGATGAGCGAGGTGATGGTGACCTCCGGTGGCACCGAGGCGCTGACCTCGGCCATCCTCGCGGTGGTCCAGCCCGGCGACGAGGTGGTCTGCTTCCAACCGGTCTACGATTCCTATTTGCCGATCATCCGCCAGGCCGGCGGCATTCCGCGTCTCGTGCGGCTCGAGCCGCCGCACTGGCGCTTGAATGAGGACATGCTGAAAAGCGTCTTCAATTCAAAGACCAAGGCGGTGCTGTTCAACAACCCCTTGAATCCCAGCGCGGTGGTTTTCCCGCGCGAGGATCTCGAACTCTTGGCGCGCTACTGCCAGGAGTTCGACGTCATCGCGATCTGCGACGAGGTCTGGGAGCACGTCACCTTCGACGAGCACAAGCACATCCCGCTGATCACCATCCCCGGCATGCGCGAGCGCACCATCAAGGTCGGCTCGGCCGGCAAGATCTTCTCGCTGACGGGCTGGAAGATCGGCTTCGTCTGCGCCGCGCCGCCGCTGCTGCGCGTCGCCGCCAAGGTGCATCAGTTCCTGACCTTCACCACCGCGCCGAACCTGCAGGCCGCCGTCGCCTACGGCCTCGGCAAGCCCGACGAGTATTTCCTGTCGATGCGCAAGGACCTGATGCGGAGCAGGGACCGCCTGACCAAGGGGCTGGAGAGCCTCGGCTTCCCCGTGTTGAAGTCGCAAGGGACCTACTTCCTCACCGTCGACCTGTCGCCGCTCGGGCTCAACGAAAGCGACACCGAGTTCTGCTGGCGGATCGTGAAGGACTACAAGGTCGCGGCGATCCCGGTGTCGGCCTTCTACGAGCAGGACCCCGTTACCTCGGTGGTGCGCTTCTGCTTTGCCAAGAAGGACGAGACCCTCGACACCGCCCTGGAACGGCTGTCGGACGCGGTGCGCGGTCGCAAGAGGTAGAGATGACGAACGTCGGCCGCTGCGGATTTGGCCTTGGCCTCGCGATCGCCGCCGCGCTGAATTTGCTTTCCGCCCCTGTCAGGGCCGAGGAGCGGGTCGTCAATTTCTACAACTGGTCCAACTACATGGCGCCGGACGTCCTCGAGGCCTTCACCAAGGAGACCGGCATCAAGGTGGTCTACGACACCTTCGATGCGAACGAGACGCTGGAGACGCGCCTGATGGCCGGCAAGTCCGGCTACGACGTCGTGGTGCCCACGGCCTATTTCCTGCAGCGCCAGATCAAGGCCAACATCTTCCAGAAGCTCGACAAGGCGAAGCTGCCGAATCTGGAAAATGCCTGGCCGATGGTGACCAAGAACCTTGCGACCTACGATCCCGGCAACAATTACGCCGCCAACTATATGTGGGGCACGACGGGCATCGGCTACAACGTCGCCAAGGTGAAGCAGATCCTGGGGCCCGATGCGAAGATCGACAGCTGGGACATCGTTTTCAAGCCGGAGAACCTGGCCAAATTTAGAGATTGCGGCGTCCACATGCTCGACTCCGCCGACGACATCTTTCCGGCGGCGCTGAATTATCTCGGGCTCGATCCGAACTCGACCAAGCAGGCTGACCTCGAGAAGGCCGCTGATGTCGTCGCAAAAGTCCGCCCCTCCGTGCGCAAATTCCACTCCTCCGAATATCTCAGCGCGCTCGCGACCGCCGAGATCTGCTTCGTGGTCGGCTGGTCTGGCGACATCATGCAGGCCCGCGCGCGTGCGGCGGAGGCCAAGAAAGACAACAGCAGCGGCATCGAGATCGGCTACGCCATTCCGAAGGAGGGCGCGCAGATGTTCTTCGACAATCTCGCGATCCCCGCCGACGCCAAGAACGTCAAGGAAGCCTACGAGCTGATCAACTATCTCTATCGGCCCGATGTCGCCGCCAAGAACTCGGACTTCCTGTCCTACGCGAGCGGCAACCTCGCCAGCCAGAAGCTGGTCGACCCGAAGATCCTGAACGACAAGAACATCTATCCGGACGAGGCGACGCTCGCAAAACTGTTCGTCATCACGGCGCGCGAGCCGGCGACCCAGCGCATCATCAACCGGCTGTGGACGAAGGTGAAGACGGGGCGGTGAGGGGCATTCGTCGCTCCGCTCTTCGCAATGACGGCGTAACTACCGCCACCGCCGATGCAGCCAGAGCCATTGCTCGGGATGCTCGCGCACCCAGCCTTCCACGACGCTGGTGATCGCCTGCGTCGTGCCTTGGATGTCGATCTTGCCCTCGGCATCGCGGATCGGCTTGATCTCTTCGGTGAGCTCGCCGCGAAAGCGGTTGCCGGGCAGGCGGATGATGCGCACACCGTGGATCGGGCATTCGACCTGGCGTAAGAGCCGCGCCAGCATCGGATTGGCGCGGGTCTTGCGGCCGAAGAAGCTGACCTCGACGCCGGCGGTCAGGTACTGGTCGATCAACATCGCGACGTGCTTGCCGTCATTCAGCGCCTGCGCGAGCCGCAGCGGCGCATCGCGGCCCGCCGGGATCAGCGTGCCCATGTTGACCTGGCGCATCTCCTGGATGATGCGGTCCGCGGAGGCGATGTTCGGCCGGCGATAGAGGATCGCGGTATCCAGCCCGTGCGCGACGGCAGCGAGCGCCGGCAGTTCCCAGTTGGCGAGATGCGCGGCGAAGATCAGCGCCGGCTTGCCGTCGTCGCGGATCTGGTCGAACAGCTCGATGCTGCGCGGCGACAATTCAATCCGGCTCTTGTCCGGATGATCGCGATCGTAATCCCAGACATGGTCGATATGGGCGAATTCGGCGCCGACGCGGCCGAGATTGTCCCAGACGCCCATCAGGATGGCTTCGATCTCTTCTGGCGACTTCTCCGGAAACGCCGCGGTGAGGTTGGCGCGGCCGATGCGGTGCTCGCGCAGGCGCGGGCCGATCAGCTTCACCACGCGCGCGAAAAAGTCCGAGGTCTTGGCCGGATCGAAATAGCGCGTGGTGCGCAGCATGCCCACGGTGGCGGCGCCGATCAGGCTGCCGCCGATCGATTTCGCAGCCTCCCGCGCGCGGGCCTTCGTCCTCGCAGGAAGCAGCGCCATGCGTCCGGTCAGGCCGGTTCGCGGGTCAGGATCAGCGAGGCGTTCTGGCCGCCGAAGCCGAACGAGTTCGACATCACCGCCGTGACGCGGGCATCGCGCGCCTTGTTGCCGACGACGTTGAACAGGATCGTGGGATCCGGCGTCTCGTAATTGATCGTCGGCGGGATGCGCTGATGCTCGAGCGTCAGCAGCGAGAAGATCGCCTCGACCGCGCCTGCGGCCGAGATGGTGTGGCCGACCATCGACTTGTTGGACGTCACCGGAATCTTCTGCGCGAGCTCGCCGAATACGGCCGATGTCGTGTTGAACTCCATCTTGTCGTTCTCGGGCGTCGCGGTGCCGTGCGCGTTGATGTGGTCGATCTGGTCCGGCGTCATGCCGGCATCGGCCAGCGTCTTGTTCATGCAGCCGATGATCGGCTTGCCGTCGGGCGAAGAGCGGGTGCGATGGAAGGAATCGGTGAGCTCGCCGCAGCCGGCGATCACGCCGAGGATCTTTGCGCCGCGCGCGGTGGCGGCCTCGTAGCTTTCCAGCACGAGCGCGCCGGCGCCTTCGGCCATGACGAAGCCGTCGCGGTTCTTGGAGAAGGGGCGGGAGGCCGCCTGCGGCGGATCGTTCTGGGTCGACAGCGCCGAAAGCAGCGAGAAGCGCACGAGGGCTTCCGGGTTCACGGTGCCGTCGGTCGCGACGCACAGCGCGGCATCGGTCTCGCCGCGGCGGATCGCCTCGACGCCGAGCTGGATCGAGGTGGCTCCGGACGCGCAGGCCGTCGACAGCGAGATCGGCGAGCCCTTGGTGCCGAAGGTCTCGGCGAGATGCGCGGCCACCGAGCCGAACATGAAGCGGTGATGATAGGCGCTGTACTTGCCGCCGCCGGAGATGCGCAAGAGATCGTCATAGTTGAAGTCGAGCGCGCCGACGGCGCGGCCGAGCTCGCGGCGCTGCGGCCATTCGACTTCGACCGGCGCAACCGCGAGGAACAGGGGACCCGGGAAATCGGCCTTGGCGCCGATGCCGGCCTGCTCGAGCGCTTCCTCCGTCACGAGCTCAGCCATCCGCTCGGACAGGGCGGTGGAGGAGAACGGATCGACGCTGACGAAATCGACGGTGCCGGCCATCGTGGTCTTCAGGCCGTCGACCGGAAAGCGCGTGATGGTGCGGATGCCGGATTCGCCGGCGACGAGCTTGGCCCAATTGTCGGCCTTGCCGGCACCGAGCGAGGTCATGATGCCCATGCCGGTGACGACGACGACGGGGCGCCCGAGTTTGTCGCGTGGTGCAGTCATGTCGATCCCCCGATAGAGCTAGAGCATGATCCGGAAAAGTGTGACGCGGTGTTCCGGAAAGATCATGCTCCAAACATTAACTCGCTAAAGCGCGACGCGCTTTAGCCAACTGCCTCGACCAGCGCCATGCCTTCGCCGCGCCAGTGTCCGGCCCCCACCACCACAATCTGGGTGGGCGCTCCCTGCATTTCAATCTCGGTGCCCGCGGAATCGTTCGGCGGGAACAGCGCACCGCGCGAGATCGAGAGCGCGGCGAGCGCGATGCCGAGCGGGAATTGCGTCTCCATGGTGTGGCCGAACATCGTGCCGGTCGAACGCACCGGGAAGTCGGCATGGCCTTTCAGGAAGTCGCGCTCTTCGCTTGTCGCGGGCTCCGCACCGGTCGCGCCTGAGATGATCGCGCCCTTGCCTTCGCGCCTGGGTAGCTTGGCCCACAGCTGCTCCAGCGTCGCGGCCATGTCGCCGGGCTGCTTGCGCCGGGCGAGGTCGGCGACGACGCTCGACAGTCTTGCGAACGGCTTTGCGCCGCGCGCTTGCGCATGTGCTTTCGACTCCAGCACCAGGAAGGCGCCGGCAGAGCCGAGCGCGAAGCCGGCGTGGTCCTTCCGCGCCCAGACGGGAGCGAACTTGTCCTTGAGGTTGAAATCGCCGAATTCGTAGAGGACGAGCAAGTCCTTGCGCTCGCCATTGTGCGAGCCGCCGACCAGCGCGATGTCGCTCTCGCCCGAGGCGATGCGCGCAAGGGCGATGCGGGCGGCATCGGCGCCGGCGACCTCTTCGCCCATGAAGGTGCGCGAGGTGCCGCCAAGTCCGTGCACGATGGCGATGTTGCCGGCGAGCAGATTGGAGAGCTGCGCCAGGAACAGCGTCGGCCTGAGATCGCTCATCAGCCGTTCGTTGAGGAAGCCGGGCGCGTTCGCGCCCTTGGCCTCGGCCGTCAAGACGCCGGTGTCGACGTTGAGATCGCGCTCACCGCCGCCGGCGGCCACCACCATGTCGATCTTGGACAGGATGTCCTTGTTGCCCTTGATCCCGGCGGAATCGAGCGCAAGCCCGGCGGCATAGGTGCCGATGCGCTGCCAGGCTTCCATCTGGCGCTGGTCGCCCTTCTTCGGGATCTGGCTGTCGAAGCTAACAGGCGTCAAGGGATGCACGACGTAGGGCGCAAAGCCCTTCTCGTCGACATTGATGCGCTTCTCGGCAAGCGCGGCCCAGTTGGCGTCCAGGCCCTCGCCGAGCGAGGTCGCGAGTCCAATGCCGGTGATCCAGACTTCGGTCTGGCCGGGCTTCGAAGCAGTGTCAGTCATGGCGATACGGCCTGTTGCGGAAAGCCGACGCGCTCGGCGACTTTCGTCATGTAGCCGCGCATATCCGCATTGGGGAAGGGGATCAGCGTGAAGGTCAGCGCCGAATTCGCGCGCAGCTTGCCGCCGACCCTGATCTTGGCTTCGGTCATGGCATAGCCGGAGCCTTCATGGACGAGGCTCGCCTCGATGCTCATGAGATCGCCGGGGAAGACCGAGCCGCGGACCTTGGCCTCCTTCACGGCGGCAAGGATCGGCATGCGCTCAAACTTGAACACGCCGAGCTGAAGCCAGCCCGAGGCTTGCGCCATCGATTCGATCAGGAGCACGCCGGGCATCAAGGGGTAACCCGGGAAGTGCCCCTCGAAGATGGTGCTCTCCTGCGGGACCTGCGCTTCGACGACGATCGTCTTCTCGTCGACGTTGAGGTCGACGATGCGATCGATCATGTGGAAGTATTCGAGTTGCATGACCGCGCGCTTAGGCGCTCGCGCCCTTGGCCGCAACCAGTTCGTCGATGCGGGCGCACAGATTCTTCAGAACGAAATATTGCTCGGTGGTCGCCTTGCCGTCGTTGACCTCCTGGGTCCACTTTTCCAGCGGGAGCTTGATGCCGAACTGCTTGTCGATCGCAAACGCGATATCAAGGAAATCGAGGCTGTCGATGCCGAGATCGTCAATGGCATGACTATCCGGCGTGATCGTGTCGCGCGGGATGTCGCAGGTTTCAGCGATGATCGTGGCGACCTGATCGAATGTGGAAGACATCACTAAGCCTTTGATATATTGCGGATATTTGTCAGATTGTCCAGAGTGGCACGGTGGGTGGGCATCGCGCCCCTGATGACGCCCTCAAACCCCCCTCTGGCCGGGTCGAAAGCCCGTATATCGGAGCGCCGCCCTGAGTTCAATGGAGGCGGGCAGGCGGTGAGACGGGGCTGGGGATGCCCCGCTGGAGTCCCTTGCCCGCCGGGGCCGGGGCGAGGCAGGCCTAGATATGCGGCGTCGTGATCTTGACGCAGTCGCGACGGCCCATCAGCACGCAATCCTGGGTCCGGCGGAGGTCGGCGATGCTCACCGCGAGCCAGATTCCGATTGCGGTCAGCGCGATGGTGAAGGCCAGCGCCGCGATGTTGGCGAGCATACGATGGCGGAAATCGTCCGACTCGGCGCGGGGCTTCTCGTAACGCGACAGGTCGAGCGGTTCGGGGGCGACTCGCAACGGCTGCACGGTGCCGCTGCCGCGGTGGACCGTCGGGGAAGGCGAGGTGCGCGGCCTGAACTGGAGCACCCGGTGCTCGTCGTCAGAGCTTATGGGCCGCTGGGTAGTCATGGGGCGGGGATCACTCCGAAGCAGCGATTTTAGATAGCACACGTGATGAACGTGTTGCAGAAAATCTTCGCAATGCCCGCGTGCATTTGTACGCTCGCACTATTTGTGCATGGATCGTGGGAAGCGACCGCGGAACCAGCCGTCGTGTCGGCGGCAGGGATGCAAGGGTTGCGTTGCAACAACAGAGGTAGCAAAGGCCAAGGACTCACGCCTTCGTTCCCCTTTACATCGGCTTGTGATCTCCGCGTCCTTCCGAACACGTTTTGCCGCCGCATGGCCCATGTCATAGTCGGGGAACCTGAACCGTCAGTTGCATCCATGCGAGGGGCCTTCGACCATGACCACGACCAACGCGCGTGAGCCGAGAGTGCACCCGGTCCCGATCCTGTCGCTCCGGCCGACGCAGATGACGGTCGGCATGCGCGAGGTCAAGGAGAAGCGGAAGCGCTGGCGCGAGCATGACAAGAAGAAGCAGGCCGATCTTCTCGGCAAGCACATGATCCCCGTCGTCTACGGCCCCGACGCGCGGTACTATGTGATCGACCATCATCATCTCGGCCGCGCGCTGCACGACGAAGGCGTCAAGGAGGTGCTGGTGACCATCGTCGGCGACCTCCGCATGGTCGAGCGCGAGGCCTTCTGGGGCGTGATGGATAACAAGCGTTGGGTCTATCCTTACGACGCCAAGGGCGAGCGGCGACAGTTCCGCGACCTGCCTAAATCGGTTGCCGATCTCAAGGACGATCCGTTCCGCAGCCTTGCCGGCGAATTGCGCCGCCTGGGCGGCTTCGCCAAGGACACCACGCCGTTCTCCGAATTCCTGTGGGCCGATTTCCTGCGCCGAAAGGTCTCGCGCAAGACGGTGGAGGCCGATTTCGACAAGGCGATCGAGAAGGCGATGTCCGCAGCCAAGAGCAAGGATGCGGTCTATCTGCCCGGATGGTGCGGTCCGGAGGACGATGATTAGGGGCGTCGTGAATCGCGTGCGGTGATGCTTCACATCAGTCGCGCTGGAAGATCCTGGCGCCGGGATAGGCGCGGCGAGCGTAAGTGATCACCAGCGCGCGGTCCTGGGTGTCCAGGAAGGGCGTTCGGATTTGGCTCGACCCGACGATGAGATGCCACAGGCCGTTGAGCTTCTGGATCACGATCTTCATTTGAATAGTCCTTGATGACTCCCATTCCAGCGAATGCTGCTGGTCGCCGCAGTGCTCAGGATTGTGTCCGCGGATGTAGAATTCCCAACACGGCCGCGCTCCGCTGCAAAATACGTCGACCATTGTTAGTTGGTTACGGAATGCGTCCAGATAAGCCGGATCCCATCACAGGCGCTTGAGTGAAATCAATTTCCGCGCCCATGAAACCGTCCTGAAACAGAGCCGTCCCATCTCTATGGGGTAGTCGAGCTCACACAGGAGGCGAACATGCGCCGTCTGGCTTTCGTAATTGCGTTGCTCGCGGTCGCTTCGGCGGGAATTTCGGCATCGTTTGCCGCAGTTCACCACGCCAAGTCGTTGACGTTCGCGGAGCGCTTTGCTCCGGCGCTCGAGTTGATGGCGAAGCGTTAGCGGCTGATCACTCCGACGTGGACATCAGGTCGCACCCGTCGACCGGCCGGATGCGGCGATGGCCAGGTCAGGCTTGACCTGCCGCAAGTCTGCGTCGCTGTGACCGGTTAGAGTCTGCCTGCATGGTTGCAGAGGCAGCGTTGTGCCCCGACGTCGCGGGCCCGGGCTCCAAGTCATGCAAGACTGGAGGCACGGCCGTGAGCATCATCTTTCGCATCGTCTTTATCGTCGCCGGCGCGGTCACCGCGCTGTTCGTCGCGCGCGATGCCCTGAACTTCACCATCATCCAGACCTTCGTCGCCGTCCTGCTCGTGACAGCCGTCGTGGGGGCTGGAAGTCTCTGGAGCATGCGGCGGAGGACGTGAGCAGGACAGAAAGCGGCGGTTCGGCCGGGCTCAGCGAAACCGAGGCCCGGCTGCGGCTGCAACAGGAAGGTTACAACGAACTGCCACGGCCCGAACGGCGCACGCCGCTGCGCATCGTGCTGGAGGTGTTGCGCGAGCCGATGCTCGCCCTCCTTCTGTGTGGCGGGCTGGTCTACCTGCTGCTCGGCGACCTTCGCGAGGCGCTGCTCCTCCTGGCATTCGGCGCCATCTCCGTCGTGATCACGATCGTGCAGGAAACCCGCACCGAGCGCGTGCTGGAGGCGTTGCGAGAGCTGACCAGTCCGCGAGCGCTCGTGGTCAGGGACGGGGAGCGCCGGCGCATCGCGGGCAGGGACGTCGTTCGCGGCGATCTCCTCGTCCTGGCCGAGGGCGATCGGATTCCGGCGGATGCGGTACTCGTCAGCGCGCGTGATCTGGCGGTCGATGAGTCGCTGCTGACCGGAGAATCGGTCCCCGTTCGCAAGCAGGCCATTAAGACGCCCTCCCAAGCCACCTTGGCCGAGCATCGCCCGGGCGGCGATGACCTGCCCTTCGTGTATTCGGGCTCACTGGTCGTGCGAGGCGAGGGCCTCGCCGAGGTCGAGGCCACCGGTCCTCGCAGCGAGATCGGGAAGATCGGGCTGTCGCTGCATGGCTTGCAGCCGGAGCCGCCGCGGCTGCAGCAGCAGACCGCACGGCTCGTACGGCTTTGCTTTCTCGGCGGCGCGGCGATCAGCCTGGCCGCCGTCCTGCTTTACGGAACGTTGCGCGGGGATTGGCTGCAGGCGATGCTCGGAGGCATCGCGATCGGCATGTCCATGCTGCCTGAGGAGTTTGCCGTCGTCCTCACGGTGTTCATGGCCATGGGCGCCTGGCGGATATCGAAGGCGCGGGTGCTGACGCGGCGCGCGGCCGCGATCGAGGTGCTCGGCTCCGCCACGGTGCTGTGCACCGACAAGACCGGCACGCTGACACAGAACCGGATGTCGGTTGCGGAGCTGAGGCTACGCGACGGGACGAGCGTGCGCCTGGTGTCTTCGCAGCCAGCGCCCGTGGGAGCGGAGTTTTTCGACCTGGCGCGTTGCAGTGCTCTGGCGAGCTCGCCCGAACCATTCGATCCGATGGAAAAGGCCCTGCACGCGTTCGCGCAGGCGAGCCTGCCGGAGGATGATGAAACCCCGGGTGCTCGGACCTTGATCCGCACCTACGGCCTGCGCCCCGAGCTCCTGGCGATGACCCAAGTTTGGCAATCGTCCCAAGGAGTGTTCGCCTCGGCCAAAGGTGCTCCCGAAGCGATTGCGCGCCTCTGCAAGTTGGATGGTGCGGACCAGGACGCGATGCGGGATGCGGTCGCGGCGATGGCGAAGGACGGTCTTCGCGTGCTCGGCGTGGCCGCCGCGACCTGCGACGGCGAGGCCCTGCCGGGCTCGCAGGAAGGTTTTTCGTTTCGCTTCCTCGGTCTGGTCGGGTTGGCCGATCCGCTTCGTCCGCACGTCCCCGAGGCGGTGGCCGAATGTCGTTCGGTCGGCATCCGCGTCGTCATGATTACGGGCGACTATCCGGCGACCGCCATGGCGATCGCCAGGCAGGCCGGGCTCGACGTCAACGAGGTCGCGACCGGTGAGCAGATCAAGCTCGCGGACGAGAGCGGGCTGGAGGCCCTCGTCAGGAACGTGAACGTGTTCGCTCGGGTCCTGCCGGAGCAGAAGCTGCGGATCGTTCAGGCGATGAAGCGCAACGGCGAGATCGTCGCGATGACCGGCGACGGCGTCAACGACGCGCCGTCCCTGAAGGCTGCCCATATCGGGATCGCGATGGGTGGCCGCGGTACCGATGTCGCGCGCGAGGCATCCTCGATCGTCCTGCTCGACGACGATTTCGGCTCCATCGTCGCATCCATCCGGCTGGGGCGCCGGATCTACGACAATCTCCGCAAGGCGATGGCCTTCATTTTCGCCGTCCACGTTCCGATCGCGGGGCTGGCCCTGCTTCCGCTGGTTTTCGGGCTGCCTCTGATTCTCGGACCCGTTCACATCGCGTTTCTGGAGCTGATCATCGACCCGGTCTGCTCGCTCGTGTTCGAAGCCGAGCGGGAGGAGCGCGATGTCATGACGCGCCCGCCGCGGCGCGCCGATGCGGAATTGTTCTCGTGGGCTTTGGTCGGCTGGAGCATCCTTCAAGGCGTCATGGCATTTGCCTTGATCGCCGCGATTTTCGTCGTTGCGCTTCGTTCCGGTATTCCACCCGACGAGGCGCGCACGCTGGCCTTCATTGCGCTGGTCGTTTGCGTCGTCGCGCTGGTGCTGGTCAACCGGTCCTTCAGCGCGTCGTTCTTGTCAGCCTTCTTCCGTCCGAACCCGGCATTGCTCTGGATATTCCTGTCGATCGCGCTCGTTCTGGCCGCGGCCCTGTTCTGGCCGCCAGCATCCAGCCTGTTTCGTTTCGGCCCCCTGCACCTCGACGATCTCATGGTCACGCTCGGCGCGGGATTGCTGGTGCTCACGGTGCTCAAATTGCTGAAATCTATCTGGGCGCGGCGACTGCGATTCTAAATGGTGACGCGGCAGGTCGATCGCTCATCGCGGCGCGCGGCGGGAATCGTTCAGCGTCGGGAATTCGTGCAGCCAACGGAAGACGCCTGCGAGATGCTGACGTCGTTTCATTAGAACAGGTCTAGTCTACATAGATTCTACGACGTGAATGTCCGAAAGACTTTGATTGTGCGTTCGGAGTCTTTGCATGGTCGTCCCCGTAAATTCGGGGACTGGGAATGCTGGAATTTGTGTTTCACGCACGCGCAACGAAGCGCGGATGCGTGTCGACGTTGTGCGGTCTTCTCGTGCTTCCTCCGGCCATCGCCTTTGGCGGCAACGCGCAGGCCCAGGGCGTGAGTGGAGCATCGGATCTTCCGCCCGTCGTGGTCGAGCAAGGCCGCGCGAACAAGCGTCAGGTCACGACATCGCGCAACTCGCGATCTGCGAGTGTCCGACGTGCGCGATCACACGTGGCAGGACAGGCTGCCGAGGCCGGTTCTCAGCCGGCCTCCGCTGCGGTGGAACGCGGTACGGATCCGGTGAAGGGGTTTGTGCCCGTCGTCAGCTCGGCTGCGATGAAGTCCGACACACCTATTCTTGAGACACCTCAATCCGTTTCGGTGGTCAGCCGCGATCAGCTCGATGCGCGCTCGGCCACGACGCTTGTCGAAGGATTGCAGTATGTCGCAGGTCTCGCCATCCAGCCGGGCGGCAAAGACCCGCGCTTCGACAACGTCTTCATCCGTGGCTTCGACAACAATGGCTACGGTGCCTATCGCGACGGGCTTCGTGAGGTCGGCGATCCCAACTTCTTGTCGCTGTTCCGCAACGAGCCCTACGGCTTCGAACGCATCGACGTCATCAAGGGACCGAGCTCGGTCATGTACGGGCAGGGCGCGCCAGGCGGCCTCGTTGACGTCATCAGCAAGCGGCCGCCCGAACGGGCCTTCGGCGAGATCGTCGGCCAGTTCGGCAATTACGACCGCTTTCAGGGCGCATTCGACTTCGGCGGTCCTGCGACCAAGGATGGCACATTGCTCTACCGGTTAACCGGCGTGTTCAGGGATTCCGATGCGCAGATCGCGAACTTCTCGAATTTCGTGAAGGACAACCGGACCTATATCGCTCCGGCCGTGACCTGGAAGCCGACCAACGATACGACGCTGACCATTCTCGCCGACTACACGCACGATGTGACTGGAAATGCCTTTCCGCTGTCGATGGTCCATGTGACGGGCGGGAAGGTCACCGGCATCACGGCGTTGCCGGTGTTTCTCGGCGACCCCAGCTACAACAAATTCGACCAGGAGCAGGAGCGCGTCGGCTACCAGCTCGAGCACCGCTTCAGCAACAACCTGATCTTCGAATCCAAGGCTCGTTATAGTCACACCGAGCTCGACTATCGGTATCTGACGTTCATCGGAACTCCGCTCGATACGACCTCGGTTTTTCCGCGACGTTCGATGCGTATCCAGGAGCAGATCGACACCCTGTCGACCGACAACCACCTGATCAGCAAGTTCAGCACCGGGCCGCTCCAACATACGGTGGTCTCCGGCGTCGACTATCTGACGTTCAACATGACGGACCGGACCTATTTCGGAGCTGCACCGCCGCTGAGCAAGATCAATCCCGTCTATGACCAGGCCATTGCGGTTCCGACTGCGCTCACTGCCCCCTCAGCGAACCAGACGATCGACCAAGTCGGCGTCTATGCGCAGGACCAGATGAAGATCCAGAACTGGATCTTCACGTTGGGCGGACGTTACGACGACTCGGAACAAAATACCTACGCCTTGGCGACCAACAAGACCACCGACACCAAGGACACGGCCTTCACCAAGCGAGGAGCCGTCTCCTACGTGTTCGATTCCGGAGTGGCGCCTTACTACAGCTATTCGGAATCGTTTCTGCCGACGCCCGGCACGGACTTTGCGGGCAGCCCGTTCAAGCCGACGAGGGCGCAGCAGCATGAGATCGGCGTCAAATATCAACCGTCGCGGACCTTGTTGATGACGGTGGCGCTGTATGACTTGACGCGGCAAAACTCGCTCACGAGCGATCCATCGCATCTCGGCTTCTCGGTCCAACTCGGCGAGGTGAATTCGCGCGGCTTCGAGTTCGAGACGCTGGCGCAGATCATCCCCGGGCTGAACCTGGTGGCGACCTACACCAACCAGGATGTGAAGGTGACGCAGAGCACTGGCACCGACCTCGGCAAGGTGCCGACGCTGGTCGCCCGCCAGATGGCGTCGGCCTATCTCGACTACACTGTCCAGGGCGGCACATGGGGCGGCTGGGGTCTTGGCGGCGGCGTCCGCTACAACGGGCCGACCTTCGCCGATATCACCAACACCATCGTCAACGAGGGCTACGTCGTGTTCGATGCCGGCCTGCATTATCGCCAGCCGAAGGGCGTCAACCTGGCGCTCAACGTGAAGAACATCGCCGATCGCGTCACGCTTGCCTGCACGGCGAACGGCGGCTGCCAATACACCAGCCCGCGCACCATCACGGGCACCGTCAGCTATCGCTGGTAGAGATCATGGTTCAGGCACGCACGATCCGGCTATGGTCGCGCATCCACACCTGGACGTCGCTGGCGTGCATGCTGTTCCTGCTGATGCTGTGCGTGACCGGGCTTCCGCTGGTTTTCCACGACGAGATCGACGATCTGCTCGAGGATGAGATCGCGGCGCCCGCCATGCCGGAGGGAACGCCGCGGCTCTCGCTCGACCGGATGATCGCTGCGGCTCAAGCGCGCTTTCCCGGGCAATACGTCCTGCTTCTCAATCTCAAGCAGACGGAGCCGCTGGTGACGGTCGCGGTGTCTCCGACCGCTGTCCCGGCGCCGGGTAACTTCCATCGTCTAACGTTCGATGCGCGGACGGCCGCAATGCTCGGGGAGGAAGCTCCACATCAGAGCGTCATGGATTTCGTGTTGCGAATTCACAAGGACATGTTCGCAGGCCTGCCGGGCGAATTGTTTCTCGGCGCGATGGGTCTCGTGTTCGCCGCGTCGATCATCTCCGGCGTGATCGTCTATTGGCCGTTCATGCGCCGGCTCGATTTCGGCACGATCCGACGGCGATCATCGCCTCGCGCCAAATGGCTCGACACCCATAATCTCTTCGGCATCGTCACCGTGACCTGGGCGACGGTGGTGGGTCTCACCGGCATGATCAACACGCTGGCGACGCCGCTGTTCGACCTGTGGCGCGCGCAGTTGATCCCGGTCTTGCTGGCGCCTCATCTCGGCAAGCCCGTGGCTCCGATCCCGTCGGTTGAGACTGCCGTCGAGCTCGTCCGCGCGAGATTTCCGGATCGTCTGGTCACCTCGGTGACGATGCCGACATCGGCACGCTTCGGCAGCCCGCAGCACTTGGTCATCTGGACCAAGGGCGCGACGCCCTTCACGGCGCGCATGCTCCAGCCGATGCTCGTCGACGCCAATGACGGCAAGACGATCGTGGCCCCCGAGGTGCCCTGGTATCTGAAGACGCTTCAGGTCTCGCGCCCGCTGCATTTCGGGGACTATGGCGGGCTTCCGCTGAAAATCATTTGGGCGCTGCTGGACATCATCACGATCATCGTCCTCGTCAGCGGGATCTATCTCTGGATCGCGCGGCGGAAATCATCGGTCCGCCGCAAGCCGCTAGACGCGGGCCGGACCGCGGCAGTCGGCGTCTAGTCCCATGGCCATTCCCTCCCGGAATCAGCCTCGCGTCCACAGAAGCGCGTGGGATGTCTTCCGCTGGCCTGTCCTTGTCGGCGTCATCTGCGGCGCAGGGCTCGGCCTTGCGCTCGTCGGAGACGGTGTCTGGGACGCTCTTTCGTGGCTGGCGTTGTCGCTGCCGGTCGTTCTGGCCATCTTCTGCTGGCGTCGCGCGGGTCAACCGCGCTGAGGTCTATGGATGCCGATCGGGCTCTGACAAATGGCGTGCTTCGATGTCGTGGTCGACGTCACGTCTCTCATCCTTGCCGCCAAGCATCCGATGCAGCCAGCGTTCGACACGGCGGCCGATCGTGAGCAGCACGAAAGCGAAGGCCAGCGCGACTAGGACTATTTTCCACTGCCCGGCGCCGCACGCAATGCCGAGACAGGCGGCGAGGAAGGTGCAGGCGGCGCTGGTCAGGCCGCGCACGCGAAAACGATCGCTCTCGTGGACGATGACGCCGGCTCCGAGAAAGCCGATGCCGGTCAGGATGCCCTGGATCACACGGCTCGTCGCATCGGTGATCTTGCCAGGCTCGGCGAACTGGACCGCGAGCAGCACGACGGCCGCGGTGGAGAGCCCGACGATGCCGAGCGTCTTCAGCCCGATCGGCTTGCCGTGCAGGTCGCGGTTCAGCCCGATTGCGCTACCGGCGAGCGTCGCGCTTCCGAGGCGCAGCAGAATTTCGGGCCAATCCAGTTCGGTCATGTTTTGTCCGTCGCCCTCTCGGCACGCGTCCCATGAGGTTGCGCGCGGGCTATCATGGGGATGAAGCCGGCTTCGCGCCGGCAAAACATAGTCGATGCCAGCGAGCCGCTCCAGAGGCCAAGCAAGGTCTCGTGCCCCGGGCGCAGCGCTCCCGGCGATGCGAAGCATCGTCCGGTGCGGTGCGCTGCTGAGCCGGGGCCCATGTCTCCGAGAGTGCCGTGATTGTGGCGTGGCTCCCGGCTCTGCGCAGCGTTTCACGCTGCAGCGCGTCCGGGACACGCGAGTCTTTACCGCAGCGGCTTCTTCAACAGCGAGAAGCGGTCCGGATCGAGCCCCATCGAGGGCTGCAGCATCGGGGCCTCGACGTTGGAGAGCGTTTTGGCGGGCGGAGCCGAGAACACAGGGTCGTTCGGCACGTCGCGCTGCGAGGTGGCGCCGCGCCAGCGTTCGAGCACGGCGCTGACGAAGTGCATGTCGTGGCCGGAGGTGACCGAAGGCACGCTGCTGATGGTGGCCTCGCCGCGCGGCAATTGGTGCGGTGGCACCTCCTTGAAGCGCAACCGGGTCGGCAGCGCGACGCCTTCGCCGAAGGCCAGCACTTCACGCGTGCCGAGCGAAGGCACGAACGAGAGCAGGTTCGCGGCGGCGTCCGACACCGCGGCGCGCAGCAGCGCCTGGTCGCGCTCGTTGGCAAGACGCATCGTGAAGAGCGTATTGCACTGGGAGATGATGGTGGCGTCGAGCTCGGCCGGACGCTGGGTGATGAGACCGAGATAGACGCCGTATTTGCGGCCTTCCTTGGCTATGCGCGACACCGCCTTGCGGGTCGGGCCGAAGCCGATGTTGCGGTCGGCGGAGGCGTAGCGATGCGCTTCCTCGCAGACGAACAGCAGCGGCGAGACGCCGTCGCTCCACAGGCCGAAATCGAAGGCCATGCGGCACAGCACCGAGACGACGGAATCGATCACCTCGGCCGGGAAGCCGGCGAGCTGCATCACCGTCATCGGCTTGCCGTTCGCCGGCAGGCGGAACAGATGGCTGATGACCTCGGCCATGGTGTCGCCGCCGACATTGGCGTTGTCGAACATGAAGGCGTAGCGGGGGTCGTTGCGCACCGCTTCGATGCGCGAGATCAGCTTGTGATAGATGATGCGCGAGGAGCGGTTCTCGAGCTTGCCCATGCGCTCGTCGATCAGCGACATCAGGTCGACCAGGCGGTACGGCACCGGGGTGTCGACGGTGTAGCCGATCTGCTTGGGATCGATGCGCTTGAGGCCGATGCGGTCGGCGTTCTGGTATTGGGTGTACACCCCCTTGGCGAGCGGGATCACCTCGGCCAGGATGTCGAGCTCCTCGGGCACGCCGGCGCGGCCGCCGAACAGCACGTCGACGATTTCCTCGAAATTGAACAGCCAGAACGGCAGCTTCAGGTTTCGCGGGTTGAGCACCAGCGCGCGGTCGCCGAAGCAGCGGCCATATTCGTTGTGCACGTCGAGCAGGAAGATGCGCAGGTTCGGGCGCGCCTTCAGGATCTCGTTGAGCAGCAGCGACACGCCGGTGGATTTGCCGACGCCGGTCGATCCCAGCACTGCAAAATGCTTGGACAGCATTTCCTCGACATCGACATAGGCGACGACCGAGCGATCCTGCTGGAGGAAGCCGACATTGATCTGGTCCGAGCCGGTGGGCGCGTAGATCGTGCGCAGCTCCTGGCTGGTAATCAGATCGACGGAATCGCCGATGGTCGGATAGTTGGTGACGCCGCGCTGGAATTTCGGCTTGTCGCTGGCGTTGAGGATCTCGCCGAGCAGGTCGACCGAGGCAACCGCGATATAACTGTCGCTGCTCGACAGGTTCTCGCAGGACACCTCGGTGATCATCGCAACGATGACCGAGCTGGCGCTGCGAATACTGACGAAGCGGCCTACGGTCGCCCGAACTTCCGAGATCGGCATCTGGCTTTCTGCCAGCAACCCGACCCGGGCCAGCGATCCGCGAACCGAAATCACGCGTCCAAAGGATGTCACGATGAATGAACCTGGCGAGAGCGAGGGATTTGCCCGGACTATGCGCGGCCGCGGCTGCACAAACGGTTAAGCGCCAGGCGCGGGCACTTCGTTAAATCCGCGACAATTCGGCCGTGAGGTTTGTTCCGATTGCATACTTACGGGCGGAAACGGCGGGAAATTGGCGCGATTCAGGCCAATGGAGCCGATAGGCAATTAAGGAACATTTTACCATCCGGCCAGTCAGTTCCACCGTTCGGGGGACGTCTTCCTTCGATCGAGGGGTGTTTGCTTTGTTGACGAGACCTAATCATTTGTACATTAGTACAAATAGGCTGGCGGGCCTCGTGACCGTCTCCGGGCGCTGAGCGCGTTGCAGCCTTGCGCCCGATGACGCGATCCGGTCGGCGGATCGCCAGCTGTGCCCTGGAGGAAAGCATGCAGCCCGAACCGATCCTCGATCTCGCTCATCTCGGCCATATGGAGCTGCTGACGCCCAAGCCGGATGAGAGTCTGAAATTCTTCGTCGACGTCATGGGCATGACCGTCAGCGGCCAGAAGGGCGAGTCGGTTTACTTGCGCGGCTGGGACGATTACGAGCGCTATTCGCTCAAGCTCACGGCGTCCAAGACTTCGGGCATGGAGCACATGGCGCTGCGCGCGCGCAGCCAGCAGGCGCTCGATCGCCGCGTCGCCGCGCTAAAAGGCTCCGGCTTCGATATCGGCTGGATCGACGGCGACATGGGGCAGGGGCCGACCTTCCGCTGCCGCGACCCTGACGGCCACATCGTCGAGCTCTATTACGAGACCGAATGGTATCAGGCGCCGCCCGAGCTGAAGCCGGCGCTGAAGAACCAGGCGCAGCGGTTTCCCGCGCGCGGCGTCAATGTCCGCCGCCTCGATCATCTCAACTGCCTCGCCGTCGACATCAAGGCCAACCGTGAGTTCTTCGAGAATTACCTCGGCTGCCGCCTCACCGAGCAGATCGTGCTCAACGACGGCCGGGAAGCAGCGATGTGGCTGACGATGTCGAACAAGAGCTATGACTTCGCCTATTCGCTCGACCGTTCAGGCGTGCCGGGCCGCTTCCACCACGTCACCTACGCGCTTGACAGCCGCGAGGAAATTCTGCGCGCTGCCGACATCTTCCTGGAGAACGGCATCCACATCGAGACCGGCCCGCACAAGCACGCGATCCAGCAGACCTTCTTCCTCTATGTCTACGAACCCGGCGGCAACCGCGTCGAGGTCGCCAATGCCGGCGCCCGCCTGATCCTCGCGCCGGACTGGAAGCCGATCGTGTGGACCGAGGAGGAGCGCAAGAAGGGCCAGGCGTGGGGGCTGAAGACGATCGAGTCCTTCCACACCCACGGCACGCCGCCGGTGGACGTGAAGAAGCACGCTTAGAGCATGACCCGGAAAAGTGTGAAGCGGTTTTCCGACAAGGTCATGCTCATGAGATCAGTGGGTTGATGACCTCACCCGCGCAATCGTCTCGCGCAGGCCGGCCCACGCCGGCTTGTCCGGCGCGAACTGGCCGCGCAGGAAGCTGACGAGCTCCTCGATTTGCGCGTCGCTCATGCTGTTCCTGAACGCCGGCATGTAGCCGAGGTCGCTCGACACCGGCTCGGCGATGCCGTGGAGGATCACCTGCACGAGATTGTCCGATGTGGCGCTGTGCAGATTGCTGTTGAGCGCGAGCGAGGGACGGCTGCCGAACAGCGGCAGGCCGCCGACCTCGTGGCAGACGGCGCAGGCGCCCTGATAGAGGCGTGCGCCGGTGGAGGAGGCGATGGTAACCTGCGTCGCGCTCTCCAGCTTCGCGGCAAGCAGCCCCGGCGCATCGGCTGCGGTGTCGTTGAACGAGTTGAGATAGATCGCCATCGCGCGGATGTCCTGATCGGGCAGAGCCTTGAGATCCCTGACAACAGGCGCCATCGGGCCGGCGGCGACGCCGTGATAGCGCGAATGGCCGGTGCGCAAATAGGCGAACAGCTCGTCCTCGTTCCACGGGATCGGGGCGTGAGAGAGCGAGGTCAGCGGCGGCGCTTCCCAGCCTTCGGCGAAGCCGCCGGCGAGATAGGCCTCACGCTGCTCGGCGCCGAGCGCGTTGCGCGGCGAATGGCAGCCGCCGCAATGGCCGAGGCCCTCGACGAGATAGGCGCCGCGATTCCAGGCCTCGGACTTGGTGGGGTCGGGCTTGAATTCCTTTGCCTGGTGGAAGAGCGCATTCCAACCCGCGAGCAGCGGCCGCAGGTTGAACGGGAAGGCGAGCGTGTTCGCCGGCGCCGTCGCGCGCACTGCAGGCTGCGCCATCAGATAGGCGTAGAGCGCCTGAAGGTCGGCTTCGCTTGTCTTGGAGAAGTGTGTGTAGGGAAATGCAGGATAGAGCTGCCGGCCGTCGCGATGCAAGCCGTCGCGCATTGCGCGCTCGAAGGCGGGATAGGACCAGGCGCCGATGCCGGTCTCGACGTCGGAGGTGATGTTGGTTGAATAGATCGTGCCGAATGGCGTCTCCAATGCGCGGCCGCCGGCATTGAGTACGCCGCCGATATTGGTGTGGCACTCCGCGCAATTGCCGAGCGCAGCAAGCTGCTCTCCGCGCGCGATCGTCGCGGCGGAATAGACAGATGCATCCGGTCGCGCGATCGGCGCAATCGCGCGCCCCGGCAGCAGCGCCGCGCCGATGCCGATCGCGGCGGTGCAGACGGCGGCAATCGCAGCCAAGATGCCGGCGCGATTGGCGAAGGGATTCTCCCAGATGCGCGACGGCTGCGGCGCAGCTGGCGCGGGCAGGGCCTGCGGTACGGGCGATGTTTCACCGTGCAATCCCCTCAGGATGCGTTCGGGCGTAAACGGCGGCTCGCGAAAACGCACGCCGGTGGCATCGAAGATCGCATTCGCGATCGCCGCCGCGCTCGGCACCGAGGCGGATTCGCCGACGCCCAGCGGCGGCTGGTCCTGACGCGGCAGCATCAAGACGTCGATCTTGGGCACATCGGGGAAGGGGATGATCGGATAGGCGCCCCATTCGCGCGCCGCCACCGTGCCGCGCTCGAACGAGACTTCTTCCATCAGCGCGCGGCTGGTGGATTGGATGACGTTGCCTTGGATCTGGTGGCGGACGCCGTCCGGATTGATCATCAATCCGGAATCCTGTCCTGCAACCACGCGCGTCACGCTGACATCGCCGGTCGATTTGTTCACCGCGACGTCGGCAATCCAGGCCGACCACGCCGCGCCATAGCCGGGAAACTTGCTGTGGACGTAGAGCGCATAGGCAAAGCCGCGGCCGTGCACGATCTCGCCGTCTTTCTCTTCGCGCGCCGGCCGGGGCGTCCAGCCCGCGCGTTCGGCGACCGCATTGACGAGATCGACGGCGCGCTGGTCCTTGAGGTAGCGCAGGCGGTATTCGATCGGATCGACGCCGGCCTCGGCTGCGGCTTCGTCGATGTAGGATTCGTGGGCAAACGTGTTCGGCAGCGCCGAGACGCCGCGGAACCAGGATGCGCGCACGATCGGCGGCATGTCATGGGCGACGACGCGCATGTGGTCGTAATCGTAGGGCGGGATCGCCGTGCGGTCGCCCATCTGCAGTACGGCAGGCTCGGATGGAATGCGACCGGTGAGCAGCAGCGCCAGCGTCGGTGCGGCATTCGAGGGATAACGCGTGGCGAGATCATACGCTGCGATACCGCCGTTCGCATCCAGACCGCCATTGACGTCGATGAGCTGCGCGGTGCCCTTGGGCTCCCAGGCGTGCTCCTGCTCGCGTGTCAGCTGTACGCGCACGGGCCGGCCGACGGCGCGCGACAGCAGCAAGGCATCGGCAGTGACATCGTCAGCGCAGTTGCGCCCGTAGCAGCCGGCGGCTTCCAGCCGGATCACCTCGACCTCGCTCTCGGGACGCTCGATCAACAATGCGAGGTCGCTGCGCAGCACGTGCGGATTTTGCGTGCCCGACCAGACCCGGATATTGCCGTCCTGAAAATCCGCGACGGCGCAGGACGGGCCGATCGAGGCATGCATCTGATACGGCCACACGTAAGTGCGCTGCATCGGCTTGGACGCGCCGGCAATGGCCGCATCGACGTCGCCCTTGTCGATCAGCGTGCGCGGGGTCGATGGATTGGCGCGCAGCGCGGTCTCGATGTCGGCAAGATCGGTGAGGGTAGGCGTAGGCTTCCAGCTCACCTTGAGCTGCTCCGCCGCGCGGATCGCGTTCTCCTCGCGCTCGGCGACGACACCGACGAAGTCGCCGATGCGCACCACGGCGACAAGCCCGGGAATGTTGCGCACCGAGGATTCGTCGACCGCGATCAGGCTGGTGCCGACGAACGGACCGGCATCGACGCCGGCATAGGGCGGTCGCACCATGCGGCCGTGCAGCATGCCGGGGACACGGATATCGTGGACGAAGGTCAGCTCGCCCGTGGCCTTGGCGGGCAGGTCGACGCGCGGCATCGACTGGCCGACGATGGCATAATCGCCGATCGCCTTGACGGTGACATCGTCGGCTAGCTCGAGGCTGATCGTCTCGTCGCCGATCAATTCGCCATAGCTGATGCTGCGGTTGTCGCGGCCGCGCACGAGACCGTCCTCGATCCTGAGGTCCGCCGCCGGCAACTCCAGCCGCTCGGCCGCGCGCGCGATCAGGAAGTGGCGCGCTTGCGCCGCGGCCTTGCGCAGGGGCACGGCGGTGATCTGGATGGTCTCGCTCGCGATCGTCGCGCCCTGGTTCGGCACGACCGCAGTGTCGCCGAGCACGACGACGACGCGCGCAAAGGACACATCCAGCTCCTCGGCGACGATCTGGCCGAGCGCGGTACGGATGCCGGTGCCGAGATCGACATGGCCGTTATAGGCGTTGACCGATCCATCCGCGGTAATGCGGATGAAAGTCTCGGACGTGAGTTCGTCCACGGTGCGGGCGACGACGAGCGAGCCGGATTGGCGCTCAGCTCCATCAGGGGCAGGGGACGCCATCAATCAACGGCCTCGGTGAGCTGGCCCGAAGCGCGCATCACGGCGCGCAGGATTTCGATATGCGTGCCGCAGCGGCAGAGATTGTAGCGCAGCGCCGCCAGCGCCTCCTGCTCGGTTGGCCGCGGGTTGATCGCGAGCAGCGCCTTGGTGGTCATGATCATGCCGCTGAGGCAATAGCCGCATTGCGCAGCCTGCTCGTCGATGAAGGCCTGCTGCACCACGTCAGGCTTGTCGCGCGTGCCGAGCCCTTCGAGCGTCACGATGTCGCGGCCGGCGCAGCCACTGACGGGAATCACGCAGGCGCGGGCCGCGGCCCCATCGATCAGGACAGCACAGGTGCCGCATTCGCCGAGGCCGCAACCATATTTCGGGCCGTTGAGCGCGAGATCGTTGCGCAGCACGTAGAGCAGCGGCGTCTCCGGCGCTGCAGCGACCTCGTGGATCCCCCCGTTCACGGTGAGGCGGATCGGTGTCTGCGTCATCCTCGTTTCCAAGCGCTCGGCCAAGTCATGGCGAAAATCTACGTCGCGACGATACCGTTTGTACACAAACGTGCAAGCCATGCATGCCGCACTGCAGCGCGACTGCCTTCTTTGTGGACAGAGCGGATAGGCAAATGAGGTTTTATGCAGCAGCCGCATCTTTTGCGCTGCACCGCCGCTTGACAGTCATCGGGGGCGCGCGCAACATCGTTCGTATACGAATGATAACCGCGATCTCGCTGGCTCTGACATGGTGATGGAAACGACGAGCGCTGCTATCGACAAGATCCGCTGCGATGCCTGTCCGGTGATGTGCTACATCAAGCCGGGGGCGGCGGGCGCTTGCGACCGCTACGCCAACCACGACGGCAAGCTCGTCCGCGTCGATCCGCATGTGATCCTGGAGCGCACGGTCTCGCATGGCGGCAAGCTGGTCCCGTTCAGCCGCACCGAAGATTGGGACGGCAAGATCGTCCACGAACCTTCCACCTTTGTGACTGCGATCGGTGCGGGCACGACCTATCCCGACTACAAGCCGGCGCCGTTCATCGTCTCGGCGGAGGTCGACGGCGTCGACATGGTGACTGTGGTCACCGAGGGCATCTTCTCCTATTGCGGCATCAAGGTGAAGATCGACACCGATCGCTATCTTGGGCCGGAGACCGCAACCGTGCGCGCGCAGGGCGAGGCGGTCGGCCACGTCACGACCAGCGAATACGGCTCGCAGATGTTGTCGCTGGGCGGCGTGCATCACCTGACCGGCGGCTCCAAGAAGGAGGGCCGCGTCACCTGCGACACGCTGATGGATCTCGCCAATTGCAAGGCGGTCGAGCTGACCATCGACGGCGGCGCGAGCGTCGTGGTCCAGGCCGGCCAGCCGCCGATCGTCAACGGCATGAAAGAAGAGCGCATGCGCGTCGGCTGCGGCTCGGCGACGATCGGCATGTTCGCCAAGCAATGGCACGGCAAGGTCGACGAGGTCGTCGTGGTCGACGACCACATCACCGGCGTGCTCAGTGAGCATCAGGCCGGCAAGCTGCTCGACATCGCCGACACCGGCATCAAGATGAAGGGCCGCCGCTCGACGCCCGGCCGCTATTTCCAGGTCGCCGATCCCGGCACGGGGTGGGGCGGCACCAACATCTCCGATCCGCTGGCGATCCTCGGGCCGTTCGACGCCAAGGAAGCAAAACCGGGTCTCTCGATGCTGATGGTCTCCACGACTGGCGAGCATTCGTCCTACTACGTGCTCGACGACGCCCTGAAGCCGGTCGAGACCGACATGCCTGACGACCTGAAATTCTCGGTCGAGCGCATCCAGGAGAATTGCGAGCCGGCGCTGTGCACGGTGCTGTTCATGGCGGGGGCCGGCGGCTCGCTGCGCGCCGGTGTCACCGACAATCCGGTGCGGCTGACGCGCTCGGTGAAGGATGCGCTGACGCGCGTCACCAGTGGCGGCGCACCGGTCTATGTCTGGCCGGGGGGCGGCATCACCTACATGGTCGACGTGACGCAGATGCCGGCGGGCGCGTTCGGCTACGTGCCGACGCCGGCGCTGGTCGCGCCGATCGAGTTCACGATGAAGCTGTCCGACTACGCCGCGCTCGGCGGGCACATGGATTACGTGAAGCCGCTCTCAGAGGTCCAGAACGGCGACGATGTCCGCCAGCTGCCATGGCAGAACCCGATTCCGGGGCCGCGGGCATGACACGGCTCCCGCAAATCGCATTGCTGTCTGATGGCCGGCGGCTGCATTTGCAGGATGGACCGATTGATTTGGTCGTTGAGGCGAGGGGGCGCACGGACGATGTGCGTGCAGCCTATGAGGCGGCTGTGCGCCGCTTCACAGGACTGCTCGACGAGCTCTGCGCCGAATTGCCGGAGTTGCGGACGGCCGCCGGGAATCGGACTTCGCTGACGGGCGTGGTCGCGCGCCGGATGCACACTGCGGTCGCGCCTTACGCCGCCGATTGCTTCATCACGCCGATGGCGGCTGTTGCCGGCAGCGTGGCCGAGGAGATCCTGGGTGCCATGCTGGGCGCTGCGACGCTCGATCAGGCCTATGTCAATAACGGTGGCGACATCGCGCTCCATCTCGGCAAGGGCGAGCATTTTTCGGTCGGCCTGATGGATCGGCCCGACTTAGTGGGCGTGATGCGGAGGATAAAGGTCGATGCGGATGACCCCGTGCGCGGCATCGCGACCAGCGGACGGCACGGCCGCAGCTTTTCGCTCGGCATTGCCGACGCGGTGACGGTGCTGGCGGCAACGGCGTCGCAGGCCGATGCGGCTGCCACGGTCATAGCCAACGCCGTCGATCTGCCCGGGCATCCCGCCATCATCCGGACGCCCGCAAACGAGCTTCAGCCCGACAGCGATCTCGGCTCGCGCCTCGTCACCCGCGACGTCGGCGAGTTGTCGCAGGACGAGATCGCGACGGCGCTCGAATCTGGCGCGGAATGTGCACGCCAATTGTTCGATCGCGGATTGATCGAGGGTGCCGTGGTGCGGCTTTGTGGTGATATGCTTGTCATCGGACCTAAGGATATAGAAGAGCAACGAACGCGCCCGCTTGCGCTGGAGAACGCGGTCTGTGCCTGAACAGGGAAGCGAAACATGAGCGCGATCATCCGCAAGATCGTCACCGTCGTCGAAGAGACCCAGATGGAGATGGGCCGCCAGGTCTCGCCGCCGACCCGGCGCGCGGCTGCGATCGCCGTCATCGAAAATCCCTTTGCCGGACAATATGTCGAGGATCTCTCGCCGCTGATCGCGATCGGCGAGGAGCTCGGAGAGCTGCTGTCGAAGCGCGCCGTGGCGGCGCTCGGTATCGATGGTGCGAAGGCGCAGAGCTATGGCAAGGCTGCTGCCGTCGGCGAGAACGGTGAGCTGGAGCATGCCGCCGCGATCCTCCATCCCAAGATGGGCGCGCCGGTGCGCAAGGTGCTGAGCAAGGGCGCGGCCCTGATCCCGTCGTCGAAAAAGCGGAGCGGGCCGGGCACGACGCTCGACATCCCGCTTGGGCACAAGGACGCGGCCTTCGTGCGCAGCCATTTCGACGGCATGGAAGTGCAGATCAACGATGCGCCGTGTGCCAACGAGATCATGGTCGCGGTCGCCGTCACCGACAGCGGTCGTCCGCTGCCGCGCGTCGGCGGGCTCACGGTTGCGGAAGTGAAGGGCGAGGACGGTCTGAGATAGGGCTCGAAGCGGGAGGCGGGCACAGCCTCTCCGGTGAGATCACGCAGAAGACGTAAAGAGTTCAAAACTGGAGGTTGGGATGCGAGCAAGAAATTACTTCGTCGGCGCGGCCTTCGCGCTTCTGGCGGGCGGCATGGCTCATTCGGCCCTGGCGCAGGACATCAAGATCGGCGAGATCAACAGCTATTCGCTGCTGCCGGCGTTCACCGAACCCTATCGCAAGGGTTGGCAGCTCGCGGTCGAAGAGATCAACGCGGCCGGCGGCATCAACGGCAAGAAGCTGGTTGTGGTCTCGAAGGACGACGGCGGCAAGCCGGCGGACGCGCAGACCGCGGCGAATGAGCTGGTGTCGAGCGAGGGTGTCGCGATGCTGACGGGTACGTTCCTGTCGAACATCGGCCTTGCCGTCAGCGACTTCGCCAACCAGAAGAAGGTGTTCTTCCTCGCGGCCGAGCCGCTGACGGATGCCGTGACCTGGTCCAAGGGCAACAAATACACCTTCCGCCTGCGCCCCTCGAACTACATGCAGGCGGCGATGCTGGTGGAAGCAGCCGCAAAGCTGCCGGCCAAGCGCTGGGCGACGATCGCGCCGAACTATGAATACGGCCAGTCGGCGGTTGCCGTGTTCAAGAAGCTGATGTCGGAGAAGCGTCCGGACATCCAGTGGGTCGACGAGCAGTGGCCGCCGCAGGGCAAGATCGACGCGGGCCCGGTGGTGCAGGCAGTTGCCGCCGCCAATCCCGAAGCGATCCTCAACGTCACCTTCGGTGCCGACCTCGTCAAGCTCGTGCGTGAAGGCAACACCCGCGGCCTGTTCAAGGGGCGCGAGGTTGTCTCGTTCCTGACCGGCGAGCCGGAATATCTCGATCCGTTGAAGGACGAAACGCCCGAAGGCTGGATCGTCACCGGTTACCCCTGGTACTCGATCAAGACACCTGAGCATGACGCGTTCCTGAAGGCGTACCAGGCCAAGTACAACGACTATCCGCGCCTCGGCTCCATCGTCGGCTACCAGACCATCAAGGCGGCGGCAGCGATCCTGGCCAAGGCCGGCTCGACCGATCCGGAGAAGCTGATCGTCGCGGCGGAGGGGATCTCCATGCCCTCGCCATTCGGTGAGATCACCTTCCGCAAGATCGACCACCAGTCGACGCTCGGTGCCTTTGTCGGCAAGACCGCGCTGAAGGACGGCAAGGGCGTGATGGTGGATTCGTCCTACAAGAAGGGCGCGGACTATCTGCCCAGCGATGCCGAAGTCGAGAAGCTGCGTCCGAAGGATTGATCCCCGCTGCCGTAGGGTGGGTTAGCCGAAGGCGTAACCCACCACGGTCTGCATCTGCAGAACGAGAAGAGGTGGGTTACGCCGAGCGAACTGCGCTTCGCGCAGTCGCTGGGCTAACCCACCCTACGAAGCTCGCTCTTTCCGCATGGGGAGGGAGGAGACCCAACACCAACCCGGACCGCCGATGGCCTTTTACGTCGTACAGTTTCTGACCGGTCTCGCCAGCGCGGCGTCGCTGTTCCTGGTGGCCTCGGGCCTGTCGATCATCTTCGGCGTGACGCGGATCGTGAATTTCGCGCATGGCGCTTTCTACATGATCGGCGCCTACATTGCCTTCACGCTGACGGAGCGCCTGTCGGGCGCGTTCGGCTTCTGGGGCAGTATCGTGCTGGCCGCGATTGCCGTGGCGCTGATCGGCGTGCTGGTCGAGATGGTGCTGCTTCGCCGCATCTATCACGCCCCGGAGCTGTTCCAGCTGCTCGCGACTTTCGGCCTGACCTTGATGGTCGAGGATCTCGTGGTGCTGATCTGGGGACCCGACGATCTCGTCGGCCGTCGTGCGCCCGGATTCAAGGGGGCCATCGATTTCTTCGGGCAGAACATCCCGAGCTACGATCTGTTCCTGATCGTGCTGGGCCCCGTCGTGCTCGGCATTCTCTGGCTGCTGTTCCAGCGCACGCGCTGGGGCGTTTTGGTGCGCGCGGCGACGCAGGACCGCGACATGGTCGCAGCGCTCGGCGTCAATCAGAAATGGCTGTTCACGTCCGTCTTCGCGGTCGGCGTCTTCCTCGCCGCGCTGGGCGGCGCGCTTCAGATCCCGCGCGATGCCGTTCATCACGCGATGGATCTGCGCATCATCGTCGAAGTCTTCGTCGTGGTCGTGATCGGCGGCCTCGGCAGCATCGTCGGCGCGTTCGTCGCGGCGGTGCTGGTCTCCGAGCTCAATGCCTTCGGCATCCTGATCTTCCCCAAGATTTCGATCATCCTGGTCTTCCTGGTGATGGCGGTGGTGCTGATCGTGCGCCCCTGGGGTCTGTTCGGCAAACCGGAGGCGCCGGCGCGCAAGACGCCGGGGCTCACCGTCAATCCCTGGCGGCCATTGACGTCGAACGAGCGGCTTGCAGCGCTTGCCGCGCTCGTGATCGCAGCGACGCTGCCGCTGTTCGCCGGTAACTACGCGCTGACCGTCGGCTCGGAGATCGCGATCTTCGTCATCTTCGCCGTCAGCCTGCACTTCCTGATGTCGGTCGGCGGGCTCGCGTCCTTCGGCCATGCCGCCTATTTCGGGCTCGGTGCCTACGGCGTCGCTTTCCTCGCCAAGATGGCGGGGTTGCCGATGATCGTGTGCCTGCTGCTCGGGCCGCTGCTCGGCTGCATGGGCGCCGCCGTGTTCGGCTTCTTCGCCGTGCAGCTCTCCGGCGTCTACTTCGCGATGCTGACGCTCGCTTTCGCGCAGATCGTGTGGTCGATCGCGTTCCAGTGGGTGAGCGTCACCGGCGGCGACAATGGCATCCTGGGCGTCTGGCCGGAAAAATGGGCGGCTAGCCCGTCGCACTTCTACTGGTTGGCGCTCGGCGTTGCGGCGCTGGTGACCATCGCGCTGCGGGCGATGGTGTTCTCGCCATTCGGCTACGCGCTCCGCGCCACGCGCGACTCGCTCCTGCGCACCGAGGCGATCGGCATCAATGCCAAGCGCATCCAGTGGACCGCCTTCGTGATCGCAGGGACGACCGCCGGCATCGGCGGCGCGCTGTTCGCCTACCTCAAGGGTAGTGTCTTCCCAGACAATCTCGGCATCTCGCTCTCGGTCGATGCGCTGGTGATGGTGCTGCTCGGCGGTGTCGAGACGGTGTCGGGCGCGGTGATCGGCGCCATCGTCTACAAAGCCCTCAACATCTGGCTGGTCAGCCAGACCGATTTGTCGAAACTCGTGCTCGGCGGCTTCATCGTGTTGATCGTCGTCGTCTTCCCCAAGGGCATCGTCGGCATGCTGGAGATGCTGGCGCAGCGCCGCAGGAAGGCATCGCCGCCGGGATCACCTCTGCTCGCCAAGCCGATCGAGTCTGCCGAATGAGTGTTGCACCCCCACTTCTCGCCGTTGAAGGCTTGACCAAATCCTACGGCGGCATTCACGCCGTGCGTGGTGTGTCGTTCTCGCTGCGCGCCGGCGAGATTTTGGCGCTGATCGGGCCGAACGGCGCGGGCAAGAGCACGTGCTTCGACATGCTCAACGGCCAGAACAAGCCCGATACCGGCCATGTCCGCCTGCTTGGCGAGGAGATCACGGGCAGGAAGCCGCGCGAGGTTTGGCGGCTCGGGGTCGGGCGCACCTTCCAGATCACGGCGACCTTCGCCACCATGACGGTGCGCGAGAACGTGCAGGTCGCGCTGATCTCGCACGGGAAGCAGCTCTTCAATCTGTTTGGCTCAGCGCCGAAGTTCGACCGCGGCGAGGCCGGCCGTCTGCTCGAGCTGGTCGGCATGGGCGGCTATGCCGATCGGCCCTGCGGCGAGCTTGCCTATGGCGACCTCAAGCGGCTCGAGCTTGCGGTGGCGCTCGCCAACCAGCCCAAGCTGCTGTTAATGGACGAGCCGACCGCCGGAATGGCGCCGCGCGAACGCGTCGACCTGATGCGGCTCACTGCGTGCATTGCGCGGGAGAAATCAATCGGCGTGCTCTTCACCGAGCACGATATGGACGTGGTGTTCGAGCACGCCGACCGCATCATCGTGCTGAATCGAGGGACGCTGATCGCCGAGGGCACGCCAGCCGAGGTGCGCGGCAATCCGCAGGTGCAGGCGGTCTACCTCGGCGAGGGCCTGGTCTACGATGCCCGCCATCGCGAGGGAGCGGCAACATGAAGCTCACCGTCGAGGGCCTCAACAGCCATTATGGCCCGGCGCATATCCTGTTCGACATCGGCTTCGAGGTCGGCGAGGGCGAGGTGGTGGCGCTGCTCGGGCGCAACGGCGCCGGCAAGTCGACGACGTTCCGCTCGATCGTCGGCCTGGTCGCGCAACGAACCGGCCGCATCATGTTCGAGGGCAAGGACGTCTCGGCCAGGCCGACCCACGAGATCGTGCGCGAGGGGCTCGGCTATGTGCCGGAGGAGCGCCGGATATTCACCGACCTGACCGTCGAGGAAAATCTCGAAGTGGGCAAGCAGCCCAAGCGTCCGAACGCGCCGCATTGGACGCGCGAAAAGCTGTTCGCGCTGTTTCCAAATCTCGGCGAGATGAAGAACCGTCCCGGCGGTCGCATGAGCGGCGGCGAGCAGCAGATGCTGACGATCGCGCGCACGCTGATGGGCAATCCGTCGCTGGTGCTGCTGGACGAGCCCTCGGAAGGTCTGTCGCCGAAGATCGTGGAGCAGATGGTCGATGCCATCCTGACCATGAAGAAGGAGGGCGTCAGCATCGTCGTCTCCGAGCAGAATCTGCATTTCGCGCGGTTGATCTCCGACCGCGCCTACATCATCGAGCGCGGCCGCATCTGCTTCGGCGGCACCATGGCCGAGCTCGATGCGCGTCCGGATATCCGCGACGCGCATCTGTCGTTGTGAGAGGCGGGGGACGGATGGCGAGAAGTGTCGCGGTGAAGAAGGGCGTCAAACCGGCAAAACCGCCTTATGTGCTCGACGAGCAGGTCGGTTTCATCCTGCGCCAGGTCTGGCAGCGCCACAGCTCCATCTTCTCCCGCGATATCGGCACCAATCTGACGCCGACGCAGTGGGCGGCATTGTCGAAGCTCGCTGAGACCGGCCCGTGCTCGCAAAACCAGCTCGGCCGGCTGACGGCGATGGACGTCGCGACCATCAAGGGCGTGATCGATCGGCTCACGGCGCGCGGGTTGACCGAAACCAGTCAGGATCCCGAGGACGGTCGGCGGCTGCTGGTCAGCCTGACGCGCGCCGGTCAGCAGCTTTCGGAGAAGGTCGCGCCGAACGCGCTCGCCATCACCCGCGAGACGCTGGCGCCGCTCGACGCGAAAGAGCGCGAGATGCTGATGGCGTTGTTGAACAAGCTGCGGTGAGGGTGCCGTAGGGTGGGCAAAGCGAAGCGTGCCCACCATCTGGCTCAATCAGGAAAAGATCGTGGGCACGGCGCTTCGCGCCTTTGCCCACCCTACGGCAGTTGAACAAGGTGCGAGGACTGGCGACTAATCTCGATGAAGGGTCTGTCGAGGTCTTTATTCATGAGAGTCGCCACGAAATTTGTAATGCTCCTCACTCTCGGTACGGCGCTGGCGGGCAGCGCGCCTGCCTTTGCCGCGCAGCCCTACGAGGGCTTCTGGGCGTCGACCAAAAAGGACTGCCGCGATGACGACAGCCCCAACCGCATGAGCATCGAAGGCGGCAATCGGCTGTATTGGTACGAGACGCGGTGTCGCGCCAGCGAGATCACCGCCGACGGAAAGCTCGGCTGGAAGATGAAGCTCGCTTGCGAAGGCGAGGGCGAGAAGTTTCGCTCCAATCCCCGGGTCTCCATCGCCGTGGACGGCAAGCTGGTGATGGACAACGGACCGGTCGGGCAGGCCAAGCGCCAGACCTATGTGCGTTGTGAGATCGCGAAGAAGCGCTGATCTCAAATGCTTACGTCTTGCCCGGCCATTTGGCGCGGTAGCGGATTTCGCTGCCGTCGGCGAGCCGCCGCCAGGTCCCGAACTCCGGCGTATGCGGCGCCCGGGCCGTCAAGTCGATCGGGTAGATTCGGCTCGGCTGGCCTTCGATATTGACGGCGAGCTGCCGGTGTGAGGTTCGAAACGCGAGCTCGACTTCACCTGCGATGACGGGCTGGTCGCCGTCACGATAGAAGGCGGCCGGGGTCACTTCGCCCGGCATCGTGTTGAGGTCGGTCTGCAATTCGATGGTGATGCCCTGGGCCGATGTCGGCACCGCGACCCCGGCCGGAAAACGGACCTCGAATACGAGCAGGGGATTGCCGCCGTTCCGGTTGAGCCAGGGCGTCGCCGTCGCATAGGCGTAGGCAATGTAGATGCCGATCCCGGCGACGCAGAGCAGGACGACGACGCCGAGAGACTTCAGGCTGTTGCGCGCGACGCTGCCATTGCCTGCGTCCTGGCCCGAACGCGTCACCAGCCAGTTGGCAAACACCGCGCCGGTGATCGCGCCGATGGGGGAGTAGACGAACAGTCCCAACAGACCCGAGGTGATCGGGTCCGCGCGGTTGCCGAAATCGAACAGGGAAAACAGCACAAAGATCGCGACATAGCCCGCCACCGCGCCAGCAACGCCGAGGGCTATTCGCGATGAGTTCTTCATGTTTCCCTCGATGGTCCAGCAATGAACTGCCGCCACCGAGGGCTGCCTGCGTTAGACGCAGCAGGCCGCAGACTTGTTCAACGCCTTCGAGGGGCGATCGGAGCCGTGTGCCGCTCCGGCTGCGTCACTTCGCCACCACCTCCGGCACCTTGCCGGCCGGCGGGGTATTGCGGCTGCGCTGGGTGCGCACGATGCCGTCGATGATGGTCATGCCGATGCCCGGGAGGTCGCCGAGCTGGACGCTCTCCAGGATGTTCTTGCCGGGCGAGTGCTGGGCCTTGTCCATGATGACGAAGTCGGCGGATCGCCCCACTTCAATGAGGCCGCAATCGAGTTCGCGCATCCGGGCGGTGTTGCCGGTGGCGAGACAAAACGCGATCTCGGCCGGCAGCTCGCCGAGCGAGGACAGCATCGAGACCATGCGCAAAATGCCCAGCGGCTGCACGCCGGAGCCGGCGGGCGCGTCGGTGCCGAGGATGACCCGGTGCAAATCGCCCATCTCGCGCGCGGTGCGCAGCGTGAACAGAGCGGAGCGCTCATTGCCGTTGTGCACCAGCTCGAGGCCGCGCTTGCAGCCCTCGCAAATGCAGCGGATCTGATCGTCGGGCAGGGCGGTGTGGCCGCCATTGATGTGGCCGACCACGTCGGTGTCGGCCTCCAGCACGACGTCCTTGTCGATCAGGCCGGAGCCGGGGATCGAGGGGCCGCCGGTGTGGATGGTGCTCTGGATGCCGTATTTGCGCGCCCAGCCGACCATCTTGCGTGCCGTGGGGCCGTCCTTGACGCCGCCGAGGCCGACCTCGCCGAGCAGCTTGACGCCGGCGGCGGCCAGCTCCTTGAAGTCCTCCTCGACCATCTCGCATTCGATCACGGGCGCGCCGGCGTGAACCTTCACGCCGCCCGGCCGCAAATTCCAGAATGCGCGCTGGGCGAAGATCGCCATTGCCTTCAGCCCGACGACGTCGCGCGGGCGGCCGGGCATGTGCACTTCGCCGGCGGAAATCATCGTGGTGACGCCGCCGTGCAGATTGCTGTCGATCCAGCCGATCTGGTTCTGCCGCGGCGTCCAGTCGCCCGCCACGGGGTGGACGTGGCTGTCGATCAGGCCCGGCGCGACCGTGGTCCCGTTGGCCTCGACGATCGTGGTCGCGCCTTCGGTGTTGAGGTCCTTGAAGCGGCCGATCGCGGTGATCTTGCCGTTCTCGGCGACGATCGTGTCGCCGTCCAGGATCGGCTTTTCCAGGGCGCCGGACAGGATCAGGCCGATATTCCGGATCACGAGCTTCGAGGGTCCGGTGGCCTGGGGTGCGTCATGCGCCATGGAGGGGGCTCCTTATTCCTAACTGCAACGCTCGCGATCTTGGGCAGCCTTGACCGCGGGATCAAGCAGGATTATTCATTAGTACACGAATGATCGTGTACAAACGACGCATAGCTGCCCGCCTCGGAACCGCATTGGAAGCGACAGGGAAGGTGAGATGAGCAATTTCAATCAGGAAAGCGTTTTGAGCGTCCACCACTGGACCGACACGCTGTTCTCTTTCAAGACCACGCGCAGCCCGACCTTCCGCTTCCGCAACGGCGAATTCACCATGATCGGGCTCAAGGTCGGCGAGAAGCCGCTGCTGCGGGCCTACAGCGTCGCCAGCGCCAATTACGAAGACACGCTGGAGTTCTTCTCGATCAAGGTGCCGGACGGCCCGTTGACCTCGCGGCTCCAGCACTTGAAGGAAGGCGACGAGATCATCGTCAGCCGCAAGGCCACCGGCACGCTGGTGATCGACAATCTGGAGGAGGGGCGCAACCTCTACCTCATCGGCACCGGCACCGGCCTTGCGCCGTTCCTGAGCGTGATCAAGGACCCCGAAACCTACGAGCGGTTCGAGAAGGTCGTGCTGCTGCACGGCTGCCGGCACGTCAAGGAGCTCGCCTATGGCGAGATGATCACCGAGACGCTGCCGAAGGACGAACTGATCGGCGAGTACATTCAGAATCAGCTGATCTACTATCCGACCGTGACGCGCGATCCCTTCCGCAACCGCGGCCGCATCACCGACCTCATCACCTCCGGCAAGCTGTTCACCGATATCGGCCTGCCGGTGCTCGAGGCCGCCCATGACCGGGTCATGATCTGCGGCAGCCCCGCGCTGGTGGCGGATACCCGCATGCTCCTGGGAGAGCGCGGCTTTGTGGAGGGCAATCACGGCGAGCCGGCCCAATTCGTGGTCGAAAAGGCCTTTGCCGAGCGCTAACGCGCAATTCTAGCTTGAGAAGACCGCATTTTCGCCGCGAGGGGCCCGTTGCGGCGCCGATTCGGCGCTTGATACACTGTGGGAACGAATCAGCGGAGTTCCCACATGGTTGCGGACAGCGACAGCAACATCGCCTGGCACCGGGTCCAGTTGAAGAAGAACCGCGCCGAGTTGAAGGCGCTGGAGACCGCGCGCTTCACGATGGGCGAGATCGCCTCCTCGAAGCGGAACGGCCAGACCCAGAAGGCGATCGCGGAACTCAAGCGCAAGATCGCCCAGTCCGAGCGCGTGATCGCTGATCACGACAAGCGCACGCGCCGTCCGCTCGGCACCGACATGCAGAGCCTCAGCAATGGCAGCTGGAGCCATTGGGACGCCTATACCAACCAGCAGCAGCGCAAGACCGGTCAGCGCTCGCCGGGGCGTGGATAAATCGTCGTCTCCTCGCGCCAGTTCCGACCCTTGCGCGTTGGCCCGCCCATACCATTTGGGTGAGACGCCAGCAATCAGTCCGGTGATCCCATGACAACGCGCCTCGATTTCACCAGCGAGGCCTTCTTTCGCGATCCGCCCAAGGCGATCGCGGCGTTGCGCATGTCCGGTCCTCTCGTCGCGACGCGATTTCCTCTGGTCGGCGATGTCTGGATCACCACGACCCATGACGCGACGGCACAGGTGCTGAAGGACGGCGCTACCTTCACGCTGCGCAAGGAGGATGGCGACGTCGCGGGTCTGCGCTGGTGGATGCCGAGCTTGGTCAGAACCATCGCCAACAACATGCTGACGATGGATGAGCCGGATCACACGAGGCTCCGCAGCATCGTGGACGAGGCCTTTCGCCGCCGTGCCATCGTCGCGATGGAGCCGCGCATCCGTGCCATTGCCGACGGCTTGGCCGACGAGCTGTTCGCGGAGGGACGGCCAGCCGATCTGGTCCAGCGCTACGCGCGCATCCTGCCGCTCGCAGTGATTTCCGAGCTTCTGGGATTGCCTCTGGCCGACCGGCCCAAATTCATCGCCTGGGGCAACGCGATGTCCTCGCTGACGAATGTCGTCAGCTTTTTCCGCTTGCTGTGGGCGTTCCGAAAGATGCGGGGCTACCTCGAGCAGCAATTGCAGGCCGCGCGCGTGCAGGGCGGTGAAGGCCTGATCGCCGAACTGGTCCAGGTCGAGCGCGAGGGTGCCCAGATCACGCCGGATGAAATGGTCTCCATGGTGTTTCTGCTGCTGGCAGCCGGCTCCGAGACGACCACGCATCTGATCAGCGGCTCCGCCTACGAGCTGCTCAGAAGTCCTGGCCTCCGCGATTGGCTGGAGCAGGATTGGAGCCGCGTCGGACTTGCGGTGGAGGAGTTTCTTCGCTTCGTGTCACCGGTGCAGTTCTCCAAGCCACGCTATGTGCGGCGGGACGTCGAGGTCGAAGGCGTGCGTCTGAAGAAGGGCGACCGTGTCATGGTGATGCTCGCCGCCGCCAACATGGACCCGGCGATGCATGATCGTCCCGAAAGCCTCGATCTCGAGCGCAAGCCGAACCGTCACCTCTCGTTCGGGACAGGAATCCATTTCTGCCTCGGCCATCAGCTTGCGCGCATCGAGGCGGCCTGCGCGCTGGAAGCGCTGTTCGTGCGGTGGCCGAAACTTGGTCTGGCCGTCGATCCCTCGCAGATCCATTGGCGCAAGCGGCCGGGGATTCGCATGATTGCGAAGCTTCCTGTCACGGCCGAGGTCCACGGAACATTTGCCGCTGCGACGCCAGCGGTGGCTGATCGTTCTCCCGTGCGGGCGGAGTGAAGCTCTCTCCTTCGGCAAATCGTCGCTGACCATGCTCTGCTCGGAACGGCCTGCGGCGCTTGCTGTTGTCCACCGGGACTTGAGGGCATGCGAAGGAACAGTTCCGTGTCCAGGATTCCCATCTTTCAAAGAGGTTGGATCATGACCAGCAAAATGCCGAATGTTCCGCCGGACAATCAGAGCCGGAAGGGAACTGGCGACACCAAGCAAACGTCGGCCGATCAGACTCCGCGCGGCCAGCAGCGCGCGGAAAATCCGGACCAACAGGGACAGCAAGGCAACATCAAGCAGAACACGACCAATCAGGGATACCAGCAAGACCGTTGAGGAGGCGACATTCATGTCGACATCCACCAAGACACCCAACAGCATTCGCCAGGGTGGCCCCGGCGCATCGCATGAGAACGCGAAGGCGCCGCTGGAGGTGAAGAAGCCGCCTGCGGACGATGAACAGCGAAGCCACAGTCGCGTCTCCGGTGGTGGAGGCGAGCAGGATTCCCATCACCGCCACGACGCGGCCGGCAAGGGCGGCGGCAGATAGACCACAGCAGCCGCCGCGACCAATGCCGGTACAACGGACGTACCGAGCCAAGAGGAGAGACTGATGCCAAGTGGGCACGGCAGCAAGACGCACTTCAGATCCGGCATGCATGGCAAGGGCGACGGCACCGGTGCATTGACCGAAGTGCCCAAGGACAAGATCGGCGATAACATGGTCCTGTCCAACCGCGACAAGGCCCAGCATTCGGACATTCGCGGCATGGACGGCAAGTCCATTCAGACCGATCAGTATCAGGATCATGCAGCCAACCGGCTCGACGAGACGCCGGAGACTGACGAGACCTGAGAGGGGCGTTCCTCCCGCTGAACTCGCGGACCGGTGTTCAGCCGGTCCGCTTTTTTGTCGGCACGAGATCGCGCTCCCAGCCGAACACGGAGCGGCCGTCGAGATCGGGCGACGCCGCGCGCTCGCCGGCGATATAGGTATCGACCGACGGGCCGTGCGCGGTGCGTTCCAGCCGCCGCGCCTGGTCGTCGAGGCGGCGGATCGCCTGCATCTCTTCATCACGTCCGAGCTTGGCGCTCTGGATCGCGCCCTTCAGCACGCGAATGGTCTCGTCGTAGACCTTGATCGGAACGGGATAGGGATGCCGGTCCTTGCCGCCATGGGCGAGCGAGAAGCGCGCGGGATCCGTGAAGCGATAGGGCGCGCCGTGCACGACCTCGGCGACCATCGCCAGTGAGCGCACGGTGCGCGCGCCGACGCCAGGCGTCAGCAGCAGCTCCGGAAAATCGACCGGGCCACGTTCGGCGGCTGCAGCGAGGGTGCCGTGCAGGCGCCGCGCGAACACATCCTTCGGCCGGACATCATGATGCGCGGGCATGATCAGATGCGGCAGCACGGCCTGCGCAGGCTCGGGCGCAGTCCCGGTGAGCCGCTCGAATTCGGTGAGGATGCGATCGGGGCCGAGATCGCTGAGCAGCTCGAGCTGCGCGCTCCGCGAGATATCGGCGCGGTGGTCGGTCAGATTGACGATCTCGCCTTGCTGCTGGCCGTCGATCGCGCTGTGCGGCGTGTCGACGAAGCTCTTCAGCGCCTCGGAATGCCAGTGATAGCGGCGGGCCTGCCGCTTGTCGCCGTTCATGCCCTGCTGCACCACCGTCCATTTGCCGTCGGCGGTGACGAAGAAGCCGTGGAGATAAAGGTCGAAGCCGTCCTGCACGGCCGCGCTGTCGACCTTCGCCACCAGGCGGCTGGCGCGGGTCAGCTTTGCGCCGTCAAATCCAACGCGATCGCCGAGCTGCATCAGCTCGTCCGGCGTCTTGCGCGAATGCTGGCCGCGGCCGCCGCAGACATAAATGCCAAGCTCATCCTGGAGCGGCCCGAGCCCCCGCTTCAAAGCGCCGATCACTGATGTCGTGATGCCGGAGGAGTGCCAATCCATTCCCATCACGGCGCCGAACGACTGGAACCAGAATGGATGGGACAGGCGCTGGAGAAACGCATCGCGGCCGTAATGATGCACGATCGCCTGCGTGACGATCGACCCAAGCGAAGCCATGCGGCTCGCAAGCCACGGCGGAACTCGTCCGGTGTGCAAGGGAAGATCGGCGCGGCCGGTACGTCTGGTCATGGTGCCCCCAAATTATCGCAGTTCGGCGACGGTTGCATCTGCGGAATGCTGCGTTGCACGAGAGAGGGGAGCCAAGCCGGCCGGGAGGCGTTGAGCGGGCTACGCGAATGCAATGACGGGGACAATCGATGAATCTGGAGGCCCTGATGGCCGACATCGACAGGATGTTCGGCTGGATACCGTCGTGGTTTGTCGGCCTCGGCCTGGTTGTCGGCGCGATCTTGCTTGCGCTGTTCGTCTATCGGGTCGCCGTATGGCTGCTCGCGCGCGCCTTCGGAACCCGCCTCCCGCTGCTGAGCGTGTTCATCGACCGCACGGCTGGCCCCGCCCAGTTGGCGCTTTGCCTGGCGGCCGTCGCATTGGTCCTGCCGCTTGCGCCGCTCGACGACATGATCCGCACGCCGCTGATGCGCCTGTTCGTCGTGGCCGTCATCGCCCTGATCGGCTGGATCTCGATCCGGGTCGTGGACATGAGCGCGGCGCGGTACTTGCAGAATTTCCGCGATGTCACCGAGAATTTCGTCGCGCGCAAGCACGTCACGCAAGTTCGCGTGTTCAAGCGCGTCACCGATACCATCATCGTCGTCATCACGGTGTCCACCGCGCTGATGACGTTCGATTCGGTGAGGCAATACGGCGTCAGCCTGTTCGCATCCGCCGGCGCGGCCGGCATCATCGTCGGCCTTGCCGCGCGGCCGCTGCTCAGCAACCTAATCGCGGGCCTGCAGATCGCGATCACCCAGCCGATCCGCATCGAGGATGCCGTGATCATCGAGAACGAATGGGGCTGGGTGGAGGATATTGCCTCGACCTATGTCGTGATCCGGCTGTGGGACTGGCGTCGCATGGTGGTGCCGCTGTCCTATTTCATCGAAAAGCCGTTCCAGAACTGGACCCGCGACACCGCATCCCTGATCGGCGTGATTGCGCTGCATGTCGACTATCGTGCCGACGTGCCGCGCATCCGGCGTTGGCTGGAGGACGCCGTCAAGCAGTCCAAGCTCTGGGATGGCGCGGTGGTCAATCTTCAGGTGATCGACGCGGACTCGCGCACCATCGAGCTCCGCGCGCTGGTCAGCGCGAGAAACGCGCCGCAGTCGTGGGACCTGCGCTGCGAGATCAGGGAAAAGCTCGTCGCCTTCATTCGCGACGAGATGCCGGAGGCGCTGCCGCGCGAGCGCGCGATCCTGATGCCGTCGGCCGACGATGATGCCGATTTCCTGCGGCCCGTTACGCGGCCGGAAAAGATGCGGGCGAGCGCGCCCAATTGAGTAGCCGCGGGGCCATCCGGTGCCGACAACGGCCGCCTGCACGCGCGCGGCCACCGCTTGCGCAATGTTCGCCATGCCTGTGAGCAGAAGGAACACGCAACAATTCCAAACGATATCCTCATGCAAAGAGGCTCATTGCGCGCGGATGTTGGCTGCCTTCAGCACCGGCTCCCATTTGGTCGCCTCGGCGTGCATGTAAGCGTCAAACTCCTTGGCGGAGGAGCCGACCGGAGCGGCGCCGATCTTGCCGAGCGTCGACAGCACGTTCGGATCCTGCAGCGCCGCCTTGAGATCGGTCTCGAGCTTCGCCACGATCTCCGGCGGCATTTTTGCCGGACCAAGCACGCCCCACCACACCGAGACGTCATAGCCGGAGACGCCGGACTCGGCGACGGTCGGGACATCAGGCAGCGCCTTGGAGCGTTCGGCCGAGGTCACCGCGAGTGCGCGCACCGGACCGCCTTCGAGCTGACCGATCGCTTCCGCAAGCGGATTGATGCTGAGCGGGATCTCGCCGGCGATGACCGCGGTCAGTGCCGGCGCGCCGCCCTTGTAGGGGATCGCGACGATCTTGCTGCCGGACATGTGTTTCAGCAGTTCGCCGGCCAGATGAGCCGAGGTGCCGTTGCCGGACATGCCATAAGAGAGCTTGTCCGGCTCTTTCTTCGCCGCAGTCAGGAGATCGCCGAGCGTCTTGTAGGGGCTGTCCTTGGCTACGACGATCGCGAGCGGCGAGGAAGCGACCTCGGTGATCGCGGTAAAATCCCTGAACGTGTCGTAGGGCACGCTCGGATAGATGAACTGGTTGAGCGGATGGCCGCTGGCGACCAGGATCAGCGTGTAGCCGTCGGGCGCGGCCTGCGTCAGCGCCTGCGAGGCGACGATACCACCGGCGCCGGGACGATTGTCGACCACCGGCTGCTGCCCCCAGGTCTTGGCCAGCGCCTGGCTCAGCGTGCGCGCGAGCACGTCAACCGCGCCACCGGCCGCGTAGGGCACGAGGATGTGAACCGGCTTGCTCGGATAATTGTCGGCCGCCTGCGCCACGCTGCCCGCGAGCAGCAAACCGGCGCCCAGCATCAATCCGCCGATTGTCTTGTTCAAACCCAGCATTTTCCCAGCACTCCTGGCGGGCGCACGCATCCTTGCGTCGGTCTTCGAACCGTCCGGACGCCGCCCATGGTTTTTGTTGACGAGACCTGATCTTTTGTACGATAGTACAAATCCCATGGTACGCAAGCCCACCAGCAAGGAAACGGCCCGCAAGCCGAACATGCGCGAGGCGATCCTCGCCGCGGCCGAGGAGCTGTTCGCCACCAACGGCTTCAACGCCGTCTCGGTGCGCGACATCGCGCAGGCTGCCGGCGCCAATCCCGGCAGCGTGACCTATCATTTCAAGACCAAGGACGGCCTGCTGCTGGAGATCTACCGGCGGCATTGCGGGCCGATGAATTTGCGCCGTTCGGAGCTGCTCGCCGCCGCCAGGCGGGTGCGCGATCTCCAGGACCGGCTGGAGGCGGTGGTGCGGGCCTATGTCGTGCCGGCTTTCACCTCGGGCAGCGATCTTGCCGGCGGCGGTGCGCGCTTCACACGGCTGCGCGCGGTGATGTCGGCCGAGGGCAACGAGGTCGCGCGAAAAATCATCGCGCAGACCTTTGACGACACCAGCCACGCCTTCATCGATGCGATCCACGAGAGCCTGCCACACATTCCGCGCACCGACATCGTCTGGCGCAGTCACTTCCTGCTCGGTGCACTTTATTACTCGCTGGTGACGCCCGATCGCGTCTCGCGCCTGTCGCGCGGCGAGGCCGATGGCGGCGATGCCGCCAGCGCTATCGAGCAGCTGGTGCAGGCCACGGTTGCCGCATTCCAGGCGCTTCCGCTCGATCATGCCGCGCCGGCGCGGCGGCGGCCGGTCGTCAGCAGCAAGTCTTGAAAAAGCCGTCTCGCCCGACGGTTGAAGTGATGACGATGATGTATACGCCCACCATTCCGCCGCCAGATCCGAACACGCGCACGCCGAAGTTCAAGCTGCCGAAGCTGTCCTGCGACGCGCATTGCCACATCTTCGGGCCCGGTGCGAAATACCCTTATGCGCCGGACCGATCCTACACGCCGCCGGATGCGCCGCTGGAGGATTTTCGCATCCTGCATGCCAAGCTCGGCGTCGAGCGCGCCGTCATCGTCAATGCCAGCGTGCACGGCACCGACAACAGTGTGGCGCTCGATGCGATCGCGCAGAGTAACGGTGCCTACCGTGCCGTTGCCAATATCGACGACACCATCACCGAGCGCGGGCTTCGTGCGCTGCATGAGGGCGGTTTTCGCGGCTGCCGCTTCAATTTCGTCCGCCATCTCGGCGGCGTCCCTGATAAGGGCGTGTTCGATCGCGTCATCGCCATGGTCGCGCCGCTCGGCTGGCACATCGACCTGCATTTCGATGCGATCGACCTGCCTGATTACGCCGAGATGCTGGCAAAGCTGCCGCTGAGCTACACCATCGACCATATGGGACGGGTGAAGGCCTCCGAAGGGCTCGACCAATTGCCGTTCAGGATCCTGATCGAGCTGATGCAGCGCGACGAGAAATGTTGGGTCAAGATCTGCGGCTCGGAGCGGGTATCCTCCAGCGGTCCGCCCTTTACCGACGCGGTGCCGTTCGCGCGAAAGATCGTCGAGACCGCGCCGGATCGCGTCATTTGGGGCACCGACTGGCCGCATCCCAACGTCAAGATGATGCCGAATGACGGCGACCTCGTCGACCTGATTCCGCTGTTCGCGCCCGAGCCCGAGTTCCAGCAGAAGATCCTGGTCGACAATCCGGCGCGCCTGTTCGAGTTCGACCGATGACGGTGCTTGCAATCGACAAGCCGCGCGGGCGGCCCTGGTGGAGGGAGCTCTGGATCCAGGTGCTCATCGCCATGGCCGCCGGCATCGCGCTTGGGATCGTCAGCCCCGAGGCGGGCGCCAAGATGCAGCCGCTGGGGGATGCCTTCATCAAAGCGATCCGGATGCTAATCGCGCCGATCATCTTCTGCACCGTCGTGCACGGCATCGCCCATATGGCCGACATGGCGCGGGTCGGGCGCGTCGCGGTGAAGGCGATCGTCTATTTCGAGATCATGACCACGATCGCGCTGATCATCGGTCTCATTGCGATCAATTTGCTCAAGCCCGGCGTCGGTATGAACATCGATCCCGCCAGCATCAATGCCAGCGCGATCGAGCCTTACGTCAAGCAGACCAGCGTCATCGGCTTCGTGCCGTTCCTGATGAACATCGTGCCCGCGACGTTCATCGGCGCCTTTGCCGAAGGCAACATCCTCCAGGTGCTGTTCATCTCCGTCCTTTGCGGCTTTGCGCTGGTGCAGCTCGGCGAACGGGCGGCGCCGCTGGTCCATCTGATCGACATCGCCGCCAAAATGGTGTTCGCCGTCGTCGGTTTCGTGATGTGGGCGGCGCCGATCGGTGCGTTCGGTGCCATCGCCTTTACGGTCGGCAAGTTCGGCGTGGGATCGCTGGCCTCGCTCGGCAAGCTGCTCGGAGGCTTCTATCTCACCTGTGTGGTCTTCATCGTCGTGGCGCTCGGCCCGGTGGCGCGGCTATGCGGCTTCTCACTGCTGAAGCTGATCCGTTACATCTGGGAAGAGCTGCTGATCTGCATCGCCACGACGTCGTCGGAGACGGTGCTGCCGCGGATGCTGATCAAGCTGGAGAAGGCGGGCTGCGAGAAGAGCGTGGTCGGGCTCGTGATCCCGACCGGCTACTCCTTCAATCTCGACGGCACCTGCCTCTACCTTGCCGCCGCCTCGGTGTTCCTGGCGCAGGCGACCAACACGCCGTTCGGGCTGGCCGAGCAGATCGAACTGCTCTTGATCCTGCTCGTGACCTCCAAGGGCGCGGCGGGGATCGCGGGCGCCGCGTTCGTCGTGCTGGCGGCAACGCTGTCGGCGACCGGCACCATCCCGGTGACGAGCGTGGCACTGGTGCTCGGCATCCACCGCCTGATGTCGCAGGGGCTGACGCCGACCAATCTGATCGGAAACGCGGTCGCGACCATCGCGATTGCCAAATGGGAAGGCGCGCTCGACGGCGAGCGCCTGAGGCGTGTGCTCGACGGCGAGGAACAGGTGGCTGCTGCAATCTGATGAATTGGCTTCCGGCGTGACGCTGGCGGCCTATGATGGTTACGAACAAGAGAGGGGAGTTTCTCCCATGAAGACAGGTCTCGTCGTCACCGCCCATCCCGGCGATTTCGTCTGGCGCGCCGGCGGCGCGATTGCGCTGCATGCGAAGAAGGGCTATCGCATGAAGATCGTCTGCATGTCCTTTGGCGAGCGCGGCGAAAGCCAATTCGCCTGGAAAGAGAAGGGCGCGACGCTGGAATCGGTCAAAGCCGGCCGCAAGGACGAGGCGGAGCGGGCGGCAAAGCTGCTCGGTGCCGAGATCGAGTTCTTCGATTGCGGCGATTATCCTCTCAAGCTCACCGAGGCGCATTTCGACCGCATGGTCGACATCTACCGCGAGCTCAATCCGAGCTTCGTGCTGACCCACGCGCTGGAAGACCCCTATAATTTCGACCATCCGAACGCTGCGCATTTCGCGCAGGAGACCCGCGTGGTCGCGCAGGCCATGGGCCACAAGCCCGGCGCACAGTACAAATATTCCGCGCCGCCCGTGTTTCTGTTCGAGCCGCACCAGCCCGAGCAGTGCAACTACAAGCCCGACACGATCCTCAAGATCGACGAGGTCTGGAAGGAGAAATACGAAGCGTTCCAGATCCTGGCCGCACAAAAACACTTGTGGGGTTATTACGAGCGCGTCGCGCTCAACCGCGGTATTCAGGGCAGCCGCAATACCGGCGTGCCCATGACTTATGGCGAGGCCTATCAGCGCCTGTTCCCGACGGTTGCGGAGGAGCTGGCATGAAGCCGGTCGTCGTTCGCAATATCAAGCGTGCCGATCCCGCCGGGATGGCGGAGTACGGCGTCTCGACCGTGCACGAGGCCTATGCGCGGATCGGCCTGATGAAGCCTTATTTGCGGCCGGTCTGGCCGGGGGCGGCGATTGCCGGCCCCGCGGTCACCGTGCTGGCGCAGCCCGGCGACAATTGGATGATCCATGTCGCGGTCGAGCAGTGCAAAAAGGGCGACATCCTCGTCGTCGGCTGCACCACCGACAATACCGACGGCATGTTCGGCGAATTGCTGGCGACCTCGCTGCAGGCACGCGGCGTGCAAGGGCTGATCATCGATGCCGGCTGCCGCGACGTCAAAGCGCTGCACGAGATGAAGTTTCCGGTGTGGTCGCGCGCGGTCTCGGCCAAGGGCACGGTCAAGGCGACGCTCGGCTCGGTCAACGTCCCCGTCGTTTGCGCCGGCATCAATGTCGACCCCGGCGATATCGTCGTGGCCGATGACGATGGCGTCGTCGTGGTCCCGAAGCGCTACGCCGCCGAGGTCGCCGAGAAGGCGAGGAAGCGCAACGCAGACGAAGGCGGCAAGCGCAAGCGCCTTGCCTCGGGCGAACTGGGTCTCGACATGTACGGTATGCGCGAGGCGCTGGCGAAGGCCGGGCTCGTCTATGTCGACAATCCCGAGGACGTCTAGAGCAACGGCGGGAGCGGGTGGATGGAACGTCTCAAGCTGAAGGCCGTGCTCGGTAGTCACCCCCACGTCCAGGCCGTGAAGAGCGGCGCGCTCCGCTCCGATCTTTTCGATCTCGACTTCATCACGTACACGCCGACCAATACTGCGTTCAAGCCGATGGTGCGGGAACAGGCGTTCGACGTCTGCGAGATGGCGATCGTGACGTATTTGATGGCGAAGGCGCATGGCAAGCCGCTGGTGCTGCTGCCGGCGACCATGCTCGGGCGCTTCCAGCATTCCTATGCGCTGTACAATCCCGCACGGGGAATGCTGGGGCCGCCCGATCTCGAAGGTAAGCGCGTCGGCATCCGCTCGTTCACGACCACGACCGGCGCCTGGATCAGGGGCATCCTCGCCAACGACTATGGCGTCAATCTCGACAAGATCCGCTGGGTCACCTTCGAGAATCCGCACGTCGCCGAATATGTCGACACCACCGAGCGCGCGCCGAAGGGCAAGAATATCCTGCAGATGCTGCTCGACGGCGAGCTCGACGCTGTCCTCGGCGAGACCTCTGATAATCCCGAGCTGAAGCCGCTATTTCCCGATCCAGCCGCGGAGGCCGCCAAATGGTACGCCAAGCGCGGCGTCGTGCCGGTCAATCATCTGGTCGTCGTGACCGAGCAACTCGCGAGAACGCGTCCCGAGATCGTTGCGGGCGTCTATGATCTACTCAAGCGCAACAAGAACCAGATGGGGCCCGCAGCGACACCCGACCTTGTCCCCTTCGGGATCGAGGCCAACCGGAAGCCGCTGGAGCTGATCGTCGACTACGCATTCCAGCAGGCGCTGATCCCGCGCCGCTATGCGGTCGAGGAGCTGTTCGACGAGACGACACGAGGATTGAACTGATGGTGGATCCGAAACGATGGCAGATCGGGCTGGTCGGCTACGGCGAAGTCGGCAGGATCTTGGCCGAGGATTTGCGCCAGCAGGACATCAAGGTCGCAGCCTACGACATCAAGCTCGGGGGCGAGCAGGGCGCGCCGCTGAAGGAGCATGCGGCGAAGTTCGGCGTGCTGCTCGCGGCCTCGCATGCCGAGCTGACCGCGAAATCGGACTTCATCATCTCCGCCGTCACCGCCAGCCAGGCGGTGCCTGTCGCAAAGGCCTGCGCCGCTGTGATCAACCAGGGCACCTGGTTCCTCGATTTCAATTCGGCCTCTCCAGGCGCCAAACAGCGCGCCGCTGCGCTGATCGACGGCGCCGCCGGACGCTACGTCGAAGGTGCCGTGATGACCTCAGTTCCGCCGTATCGCATCAAGGTGCCGCTGCTGCTCGGCGGTCCCGGCGCGCGAGAGATCGAGCCGCTTCTGAACGCAATCGGCTTTGCCGCCAAGGTTGCCAGCGACAAGCTCGGCGTGTCCTCCGCGGTGAAGATGTGCCGCAGCATCATGATCAAGGGCCTGGAGGCGATGGTCATCGAGAGTTTTACGACCGCGCGCGCCTATGGGGTCGAGGACGCGGTGCTGGCCTCGCTCGCGGAGACGTTCCCCGGGATCAATTGGGAGAAGCAGGGCGCCTATTTCTTTCAGCGCGTTATCGAGCACGGTCGCAGGCGTGCTGAGGAGGTGCGTGAGGTCGCCGAGACCGTGCGTGAGGCGGGACTGACACCATGGTCCGCGCAGGGCACGGCAGAGCGTCAGGCCTGGGTGGCTGACCTTGCCGATGAAGGGCTGTTCGGCGTCAGGGGCACGGCGGAGTTCGCGCGCAGCGCTGATTGGCGTGCCGAGGCAGATCGAATCCTGAGCAAGATCAAACGCTGACGCCGAACGCGTAGGTGGAGCTCAAAACCCTGCCGCTGTCGCGATAGTTCGAGATTTCGTCACGGGCGAGCTCGATCAGGTCGACCAGGCGCTTGGCCTCGCGGACCACTTGCTCCTTGGCGGGCGCGGTGCGGAACTCGGTGAGAATCATGCGGATGCACTTGTCGGCGGTATCCAGCGTCCAGAGCGCGCGGGTCATGTCGTCCTGGGTGTGGATCGCCGAGATATCGAGGCCAGATAGGACTTCGCCGATTCCATTCAGTCGCTTGACGGCGGTTTCCGCCGGCGTGTTGGCCTGAATGGAGCGATAATCGATGCTACTGAATGCGCTGAACATATACATGCTTCCCCACTGAACAGGTCGTTCAGTGCGTCCCCTTAGTATGATCCTGATGGCCTCTTGTGCAATGCGCACAGCTACGGTCCGGGATTCTACCGGGCTCGGATCTGAGGACAGATCGGCCGCGAATCGGTACGGAAACGGTCCGACGATCAGCCGTGTTCCCGACGATTTTACCGTTGGAGATTCGACCGGAAACGCGTTCAGGCCCCAGGCCGGAACAGAGCGGGCCGCTGCCGTGCAAACGTCTGTCGGCCCTCCTTGAAGCCCATCATGACGTCGGGCAGCTCGGCGATGGCGAAGCGGCTGTCTTGCGTATCAAGCACGATGAGATCGGCGGGATTGCCGAGCTTGATGCCGTAATCGTCGAAGTTCATCAGCCGCGCCGGCAGCTCGGTCACGAGATCGAGGCAGGTGTCGAAATCCCTCACCGAGGCGTGCGCGACATTGGCGTAGAAGTTCGCCATCCGCAGCAGCGAGGCGTCGCCGAACGGCGTGAAGGGATTGAGGACGTTGTTGGTCGCGACCGAGCAAACCACGCCGTCGCCCGCGAGCTTGTGGGCGAGGGTCAGCCCGCGTGGCGCATTGTGGGTGGCTTCGCGCCCCATCAGATAGAGATCGGTCGCGGGCAGCACGGTGACGGCGACGCCGGCTTTCGCCAATTGCACCGTGGCCGTCTTCATCCGCTCCGGCGGCAATGCCGAGAGCTTTGTCGCATGGCCGATCGCGACCCGTCCATGATAGTTGCGCCACTCGGTCTGGCGGCAGACCTCGTCGAGATGCCACCAGGAGGGATCGAGATCGAAATCCAGATGGAGGTCGACGTCGACGTCGAATTCCTGGGCGAGGTCGAAGATGCGGGCGAGATGCGCGGTCGGATCGGTGTCGGTATAGGGACAGCCGCCAATCGTCTCGCCGCCATCGCGCAGCGCCTGAACCAGCAGCTCCTCAGCTCCGGGATCGTTGGTTAGCCCCTCCTGCGGGAAGACGCAGAGCGACAGGTCGAGCGCCCACGCATAGTCGCGCTTCAGCGCCTTCACCGCCTCGAAACTCCGCAGGCCGATCCGCGGGTCAATTTCCACATGCGTGCGCATCCGCGTCGTGCCGTTCACGATCGCACGTTCGAGCACCTTGGCGCCGCGGACGTAAACGTCCTCGACGGTGAAGTCGCGCTTCATCGCCGACACGGCCCGGATGGCGTCACCGAGACTGCCGTGATCGTGGCCGCAGCGGTCGAGCAGGCAGGCCTTGTCGAGATGGATGTGGGTGTCGACGAAGCCGGGCAGGGTGAGGTGACCGCCGATATCGACCTCGACCGCTTCGCAGGCGAGCTTCGGCTCGATCGCGGCGATCCGGCCGCCTTTCACGCCGATGTCGACAGGCGCGGCGGATGATCGCAACAACGCGTTACGGAAGATCAGGTCGAAGGCGGGCTGGGTGATCATGGCTCTTGCGGACGGAACTTAGAGCAATCGGCGGGGATCGGCGGCTCCAGATTGTCGGCAGTGTAGCGAGGCAAATGTTCAAAATATATGCATGGATTCCGCGACAGTGGCGGTAATATTCCGCGAACCCGGGAGAGCCTGCCATGTCCGTTGCCGCCAGAGCCGAAACTGCTCATTTGTCCGACGCCGCGATCGTGGAGGCCTATCTCACGGCATCGATGATCCCCGATCCCGACGCTGCGGCCGCCTATATGGCGCCGGGCACCGTCATCACGTTCACCGGCGGGCGCGAGTTCGATCATCCGCGCGGCCCGACCGCCTTCAACGCCAAGCGCTACCGCTGGGTCAAGAAGAAGATGGACCGGTTCGACGTCTGCCCCGGCGACGGCGAGACCGTGGTTTACAGCGTCGGTACGCTCTACGGCGAATGGAAGGACGGCACCCCGTTCGAGGGCAACCGTTACGTCGACCGCTTCGTGGTGCGCAATGGCAAGATCACCAAGATGGATGTCTGGAACGACAGCGCCGAGCGCATCCTGGTCCAGCGCGGCATCGACGCGTAAGGTCCGTCTCGGCACAGGCGGAGTCGAACGGCCGCTCGTCATATCGAAAGCTGCGATAGCTGATAGGCGCGAGCCCGTCTGGCGGCTGGCGTGCGTCTGCGCTATCAAATCCCGCGATTGCGCCCGGGATGGAGGCGCCAGCCCCCTTTAGGAGCAGCCTTAGGAGCAGCCGATGCGTCTACCCACCGTTATCCTGGCCCTGACATGTCTTGCGGGCGCAGCTTCAGCCGAAGACCTGTCGGGCACGCTCCAGAAGGTCAAGGAGACCAAGAAGATCACCCTTGGCTATCAGGAGGCCTCGGTCCCGTTCAGCTATCTCGACGGAAACCAGAAGCCGGTCGGCTTCGCCATGGACATCTGCCTTAGGATCGTCGATGCCGTGAAGAAACAGCTGGGCATGCCCGACATCGCCGTCGACACTCTCGCCGTGACGTCGTCGAACCGCATTCCGCTGATGGTCAATGGGACTCTCGACCTGCATTGCTCGGCGACCACCAACAACGCCGATCGCCAGAAGCAGGTCGCCTTCACCAACACGCATTTCCTCAGTGCGACGCGCTTTGCAGCCAAGAAGGCCGCAAAGATCAACACCATCGACGATCTCAAGGGCAAGGCGGTCACGGCCGTGGCCGGCTCGGTCAACCTGACCCAGCTCGCCAAGGTCAACACCGAGCGCAATCTCGGTATCAATGTGATGCCGGCCAAGGACCAGGCCGAGGCCTTCCTGCTATTGGAAACTGACCGCGCCCAGGCCTACGCACTCGACGACGTGCAGCTCGCGGTCGCGATCGCGCGCTCGAAGGAGCCGCAAGCCTTCATGATCAGCGAGGAGGCGTTCTCGAAGCCCGAGCCCTACGGCATCATGCTGCGGCGAGAGGATGCGCCGTTCAAGGCGCTCGCCGACCGTGCGACTGCGGAGCTCTATGCAAGCCCGGAGATCGAGGTGCTCTACAAGAAATGGCTGCAGTCCCCGACGCCGCCGAACGGCCTCAACTACAACGTCCCGATGTCGCCCGCCCTGCGCAACGCCTTCAAGAAGCCGAGCTGGAGCGCAGATCCGGATGTGTATGTGGTGAACTGAGGCTGAGAGGTTGCGCATTATTGTGCCCTCTCCCTTTGTGGGAGAGGGCAGCTCCGTTCGTAGACAAAAGCTCACTTGGGTGAGGGGTATGTCTCCGCCCGCGAATCTCTAGTTTCGTGCGTGCGGATAGATACCCCTCATCCGGCGCTTCGCGCCACCTTCTCCCACAAGGGGAGAAGGAAGAAAGAGAGCGTCGCCCGGTGAGCTAGCCGTCTTCTTTCACGCGTTCGAATATTTCTTCAGCTCGAACCGTGCGATCTGGTTCCGGTGGACCTCATCCGGTCCATCGGCGAGCCGCAGCAAACGCGCGGTGGCATAGGCCTGGGTCAAGCCGAAATCGTTCGAGGTGCCGCCGCCGCCATGGGCCTGGATCGCCCAGTCGATGATCTGGCAGGTCATGTTGGGCACCGCGACCTTGATCATTGCGATCTCGGCCTTCGCGACCTTGTTGCCGACCGTGTCCATCGCGTAGGCCGCATTCAGCGTGAGGAGGCGGGCCTGCTCGATCATGATGCGGGATTCCGCGATGCGCTCTTGCGTCACCGTCTGCTCGGAGACCGGCTTGCCGAAGGCGACGCGGCTGCGCACGCGGCGGCACATCTTCTCCAGCGTACGTTCGGCAAGGCCGATCAGCCGCATGCAATGGTGGATGCGGCCGGGCCCCAGGCGGCCCTGCGCGATCTCGAAGCCACGGCCTTCGCCGAGCAGCATGTTCTCCTTGGGGACCCGCACATTGGTGAAGACGACTTCGGACGCCCGGTCAGGCACGCCGTAGAAGCCGAACACGGGCAGGGGACGTTTCACCTCGATGCCAGGCGTGTCCATCGGCACCAGGATCATCGATTGCTGCTTGTGGCGGTCCGGATTGTCAGGATCGGTCTTGCCCATGAAGATGCAGATCTTGCAGCGCGGGTCGGTCGCATTGGTCGTGTACCATTTGCGGCCGTTGATGACGTAATGGTCGCCGTCACGCAGGATCGAACTCTCGATGTTGGTCGCATCGGATGAGGCGACCGCTGGCTCGGTCATGGCGAAGCAGGAGCGGATTTCGCCTGCGAGCAGCGGCTTCAGCCAACGCTCCTTGTCCTTCTCCGAACCGTAGCGCTCCAGCACCTCCATGTTGCCGGTATCGGGCGCCGAGCAGTTGAACACTTCGGGCGCCAGATGCGATCGGCCCATCACCTCGCAGAGCGGGGCATATTCGAGATTGGTCAGGCCTGCGCCATGCCCGGACTCCGGTAGGAACAGATTCCAGAGGCCTTCCGCACGCGCGAGCGGCTTCAACTCCTCGACGAGGGGATAAACCTTCCAGGGTCCCAGCTCTTCCGCCTCGCGATAGAAGCGCTCCTCGTTCGGGTAGATGTGCCGGTCCATGAAGCTCTCGAGCTTGCGCTTGAGCTCGACGACTTTTGGCGACATCGGGTAAAGCATCTCTGGTCTCCTTGATGATCGGCGGCAGGATCAGCCGATTTCGAGATAATCCGGGCCGGGCAGTTTCGGGAAGGGCGCCGTCGGCAGCGTCTGATACCAGAACGCGACGGAGGCGATGTCGTCCTGCAACGGAAGGTATTTGGCCTCCTTGGTGCCCGGCAACCAGCCCAGCGCCTGGATCGTCACACGCAGATCGGTGCGGAAGCGCACGGGATCGGGGATGTGCCAGCGATACATGCCGAAACGTTGCTGCGATTTGTAGACGCCATCGGGGCGGATCACCTGGGGCAAGCCGGCATAGGGCGTGGTGAATTCCTGGTAGCGCGATTGCTGGCCCTGGCCGGAATGGGCGACATAGGGATCGAAATTATAGGCACCGCAGAAATAGTCCTCGGTGCCGGTGCCGCAGATCGTCGGGAAGTCACCGTCGCCGTCGATGAAGAACTTGATTTCGCCTTCGCCCCACCAGCCGTTGTTGTTGACGCCCCATGCCATGTAGGTGCCGACATAGTGGCCCGCGCCGCTGATGCCGTCGAGGATGGTATAGACCTCCTTGTAAGGCAGCGGGTTGGTGCGGCGGAATTGGGCATGGAAGTAGGCGCAGTCGTCCGGCACGTCGGTCAGGGTGTAGTTGATCTGGTAGTAGACGGTGAGTTGCTCCTCGCTGCGGTTCTCCAGCGTGAAGCGCGCGCGCTTGCGAAACGGCATCTCCCAATAGCAGTTGAAGGCGCGGCCGGGATTGACGCAGACCGCGAGGGAGGACACCTGCGCGAACTCTTCCCATCCGCAGGCGAAGAAATCGCCGGCCGGGCACTCGACGCTCGGCAGCGTTTGGTCGTCCCAGTAGATGCGCAGGATCGAATGCCGCAGCCGTCCGCGCGCCAGCGTCATCCAGATCTGCTGGATCGCGCCTTGCCCGGCGATGTCGCCGAGCGTGAAGGTCGTGCCCGGTTCGATCACGACGTAGGGCGAGACCTTCCAGCCCTGTCCGAGATCGCGGGCCTGGCGGGCGGCGGGGCCGTCTACGGACATGCCGCCCTTGCCCTTCTCGCCGGTGAAGTTCTCGGGGCTGATCGAACGCGTCTGCGCGTTCGACAGGCGCGACAGATTGCCGAGATGCAGGCCCAATCCGGAAAACGCCATGATGTCCTCAATGAGCGATTAGCGACGTCTCGCTATATCGCCCCCAAATCTACCAAAAGATGAAGACGATCGGGTACGGAACGGCTCGCATGTGATCGCGTGTCGTTCACGCGACGCGATACTCCCTGAACTTCTCGCGCAGCGCCGATTTCAACACCTTGCCGGTGCCGGTCATCGGGAATTCGTCCAGGAATTCGACGGCGTCCGGCATCCACCAGCTCGCGATCTTCGGGCGCATGTGCTCGAGCAGCGTCTTGCCGTCGACGGTCGCGCCCTTCTTGCGGACGACGAGGAGCAGGGGACGCTCCTGCCATTTCTCATGGTTGATCGCGACCACCGCTGCCTGAAGCACGTCGGGGTGAGACAAGGCGACGTCCTCGAGCTGGATCGAGGAAATCCATTCGCCGCCGGACTTGATCACGTCTTTGGAGCGGTCGGTCAGCGTGACGTGGCCTTGCGGGTCGATCACGGCCATGTCGCCGGTGATCAGCCAGCCGTCGCGGTCGAGACCTTCCTCTAACTTCATGTAGCCGGAGGCGACCCAGGGGCCACGGGCGCGCAAATGGCCGACGGACTTGCCGTCGCGTGGCAGCTCGACGCCGCTGTCGTCGACGATGCGCAAGCTCGTGCCGAAGCAGGCGCGGCCAGACACCTGGCGCCGGTCGAACCTCTCCTTGTCGCCGAGATGCTCCGAGCCGGGTCTCAAGCCCGGCATAGAGCAGCCGAGCGCCTCGGTCATGCCCCAGGCCTGAATGTAGTCGACACTGTAGTCACGCTTCAGTTTCTCGACCATGGCGCGCGGCGGCGCCGAGCCCGACGACAGCGTTGCCCGCAGCGTGGAGAATTTGTTGCCGGTGCGGCCCAGCCAGTCGAGCAGGATCAGCCAGAAGCTCGGCACGCCCGCCGACAGCGTCACCTTCTCGCCTTCGAGCAATTCGTAGAGCTTGTCGGGCTCGTAATTGCGGCCCGGCAGCACCAGCTTCGAGCCGGTATAGGGGGCGGTGAACGGCATGTTCCAGCCATTGCCGTGGAAGAGCGGCGCCATTGGCATCATCACCTCGCGCACGCCTTCGACATGTCCCGGCAGGAAGTCGAAATTGCAGCAGGTCATGGTCTGCAGGATCGCGGCGCGGTGCGAATAGATCACGCCCTTGGGATTGCCGGTCGTGCCCGACGTGTAGCAGATGGTGGAGGCGGACTTTTCGTCGAACTCCGGCCAGGTGAAGCCGGCCTCGTTCTCCTTGTCGAGAAGCTCCTCGTAGCAATGCACGTTGGCGAGCTTGGTCTCAGGCATCCGCTCGCGCGACGACATCACGACATAGGCTTCGATCGTCTTGAGCTGCGGCGCGATCGCCTCGACGATGGGCAGCGTGGCGCGGTCAATGAACAGCAGGCGGTCTTCGGCGTGGTTGATGATGTAGACGAGCTGCTCGGGAAACAGCCGCGGGTTGACGGTGTGCAGCACATAGCCCATGCCCGGCGCGGCATAGAACATCTCGAAATGACGATGCGTATTCCAGGCCAGCGTGCCGACGCGATCGCCGGGATTCATGCCGAGCCGCTTCAGCGCCAGCGCCATGCGCTTGATGCGCGGATGGGCGTCGGCATAAGTGTAGCGATGAATGTCGCCCTCGATCTCGCGCGCGACGATCTCGGCTTCGCCGTGATTGTCCGCGGCATACTGGATCAGGCCGCTGATCAGAAGCGGCATGTCCATCATCAATCCCTGCATGGTCTCCTCCACGGCCACGTCGTCGCGTGGCGTTGCGCTTGTGATTTGCGCGTGAGGTTAGCGGAACGTCACGCGGCGTTCACGCAAAAAACAAGGGACGCGATTGCATGCGTCACTTTTTCAGGGCTAACTGATCCGAGCTGCCGGCGAAGCAGCGTTCTCCGTGGAGGAAATGCATGTCAGCGGAAAGACACAAGACCGGCGCAGCCGGCGAACCTACCGTCGATATTGCAGCCCTCCGCGCGCGCTACCGCGACGAGCGCGACCGCCGTTTGCGTGCCGAGGGCAAGGCCCAGTATGTCGAGGTAACAGGGGAATTCGGCCGCTACCTCGACGACCCCTGGGCCGATCCCGGATTTGCGCGCGCACCTGTCAGTGAAGAGACTGAAGTGCTCGTCGTCGGTGGCGGCTTTGGCGGGCTTCTCTGCGCCGCGCGTTTGCGCGAAGCCGGCATCGATGATTTCCGCATCGTGGAAAAGGCTGCGGACTTCGGCGGTACCTGGTACTGGAATCGCTATCCCGGCGCCGCCTGCGATACCGAGAGCTACATCTATCTGCCGCTCTTGGAAGAGACCGGCTACATGCCGGTGCGCAAATATGCGCGCGCGCCGGAGATCTACGAGCACTCCCGCCGCATCGGCCGCCACTTCGGCCTCTACGACCGCGCGCTGTTTCAGACCGTCATCTCGCGGATGGCATGGCAGGAGCAGGAGGCGCGTTGGCTGATCGAGACCGATCGGGGCGATCGCATCCGTGCGCGCTTCGTCATTCTCGCCGGAGGTCCGCTCAGCAGACCGAAGCTGCCGGGCATTCCAGGCATCGAGACCTTCAAAGGTCACAGCTTCCATACCAGTCGTTGGGATTACGGCTATACCGGCGGCAATGCGGATGGTGGACTGACTGGCCTTGCCGACAAGCGCGTCGGCATCATCGGCACCGGCGCCACCGCCGTGCAATGTGTGCCGCATCTCGGCCGCGCTGCGAAGGAGCTCTACGTCTTCCAGCGCACGCCTTCAGCGATTGGCGTGCGTGACGACCGGTCGACGGATCAACACTGGGCGCATAGCCTCAAGCCCGGCTGGCAGCGCGAGCGCATGGACAATTTCACCGCCGTGATCTCGGGCGAACCGGTCGAACGGGATCTGGTGCAGGACGGCTGGACCGGCCTGCTCGGCGAGATCCTGCTGGCGCCGCGCCGTCAGCCGCAGCCGGTGACCTCGATGGAAGAGGCGCTGAAGGTCATCGAGCAGGCCGACTACCGCAAGATGGAGGAAATCCGCGCCCGCGTCGATGCGGTGGTCAAGGACACGGCGACCGCGGACGCGCTCAAGCCCTGGTACAAGGCGTTCTGCAAGCGGCCGTGCTTCCACGACGAATATCTCGATGTCTTCAATCGTCCCAACGTGCATCTCGTCGACACCAAAGGGCAGGGTGTCGAGCGCATCACCGAGAATGCCGTCGTGGCCGGCGGCAAGGCTTACGAGCTCGACTGCCTGATCTATGCCAGTGGCTTCGAGGTCGGCACCGATTACGCCCGCCGCATGGGCTTCGAGGTCTACGGCCGCGACGGCATGAGCCTGACCGAGCGCTGGCAGGGCGGCGTCAAGACGATGCATGGGTTCTACAGCCGCGGCTTTCCGAACTGCTTCCTGATCGTCACGGTGCAGGCCGGGCAGAGCGCCAACTTCCCGCACATCATCGACGAGCAATCGCAGCACATCGCCCATGTGATCGCCGAAGCGCGCAAGCGCAAAGCCCGAACGCTGGAGCCGACGCTCGCCGCGGAAAACGCCTGGGTCGAGGAGGTCGTCAAGGCCGCGCTCGGCCGCCAGACCTATCTCGCCGAATGCACGCCCGGCTACTACAACAACGAAGGCGTGTTCGATCCCATCGCGGCAAGAAACAGCCAATATTGGCGCGGGCCGGTGGCGTTCCTGCGCCTGCTCGACAAATGGCGGAAGGAAGGCAATCTGGACGGACTGGAGTTGACCTATGGGACCGCGGCGGAGGCAGGCGGCTCTCCGTTGTCGGCTTGAGCGGTATGATCCCGCCACCCACCGGCGCCACGCGCCTCTATGTCATCGTCGGCGATCCCATCGCCCAGGTGCGCTCGCCCGCGGGCGTGACCGCAGCCTTCGCGGCCCGCGGCCATGACGGCATTCTCGTTCCGGTTCAGGTCTCGGTCGCGGATCTGCCGGATTTCCTCTCATTGGTACCGCGCCTGAAGAATCTCGACGGCCTCGTCGTGACCATCCCGCACAAATTCGCCTGCTACCAGGCTTGCACGAGTGCGACGGAGCGCGCTCACTTCCTGCGCAGCGTCAACCTCATGCGCCGGCGCGCCGATGGCGCATGGCATGGCGACATGGTCGACGGCCTTGGCTTCGTCGGTGCCGCGCGGGCGAAAGGGGTCAACCCTGCGGGCATGCGGGCGCTGCTCGTCGGCGCCGGCGGCGCGGGCTCGGCCATCGCGCTTGCACTGGTGGAGGCCGGCGTGAGCGAGCTCGCCATTCACGATAGCGCGACTGAGCGCCGCGACGCGTTGATCGGCCAACTCAGCGGGCTCGGCAAGACGCCAGTGCGGGCCGGCAGCACGGATCCCACCGGTTTTGAATTTGTCGCCAATGCGACACCGGCAGGGATGAAAGAAGGCGATCCGCTGCCGGTCGATGTGGCGCGGCTTGCGCCCTCGGCCTATTGCGGCTGTGTCATCACCAAGCCCGAAATCTCGCCCTTCATCGCGGCGGCCCGAAAGGCCGGCTGCGTGACTGGGACCGGCACGGACATGTACGAGCAGCACCAGGGGATCATGGTGGATTTCCTGCTCGGCCGTGGCGAAGGGCGGTGATCCGCCCGGATGTCAAGGCGCCCGTTGCGCTCCGCGGGGCTTGAGCGATCAAAGCCGACGTAGGATCATGCGCTCGCGCGAGCCGGTCGCGTATTTGAGGAGAGGATAAGAGGAATGACCAAGGGCAGGACCGTTGCGACGGCCATGATCGGCGCCACAGCGCTGGTGCTCTCTCTGGCGCCCCGCGCCGAGGCCGCCACCTGCGGCAACGGGCCGGGCGGGTTCGAGGCCTGGAAACGAGAGTTCAGCGCGGAGGCGCAGGGCAAGGGTATCGGCCAGACCGCGCTCTCGGCCTTGATGCAGACCAACTACGCCAGTGCCACCATCGCGGCCGACCGCGGCCAGCGCAGCTTTTCGCTGACGCTCGACCAGTTTCTCGCCAAGCGCGGCGCCACCACCATCGTTGCCAAGGGGCGCCAGCTCAAGCAGTCGCAGGCTGCCTTGTTCGCCTCCATCCAGCAGCGCTATGGCGTCCCGCCCGGCCCGCTGATCGCGATCTGGGGCATGGAGACCGGTTTCGGCAGCCAGCGCGGCAACCAGAACATGTTGTCGTCGATCGCAACCCTGGCCTATGACTGCCGTCGTCCTGAATTCTTCACCGACCAGCTCTACGCGGCCTTGAAGCTGGTCGATCGCGGCACGCTGTCGCGGGCGACCCGCGGCTCCATGCATGGCGAGGTCGGCCAGACCCAGTTCATGCCCAAGAACATCCTGGCCTATGGCACCGGCAACCTCGAGGTGGCCGCCAACGCGCTGAACTCGACGGCGAATTTCCTCAAAGGTCATGGCTGGAAAGCAGGAGCCGGTTACCAGCCGGGCGAGCCGAATTTCGCCGCCATCGAGGCCTGGAATGCGGCAGGTGTTTATCAGAAGGCGATCGCGCTGATGGGCCGGCAGATCGACGAGGGCGGCGGAGCGGCGGCCTCGCGCTGACGAAAACCCGTCCACTTCGCTCGAAAACGCTCCCGCTCAGCAAGGCGTGATGCGCCGACATGAGAAAGTTGTTGCCATCAGGAACCGAGGGCACGAGGTTTGCTTTGATCAGATTCAGGGCTGGGCATGAGGAGACTCAACATGGCAACCCAGATCGTGATGGACCAGACTGGCGATACGCGCCACGAGTTTGATCCTGGCAATGCCGAAGCGCTGGCGCGAGCCGAACGGCGCTTTCGGGAGCTGACCGGAGCCGGCTTCACCGCGGCCCTTCGCAACGGACCCGGCGAAGTCACTCGTATCAGATCGTTCGACCCGACCGCGCACGAAACGCTGTTCTATCCCCGCCTGGTCGGCGGTTGATCTGAGCTGCTCATGATTACAGCGGTTTGGCTCCGCGCGCCGGCGCGTGCGCGTCTGCATGCGCTGCGTGAACTTTATCGGCGCTTTTTCGGCGAGAACACGCCGGATGCCCGTGGTCGCCGGCTGCTCTTCGATTGGCTCTCGCCCGCACAGCGAGCGCAATTCGAAGAGCACCGGTATTTCGACGTCATCGGATGCGACACCGGCAAAACCTATCGCATTCACTACGGCACCGCCGCCAATGTCCACGAAATCGACGGCGAAGGCCGCGCGACGATGGGGTGGTGCTTCGTCCCGTCAGGCTTCCTGGTGCCGGGCGACGTCATGCTGGCGCAGAAGATCGCGCTCGAGACGGATGAGACAGGTGCGCTCTCTCTCGCCAACCGGTTTCCGCCGGCAACGCATTCGGAGCACTTCTACCGGCGGCCTTTCTAGCGGCTGAAACGGCGAAGTGGTTAGTGGTGCGTGGTGCGGTAGGCGTCCAGCGCGTGCGCCGCGAAGACACCGGCGCTGCAAAGGGCGAGCAAACCCGAGATCAGCTCGATCATAGCTCGTCCTCCCGTAGTGAATGGGCAACGAGGTTGCGGCAGCAGGAATAGTCGTAGATCAGGTCGAGAAGGAATTGCATGGTAGCCGTCCCTGTATTTATTTTGACAACGACTTAAGCGGCCATCTGTTTCAGCGATGTTTCGTCGCCTCGGGAAAGGGGTTTCGCGGGGAACCCCGGGGCTGGTTTTGTGCGCTGCGGTCCCGCTATTGCTGGAGCCCTTTGGCCGCCTCTTCGAAGGCGGCGCACGACATTGCGAGGCAAAATCATGGCGCAGGTCGAATGGTTCGACGATCTGGCGATCGGAATGCGGTTTAGGTCCCCCGAGGTCGAGGTCACCGAGGCCGACATCAAGCGCTTCGCGGCCGAGTTCGATCCGCAACCGATGCATCTCGACCACGAGGCGGCCAAGGCGACCCTGTTCAAGGGCCTTGCAGCATCGGGATGGCACACCGCGGCGATTGCCATGAATCTCGCGATCCAGACCCCCCCGTTCGGCCCGCATCCGCTGATCGGCGCCGGCGTCGACGGCCTGCGCTGGACGATGCCGGTACGGCCCAATGACCGCCTGCATCTGGTTGGGGAGGTCATGAGCCTGACGCCCTCGAAGTCGAAGCCGCAGGGTATCGCGCTGGTGAAATGGACCATGTTCAACCAGAGCGGCGAGGAGGTTTACACCTTCACTCCCATCGCGATCGTGCCGCGGCGGGGATAGGCACAGGCGCCGCCGTCTGCCCCGGGTAAGCCCTTGCGGCCCTCCCGCGGAGGTGGTCATCTCAGCCCGGGGAACGCGCTGGAGGCTGACATGAAACGATTCCTTCTTGCCGCCTTGCTGACCGCGACGGGGGCCTTGAGCGCCGGGCCGGCGCTTGCGCAACAATCCAAGGTCGGCGACTGGACCATCGAAAAGCGCACGCAGGACACGCATTGCAATGCGAGCCGTGGCTACAAGGACAAGGATGACGAGAACCGCGACTACGTCATCGTAATCACCTATTCCGAGAAGGCGATCGTGATCGTGATGATCTACGATGGCTGGGAATGGGAGAAGGTTGGCGAGATCCTTCGGGCCGATGTCGGCACTGACGATGCGGACATCATGAAGAAGGCGAAGTGGGAGGTCATGGACAAGACCACCGTGCGCGGCATCTTCGAGTACGACCAGTCGATGATGGATCGCCTGTCGAAGGCGAGGCGCCTGACGCTCGATTTCGAGGACGATGACGACGACAGTATCGAGATGCAGGTACCGCGTGCCGGCGAGGCGCTGGCGGCGTTGAAGTTCTGCGAGGAGAATCGGAAATAGGTTGCCGCTGCCGGCCGTGAAGCCGGCAGGACGTCGGCAATGAAGCGGGTGGCAGCGAACCGGCGCGTGACTCATCGCACACAGTCCGCGCGCTGTTCGCATTTATCCTAGTCTTTGGCGAAACAGTCCAAGCCGCACCCTGCGGTTGACGTTACGCAAGGACGATGTTCGATATTCCAGCATCTGGCTGCAACGTTTTTTCCTCGTCGAAGGCGGCAATTGACCGGCCCGTCTTCTCCGTCAGTTCCCGGATCGCGAGCTCTCCGTCTCGGACGGACCGAACGCAGATGGCGTCGTCCGTCCGATGACGACCCATCAGGCAAACCGGTTCTCGTCTCTCATCGGCGAGATTTACGACGCGGCGGTTGACCCCGCCTTGCGCAGCGGCGCGTTGGAACAGGTTTCGCAATTCGTCGGTGGTTGCGCCGCGATGATCCTGTCCAGGGATTCGGCACGGCTATCGATCGAGATTCACCAGCATTTTGGAACCGACGCCCGCTTCCGTCAGCTTTATCGCGACCGGTATGTGGATCTCGATCCTCTGCTCGACCGTCATCTCACCCTCGCGCCCGAACAGACGATCGGCGTGACCGACATCATGCCCCATGCGGACTTCCTCGAGACGAGCTTCCACCGCGAGTGGGTGGAACCGCAGGGGGCAATAGACCTTGCGACCGTCGCGCTCGAGAAGACGGCCGCGCGCACCACGATCCTGCAGGTGTTGCGCCATCGCTCGCGCGGAACCGTCGACGAGGCGATGCGCGAGCGCATGCGGCTGCTCGCTCCGCACATCCATCGGTCGCAGATCATGGGCCGTCAGATCAGGGCGCGCTCGCACACGGTGGACAACCTTGCCGACGTCCTCGACGGATTGAACACGGCGATCTGCCTGCTCGACGCGGACGGCCGCGTCGTCCATGCCAATGCGGCATGCCGTCAGTTGTTCGCCGATGCCAATCTGTTCGCGATCGTCGGTGACCGGATCGTGGCCCGCAACACCCAGACCGACAAAATATTCCGCGGCCTGTGCGAATTCGATGAAGGCACACATTCCGCTGCTCGTCGTCAGATCGAACTTGCGACGTCGGCCGATGGGCAGCATTATCTGCTCCATGCTTTTCCGCTGAAGCGGGATCGCAGCCTGCCGCGGGACATCGCAGCCACGATGCTCTTCGTTCAAAGAGCTTCCATGCTGCCGCTGCTCGCAGCCGACGCGATCGTAGCAGCCTTCAGGCTGACGCCGTCTGAATTGCGCGTGCTGATGGCGATTATCGAGATCGGCGGTGTTCCCGACATCGCCGCAAAACTCGGCATCGCCGAGACGACGGTGAAGACGCATCTCGGTCGCCTGTTCGAGAAGACGGGCGCCGGCAGGCAGGCTGATCTGGTGAAGATCGCCGCCGGCTTTGCCGTGCCGTTCGCGCGGCGAACGAGCGACGACGGCGTCGCGTGATTCATTTCGCATGCCTCGATGTTACGTGCCGCGTTCTCAATCCATTGTGATGATCCGCGCTCACGGGTCATCCGAATGCAGGACGCGAGTGATTCGAGACTTTCGTATATCGCGCATCTGATAATTGAAGAGCAGCGAGCGCCGCGAAGCTTGCCACAACGGCATCGAACGCGCGTGTGAGGAAACGACAGCGCGTGGCCGGGTCTGCTCGTCGGCTGGAGAGATTGCAGTGAGCAGCATGGTTGATTTTTCCGTTCTCAATGTTTCAACGAACGAAATTCCCGAAAACGAGCGCATCCCGTTGCTTCGCGATTTCTATTGCCGCGGGGTGCTGAAGGCGGAGGTCGAGGCAAGGGATGGAAAGCCGGCCGCGGCGAGCTTCACCTCTCATGTCTTGCCCGAAGCCCGGTTGTTGATCGGGGGTCTGTGCGGAGCGCGGGTCATTCGCACCAAGCAGCTGGTGGCCGATGGCGACGACAGCCTCGCCCTGATCGTGAACAGGTCGGGCGTTCTCGGCATATCCGAGCGGGGACACGATCTGAGGCTTCACGCCGGAGAGGCGGTGCTGACGAGCGCGGAGGACGTCACGACGTTCGAGCGGCTATCGCTCGGAAGCTGCTTCTCGCTGCGCGTGCCAAGGCGCGTGCTGGCGCCGATGATCGTGGACGTCGACGATGCCGTGATGCGCGTCATGCCGGAAAGCTCCGCCGGACTGAGGCTGCTGGTCGACTACGCGGTAACGCTGGTGCGGGAGAAGGCGTTCGCGACGCCCGTGCTGCGGCAGCTTGGGGTCGGGCATCTGCACGATCTGCTGGCGCTCGTCCTCGGTGCCACCGGAGAAGCGCGGGAGCTGGCCGGACGGCGCGGCGTCAAGGCGGCGCGGCTCCAGAAGGCGAAAGTCTCCATCGCCAACAATTGCTGGCGGCAAGATCTGTCGGTGGCCTCGGTCGCCCAGGAGCTCGGCGTGACGCCGCGCTATCTCCAGCGCCTGTTCGAGGCCGACGGCAAGACGTTCTCGTCATTCCTGATCGAGCAACGCGTCAAGCGCGCGCACCGCATGCTGCGGGAACCCGGATATGCCGGGCGAACCGTGAGCTCGATCGCCTACGATGTCGGCTTCGGCGATCTCTCCTATTTCAACCGCTGCTTCCGGCGCACCTATAACGCGACGCCGAGCGACATCAGGAGCGGCGAAATGCCGTGACCGTGCGCCACTGAATTTCTGCCAACTGCCCATTTCAGCCAGCAGACAGGGATCCGACGTGATCCTTGATTGCAAAGCCATGACCCAAGCGTTGCGTGCGGCATCCGCAGCCGGAGTATTGAATGCGCCGTTTCTTTTTCGACCTCCTGGTCGGCAACATCGCGAAGATCGACCCGGGCGGCATGGTGTTCGAATGTGCGGAAGCGACATTCGTGGTGGCCAACGAGATGGCAAACCATCTGTTCGTCTGGCGTGATGATCTGCGTGACCGCGACGCCTGGATCCGCGTTAGAGACAACAGCGGCCGCGAAATCTATCGCGCCCCGGTCTGGTCGGAGTGCGCCGAGAAGCAGGGCTGGGACCAGGCGTGAGTGCCGCTTCGGTGTAGCAAGTCTGCGCCAGTTCGACGCGAGGCGCATTCATCGGCGCAGTGGCCGGCGTCGGCTTCGACTACCGCACCGGGGCCAATTTGTCCGTGTTCGGCGCGGTCGAGGGCATGATGATGTCCGACCAGAGCCGCACCGGCACGGCCAAGGGTGGCGTTCGCGTCGCGTTCTGAGCCGGCATCAGCGCTGGCGGCTCAAACGCGATGCCGCCGGCCGGGCACCATCCGCCCGGCCGGCGCCTCCTCCGATCGGAGGATGTCGCATGCTACGGTTGTGTTATGCTCCCCGGCATTGATCATTCAGTGCCATTTTGAGCCATGCACGGATCGCAAAAGCTGCCAGATCTCGTCGAGTCCATCTACGATGCCGGGCTCGATCCTTCGCTGTGGAATAACGCGGTGGCCGGCATCCGGGATTTCGTCGGCGGCCAGGCGTGCGGGCTGTTCTCGAAGGATTCGATCAGCAAATCCGGTGTCACGCATTACTATTGCGGAGCGGACCCGCACTACATCCAGCTCTATGCCGAGACCCATTCGAAGTTCGATCCGCTGACGGTGCTGCCGCCACACGGCCGGATTGTGAGCATTCCGGATCTCGTCAATTTCGAAGAGTACCGGCGCGGGCGCTTCTACCAGGAATGGATGCAGCCGCAGGGGTGCAGCGACGCGGCCAACGTCGTGCTCGAGATGTCGAATGCGAGCTGCCCGGTGATGATGACCGTGCTGTCGGGCCGCCGCATGGTTGACCCGGGCATGAAGCAGCGCCTCTCGCTGCTGGTGCCGCACGCCAGCCGCGCGCTGCTGATCAACCGCGCCATGACCGCGCAACTGACGCTGGCGACGGCACTGGCGGACGTGCTCGACAGTTTGACGGTCGGGATCTTCCTGCTCGACGGCCTCTGCCGCCTGGTGCATGCGAATTCGGCCGGTCAGCTCCTGCTCGCGGCCGATGACGTGGTGCGGTCCGTTGCCGGGCAACTCGTGACCAGCAGCGCTGAAGCCAATCAGAGCCTGCGCAAGGCGTTTGCGGACCATCGCGACGGTGCAGTGCTGGCCGCAGGCGGCCATGCGATTCCGCTGTTGTCCGCCACCGGCGAGCGCTACGTCGCTCACATGCTGCCGTTGTCGTCCTTGCTGCGCAACGGCGGCGAGCGCGTGGTCGATGCCGCCGGTGCGCTGCTTGTGCGCAAGGTGGCGCTCGGTGGACAATCCTGCGGTGAATTGATCGCGCGAACTTTCGAGCTGACGCCGGCGGAGCTCCGCGTGTTCCTGTCGATCGTCGAGGTCGGCGGTGTCCCGGAGACGGCGGCCACGCTCGGTATCGCGGAGACGACCGTGAAAACGCATCTGCATCGCGTCTTCGCCAAGACCGGCGTGTCCCGGCAGGCCGATCTCGTCAGGCTCGCGGCGGGATTTGCCAATCCGCTCGTCCACTGAAGATCGCCGTCGGCGTTGAACCTTTTTCTCCCGCGACAGACTCACAGGAGCCGCTAGGCGCGGAGAACATTCCGCAAATCTCCGACTTTGACCATTGGCTCTTCCGATGCCCCGACCTCCAAGACATTCCGAGCTGATCGAGAGCATCTATGATGCCGGGCTCCACCCTGAGTTGTGGAGCGACGTCGTCGTCATGCTCAATGCGTTCATCGGCAGCCAGGCCTGCGGCCTGATTTCGAAGGATACGGTCAGCAAGTCCGGGGCGACCCACTATTATTGCGGAGTAGACCCGCACTACATCCAGCTCTATTCCGAAACCTACTCCCGGTACGATCCGCTCGCCCGGCTTCCTGGGTACGGCGAGGTGCGCAACATTCCGGACCTCGTGAATTTCGACGAATACCGCCGCGGGCGCTTCTATCAGGAATGGCTGCGGCCCCAAGGCTGCATCGACGTCGCCAATGTGGTGCTGGAACAGTCGAAGTCTCCGTGCCCGATGTTGCTGACCGTCATCCCGGGCAGGGAGATGCTGGGCGCCGAGCAGCGCGCGCGCATGCAGTTCCTGGTCCCGCATGCGAGCCGGGCGCTGATGATCAACCGCGCGATCGAGCGGAAGCAGCAACGCGCGACCGCGCTGGCCGACGTCGTGGATCGTCTGAATGCCGGCGTCATCCTGCTCGATGCAGCCTGCCGAATCGTCCACAGCAATCCGGCGGCCGAGACGATCCTGGCCGCGGACGATGTCCTGCGCTCGATCTCCGGCCGGCTGGTGACGAGATCCTCCGAAGCCAATCTGGCCCTGCGCAAGATCTTCCGCGATCCGGGCGAGGTGGCTCTGGCTGCGGCCGAAGGTCGAAATATTTCTCTGACGGCGCATGACGGTTCGCACTACGTCGCGCACGTAATTGCGCTGCCCTCGCTGCTGCGCGATGGTGCGACGGAGCGCACCTCGGCCGTCGGAGCCTTGCTGGTCTGGAAGGCGGAACTCGACAGCCGCTCATGTGCCGGCCTGATCGACCGCACCTTCGAACTGACGCCCGCGGAACTGAGGGTTCTGCAATCGATCGTCGAGGTCGGCGGTGTGCCGGAGACCGCGGCGGCCCTGGGGATTGCCGAGACGACGGTGAAGACCCATCTGCATCGCGTCTTCGCCAAGACCGGCGTGTCCCGTCAGGCTGATCTGGTCAAGCTCGCGGCGGGATTTTCCAATCCGCTTCTGCACTGACGCGCACGTGCGTCGCGGGTCCCTCGCTGCAGTACGCCGACAGGTTCAAACAGAGACATCATTAGAAAGTTATCGCGCGTCATTCGATCGAATGACGCGATTTTTTGCGTTCTCTTCTACAGACACGTCACACGATTTCTTGTTCGACGTGTCAGACTTCTTTGTGAAGCAACTCACATCAGACTGGGGTGAATCTCATCATTCTCTCGCGCAGGTTGAGAGGAGGTCGTTATGCCAAGGACGTCACTTGCGATGGCCGACAAGTTCCGCGACATCGTCACTCGCGTCGGCGCCGTGTTCCGCGAGCAGCGCAAGATCGACGCGCAACGCGCATTGCAGCGCTATCACCACTTGCTGGCCCAGCCCGGCGACACATTGCCTTTGAACGAAATCATTCCGGTCAGCAAGCAAGAGGATGTTTCAGGAAATGCCCACGGATCTGATGCGCGCGAGCGCGCCGCCGGCGCGCCCGCCTACGAGCGCGCGTAATTTCAACATCGTCGCGATTGCGCTGACCGGGGCGCTCGTCGCTCTTCAACTGGTCGGGCTGGCGCTTCTGGAACGATCCCACGCCCATGCGATGCAAATGTCGTTTACGCGCGAACCGGCGGCCTGCACAGACGCCCCGGATGTTGCCGTTCCGCAAATCCCCTATGATTGACCGGAGGACGGTCCGTGCCTGATGTCACGACTCTGATTCTGCTTAGCGTTGCCGTCTTCGCCGGCGCCTTCGTTTCGGGACTCTCGGGCTTCGCGTTTTCGGCCGTCGCGGGCGCGATCCTGCTGCGGGTGTTTCAGCCGCTCGAAGCCGTGCCGCTGATGATGGCGTGCAGCATCGGCGTGCAGGCGACCAATCTATGGGCGCTCCGGCGCAGCATCCGCTGGGAGGGCAGTCTGCTGCTTATCGTCGGCGGATTGATCGGCGTTCCCATCGCTGTGTCGCTGTTGCAGAGCGCGGATACGCATCTGCTCAGGCGTGGCTTCGGCATCATCGTCGCGCTCTATGCCGCGTATATGCTGCTGCGGCCGACGCTGGTGACCGCCGGCGAGGCCGTCGGCCGGCACTGGGTCGCGCTGATCGGGTTTGGAGGAGGGCTCGTCGGCGGGCTCACCGCGATGCCGGGCGCAATCCCGACGATCTGGTGCGACATGCGCGGCATGCCCAAGAGCGAGCAGCGCGGCCTGGTGCAGCCCTTCATCGCCGCGATGCAGATCTTCGCGATCGTCCTGCTGGTCGGACATCAGGACCTGTCGCCAAAGGTCTTCGTCGACCTTGCCGTCAGCCTGCCGGCGCTGTTCGCCGGCTCGGCGCTCGGCGTGATCGCTTTCCACCGGGTCAACGAGACGGTCTTTCGCAAGACCGTGCTCGTTCTGTTGCTCCTGTCGGGGATATCCCTGATCTAGTGTCCTTGGACTTCGTGAAGTCCTTGGACCGGTGCCGCGCTGATGTCGCTGCCATGATGCACCAGCGGCTTGTTACCGGTCACGGTCCGCAGCAGCACATAGAACACCGGCGTCAGGAACAGGCCGAACACGGTGACGCCGATCATGCCGGAGAACACGGCCACGCCCATGGCTCGCCGCATCTCCGAGCCCGCGCCGGTCGAGAGCACCAGCGGCAGCACGCCCATGATGAACGCCATCGACGTCATCAGGATCGGGCGAAGCCTCAAGCGGCTCGCCTCGATCGCGGCGCGGATCGGCGAGCGCCCGGCGAATTCGAGCTCACGCGCGAACTCGACGATCAGGATCGCGTTCTTGGCCGAGAGTCCCACGAGAACGATCAGGCCGATCTGGGTGAAGACGTTGTTGTCGCCCTTGGAGATCCAGACGCCGAACATGGCGGCGAGCAGGCCCATCGGCACGATCATGATGATCGAGAGCGGCAGGGTCAGGCTCTCGTAGAGCGCGGCCAGCACCAGGAACACCAGCAGGATCGCCAGCGGAAACACCCAGAGGCCGGAATTGCCTGCGATGAACTCCTGATAGGTCAGGTCGGTCCACTCGAAGGCAAAGCCGGGCGGCAACGTCTCCGCCGCGATCCGGGTTGCCGCCTCCTGCGCCTGGCCCGACGAGAAGCCGGGCGCGGCGGCGGCGTTGATGTCGGACGACAGGAATCCGTTGTAGCGGATCGCGCGCTCGGGTCCCGCGCTCTGGCGGACATTGAGCAGCGCCGACAACGGCACCATGTCGCCCGAGGACGAGCGCACCTTCAACTGCCTGATGTCGTCGGCGCGTGCGCGGAACGGCGCGTCGGCCTGCACATAGACCGAGTAGGTGCGGCCGAACTTGTTGAAGTCGTTGACGTAGTAGGAGCCGAGGTAGATCTGGAGCGTGTTGAAGACTTCAGTCACGGGCACGCCAAGCTGCAGCGCCTTGGTGCGGTCGATGTCGGCGAAGAGCTGGGGCACGTTGACCTGGAAGCTCGAGAACACGCCCGCGATCTCCGGCGCCTTCTGCATTGCCGCCATGAACGCGTTGGTCGCCTCGTTCAGCGCCTCGTAGCCGAGACCGGCGCGATCCTCGATCTGGAGCTTGAAGCCGCCGATGGTGCCGAGGCCGTTGACCGGCGGCGGCGGGAACATGGCGATGAAGGCCTCCTGGATGCCGGCGTATTTCTTGTTCAGGTCGGCCGCGATGGCATTCCCGCTGAGGGCCGGACCCTTGCGCTCGTCGAATGGTTTCAGCGTCGAGAACACGATGCCGGCATTGGACGAATTGGTGAATCCGGAGATCGACAGGCCAGGGAAGGCCACGGAGCTCTCGACACCGGGCTGGGTCAGCGCGACGTCGCTCATCTTGCGGATCACCTCTTCGGTGCGGTCGAGCGTTGCGCCGTCGGGCAGGCGGGCGAAGCCGACGAGATATTGCTTGTCCTGTCCGGGCACGAAGCCGCTCGGCACTTGCTGGAACAAGAAGGCGGTGAGGCCGACCAGGACCACGTAGAGGCCCATCACCGCGGCCTTGCCCGAGATCACCTTGGTGACGGTGCCGCTGTAATTGTCCGAGGAGCGCGTGAAGGCCTTGTTGAAGCCGCGGAAGAACCAGCCAAGGCTCTTTTCCATGATGAGCGTCAGCCGGTCCTTCGGCTCGTTGTGCCCCTTGAGCAGCAGCGCCGACAGCGCCGGCGACAGCGTCAGCGAGTTGACCGCGGAGATCACGGTCGAGATCGCGATCGTCAGTGCGAACTGCTTGTAGAACTGCCCGGTGAGGCCGGAGATGAAGGCCAGCGGCACGAACACAGCGATCAGCACCATGGCGATGGCGATGATCGGACCCGACACCTCGCGCATGGCCTGGTAGGTGGCGTCGCGCGGCGACAGCCCGGCCTCGATGTTGCGTTCGACATTCTCGACCACGACGATGGCGTCGTCGACGACGATGCCGATCGCGAGCACGAGGCCGAACAGGCTGAGCGCGTTGATGGAGAAGCCGAACACGTGCATTACCGCGAACGTGCCGACGATCGACACCGGCACGGCCAGCAGCGGGATGATCGAGGCCCGCCAGGTCTGGAGGAACAGGATCACCACCAGCACCACCAGCGCGATCGCTTCCAGCAGCGTGTGGATGACAGCCTCGATCGAGGAGCGTACGAACTGGGTGGGGTCGTAGACGATCTGGTAGGACACGCCTTCCGGCATGTTTTTCTTGATCTCGGCCATGGTGGCGCGGACGTTGTCGGAAATCTGCAGGGCATTGGAGCCCGGCGCCTGGAAGATCGGGATCGCCACCGCCTGCTTGTTGTCGAGCAGCGAGCGCAGGCCATATTGCGATGCGCCGAGCTCGATCCGCGCGACGTCGCGCAGCCGAACGACCTCGCCGCGCGTGCCGGTCTTGACCACGATGTCGCCGAACTGCTCTTCGCTGGACAGCCGGCCTTCCGCATTGACGGACAGTTGCAGGTCGATGCCCTGCACGTTCGGGGAGGAGCCGACGACGCCGGCGGCAGCCTCGACGTTCTGCGCCTGGATCGATTTGACGATGTCGCTCGCGGTCAGGCCGTGCTCGGCCGCCTTCTGCGGATCAACCCAGACCCGCATCGAATAGTCGCCGGCGCCGTAGAGCTGGACGTCGCCGACGCCGTCGATCCGCGCCAGCCGGTCCTTGACGTTGAGCACCGCGTAGTTGCGCAAATACGTCATGTCGTAGCGGCCGTTGGGCGACAACAGATGCACGACCATGGTGAGGTCGGGCGAGGACTTCTTGGTGACGATGCCGAGCTGACGCACCACGGCGGGCAGGCGCGGCTCGGCCTGCTGCACGCGGTTCTGCACCAGCTGCGTCGCCTTGTCGGGGTCGGTGCCGAGCCGGAACGTCACCGTCAGCGTCATCGCGCCGTCGGTGGTCGCCTGGCTCGACATGTAGAGCATGTTCTCGACGCCGTTGATCTGCTCCTCGATCGGGGTCGCGACCGTCTCCGCGATCACCTTGGGATTGGCGCCGGGATAGGTGGCGCGTACCACGACGGAGGGCGGCACCACGTCCGGATATTCCGAGATCGGCATCGCGAACAGCGAGATCAGGCCGGCAAGGAAAATCAGGACCGACAGCACGCCGGCAAAAATCGGACGATCGATGAAGAATTTTGAGAGATTCATGGCTTTGCCCCTGGGCAATGTCTTGTGCATCTCCGACAGCTCCGCCGTCATTCCGGGGCGCGCAACGCGCGCCCCCGGAATCCAGAAGTGAGCTGGTCGGAGTTTCGTAACTTCGAGATCCTCAGGTGCGCAATTGCGCACCGTAGTTCGCGCGATGCGCGCCCCGGGATGACGGGGTGCACTAGCGTTGCACGACGTCCTGGTTGCTGTGGTTCGAAGCCTGTTGTCCACGCGCGCCCATCGCGGCGACCTCCGTCTTGAGGAGGGCGCCCGGACGCACGCGCTGCAGGCCGTTGACGACGATACGATCGCCGGACTTCAGGCCCGAGGTGACGATGCGAAGCCCGTCGACGGCGCTGCCGAGCGTGATCGGACGGTAGACCGCGCGGTTGTCGTCGCCGACCGCCATCACGAACTTCTTGTCCTGATCGGTCCCGATCGAGCGCTCGTCGATCATCACCAGCGTCTGTTGCTTCGGCTGGCCCATGCGCACGCGGGCGAACTGGCCGGGCATCAGACGCCCGTCCTCGTTCCGGAACACCGCGCGCACCCGGATGGTGCCGCTCTGGCCGTTGACCTGGTTGTCGATGAGCTGGATGTGGCCTTTTGCCGAGAGGCCGCCGGAGGTCGCCATCTCAACCGGGATCTGGTCGAGCTTGCCGCGTCCCCCCTTGGCGTCCGCGATCGAGTTCAGCGCACGCAGCACGACCTCTTCGTCCGCATCGAAGGACGCATAGATCGGATTGACCGAGACCAGCGAGGTCAGCACCGGTGAGGCGGTGCCGGCAGCGACGAGATTGCCGACGGTGATCTCGATCTTGCCGACGCGACCGTCCACGGGCGCGCGCACCTCGGTGTAGTCGAGATTGAGCTTTGCAGTCTGGAGCGTTGCCTCGGCCGCCTTCACGCTGGCGATCGCTTCGCGGTTGGCGTTCTCGCGCTGGTCGAAATCGCGGCGCGTCACGACGGCGTTGCCGACCAGCTGCGCGCCGCGTTCGACCTCGCTGGTGGTGAACACCACGCGCGCCTTTGCGGCCTCGAGCTGGGCGTTGGCCTTGTCGACCTCGGCGGCGTAAGGCGCCGGATCGATCTTGAACAGCACGTCGCCAGCCTTCACCAGCGCGCCTTCGGTGAAGTTGGTCGCGAGGATCGCACCGGCAACGCGCGGGCGGAGCTCGACACGGTTGATGGCTTCCAACCGGCCGGAGAAGTCGTCCCACAGCGCCGTCTGGCGCGGCTCGATCATGGCAACCGTGACGGACACCGCCTGTTCAGCCGCGGCGGCCGTTGCGGTTGCCTGGGCGGAACGAAGATAGTGGCCGGTCGCAATCGTACCGGCCACAGCAAGGGTGCCGACGATGGCGACGCCGCCAAGAAGGCGGCGAAGGCGGCCGGCACGGGAGGTATGTTGGGAGGGGGGCATTTGCGCGCTCCAGATATGTAGTGTTCACTACAGATGTGGAGCTGGATGTCGCAGTGCAAGATACTTATGTACCATTCACTAAGAAAAATGTACGCCGATACCGCGACGATTGGAAGACACAAGAAAAAGAAAGCCAGAACAAATAGATAGGACCGGCGTTAAGCTGACACAGGCCGCCGATTCCGAGGAGACAGGCACATGCGCATGGGACGCCCCCGCGAGTTCAACGCCGAAACGGCGTTGGACCAGGCGATGGAAGTGTTTTGGCGCCATGGCTATGAGGGCGCCACCATCGCCCAGTTGACCGAGGCCATGGGCATCAATCCGCCCAGCCTCTATGCCTGTTTCGGCAATAAGGAAGGTCTGCTGAAGGCTGCGCTCGATCGCTACACCAAGCTGCGCGGCGTCTGGATGGACGAGGTGGTAGCCGCATCCACCGCCCGGGACGTCGCCGAACGGATGCTGATGGGCATCGCCGAGAAGCAGACCGATCCCGCCAATCCGCCCGGCTGCCTGCTCGTGCAGGGCGGCATCGCCTGCGGCACCGGCTCCGAAAACGTCCCGTTCGAGCTCGCCGCCCGCCGCGCCCAGAACGAGGACCAGCTCCGGGACCGTTTTGTTCGTGCCAAGGCCGATGGCGATCTCAAGGAAAGCGCCGACCCCGCCGCGCTCGCGCGCTACGTCTCGGCCGTCGCGGTCGGCATGGGCGTGATGGCATCCTCGGGCGCAGATCGCGAAGCGCTGCGGCAGGTGGCTGATGTCGCCGTGCAGGCGGTCGAGGCGCAGTCGGCCGACAGAGCGTGATGGCATCCCGCAGATTATGCAGACAGCCCTGGCGGCGGCACGAAGCCGCCGAACTCGCGCTCGATCAGTCCGGCGAGCGCCATCGTCGTACGATCCTCCAGATAGGGCCCGATGATCTGGACGCCGACCGGCAGGCCCGACGACGTGCGCTCGATCGGAACGGCGGTCGCAGGTAACCCGCAGGTGGAAGCGGGGTCAGCCCAGATGAAGCACGCATCGGAGTAGTTGTAGAGCTTGCCATCGATGTCCAACTGCCGCGCGTCGAACGGTTCGGAATGGTCGTGTGGAAAGGCCGGCACCGCCGCTGCCGGATAGATCACCGCGTCGAACTCGCGGAAGAGCTCCTGCCACCGTTGCTGCAGCTGCAGGCGCGCCGCATCGGTCGCGAGCCATTCGCGATGGATCATGCCCCAGCCGCGGGCGCGCTCGGCCTGCAGGCTGCGGTCGTCGGGGGAGAGTGCGGCGGCAGCTCCTTGCGCCTCCGCGAGGGCGACCGCTGTGAGGCGCGGACTTCGCGCGGCGTTCAGCAGCCTCATGTAGAGCCGCGCAGACTCGGCGAGATCGGGCAGCGCCGCGCTTGAGCGCGCGACACGCGCGCCGAAACGCTCGAGCCGTTCGGACAATCGCCCGATGGCTGAACGCACGGCGTCACCCGTCGGCATCAACGGATGTGTATCGATCACAAGGATCCTGAAATCCCCGAGCCGGTCGTGGCGCGGGGCCGGCAGCGCGAGGCGGTAGCCGACGCCGTCGCGCGTCTCGTCCGGGCCGGCGATCACGTCGAGCGCCAGTGCAAGGTCCGAAGCTGTGCGCGCCATCGGCCCAACGACCGCGAGATCGCCCTGGCCGGGGACGGGCGGTGCCGGCGGCAGGCTGTATCCGCGCAGCGGGACCAGGCCGAGGCTTGGCTTGTGTCCGAACACGCCGCAGAAATGCGAGGGGACCCGGATCGAGCCGCCGATATCCGAGCCGATCGAGAGCGGACCGAAGCCAGCAGCCAGTGCCGCGCCCGATCCGCCTGAGGAGCCACCGGGCGACAGGCCGAGGTCCCAGGGGTTGTTAGTCGTCCCGTAGATCTCGTTGTAGCTCTGGAAATCCCTGAGGCCGATCGGGATGTTGGTCTTGCCGAGGACGATGGCGCCGGCCGCCTTCAAGCGCGAGACGACGAGGGCATCCTCGGTCGGTCGGAAATCCCTGAAATGCGGAAAGCCCCAATTCGTCGGCAGGCCCACGACGTTGAAGGGCTCTTTCAAGGTCACGGGGATGCCGAGCAATGGCTGCCGCTCGCCGCGGCCAATCGCGGCATCGGCAGCGCGCGCGGTCGCTCTCGCGCGATCGAAATCGCGCACGATGATCGCGTTGATCGGCCCGTCCAGCGCCTCGATGCGCGCGATCGTGTGTTCGAGCAATTCGGATGCAGACACCTTGCGGGCGTGCAGGGCGCTCGCCAGTGCTCTGATCGAGCCGTAGCTCAGGTCGCCGGCATCTGCGTTCAAACCCTTTTGCATCACGAACTCCGTTGTGCCGCAGCTTTGGCCCCGTCATCCGAATCGATCTTGGTCCGACGCGATGGAGCGCGAGGTGGTCGCTGTTGCTCATGCCTTCCGACAGGTTAATGGGTCGGCTCAACGGCGAATTGATCCTCGGCTGATGATGTAACCGTGCGCCTGTTTTGGCCGACGTGTCAAATGTGTCTGCGGGCAGAGTCCGAGCTGCATGCAAGCCATATTCTTCAATGATTTGTACTGTGCATGGGGTTGTTTTCGCGTTTTTGTTTTGAGCGCATCCGAGCCCTGGCATCGGTCGCAGAATCCGTGACGATCCGGGCACCCCTAAGAGTTTCTACACACAGTTGTGTCAGCTTCCCGCGCGTATCCGCAACCCGCATCGGCGCCTCTCATTGCGCGCACGAAAAGACGGGGGCCCGCGGAGATCAAGGGGGCGTTGCTCATGACCGCACTTGCTTCGGACGCCGGTTGCGCGAAGCGGGGGATCGTGCCGATCCTGCTGTGCGTCGTGCCGTTCAGCCAGATCCCGCTCGATGCCTACACGCCCGGCCTGCCGCAGATGGTGGTGGATCTGGCTGCCGATCCCGCCTCGATGCAGAACACCGTCACCGCCTACATGCTCGGCATGTCTCTCGCGCTGGTGCCGGTCGGCATCGCCTCCGACACGCTGGGCCGCCGCAACGTCCTGCTCGCAGGCCTGTCGGTGCTGATCGCGATGAGCATCGCCTGCGCGCTCGCCACCAGCGCCTCGCTGCTGCTCGCGCTGCGTTTCCTGCAAGGGATCGGCGGCTGCACCTGCCTCGTCGTCGCCTATGCGGTTGCGGCGGATTGCTATCGCGGTCGTGAGCTCACGGCGATCTCCGGCCTGCTGGGCGCGGCCTGGGGGCTCGCGCCGGTGCTTGCGCCCGCGGCCGGCGGCTTCATCGTCGAGCTGACGTCCTGGCGCGGTGTCTTCGTCATCATTGCGATTGCCGCGGCCATCGTCGCTGCGATCGTCGTGTTTCTTCTGCCCGAGACGTTGCCGGCGGAGCGGCGGGCGCCGTTCGATCCGCGCCGTACCGCGGGCATCTTGCGCGAGGCGCTGGTCCGCCCCGGCTTCCTGGCCTTCGTGCTGGTCTTCGCCGCAGCAGCCAGCGCGCAGCTGGCGTTCGGGGTCGTCGCGCCGTTCTTCTACCAGACCGGCCTCGGCTATTCCGCGGCGATCTACGGCCTCGTCGCGCTCGGCCTTGGCGGGGTCAATCTCGCCGGCGAGCTCGGCTGCGCCCATTTCGCGCGCGTCATGCCGGCCCGCATGCTGGGCTTCGGTGCCTTCGCGCTGTTTCTCGCAGGCTCCGCCGTGCTGACCGTGACAGGCATCGTCGTCGGTCTCGATTTCGCGTCGATCACGATCGGCGGTGCGCTGGTGCTCGGCGGCTGCGGCGTGCTGTGCCCGATGATGTACGGCATGGCGCTCGGCCTGTTCGAACGCGACCACGGCCTGATCGGCGGCCTCATCAGCGCGCTCTGCTATCTCGCCGTGAGCGGCGCCATGGCGATCGCGGCAGTGTTGCCTGAGGCAACACAAGCGCCGATCGGATGGCTCTATCTCGGCCTCTGCGCCGTTGCGGGCATGCTGCTCGCGATCTCGCTGCCCTCAGTGCGCCAAGCCACTCAGACTTAAGGAAGGGACTCAATCATGACCACGGTCGGTATTCGCGGCACGTTCTTCGACTTCGTCGACGATCCCTGGAAGCACGTCGGCAACGAGCAGGCCGCCGCGCGCTTTCACCAGGACGGTCTCATGATCGTCACCGATGGCGTCATCAAGGCGTTCGGACCCTACGAGACGATCGCCGCCGCCCATCCCGGCGTTGAGATCACCCACATCAAGGACCGCATCATCGTCCCGGGCTTCATTGACGGCCACATCCATCTGCCGCAGACCCGCGTGCTCGGGGCCTATGGCGAGCAGCTGCTGCCGTGGCTCCAGAAATGGGTCTATCCGGAAGAGCTCAAATACCGGGATCGCAACTACGCGCGCGAGGGCGTCAAGCGTTTCCTCGACGCGCTGCTGGCCTCCGGCACCACCACCTGTCAGGCCTTCACGAGCTCGTCGCCTGTTTCAACCGAGGAACTGTTCGAGGAAGCGTCCCGCCGCAATATGCGCGTGATCGCGGGCCTCACCGGCATCGATCGCAACGCGCCGGCCGATTTCATCGATACGCCGGAGAATTTCTATCGCGACAGCAAGCGGCTGATCGCAGAGTATCACAACAAGGGCCGCAACCTCTACGCCATCACGCCGCGCTTCGCCTTCGGCGCCTCGCCGGAATTGCTCAAGGCGTGCCAGCGCCTCAAGCACGAGCATCCGGATTGCTGGGTCAACACCCACATCTCCGAGAACCCGGCTGAATGCAGTGGCGTGCTGGTCGAGCACCCGGACTGCCAGGACTATCTCGGCGTCTACGAGAAGTTCGACCTGGTCGGACCAAAATTCTCCGGCGGCCACGGCGTCTATCTCTCGAACAACGAATTCCGCCGCATGTCGAAGAAGGGCGCGGCGGTGGTGTTCTGCCCGTGCTCGAACCTGTTCCTCGGCAGCGGCCTGTTCCGCCTCGGCCGCGCCACCGATCCCGAGCATCGCGTGAAGATGTCGTTCGGTACCGACGTCGGCGGCGGCAACCGCTTCTCGATGATCTCCGTGCTCGACGACGCCTACAAGGTCGGCATGTGCAACAACACGCTGCTCGACGGCAGCATCGATCCCACGCGGAAGGACCTTGCGGAAGCCGAGCGCAACAAGCTCTCGCCCTATCGCGGCTTCTGGTCGATCACGCTTGGCGGTGCCGAGGGCCTCTACATCGACGACAAGCTCGGCAATTTCGAGCCCGGCAAGGAAGCCGATTTCGTCGCGCTCGATCCGAATGGCGGGCAGATCGCGCAAGCGTGGCACCAATCGCTGATCGCCGAGGGCGCCGGCCCGCGCACGATGGACGAGGCCGCGAGCATGCTGTTCGCCGTCATGATGGTCGGCGACGATCGTTGCGTCGACGAGACCTGGGTGATGGGCAAGCGGCTCTATAAGAAGAGCTGAAGCGGACCGCGACGATGAGCACGTCTCCGGATACAGCCGGCAAGCCGGTCGCCCTCGTCATCCAGCGCCGCATCGCTGATGATGGCTTTGCCGCGTTCGCGCGGTGGAACGGCGAGGTGGGCGAGGCGCTCAAGGCCTGGCCCGGCTTTCTCGGCCAGGAGGTGGTGCCGCCGCAGCCGCCGGCGCATGTCGACTGGGTGACGATCCTGCGCTTCGCCAGTCCGGCCGCCGCGCGCGCCTGGCTTCAGAGCGAGGTGCGGGCGCGGTTGATCACAGAGGTGCAGCGCTTCTTCGTCGGTTCGGAGGATGTCCATATTTTGCCCGACACCGGCGTTCAGCGTGACAGCGCGGTGTCGGCCGTCATCTCCTTCAAGGTGCCGGATGGATTAGAGGACGCGTTCCTCAAATGGCAGCAGCGCATCCAGGCCGCCGAGGCTGAGTTCAAGGGATTTCTGCGCCATAAGATCGAGCGGCCGATTCCTGGCTTGCGCGACGAATGGATCGTCATCCTGTCGTTCGACAGCGACGCCAACCTCAATGCATGGCTGGGCTCGCCCGTCCGGCAGACCCTGCTTAAGGAGGGCGAGCGCTTCAACGCCGGCATGAACGTGAAGCGCGCTAGCTACGGCTTCAATTTCTGGTTTCCCGCCGGCAAGACTGGGGCTCCAGAGCAGGGCCCAGCCCTGATCTGGAAGAGCAACCTCATCGTCCTGCTGGTGCTTTATCCCGTGGTCTATCTGTGGGGCACTTTCGTCAGCCGGCCGCTGATCGACAGCCACGGGGTGCCAGTCTGGTTGTCGCTGTTCATCGGCAATCTCGTCAGCACCCAGTTGCTCGGCTGGTGGCTCGTGCCCGCCGCCTTTCGGGCACTCGACTGGTGGGTCACGCCGAAGGCGGCGATCAGTCGCCAGATCGCGGGCTATGCACTTCTTGCCGCGCTTTACGCCGCGTCGATGGGGCTGTACGCGCTGTTGCTCACGTGGCATTGGGGACGGTGAGACCGTCCACCGTTCCGTCGCGGAGAGGGGCGGTCGCTGGACAGCGACGACCATGTTTGCCCTGACATTCCTCGGCACCTCGGCGAGCGTTCCCTCCGCGGAACGCAACCATCCGGCCCTGCTGATCGAGGCCGCCGGACAGCGCATGTTGGTCGATTGCGGCGAGGGCACGCAGCGCCAGTTGCTGCGCAGTGGCGCAGGTTTTCGACGGCTCGACCGCATTCTGCTGACGCATGCGCATCTCGATCATGTGCTCGGCATCCCCGGCCTGTTCTCGACGCTGCGTTTGCGGCAGAGCGCCGAGGTGATGATGATTCATGGTGGCCCATCGACGCTGGAGACGGTCATCCAAATGCTGGCCGGCTTGTGGGGCGCGGGCAGGGCGCCGCTTCCGGTGGAATTCTCTCCCTTGGCTGCAGGACGGTTCGTCGACGCCGGTGACTTCACCATCGACTGCTTTCCGGTTCGCCATCGCGACACTGACAGTTTTGGATTCGTCTTCCAAAGCCCCGCTCGCCGCCACCTTCAGCCGGATCGGCTGGCGGCGCTTGGCGTTCCCGACGGTCCCTTGCGCGGCGAGCTGGCCGCAGGCCGGGCAGTCGTGATCGAGGGCGATCGAACGATAGATCCGGAAGATGTCCTGGGGCCGCCGAGCGGCGGCAGGAAGCTCGTCGTGATCGGCGACACCGAAACCACCGAGGGGCTGGCGCAACACGTCGTTGATGCCGACATGCTGGTGATCGAGGCAACGTTCCTCGATCGTGACGCGTCGACCGCGCGGGACTACGGACATCTCACCGCAGCAGAAGCGGCGTCGTTTGCGGCAGCGAGCAATGTGAAGCAGCTCGTGCTGACCCATATGTCGGGACGCTATGAGGACGAAGAGATTCTCGCCGAGGCGGCGCGGATCTTTCCGAACAGCCGGATCGCCGCCGACTTCGATCACATCGTGATCTAGTCGTCGCGACGAAACATCGCCATCGCCGTCTCGTCCGGCGCTATAGACCGGCGGCAACACCGAGGCGGCCGATGCCCGGCAGCTTGACGGCAGGCCGGCGGATGTCGAGGCCGAGCACGGCGCCGAAGAAGTTGATCTCGAGGCCTTCGACCCAGCCGAGGGTCAGGCCGAGATAGCCGAAGAGCGAGGCATAGAAGCCGGTGCGCGAGGCGGTCAGCCCGATCCATTCCCCGGAATAGGGATAATCCTTGCCGATCGCGGTTGGCGGCAGAACCGCGCGAAGTTCCGGCACGGCATCAAGAGCGGCTTGAACGAAGGTGTTTGAATTCGGTCCCGGCCAGGCGCTGTAGTCGCCGTAGGTTCGAAACTTGTAGGTCTCGATGACGGTCCGAATCCTGGGAATGAGGAGCTCGGCCCGTGACCCATCTACGGCGACGACGGTTTCCGGCAGGGCGCCGAACCACCTTCCATCGGGGGCGAAGCCGTTGCTCCGGATCGGTTCGCCCCACGCGGTGTAGTCGTATCGGCTGTAGCTGGTCGCATCCTTTTCCTTGACGACGATCCACGTGTGGACGGCGAAGATGCTTCGCCACCGGACCGTTCGGGCCGCATAAACCCGGATCAGGGCATCGGGATGGGAAGAAGCCGGCGGCAGCAGGCCTGCGCTGGAACGGTCAGCCGCCTGCCAATTGCCGCGGCCATCTCCAAGCCAATAGTACCGCGCGGCCGATAGGCCGATCGGCACGAACAGGAGCAGGAAGAAAATGAGCACGGCTCTTCGCAAGGGGAGATCGGGTTTCGGAAGAAGTCTCGAGGATATAGGTCGCGAAAGCTTTTTCACAATGATCTTCGAATGCAGATCGTCAGCTGTGAGGTCACACGGGACACGTCCGCGAAGAGATCGCTCAGCTCGTCAATCCCGACTTGATCGCGAGATCCTGCACCTCGCCGGTCAGCTCCATCAACCGCGGCAGCGCCTGGTCGCGGAAGGTCGCCATGTCCATGCGCATGGCATCGACCGTGATGCTCAATCCCCCGATCACGAGGCCCTGGGCGTCGAAGATCGGCGTTGCCAGCGTGCGCAGGCCGTAGGCGTTTTCGCCGTCGGAGACGGCGTGGCCTTTCTTCTTCACCTGATCGAGCCGGGCGAGCAGGGCATCGAGATCGGTCAGTGTGCGCTCCGACAGTTTGACGCGAGGGCGCGATTCCAGTCGCTCGACCTGCTCGTCCCGCGCCAGATGCGCCAGCATGACATGACCGAGTGCGGCGCTATAGGCGGGAATGCGCGTGCCCGGCCGGCGATCCATCTTGTGGCGGTCGAGGCCGGCGCCGACGCGCGCGAGATAGACCACGTCACCGCCGTCGAGGATGCCGAGCGAAGCCGCATCGCCGACATCGGGCACGAGATCTCGCAGCAATGGCTCGACCATCGGGCGCAACGACCCGTGCGACAGCACGGTGTAACCGAGGTCGAGGCAGGCAACGCCGAGGCGGAACCTGCGGCTCTGCGGCACGGTCTGGAGATAGCCGAGCTCGGTCAGGGTCTGGATCAGCCGGAACGCCGTTCCGCGATCGAGATCGGCCCGTGCGGCAATCTCACTCAGGGTGAGCTCAAAGGCTTCGCTGCTGAAGCTCTTGAGCACGGCAAAGGCCTTGCCGACGGACGCGACGTGATTCTTGGGGTTTTTCGGGGGCGATTCCGATTTGCGCTTCGTGGCCTTCTTTTCGACCTTGGCCATGCTCGAATGCCTTGCCATGACAGCCACCGCCCTTGACGTGGCGGCAAGCTGATTTTACGACTGGTGCAAGCTAGTAACAAATGTTCGCAATCCGAACAACTGATTTGACGATCGGAGGAAGTTTGTCGACACCATCGCTGCACCCTCATGGTGTGTTTTCCGCCGCGCTGACTCCGCTCGACGCCCAGCTTGCCCCCGATCATGCGCGCTTCATCGCGCATTGCCGCTATCTCCTCGATGAGGGCTGCGACGGCATCGCGCTGCTCGGCACGACGGGCGAGGCGAACTCCTTCTCCGCGGCGGAGCGCATGGCGCTGCTCGAGGCGGTGGTGGCTGCCGGCATCGCGCCGCAACGTCTTCTGCCGGGCACCGGCGTTGCCGCGCTCAGCGAGACCATCGCCCTGACGCGCCACGCGCTTTCAGTCGGCGTCGACACCGTCGTGATGCTGCCGCCGTTTTATTACAAGGGTGTCACGGACGACGGCGTTTACGCGTCCTATAGCGAAATTGTGCAGCGCATTGGCGATGCCAGGCTCAAGGTCGTGCTCTATCACATCCCGCAGATGTCGGCGCAGCCGATCTCGCATGCGCTGATCGAGCGGCTGCGAACGGCTTATCCGGCAACGTTCGTGGGTATCAAGGATTCCTCCGGCGACTTCGCGAACATGACCGCGATGGTGGAGCGCTTCGCCGGCTTTTCGGTCCTGGTCGGAGCCGATCCGTTGCTGTTGCCGCTGCTGCGCAAGGGCGGCGCCGGCTGCATCACGGCGACCTCCAATCTGGTCGCGCGGGACCTTGCCTATGTCTACAAGCATTTTCGCGATAGCGACGACGACGCGGCGCTCAAGACGGCGCAGGCGCGCATCGTGAAAGCGCGCGAGCTGGTCTCGCGCTTCCCGCAGATGGCCTCGCTGAAGGCGATCGTCGCCGAGCGCACCGGCCATGCCGGATGGCAGCGCCTGCGGCCGCCGCTGGAGTCGCTGCCGCCGGCTCAAGCGAAAGAGTTGCTTGCGGATGCCGCGGCATTCGCAGCCGCCACCGTCTAGAGTCAGCCCGGGCGACGAGGCGAACCGATGTCCGATGCTTTCCAGGATGCGCTGGCCGGGCTCGCCGCTATCGTCGGCGACAAGCACGTCATCGCGTCCGGGCCCGACCAGGAGCCTTATGTGGTCGACTGGCGCGGGCGCTATCACGGCCGTGCGGTGGCGGTGGTGAAGCCCGGATCGACGGCCGAGGTCGCCGCCGTCGTCAAATTCTGTGCGGCACGGCAGCTCGCGATCGTGCCGCAGGGCGGCAACACCGGCATGTGCGGGGCAGCGACGCCCGACGATCACGCCGGCAATGTCGTGATCCGGCTAGACCGGATGCGCGCTGTGCGCGACGTCAGCCCGCTCGCCAACACCATCACTGTGGAGGCCGGCTGCATCCTCGCGGAGGTGCAGAACGCGGCGCTCGACGTCGATCGCTATTTTCCCCTGAGCCTTGGCGCCGAGGGCTCGTGCCAGATCGGCGGCAACATCTCGACCAATGCCGGCGGCACCGCCGTGCTGCGCTACGGTCCGACGCGCGATCTCGTGCTCGGCCTGGAGGTCGTGCTGCCCGACGGGCGAATCTTCAACGGCCTGCGCGCACTGCGCAAGGACAATACCGGCTACGCGCTCAAGCAGCTGTTCATCGGGGCGGAGGGGACGCTCGGCATCGTCACCGCGGCGGTGTTGAAGCTGTTCGCGCCGCCGCGCAGCTCGGCGCTGGCGCTACTGAAACTGCAGGGCGTGGAGCAGGCGCTCGAGATCATGCAGCGCTTGCGCGGCACGGTCGGTGACCGGCTCGGCAGCCTCGAGATCATGTCGCGCGCGCAGATCGAGGCGATCGCAGAGACCGTGCCGCATGTCACGATCCCCTTCGAGCTGACGACGCCGTGGTATCTGATCGTCGAACTGACCGACACGCTCGCCGGCGTCGACCTCGATGAGCCGCTCGCCACGGTGCTGGCGGATGCGATGGAGGCGCACCTTGCCGAGGACGTCATCCTGGCCTCCAACCTCGCGCAGGCGAAGGCGATCTGGGCTGTCAGGCACAGCGTGTCCGAAGGCAACAAGCGTAGCGGCTATGTCGTCTCGCACGACAGTGTCGTTCCGCTGGAGCGTCAGGCCGCTTTCGTCACCAATGTCGAGGCCCGGATCAACGCCGCGGTACCGCACGCGCGGGTCGTGATGCACGGTCACATCGGCGACGGCAACATCCACGTCATCGCCCTGATCGACCGCGCGCGTTGCCAGGACCCGGAGGCGACGGCTGCGCTTGTGGCCGAGATCAACGAGATTGTCGACGACGAGACGGCGGCGCAGGGCGGAGCGATCAGTGCCGAGCACGGCATCGGCATCACCAATCGTGGCCGGCTTGCCCGTGTCGCCGATCCGCTCGATATCGAGCTGATGCGAGACATCAAGCGCTTGCTAGACCCGAACGGGCTGATGAATCCCGGCAAGATCTTTGGTGCGGGAGCGGCATGACCATGACGAGCGTCCGCCTGCTTGCTGACGATCTCACCGGTGCGCTCGACACCGCGGCTGAGTTCGTCGGCCTGTGCGGATCGTTCGATGTCGTCTGGTCGGACGCGCTGGCGCCGCTGGAGTCCGGGAGCCTGGCAATCGATAGCGGCACCCGTGAGCGATCGAAGGCCGAGAGCGTCGAAATCGCTAGGCGACTGGCGCCCCACCTTCAGGGCGGGACGATCGCCTACAAGAAGGTCGATAGCCTCCTTCGGGGCGCGTGGACGGCAGAGCTAGACGCCTGCCTGCGCAGTGGCCATTGGGCCTCCTGCGTAGTCGCGCCCGCGTTCGATTATCAGGGACGCCGCACCGTCGGTGGCCAGCAATTCGCCCGCACCGTGCATGGCGATTGGCACAGGGTCGGCGACAATTTGCTGGATCAATTGCGGCAAGACGGCATCGAAGCACGACAGGGCACGCCCGACACGCTCTCGCAAGGCGGCGTTCAGGTGTTCGATGCCGAGAGCGACCTCGACCTCGATCGCGTCGTCGAAATGGCGCGGCGCATGCCGGGGCCCGTGTTGTGGTGTGGGAGCGGCGGCCTGGCCGGTGCGCTTGCCCGCGGTCAAGGCACCGCTGCGTCCTCGCAACTGAAGCGGCCGGTGCTGGGGCTGTTTGGCTCCGACCAGGCCGCCACCGCATCCCAGCTGGCGGCATGTGGTAACGCCACCATTGCGCTGGCCGAGGGGGAGGGCGACGCGGGCGTTCGGCGCAAGCTGGCCGACGAGGGTGTGGCGCTGGTGAAATTCGCCCTCGCCGACGGCTTGGTGCGGGCCGAGGCGGCGCGGCGGATCGCGCACGAGATGGCGGGGCTGATCGCGGCACTCGAACCGCCGGGCACGCTGGTTGTTGCCGGTGGGGAAACCCTGAAGGCCGCATGCGTTGCCCTTGGCGCGCATGCGCTCGAGGTGACAGGACGTATCGTGCCGGGATTGCCGCGCTCGATCTTGCAAGGCGGCCGTTGGGCCGGCGTCGATGTCATCTCGAAGTCCGGCGCATTCGGCCCCAGCGAGCTGTGGCGCGACCTGCTTCGGGATAATCATTTGCTTAGCAAGGGGAGTCCGACATGACCTCTCGTCATCTAGCCATCACCATGGGCGATCCCGCCGGGATCGGTCCGGAGATCATCGTCAAGGCCTGCGTCGGGCTGAAGGATCGGATCGCGAAAGGCGATCTGCGGATCCTGATCATCGGCAGCGGCGCGGCGCTCGATGGTGCGAAAGCCGCGCTTGGTGCCGGCATTGCGATTCCCGAAGTGCGCGCCGAGGATCGCGACTGGCCAAACCTCTGCTTCCTCCAGGCCGACATCGAGGGCGACCCGATCAAGCCCGGCGTGCTCAGCGCCGATGGCGGCCGCTTTGCCTACAAGGCGATCGAGCAGGGCGTGCGCCTGACGCAGGGGGGCCGGACCGCGGCGATCGTCACGGCACCGCTCAACAAGGAAGCGCTCAACAAGGCCGGCTATCATTTCCCTGGTCATACCGAGATGCTGGCGCATCTCACCGGCGTGCGCGGCTCGGTGATGCTGCTCGCCCATGGCAACATGCGCGTCAGCCATGTCTCGACCCATGTGGCGCTCGAGGACGTGCCGAAGCGTCTGACGCCGGAGCGGCTGCGCATGGTCATCGACCTCACCAACGATGCCCTGCTGCGGCTCGGCATTGTTAAACCGAAGATCGCGATCGCTGCGCTCAATCCACACGCCGGCGAGGGCGGCCTGTTCGGCCGGCAGGACATCGACGTGTCCGCGCCGACGATTGCGGAAGCGGTCGCCGACGGCCTCGACGTCGTCGGCCCCGTGCCGGGCGATACCATCTTCGTCAAGCTGCGCGCCGGCCAGTACGACGCCGCGGTTGCGATGTATCACGACCAGGGCCACATTCCGGTCAAGCTCCTCGGTTTCCAGGTCGATCCTGCGACCGGCCGCTGGCAGGAGCTGTCCGGCGTCAACATCACGCTGGGCTTGCCGATCATCCGCACCTCCGTCGACCACGGCACCGCCTTCGACATCGCCGGCAAGGGCATCGCCAACGAGCACAGCCTGATCGAGGCCATCGACTATGCCGAGCGTCTCGCCGGTGGCGCTTCCCCTGTATCCAAGTGACGAGATCGACCGCACGATGACCAACGCCTTCACGCCCATCGAAATCCAGCGTCCCACCATCCTCGAGTTCGGCAACGGCACGATCGGCGCTGCGGCGCGCTTCGCCGAGCGGATCGGTGCCAGGCGGCCGCTTGTGATTTCCGATCCGTTCAATGCACGCAGGGTCGACATGCTGGCGCTGCCGGGTGCGGTGAAGGTGTTCGGTGACGTCAAGCCCGAGCCGGACCTGCCCAATCTCGAGAAGGCGGTGGCGATGGCGAAGGACGTCAAGCCCGACCTCATCGTCGGCTTCGGCGGTGGCAGCGCGATGGATCTCGCCAAGCTGGTTGCGGTGATGTGCACGAGCGACGTGCCCTTTGCCGACATCGTCGGGCCGGAGAAGGTGGCCGGCCGCAGCGTCGCGCTGATGCAGGTTCCGACGACCTCGGGCACCGGCAGCGAAGCCGGCACCCGCGCGCTCGTGACCGATCCCGTCAGCCAGAACAAGCAGGCAGTGCAGAGCCGCTTCATGCTGGCCGACATCGCCATCGTCGATCCGGATCTGACGATGACGGTGCCGAAAGAGGTCACTGCGGCAACCGGGGTCGATGCGCTGGCGCATTGCGTCGAGGCCTATACCAGCCGCAAGGCGCATCCGACGATTGACCTCTACGCGCTCGAAGGCGCGCGGCTGGTCGGACGTTATCTCAAGCGCGCGGTGGCCGATGGCGGCGATCGCGAGGCGCGTGCGGGCCTCGCGCTGGCCTCGCTCTATGGTGGCTATTGCCTGGGACCGGTGAACACGACCGCCGGCCACGCGGTGGCGTATCCGCTCGGCACCCGTCACCATGTGGCGCATGGCCTCGCCTGCGCGGTGATCTTCCCGCATACGCTGGCCTACAATATGCCGGCGGTGGAAGCGAAGACGGTCGCGGTGCTCCAGGCGCTCGGGCTGCCGGAGCAGGGCGATCCAAAGCTCGCATTCGACGCCACCTACGGGTTCTGCAAGAACCTCGGCATCGAGATGCGGCTGTCCGCGCTCGGCGTGCCCCGGGACGATCTCGGCGTGATGGCCGACGAGGCGCACGCCATTCGCCGCCTGCTGGACAACAATCCGCGCGACCTCGGCCGGGATGCGATCCTGAACATGTACGAGGTCGCGTTCTAACAGTCTCCGCCGCTCGCGCGCGGCAACCAATCAACAACACGGAAAACAGAGGAAACGTCTATGAGATCGATGTGGCTTGTCCTTGCCTCAGCCTTAGTGCTGGCGGCCTCACCCGCAAAGGCGCAGGACGGCTATCCGTCCAAGCAGGTGACGGTGGTCGTTCCCTTCGCCGCCGGCGGCACCGCGGACATCTTCGCGCGGATGGTCTCCAACCATTTGCAGGCGAAGTTCGGCAAGCCCTTCGTGGTCGAGAATGTCGGCGGTGCCGGCTCGATCCTCGGCGTGACGCGGGTGGCGAAATCGGCGCCGGATGGCATCACGCTCGGCCTTGCCAGCACGTCCGCGCTTGCGATCAACCCATCGCTCTACGGGCCGAAGCTCAGCTACCAGCCGGACAAGGACCTGGTGCCGGTCGCCCAGATCAGCGTCGTGCCCAACGTTCTCGTCGTCAATCCCAACAAGATCAAGGCGCGTACCGTGCCGGAGCTGATTGCCTATCTGAAGGCGAATCCGGACAAGGTCTCGTTCGGCTCGGCCGGCGTCGGCACCTCGCAGCATCTTGCCAGCGAGCTGTTCCAGCAGATGACCGGCACCAAGATGGTGCACGTGCCCTACAAGGGCTCCAGCCAGATGTTGACGGACCTGCTCAGCGGCCAGATCGATCTCGCCTTCGACAACGTGCCGCTGCTGCTGCCGCAGGTGAAGACCGGCCAGCTCGCGCTGCTCGCGACCGCAACGCCGAAGCGCGCCGCCTTCGATCCCGAGGCGCCGGCCGCTGCCGAATTCCTGCCCGGCTTCGAGGCGGTGGCCTGGCACGGTTTCATTGTGCCCGCGGGCACGCCCAAGCCGATCGTCGAAAAGCTCTCGGCCGAGATCCGCGCCTTCATGCAGCAACCGGAGACGGTGCAGAAGATGGCCGAGCTCGGTGCCACCGCGGTCGCCGTGGATTCCGAGCCGTTCGCGGCCTACATCAACGCTGAGACGGCGCGCTGGAAGAAGGTGATCGAGGCCGCCAACATCAAGCTGGAGTAGGGCGGCACGCGATGAGATAAGCCGGCCGCCGCATGTCGAGAGCGGCGGCCGCTTGTTCAGTGCCGGTCGCCGGTCTAAGTTCGCATCAGCCAACGGGTGCGGGGCTGATGGGGACTGTTCGTTTTCTGCTGGCGGCGATCGTCGTTGGATTTCATTGCCAATTTGGCGTCATTCACCAGACAATCGGAGGCTTGGCCGCTGTAGAAGTCTTCTACATCATCAGTGGCTTCTACATGGCCGCCGCCTATGAGCGGCACTATCCGGGACGGCCTGCTGCATTCTTCGCCAGCCGCTTCGCGAGGCTTTATCCGTTCTACCTCGCTGTCCTGGCAGCTACGTTCGCGCTACATCTGTGGAACCCGGCGAACGAGAGCGGCATCTTCAATTCCCTCAGAACGGATGAGCGGCCCTATGTGATCAACCTGTCGCTGCTGGGTCTCGATCTCTATTCGGCGATGCACAGCACCACGTATCTCCTGGTTCCGCAGGCATGGTCGATCAGCGCGGAGATCGTCTTCTACGCGCTGCTGCCTGCCTTGCTTCTCCTCAACAGAAAATGGCTCGCCGGGTTGGTGGTCGCCGCCTTCGCGATCAAGATGACCATTCTGCACGTCTACGAATGGAAATGGGCTTACTTCCCGTTTTACAGCCAGATCGGCTATTTCGGCACCGGCGTTCTGCTTTTCTCGTTGCGAGATCGCCTGACATGGTCGACGCGTGCGGGCTACTGGCTCGCGGCTCTCTACTGCCTCTATCTCCTCGGCGACGTCTATGCCGACGTCGACTATCACGGGGGCATCGTTCAGGGCGTACCGCTGGTTATCGCAACCTGCATCGTGATTCCGACGCTCTTCTCAAGGATCAACGGACCGCTGTCGACCGCATTGGGCGACGCCTCCTATGGTGTCTATCTCTCGCATTTTCTCTTCATCCAGATCGCGATCAATTTGCAGTTCTTCGATCCGATCACGCTGACCAACCCGCACATTGTGAGCCATTGGCGAATTCTGTTTCAGACCCTGGGCATCCTGCTCGCATCCACGGTCGTCGCGCTCGCCTTCGAGTTCACGGTCCAGCGATGGATCGATCGGGCGCGCCGATCGCTGTTCTACAGCCGCAAAGGCTCGCAGGATTCCTTCGGGAAGGCTTGAGACAGTTCGTTCTGCCGGTGCGAACGCAGCCAGAACAAGCCGACGATGTTCACAGAAGGGCTGGACCGCGAAGGTCAGCGCGGCTATATCAGCGGCCTGCGAGCCGCTGATTTGCAAAACTGTCAGCCCGCCCTCGCAGAACTTCCGAAGAAAGCTTAGCGATTTCAAGCGCTTCGGTGGGGAATGGTGTAACGGTAGCACAACAGACTCTGACTCTGTTTGTCTTGGTTCGAATCCAGGTTCCCCAGCCAGTTCAGGGCACGCCTAAAGGTCCAGATCTCGAGGTCCCTCGGTGACAGTGACGGTCCATGGGCCGCGCCGTCGGTCGCGACCGTTTGCCTCATCTGGAATCGCATTTCCCCGGTCGGATCGCCGTGCTCTGCATCGTCCTTGGGTCACACAACTCAAGGAGATCCCTGATGCCCTATGTCGATGGTTTCGTTCTGGCCGTGCCGAAGGACAAGATCGAGGCCTACAAGACGCTGTCGACGGCCGCCTGCGCGCTCTGGATGGAGCACGGCGCGCTCGATTATGTCGAATGCGTCGCTGACGATGTCCCCTATGGCGAGCTCACCTCGTTTCCGCGCGCGGTGATGGCGAAGGAGGACGAGGTCGTGGTGTTCGCCTGGATCGTCTACCGCGACCGGGAGACCCGCGATGCCGTCAACAAGAAGGTGATGGCCGACCCGCGGCTGAAGATGGAGGGCATGCCGTTCGACGGCAAGCGCATGATCTATGGCGGCTTCACGACCTTGCTCAGGGCGAGCGACGTCGTCAGCTGACAAGGGCTCGCGCACCGGCGTCACCGAATATACGCTGCTGATCGACGGCGAGCCGGCTGGCTCGCTCCAGACCCAGCTCGGATTCCACACGCTGATCTCGTGGTCGGGTCTCGACATCGGCCGCGACCGCGGCAGCCCGGTGTCGCATTACGAGGCGCCGTTCGAATTCGCCGGACGGCTGCTGCGCGTCACCGTCACCATGCACAATGACCAGCGGCTCGACGGCGATGCCGTCGGCAACGCGCAGATGGCGCGGCAGTGACGCGGGGAGTTCGTTACTTGATCTTGTCGTAGGCCGAAGCGAAATCGCCCAGCGGCATCGGGATCGCGATCGTCTCCTTGGCCATGTTCTGGAAGGAGACCTTGAGCTGCTTGCCCGACCGCAACGCGGCAAGCAAATCCGGTGCGATCGGCGCCGAGGCGTAGCAGCCGCGGTTCTCGCAGGTCTGGATCTGGAGGTCGACCGTCTTGCCCTCGTCGACCTGGAGCTTGGCGCCGATGGGAAGGTTGAGGCCGAGCGGCAATTGCAGCAGCGCCACCGGCGTTCGGGTGTCGGGCGAGATGCGGACGTTGATCAGGACGATGGTCTGGCCGGTCTTGGTCAGCACCGCGTTCTGCTCCATCGCACATTCGAGCGGCGCGTCGCGGCTGGCGCTGGTGCAACGCACGATCCAGCCGGGCTGTTGCGCCGGCGCGCCGTCTGCCTGTGGCTGCGTCGGAGCCGGTGCCGGCTGTGCCGCAGGGGCGGGAGCGTTCTTCTTAGCCTGTTGGGCATACGCGGCGCCCAAGGGCAACAGGACAGCTGCGGCGAGGGCGACAAGTCTGGATTGCATGAGCATGGCGAAACCGCGTTGGCGTGAACCGGGGGCCTCGCTGTAGCGTCGCCGGAAGCGCCGTGCAAGCCGCTACTCGGCGGCTTCCTTAACGGTGCCGTGCTCGACCGCCTCGCCGCCTTCGCCGTCACCCGAACGGCCCCAGCCCGAGAACCAGTTGTTGAGCTCGTCGAGATAGAGATAGACCACCGGCGTGGTGAACAGCGTCAGCGCCTGGCTGACGATCAGGCCGCCGACCATGGCGTAGCCGAGCGGCTGGCGGATCTCGGCGCCGGTGCCGTGACCGAGCATCAGCGGCACGCCGCCGAGCAGCGCGGCCATCGTCGTCATCATGATCGGGCGGAAGCGGAGCAGGGCGGCCTGGCGGATCGACTCCGCCGGCGTCTTGTGCTCGTCGCGCTCGGCGGCGATGGCGAAGTCGACCATCATGATGCCGTTCTTCTTCACGATGCCGATCAAGAGAATGATTCCGATCAAGGCAATGAGGCTGAAGTCGAACCCGGCCGCCATCAGAATCGCGAGCGCGCCGACGCCGGCCGAGGGCAGGGTCGACAGGATCGTGATCGGATGGATGTAGCTCTCGTAGAGAATGCCGAGGATCAGGTAGACCACGACGAGCGCGGCGAGGATCAGCAGCGGCACGGTGCCGAGCGATTGCTGGAACGCCTGCGCCGTGCCCTGGAAGCTCGAATTCAGCGTCGGCGGCGCGCCGAGATCTGCCATCGCCTTCTGCACGGCTTCCGTCGCCTGGCCGAGCGCGACGCCCTGGCCGAGGTTGAAGCTGATGGTGATCGCCGGGAATTGGCCCTGGTGGCTGATCGAGAGCGGACGGACCGGATCGGTGGTCCAGGTCGCGAAGGTCGATAGCGGGACCTGGTCGCCCGTCAGCGGCGACTTCAGATAGAGTTTGTTCAGGCTGTCGAGATTGCCCTGCATCTCCGGCAGGATCTCGAGGATCACCTTGTAGGTGTTGAGCTGGGTGAAATACTGCGTGACCTGCCGCTGCCCGAAGGCGTCATACAGCGTGTCGTCGATCAGCTGCGGCTGGATGCCGTAGCGCGCGGCGGTGTCGCGGTTGATCTTGAGCTGGACCGTGGTGCCCTGGGTCTGCTGGTCGGTCGCGACGTCGCGCAGCTCCGGCAGCGTCTGCATCTTGGCGAGAATTTTCGGCGCCCACTCGTTGAGCTCGGCGAGATCGGCGTCCTGCAGCGTGAATTCGAACTGCGTGCGCGTCGGCCGTCCGCCGAGCCGCACATCCTGGGCTGCCTGCATGTAGACGCGGGCGCCCTCGATCTTGTCGAACTGGGGACGCAGTCGCGCGATGATCTGCTGAGCCGAGGCATCGCGCTTGTCGCGAGCCTTCAGCGTGATGAATATGTTGCCGTTGTTGCCGGCGCGGCCGCTGCCGCCGATCGACATGGCGACGCTGGCAACATCGGGATCAGCGAGGATGATCTTGCCGAGCTGTTCCTGACGCCGGGTCATCTCCTTGAACGAGATGTCCTGCGAGGCTTCTGAGGTGGCGGTGATCAGGCCGACATCCTGCTGCGGGAAGAAACCCTTCGGGATCAGGACGAACAAATAGATCGACAGTCCGAGCGTGGCGAAGAAGATCGCCAGCGTGGTGCGCCGCCAGGCCAGGGCGTGATCGAGAACGTATTCGTAGCCGCGCAGCATCGCGTCGAAGGCGCGCTCGCTCCATTGATAGAACCGGCCGTGGCGCACCTCGCCATGGGCGCGCAGGAAGCGCGAGGCCATCATCGGCGTCAGGGTCAGCGACACGAACATCGAGACGAAGATGGTCATCGCCAGCACGACGGCGAATTCGCGGAACAGGCGCCCGATGATACCGCCCATCAAGAGCAGCGGAATCAGCACCGCGACCAGCGAGATGCTGATCGACACGATGGTGAAACCGATTTCCTTCGAGCCGCGGAAGGCCGCCGCCATCGGCGATTCGCCTTCCTCGATGTAGCGCGTGATGTTCTCGAGCATCACGATGGCATCGTCGACGACGAATCCGACCGCGATGGTGAGCGCCATCAGCGATAGATTGTCGAGGGAATAGCCGACGACCCACATCAGCGCGCAGGCGCCGAGCAGCGCCAGCGGAACCGTGATGGCGGGAATGACGGTGGCCCAGAAGCTGCGCAGGAAGATGAAGATGACCATGACCACGAGCGCGATGGTCAGCAGCAACGTGAACTGGACGTCCTCGACCGCGGCGCGGATGGTCGTGGTACGGTCGCTGATGAGCTCGATCTTGATGGCGGGCGGGATCGCCGCCACGAGGCGGGGCAGGGTCGCCTTGATCCGATCGACGGTCTCGATGACGTTGGCGCCCGGCTGCTTGAATATCACCAGGAACACGCCGCGCTTGCCGTTGGCCCAAGCCGCCTGCTTGGCGTCTTCAGCGGCGCTGACCGCCTGGCCGATGTCGCGGATTCGCAACGGAGCGCCGTTGCGATAGGCGATGATGACGTCGTTCCAGTCCTTCGCGTGCGTGAGCTGGTCGTTGGCGTAGATCGTGTAGGCGCGCTTTTCGCCGTCGATATTGCCCTTCGGACTGTCAACCGTGGTGATCGCGATCTGGCTGCGTACGTCCTCCATCGACAGGCCCTTGGCGACCAGCTTCGCCGGATCGACCTGGACGCGGATGGAGGGTTTCTGCTGGCCGCCGATGAAGACCTGGGCGACGCCGGAGAGCTGGCTGATCTGCTGGGCGAGCTGGGCGTCGACCGCGTCGCTGACGCTGGTCAGAGGCAACGTCTCCGATGTCGCAGACAGCAGCAGGATCGGCGCATCGGCCGGGTTGACCTTGCGATAGGTTGGCGGCGAGGGAAGATTCTTCGGCAGCTGGCCGCTGGCGGCGTTGATGGCGCCCTGCACGTCGTTGGCGGCGCCGTCGATGCTGCGGTTGAGATCGAACTGGATGGTGATCGACGCGGTGCCCAGATAGCTCGTCGAGGTCATCTGCGCGATGCCGGGAATCTGCGCAAACTGCCGCTCCAGCGGCTGCGCCACCGACGAAGCCATCGTCTCGGGGCTGCCGCCCGGCAAATTGGCGGTGATCTGGATGGTCGGGAAGTCGACCTGCGGCAGCGGTGCGACCGGGAGCAGGGGATAGGCGACGAGACCGACGAAGAGGATGCCGGCCATCAGCAGCGAGGTGCCGATGGGATAACGGATGAAAGGTGCCGAAATCCCGCCCTCGGTCATTCCTGTCGTACCTTGTTCTTGGCCGGGTTCGAACTCGCCACCGTCGTCGAGACGAGGCTTCCGGGCTGCACCTTGAACTGGCCGCCGGTGATCACCTGCTGACCGGGGCTGAGCCCTTCTTCGATGACCGAATGTCCATCGATGGCGTAGCTGACCTTGACCTTGTGCACTTCGGCCTTGTTGTCCTGATTGACGGTATAGGCGTAGAGGCCGTTGGTCGAATGCTGGACCGCGTCATCCGGAACCACGGTCGCATCCTTCAGCGTCCGCACCAGAAGCCGCGTCGAGACCGACTGGCCCGGCCACAGCGTGTGGTCCTTGTTGTCGAACACCGCCTTGAGCCGGATCGTTCCGCTGCTGGTGTCGACCTGATTGTTGATGACCGCAAGCTTGCCCTCGGCCAGCGTCTTCTTGCCGTCGGTGGTGAAGGCGATCACCTTGAGCGCGCCGCTCTTCTGGCCTTCGGTGATATAGGGCAGCTGGTCTTCCGGCGCGGTGAAGATCACGGAGATCGGCTCGACCTGCGAGATCGTGACGATGCCCGTCTGCGTCGAGGCGTTGACGATGTTGCCGATGTCGACCTGGCGCAGGCCGGCGACGCCGGTGATCGGCGCCTTGACCTGGGTGTAGTCGAGCTGGGTCTGGGCGTTGGCGATCGCGGCTTCGTCGGCGGCGATCTGGGCGGTGAGCTGGGCGACGGTCGAGCGCTGGGTGTCGACCCGCTGGGCGGTCGCGAATTCGCCGAGCTTCATGGCGCGCTGAAGTTCGAGATTGGCGTTGGCGAGACTAGCCTCGTCCTGCGCCTTCTTGGCCTTGGCCTGGTCGAGCGTGGCTTGATAGGGACGGGGATCGATCGAGACCAGAAGTTCGCCCTGCTGGACGATCTGGCCTTCGCGGAAGGCGAGCTTGTCGATTTGGCCATCCACGCGGGTGCGGACTTGCACGGTGTTGAACCCCTGAACCGTGCCGAGACCGGTCAGATAGACCGGGAAATCGACCTTCTGGACCGGGGCAACGCTGACGGGGACGGCGGGCGGGCGGGGTGGACCCTTCTGGGCGGTCTGGGTTTTTCCAGCCTGGGGGGCGCCGAATTTCTGCCAACCATAGTAACCCGCAGAGGCCACGGCCGCGATGATCAGAATCCAGAGGATCGGCCGGGACTTTTTCATATCGTCTCGTGTCGGCTCTTGTGCCCTCAGCTACGAATTATGGGGCAATCGTAGGGTTCCATAGCGTTTGTATAATACACGCCAAGTTCCAGTGTAAACAGCACTATCAGTTGAGAATCCTAAACAATTGGAAAGCTTTGCATCGTCTGGGCAGTGGTCTGGCGCGGCGGTGTGCAGTGCTGCATTTTCCCGGCAGGCGCGATCGGCGAGCAAACCTCAAGCAGCACCCCAGACGGTGTGCTCGGGCCGAATGGTGCGGGCCGAGCCGCCAGTCGGTATCGGTAACAAGAATGGTTCTAAGTCGGGCGGAAGCCGTTTCGGTTGTCAGGAATTCCGGCATCGTCCATATCGGCGCCGCCACAAAGGGAGCGCAGGATGGACGAGCTAAACGGCAAGCTGATCGCGTGTCAGATTCTGATCACGGGATTGATCGCGCGTGTCGCCAATGAGCAGCGCGATCCCTTGCGCTTCCTCACCGACTTCCGGGACGAGATCAAAGCCGTCGTGAACGGCGTCAACATCGCCGGCATGGACTCAACCGATCGCGTGCGCGCCGTCGCGCTGAAAACCGTCGATGAATTGTTTTCGCTGATGAAGCCGCCGAGCAGCGATTGATGTTGTGAGCGAGACCGTCGATTGCCGCGCATCGGCGCGCTGTCTTTTAGAACGAGTCCAATGTCAGTTTAGAACGGTTTCAAACTGTAGTTTAGAATTGTTTTGAACTGGACTGATTCAAGGGTTCTTGCGAGGCGCTCGCATTGACCCGCTATTTTGCGGTCGATACCAACAACCCACCGTTCGTCGAAGTGAATGAGCGAACAGGAAGATGGGGCGTTTGGTAATGGGGCAGGTGGTCGCACCGAAGTCGTTGCGTTCGGTCGCAGCATTCGGTCTGGTGGATGAAAAGTTCGCAGGCGTTTCCGGCAAGAAGGTCTCGGCAGTTGCGAGCTTGATCGCGGTGGCGTCGGTGTCGAGTGGTGCGCAGGCGCAGCAGTCGAACCTGCCGCCGGTGACGGTCGATGCTCCCGTCGAACGTCCGCGTCCGACGTCGTCGAAGCCCTCGCCGGAGCAAGTCCGCGCCCGCAATGCGATTCGCCGCGCCGCGCAGCGTGAGCAGGCGGCACAGCAGACGGCGCCGACCACGCCGTCAGGCGCTCCCGACGGCAATCCCTATGCCGATCCGGCCGCGCCCTACAAGGTCGACCACGTCCAGGCCAGCGGCAAGTTTCCCGAGAAGATGCTGAACACGCCCAAGTCGATCACGGTGCTCAGCAAGGAAGTGCTCGAGGACAAGAACGCGACGACGCTGAAGGAGATCGGGCGCTCGACCGCGGGCGTGACGCTGGGCTCGGGCGAGGGCGGCAACGCGTTCGGCGACCGTTTCTTCATCCGCGGCTTCGATGCGCGCAACGACGTGTTCATCGACGGCATCCGCGATCCCGCCGTTTCCATCCGCGAGAACTTCTTCACCGAACAGATCGAGATTCTGCGCGGACCGGCATCCTCCTACGCGGGTCGCGGCACCGCCGGCGGTGCCATCAATATCGTGACCAAGCAGGCTGGCGACGTCAACTTCAAGCGCATGGACTCCGAGTTCGGTACCGACATGACCAAGCGCGTCACGCTCGACGTCAACCAGGTCATCGATCCGACCTTCTCGGTGCGCACCGGCGGCCTGTTCCAGGATGCCAACGTCGCCGGCCGCGATTACGTGACCGACAATCGCTGGGGCACCTTCATCTCGACCAAGTACACCCCGACCAACGATATCAAGATCACCACGAACTACGTCCACACCGACCTCAGCGGTCTGCCGGATTTCGGCGTGCCCTATTACAGGCAGGGCAATGTGCCGGTGACCTCGGCCGGTATTCCGCGCGGCAACTGGTACGGTTTCCTCAATCGCGACTTCCAGACGGCGCGGCAGGATTTCGGCACCGGCACGATCGAGTACAAGGTCAACGATGCCATCACGCTGACCAGCAAGGTGCGCGGCGAGCATTCTGTGCTCAACTATATCGGCACGCTGCCGCAGAACCCGATTACGACCAGCCCCAATCCGATGCTCTGGACCACGACGGCGAGCGCGCAGAGCCGCTTGCAGAACGTGGACGTGTGGGCCAACCAGAACGAGGCCACGTTCAAGCTCGACACCGGCGGGGTCAAGCACACCGCAGTGTTCGGCGTCGAATATTCGAACGAGAACATCTCGATCGACCGCTACGCCGGCCTCGCGTCGGAACTGGCCGGAAGCCCCTTCACGAGCACCGGTGCCGTCACGGGGGTCAATCTCTACTCCCCGCAATATACCAACATTCCCTTCGGCATTCCGGGGCTCGTCGGAAATCCGACGCGCTACGGCGTCAATACCAGCAGCGTGTATGTCATGGACACCGCGAACTGGCAGGACACGATCATCGTCAACGGCGGTATCCGCTACGACGGCTACAGCCAGAGCGCGTCGACGAACTCGGCCTACCTCAAGCAGAACAACGATCTGGTCAATTACAACGTCGGCTTGGTCTACAAGCCAATGTCGATCGGCAGCGTCTATGCAGCCTACGCGACCTCGGCCAATCCGTTCGGCTCGGAGCTTGACGCGACCGGTACCGACTACGGTGGTGTTCCCGCCAACTCGACCATCCTGCTCGGACCCGAGCGCAACAAGGCGATCGAGGTCGGTACCAAATGGGAGCTTGCTGATCGCCATCTGCTGGTGACCGGCGCGCTGTTCCAGACCACCAAGGACAACGCGCGCGAGACCGTCAGCGGCCTGCTTACCTCGGGCGCTGCCTACAGGATCCAGGGCATCGACATCGAAGCCGAGGGTAAGATCACCGATCGCTGGAGCATCTTCGGCGGCCTGGTGTTGATGCAGTCCAAGGTCACGCAGAGCGGCGTTGCCTCGAACATCGGCTTGCAGCTTGCCAATATCGCCCACCAGTCGTTCAGCATGCTGACCAAATACAAGTTCGACGATGGCTGGGAGCTTGGCGGACAGGCGGTGTATCGCTCGAAGGTCTATGGCGGCACGTTCGCGGCCAACACCAACGAGTTGCCGAGCTATTGGCGCTTCGATGCGTTCGTCGAGAAGAAGATCGACAAGAACTGGACGATGAAGTTCTACGCCCAGAACCTGACCAACAAGCTGTATTACGACTCGTTCTATCGCAGCGCCGTGCCGTTCGTCGCAGTCGCGCCGGGCAGGGCGTTCTACCTCGTGACCACAGCGAAGTTCTGATCATGTTGACGTGCCTGCCTGGCGTTCTCAGCAAGGATGATGTGGCGGATTTCCGCCGCATCATGGACGCCAGCGCATGGGAGGACGGCCGGTCGACTGCCGGTGCGCAGTCGGCGATGGTCAAGCGCAACGAGCAATTGCCGCCCGACAGCGAGGTCGCGCGCAAGCTCGGCAACCGTATCATCTCGGCGCTGACGTCGAACCCGCGCTTCATCGCGGCGGCAATTCCGCTCCAGATCTTCCCGCCGCTGTTCAACCGCTATGCGGCGGATAGCGGCCACCATTTCGGCCTGCATGTCGACAATGCGATCCGCGGCGACCGTCTGACCGGCCTTCGCATCCGCACGGACCTCTCGGTGACGCTGTTCCTCGCCGAGCCGGAAGAGTACGACGGTGGCGAACTTGTGATCGAGGACACTTACGGCTCGCACGAAGTCAAGTTGCCAGCCGGCGACTGCGTGCTCTATCCCTCGACCAGCCTCCACCTCGTCACGCCGGTGACCAGGGGAACACGGGTTGCGTCTTTCTTCTGGCTTCAGAGCATGATACGGGACGATCAAGCCCGCACCATGATCTTCGACCTCGACACCGCGATTCAGGCGCTGGTGGACCGGCTCGGGCGTGACGATCCCGAAACGGTCAAATTGACGGGTATCTATCACAACCTCATTCGCTACTGGGCCGAAGTATGAAGACCATGACCTTCCAAGCAAGCCTTGCCGCAGCTTTGATGCTGACGGCCGCCTGGCTCGCATCCCCCGTTTCGGCCCAGACGCAACCCCCCTCGGCACCGGCGCAGTCGACGGCTCAGCCGGCCCCAGTCGCTCCGGCTCCGGCGGCGCCCGCGGCCACCGCGCCTGCGGTCCCGGCGCCTTCGGCTTCGACGGCGGTCACCCCGGTCGCTCCGACGGCGCCCTCAGCGGCCGCCTTTTCGACCACCGCGAAGCCTGATGCCAAGCCCGATGCGTCGGCCGGCATCGCGCCGGCGATGAAGGAATTGTCGCCCTGGGTGATGTTCATGTCGGCGGACGTCATCGTGAAGGCGGTGATGATCGGGCTCGCCTTCGCGTCGCTGATGACCTGGACCGTCTTCATCGCCAAGTCGATCGAGCTGTCGGTCGCATCCTCCAAGCTTCGCTCGGCGCTGAAGAAGGTTGCGGAGACGCGCTCCCTCGCCGAAGCGCAGATGGCGCTCGGAGCCAAGGAGGGTATCCTGCCGTCGTTCCTGACGGCGGCCCTGCGCGAGGCGCGGATGTCGGCCGGCCTGTCCAGCGACGCGGGGATCAAGGAGCGCGCAGCCTCCAGCTTTTCCGAGATCGTGCGCGCCGAGGCGCGGCGCATCCGCATCGGCATGGGCGTGCTCGCGACCATCGGCTCGACCTCGCCCTTCGTCGGCCTGTTCGGCACGGTCTGGGGCATCATGAACAGCTTCATCGGCATCTCGAAGTCGCAGACCACGAACCTCGCCGTCGTCGCGCCCGGCATCGCCGAAGCGCTGCTCGCCACCGCGATCGGCCTCGTCGCCGCGATCCCGGCCGTCATCATCTACAACCACTTCTCGCGCGTGACGAAGAGCTATCTCGAACTCGTCAGCCGTGCCTCGGGTGCCGCGGGGCGGCTGCTCTCGCGTGATCTCGACCGCAGCCACGGCAGCGTGCATTCGCGCGCAGCGGAGTGAGCCATGGGCGTTTCGCTCGCAGACAATGATGACGACGACGATTTCTCGGAGACGCATGACATCAACGTCACGCCGTTCATCGACGTCATCCTCGTGCTGCTCATCATCTTCATGGTCGCAGCTCCGCTCTCCACGGTCGACCTGCCGATCGATCTGCCGACGTCGAGCGCGACGCCGCAGAAGAAGCCGGATAAGCCGACCTATCTCAGCATCAAGCCCGATCTGACGCTTGCCCTCGGGGAGAACCCCGTTCACCGGGCCGAGTTGATCGGGACGCTCGACGGACTGTCCGACATGAGCAAGGATAAGTACGTGTTCCTGCGTGCCGACAAGTCGGTACCGTATGGGGAGTTGATGGGCGTCATGGAGCTCTTGCGTTCAGGCGGCTATACGCGGGTGAAGCTGGTGGCGCTGGAAGGCGCGCCGGGGGCGCCTGCGGCAGGCGCCGCTCAGCCTTAGAGGCCCGCTATGTCGGACGAACACAGACCATCCCGGAAGCTCTGGATCCTGGCGGCGGTGGCCGCGCTCGTGCTCCATTTGGGTGGTGCTGCGCTCGCGCTGGCTCATTTGCGCGCTGACGACGACGGCGACGGCCTGGGTGCGAACGGCGCGGAATTCGCCGTGGAGATGGCATCGCCCAAGGCGCCCGAAACAGATCTGCCGCCCGGGCCCGACAGCGAAGCAATGCAGGAGCAGCAGGCGCTTCCCGAGCAGAAGGCCGAGACCAAGGAGACGGAGCTTCCAAAGGACCAGTCGCAGCAGGTCGAGGATCCCGACCGCGTCGTGACCGAGAACAACGCGAAGAAGCCGACCGAAGACGATCCGAAAATTCAAGCGATCGAAACGCCGGCCGCCGAAGCCTCGCCGAAATCGGTTGCGACGGCACGGCAGACGCTCGAGGAGGACGCGCGCGAGGCCGAGAAGGCGCTGGCGCCCGTCATCGGCATCGGCAAGGACATCCTGAAGCTGACCGCCGACTGGAACCGGAAGATCAGCGCGCATTTGTCGCTGCACAAGATCAATCCGGAAGGCAAGCAGCCCAATAACCAGAAGGTCAAGGTGAGCTTCGCGATCAACCGGAAGGGCAACGTGCTGTCGGTGGATGTGGTGGAGTCATCAGGGGATTCAGCCTACGACGCGGCCGCGGTCTCGATCGTCCGCAAGTCGGATCCGATCCCGCAGCCGCCTGCCGGGCTGACCGAGGACCGGTTCGAGCGGACCGTCGATATCATCTTCACGCCGGCCGACGCGAAAAAGAAGAAGACCGCTCAGCGCCAGTAGAGCCGGATGCCGACATAGACGACGACTAGGCAGGCGAAGATCAGCGCCACCGGGAGCGGCCGTTTCTGGGTTCCAGCTGCCGCACCAGCCCCGAAAAAGCTGGTCGTCTTTGGCTTCGGCGCCGGACGGCGGAAAGCGGTAACATTGTCCGCTGCTGCTTCAGGGGGGCGAGGGCGGACGTCGGGTGCCGCCCCCGCACCGCCCATCTCGGCATAATAGGCCTTGTAGATCGCACCGATGGTCGCCTCGGTGGCTTCGCCCTCGCTCATCTGCGCCAGCAGGTTCTGGTAGCTCGCCAGAAACTCCTGGGCTTCCGGCGGCAGCGCGGACGCCCCGTTGAGCTTGGCCATCATCTTCCAGGTGGCAAAATCGGCGCGGGCGCGGGTATCCGCGCGTCGCGCGATCAGCATATCGGCAGCTTTGACCAAGTCGGCCTCTGGCCCTTCGGCTTAAAGTTCGGGTGGCTGTTCAACTACGCATTGCCGGTCAGGAAGAGAACAGCCTGAATCACATAACCGGTCAACGTTCGCAGTATTGCTGAAATAACATCAAGATTTAGACCGAACTGGGAACCTGCAAGAGGCAGCAGGATCAACAGGCCGATCAGGATCAGCATTCCGAACGGCTCGAGCCGGGCCAGCGGCATGGCGAGCGGGCGGGGCAACAGCCCGACCGCGACGCGCCCGCCATCGAGCGGCGGGATCGGCATCATGTTGAAGACCGCGAGGATGGCGTTGATGATGAGCCCATTCTTGAGGTTGTCGGCGACCCATTTCGCCGAGCTTGCGGGGACAAGGGGTAGGGCGTGGAAGGCGAGGGCCACTGCAAGCGCCAGCAGGATGTTGGTGACAGGCCCGGCCAGCGCCACCCAGACCATGTCCAGTTTGGGGTTGTTCAACTTGCGGAAGTTGACCGGCACCGGCTTGGCGTAGCCGAACAGGAACGGCGAGTGCGCGAACAGCAGCATCGCCGGCAGGATCACGGTGCCGAACGGGTCAATGTGGCGGAGCGGGTTGAAGCTGACGCGGCCGAGCTGCGAGGCCGTGTCGTCCCCGAGCCGGTCCGCGACGAAAGCGTGCGCGGCCTCATGGAAGGTGATGGCGAGCACGAGGGGAAGCACCCAGACGGAAAGGTCATAAAAGGAAATGTTCACGGCTCGTCCGTCCCGGTTTGCCAGCGCGCTTCGCAAAGCAGGCCGTATAGGGCCACAATCCTTCACGATCCACCGTTATATGGCGTCCAATTCCGAAATTGCCCGTTGCAAATGATCCGCCAGGTGGGCGCCTGCGGTCGACAGGTCGCGCGCGCGGTGGAGGCGGATCTCCGCCGCCGGCAACGGCGGCATGCCGTCACGATCGGACAGCGCACGTAGGCTCGGCGGCAAGGTCCCGGCCTTCACCACCGTCACTGCGAGACCTTGAGCCGCGATCGTCTCGACCGCTGCGAGCGTCCGGCTGACATAGGCGAGACGCCAGGGCATGTCCGCGGCGTCGAGCGCTTCTGCAGCCCATTGGCGAAACAGACAGCCCGGCGGGTAGAGCGCCATGGGAAGGGGACACTGCGCCGCGGTCCGATAGGATGGGGCGGCTGCCCAGACCGCCTGTTCGCGCCTCAATAACTCGCCATCGCCGCATCCTTGCGGATGCATGGCGATGACGAGGTCGTAGGCCTCGCCGAGCCGCGCCGGCATCGTCGCGGTCAGTCCCGTCTCGATCTCGACCCGGACCAGTGGATGGTGCCTGGCAAAGCTCGCCAGCAACGGCGGAATGACGAGGGTGCCGTAATCGTCCATCACGCCGAGGCGGACGACGGCGTCGGCCTTGCGTGCGCCGAGCGCGCCGACGGCCTCCGCATTGAGCGTGAGAATGCGCCGCGCATAAGTGCGCAACTCTTCGCCCGTCGCGGTCGGCATGACACCAGCCCTGGTGCGCTGAAACAGCTTGGTGCCAAGCCGCTCCTCCAGCCGCCTGATCTGGACGCTCACCGCCGATTGGGTGCGATTGAGCACATGGGCCGCGCGGGTGAACGAACGATGCTCGTCGACCGCGAGAAACGCCTTCAGCAGGTCGGGATCGAGATCGGGGGCGCTCATGACGAAAACTTATCCCAGCATCACGGAAATTCCATTCCCTGTTTCGGCGTGCCTCGTATGCTGCCTTCGAAGTATCGACGGGAGGAAGCGTGGGCGAAATCTCCGGCGTTCTGGCGGCCGTGCTGTCGAGCGGTCTTGGCGGCACCTCGATCGGCGCCACGCGCTATCTCGTGAGCAACCTCGATCCGCTGGCGATCGGTTCCTTCCGCTTCGGCATCGGCTTCCTCCTGCTGCTGCCCCTGACGCTGCTGCGCGGAGATCGCTGGCCACCGCGCGCGGACTGGGCCGCCGCGACCGGGCTCGGCATCCTGTTCTTCGCTTTGTTTCCGATCCTGTTCAACGCATCGCTGATCTTCACCACTGCCGCGCGCGGCGCGCTGGCCTTGTCGACACTTCCGCTGTTGTCGCTGGTGATCGGCGCTGCGCTTGGCGCTGAAGCCCTGACCTGGCGTAAATCGATCGGCGTCGTGATTGCAACCTGTGGCGTCGCGGTCGCGCTGCTCTCCGATCTGAGCTCGGCGCCATCGGGCGCCTGGCGCGGTGACCTCTTGATGATGGCGGCCGCACTGTGCATGGCACTGTATGGTATCTGGTCGAAGCCACTGATCCGGCGCTCCGGCCCGATCGCCTTCACCACCATGAGCATGGCCGCCGGCGCAGCCTGCCTCATCCTGCTCTCCTGGATCCGCGGCAGCTTTGCGCCGGTCGCGGGCTTCGGTGCACCGCAATGGATGGCGGCTCTCTATCTCGGTGCATTCGGCGCAGCGCTGACCTTCTATCTCTGGGCTTTCGCGCTGGAGCGGACGACGCCGACGCGTGTCGCGATCTCGGTGACGGTCAACCCGATCACGGCGTCGCTGGTCGGCGCTTGGCTGCTGAACGAGCCGTTGCGCTGGAATCTGGCGGCCGGGATCGTCGCGGTCTTTGGCGGGATCTGGATCGCGACGACACAGGGTCGGCGTGCGCCGACGGCAAGCGCGCCTGCGTCAGGCCAAGCCTGACATCACGCCGGGATCGTTCCCGGATATTGCGTCAAACCGTCGTCGAGCTTGAGCCAGGCGGGCTTTTCCGAGATCCAGATGTGCTCGGTCGGCGCAAAGGCGTTGCGATCGTCGAAAACGGAGAGGGACACGCCCGCCAGCGTACCATTGCGCCGCCACGCGAACAGGCGGGTGCCGCAGCGCTTGCAGAACACGCGGTCGATCGCCTCGGACGACGCATAGCGCTCCGTCTCGCCTTCGACGCTCAGCGCGCGCTGGTCGAACTGCGCGCGGGCAAAGAAGGGCGACCCCATCGCCTTCTGACACAGGCGGCAATGGCAGACGCGAACGTTGAGCGGCTCGCCCTCCGCCTTGAACCGCACCGCGCCGCACAGGCATCCGCCTTCCCGGATCATGGTGTCCTCAATAGGTTGCGCGTCCGCCGGAGATGTCGAACACCGCGCCGGTCGAGAACGCGCAGTCTTCGGATGCGAGCCAGGCCACCATCGCGGCGAGCTCTTCGACCAGCACGAAGCGCCCCTTCGGGATCTTCGACAGCATGAAGTCGATATGCTGCTGCGTCATCTGGTCGAAGATCGCGGTCTTCGCGGCCGCCGGCGTCACCGCGTTGACGAGGATGTCATGCGCAGCGAGCTCCTTGCCGAGCGACTTTGTCAGCGCGATCAAGCCGGCCTTGGACGCCGAATAGTGCGAGGCGTTCGGGTTGCCTTCCTTGCCGGCGATCGAGGCGATGTTCACGATGCGCCCGTATTTCTGCTTGAGCATCGCGGGCACGATGGCCTTGCAGACGATGAAGGGACCATCGAGGTTGATGCGCAGGACTTTCCGCCATTCCTCGAGATCGGTCTCCCAGACCGGCTTGTTGACGCCGGCGATGCCGGCGTTGTTGACGAGGATGTCGATCTTGCCGAATGCGGCGAGCGTCGCATCGCGCGCCTGCTCGACGGCCGCGGTGTCGGTGACATCGACCTTGAAGACCTTGGTCTCGCCACCGATCTCTTTCGCCGTCTTCTCGGCCAGCGCGGCGTCGAAATCCCAGATCGCGACCTTGGCGCCGGAGGCGGTGAGGCGCTCGGTGATGGCACGGCCAAAGCCTTGCGCGCCGCCGGTGACGATGGCGACGCGGCCGTTGAGGTCGATCTTGTTCATGCCGGGTGCCTCTGCGATCAGAGCATGTAGCCGCCGTCGACGACGAGGTCGACGCCGGTGGTGAAGGCGCTCTCGTCACTGCCGAGATAGACCGCCATCGATGCGATCTCGTCGGCGGTGCCGAGCCGGCCCATCTTCTGGCGGGAGATGAACATCTCCTTGCCTTGCGGTCCCTGTGCGGCAGCGCGGTCGAGCATCGAGGGCGTCTCGACCGTGCCGGGGCAGATCGAGTTGCAGCGGATGCCCTTGGTGATGAAGTCGAGCGCGACCGCACGCGACAGCAGCGACACTGCCGCCTTCGACGAGCTGTAGACGTAGCGGTTCGCCGGCGGCCGCAGCGCTGCGCAGGACGAGATGTTGACGATGCTGCCCCCGCCGCCCGCGATCATGTCGGGCAGGAAGGCCCTGATGGTCCGGTGCATCGACTTGACGTTGAGGTCGAACGAGAAATCAAAATCCTCTTCCGAGCACTCCAGGATGGTGCCGTGATGCACGAAGCCGGCCGCATTGAGCAGGATGTCAATCTTGCCGATACGCTTGGCAAAGGCGTTGACGTCGGCGGTGTTGCGCACGTCGAGCTTTGCGACCTCGGCGATGCCTTCCTTGGTCAGATCAGCGATACCGGCCTCGTTGATGTCGGTAGCGATGACGGTTGCGCCTTCACGCGCGAATGCGAGGGCGCATGCGCGCCCGATGCCGGCGGCTGCAGCCGTGACGACGGCGCGTTTGCCCTTGAGGCGGTCTGCCATGTTGTTTTCTCCTTGAATGGGTGCCGTCATTCCGAGGCGCGGCGCAGCCGCGAGCCCGGAATCCATAACCACGATCGGGAGTATGGATTCCGGGCCTGCGCCTTGCGGCGCATCCCGGAATGACAATCTTGGTTAGTGATTATCCCGCGCCACACCAAAGGTGCCGGCGACGTTCTGGTAGCGCGTGGCGAGCTCCATGCATGCGCCGGTCGATTGCTGGCCGACGGTGTTGCGATAGATCTCCTGCCACGGCGTCTGGTTCTGCGGATGCTTGAAGCCGCCATTGGCCTTGAGCTCGGCGTGACGCTTCTTCAGCTCCTCGTCCGAGATCAGGATGTTGGCGCTGCCCTTGTTGAGATCGACGCGGACCTTGTCGCCGGTCTTGAGGACCGCAAGCCCGCCATTGGCGGCAGCTTCCGGCGAGGCGTTCAGGATCGAGGGCGAGCCCGAGGTGCCGGACTGGCGGCCGTCGCCGATGCAGGGCAGGGACAGGATACCGCGTTTGATCAGCGCTGCCGGGGGCTGCATGTTCACGACCTCGGCTCCACCAGGATAGCCGATCGGCCCGGTGCCGCGGATGAACAGCACGCAGTGCTCGTCGATTTCGAGCGAGGCGTCGTCGATCCGCTCGTGATAGTCCTCCGGACCCTCGAACACGATGGCGCGGCCCTCGAATGCGTTGGGGTCTTTCGGATTGCTGAGATAGCGATCGCGGAATTCCTTGGAGATCACTGAGGTCTTCATGATCGCGGAATCGAACAGATTGCCCTTCAGCACCAGGAAGCCGGCGTCCTTCACCAGCGGCTTGTCGTAGGCCCAGATCACGTCGTTGTCGGGGACCGGCGCGTCCTTGCAGTTCTCGCCGATGCCGCGGCCGTTGACGGTGACGGCGTCCTCATGGATGCGCTTGTGCTTCATCAACTCGCGCACCACCGCAGGCACGCCGCCGGCGCGGTGGAATTCCTCGCCGAGATAGAAGCCGGCCGGCTGCATGTTGACCAGGAGCGGCACGTCGTGGCCGACCTTCTGCCAGTCCTCGATGGTGAGCTCGACGCCGATGTGGCGGGCCAGCGCGTTGATGTGGATCGGCGCGTTGGTCGAGCCGCCGATCGCCGAATTGATCACGATGCAGTTCTCGAACGCCTTGCGGGTCAGGATGTCCGAGGGCTTGAGGTCTTCCCACACCATCTCGACGGCGCGCTTGCCGGTCTCGTAGGCGATCTGGCCGCGCTCGCGGTAGGGCGCGGGGATCGCCGCGCAGCCCGGCAGCGAGAAGCCGAGCGCTTCGGCAAGACCGTTCATGGTCGAGGCGGTGCCCATGGTGTTGCAATGGCCGACCGACGGCGCCGACGAGGCCACGATCTCCATGAACTCTTCATAGTCGATCTCGCCCGCGGCGAGCCGCTCGCGCGACTTCCAGACGATGGTGCCCGAGCCGGTGCGTTCGCCGGCATGCCAGCCGTTGAGCATCGGGCCGCCCGACAGCACGATCGCGGGCAGGTTGACGGTCGCAGCCGCCATCATGCAGGCCGGCGTGGTCTTGTCGCAGCCGGTGGTGAGCACGACGCCGTCGAGCGGATAGCCGTAGAGGATCTCGACCAGGCCGAGATAGGCGAGGTTGCGGTCGAGCGCGGCGGTCGGGCGCTTGCCGGTCTCCTGGATCGGATGGGTCGGGAATTCCATCGCGATGCCGCCGGCCTCGCGGATGCCCTCGCGGATGCGATGGGCAAGCTCGATATGGTGGCGGTTGCAGGGAGAGAGGTCGTTGCCGGTCTGGGCGATGCCGATGATCGGCTTGCCGGACTGCAGCTCGGCACGGGTGAGGCCGTAATTGAGGTAGCGCTCCATGTAGAGCGCCGTCATGCCCGGATTATGCGGGTTGTTGAACCATTCCTGGGAGCGAAGGTGGCGTCGGGAGCCGTTGCCGGCGGGCGCATGCCCATTGGTCGGTTTTTTTGTCATTGGTTTCTCCTGCAATGCAAACGCACTGGCGTCCGTCCATTTACATCAAGTCTTGGGGTGTCGGCTTGTGCGATGCCCAACGGCGCGAATGACGGATCGCTGGCCCGCTGGCGGGTCGTTTCCTCACAAATGCGATACTAGTCATGGCTACTTGGTAACGCTACCATTTTGTTCGCCGTGCCCACGCCCGAGACAGTCGGCCGGCTGTCTGAATGGCGCGGCGACGAGCTTTGCCGCTCGATCACCCGGAAGCCGAGATCGAGCACCGGCTGCTCCGGGCGCCGTCCGTCGATCGCCTCGATCAGCATGGTGGCGGCCGTTTTGCCCATCTCGTAGCGGTTGGTGCGCACGCTGGTAAGGGTGGGGACGGCGGAGGCCATGAATTCGAGGTCGTTGAAGCCGACGATCGCGATCTGCTCGGGGACGGCGATCTCCCGGCGCCGGCATTCGAACAGCACGCCGAGCGCAAGGTCGTCATTGGCACAGAACACCGCATCGAGATTCGGCTCGCGCGCCAGGAGATCGGTGAACAGCGCGCCGCCCAGCGTCACCGAGGTCGGTGTCGCCGTGGTGACGACGAGGCGCTGCTCGAACAGTGCGGCATCCTTCATCGCCGAGACATATCCGTCCAGCCGCCGCTGCACCCGCGGGTCCATGCGCGCACCGACGAAGCCGATCTTGCGGCGGCCCTGCTCGAACAGGTGCGCAACCGCTGCGCGGGCTGCATCATAGTGCGAAAAGCCGATCATCATGTCGACCGGGTCGGGGCCGATCTCCATGATCTGCACGATCGGGCAATCGGCGGCCTCCAGCATGGCGCGCGATTCCGTGGTCTGGTCGATGCCGGTGACGATCAGCCCGGCCGGCTTCTGCGCCAGAAACAGTCGCAGCAGCTTCTCTTCCTGGAGGATGCTGTAGCGCGTGTTGGACAGCTGGATCGAGTAACGGCTGCCTTCGGACGCGTCGTAGATGCCGCGCAGCACGTCCGAGAACACGTTGTTGGTGAGGGAGGGGATCAAGACACCGATCACCTCGGTGCGTTGCGAGGCCAGCGCGCGGGCCGCAAGGTTCGGCACATAGCCGAGCTCCTTGGCGGCGCTCTCGACCCGTGTCCGCTTGGCAACCGAGAGGGCCTCCGGATTACGGAAGAAGCGGGACGCCGTAATCGGGCTGACGCCGGCAAGCTCGGCGACTTCCGCCAGCCGGATCTTGCCTGACTTGGTGCGTTTTCGACCCATTTGCTGCTCTTAACACAGTCAGTCCCGCAAACAAAGGAACGTTGACAGCGCTACCAGCAACGACTAACCAAAGACAAATTGCCAAAACCGCACAAACTGCCGACAATGTTGCCCGCTAAGATCGGGCCGAGTTCGGTGAAGTCTGAAAAAACAAGACGGTCGCGGCGCTAGAGGCGCCGTGGACTTTCGAGGAGGGAGCTAGATGTCGTCTGTGCAAATCCGCGACGTGCGGAAATCGTTCGGCAATTTTGAAGTCCTGCACGGCGTGACTGTACCGATCGAGGACGGCCAGTTCGTCGTTCTGGTCGGCCCCTCCGGCTGCGGCAAGTCGACGCTTCTGCGCATGCTCGCCGGTCTCGAGAACATCACCTCCGGCACGATCTCGATCGGCGACCGCGTCGTCAACAATGTCCAGCCCAAGGAGCGGGACATTGCGATGGTCTTCCAGAACTACGCGCTCTATCCGCACATGACGGTCGCCGACAACATGGGCTTCTCGCTGAAGCTGCGGAATGCCGGCGCCGACGAGATCAACAAGCGCGTCAAGCGCGCCGCCGAGATCCTCGCGCTGTCGCCGCTGCTCGATCGCTATCCGCGCCAGCTCTCCGGCGGTCAGCGCCAGCGCGTCGCGATGGGCCGCGCCATCGTGCGTGACCCGCAGGTCTTCCTGTTCGACGAGCCCTTGTCCAATCTCGACGCCAAGCTGCGCGTCGCCATGCGCACCGAGATCAAGGAGCTGCACCAGCGGCTGAAGACGACGACCGTCTATGTCACCCACGACCAGATCGAAGCCATGACCATGGCCGACAAGATCGTCGTCATGCATGACGGCATCGTCGAGCAGATGGGCACGCCGCTGGAGCTCTATGACAAGCCCGACAACCAGTTCGTCGCCGGCTTCATCGGCTCGCCCGCGATGAACTTCCTGAAGGGGCATGTGCGCGTCAACGGCGTTGCGACCTTCGAGGGGCCGAACGGCGTCAAGCTGCCGCTCAAGACCGCGCCCGCGGCGTCCGACGGCCGTCCCGCGGTCTACGGCGTGCGGCCCGAGCATTTCACCATTGCCGACGACGGTGCCGAAGCCGAGATCATCGTGGTCGAGCCGACCGGCTCGGAGACGCAGGTGTTCGCCAAGATCGGCGGCGAGCAGGTCGTCGCGGTCTTCCGCGAACGCCACCAGTTCAACCCGGGCGACAAGGTCCGGCTGAAGCCCGACCCGTCACTGGTGCATCTGTTCGACGAGGCGACGGGAAAGCGCCTGAACGCGTAGCGTAAGTTTAAGTTAAGATAATAAAAAGCATCACAGGGAGGACGACATGCAAGACTTTACCCGCCGGACTCTGCTTCAAGGCGGAACGGCACTGGCTGCAACCGGCATGCTTACCGGGCCGGCACTGTTCGATTTCGCCAAGGCCTGGGCGCAGAGCGCGCCCTGGAAGGCGGAGCCCGGTGCCAAGCTGACCGTGATGCGGTGGAAGCGCTTCGTGCCGGCTGAGGACGATGCGTTCAACGCAATGGTCGCGGCGTTCAAGGCTGCCACCGGCACCGAGATGAACGTGTTCAGCGAATCCTTCGAGGACGTGCAACCGAAGGCCTCTGTTGCGGCCAATACCGGCTCCGGGCTCGATCTTGCCTGGGGCCTGCACACGTTGCCGCAGCTGTTCCCCACCAAAGTGCTGAAGATGAACGACGTTGCCGATTATCTCGGCAAGAAATACGGCGGCTGGACCGATGCGGCCGCCAAGACCTGCAAGCAAGGCAACGATTGGCTCGGCATTCCCGTCGCGACCAACGGCGGTTACATGACGTACCGCAAGTCGGCGCTCGACAAGGCGGGGTTCAAGGAATTCCCGAAGGACTTCCCCAGCTTCCTCGAGATGTGCAAGGCACTGAAGGCGAACAACACGCCGGCCGGCTTCGCTCTCGGGCACGCCTCGGGCGACGGCAATTCGTGGCTGCACTGGGTGCTGTGGGGCCACGGCGCCTACACGGTCGACCAGAACGACAAGATCATCATCAATTCGCCCGAGACGGCGAAGGCGCTGGAATATTGCAAGGCGCTGTACGAGGCCTTCATCCCGGGCACCGCGTCCTGGAACGATTCGTCTAACAACAAGGCGTTCCTCGCCGGCGAGCTCTATTGCACGGCGAACGGCATCTCGATCTACGTCGCCGCCAAGACCGATGCGAGCAAGAAGGAGCTCGCCGCGGACACCTATCACGCGCTCTGGCCGGTCGGACCGGTTGGCAAGCCGACCGAGCTGCAGCTTGCGCTGCCGATCCTCGCCTTCAACTTCACCAAATATCCGAACGCGGCGAAGGCCTTCGTCGCCTTCATGCTGGAGAAGGAGAACTACGAGAAGTGGCTGGACGGCGCGCAGGGCTATCTGACGCAGACCTTGAACGCTTATGAGTCGGCGCCGATCTGGACGGCGGATCCCAAGAACGCCGTGTTCGCGCAGGCGTCCAAGCGCACTCTACCGGCGGCCGGTATCGGCACCGTCGGCGAAAAGGCGGCGACGGCAATCGCCGACTTCATCGTCGTCGACATGTTCGCCAACTACTGCACCGGCACCAAGGATGCGAAGGGCGCGATGGCGGAAGCCGAGCGCCAGCTGAAGCGCATCTATCGCTGAGGGTCACTGAGCGGGCGGCAGTCGCGCCGCCCGCTCGTCAACATTTCGATCAGGGATATCGGGCATGGCTGATGTCGCAATTCCCCGGGCCAAGCCTCATATGAGCGAGGACAGCGCCTGGACCCAGCTCAAACACAATCGCAACTGGCTCGGCTTCTGGTTCATGGTGCCGGCCATGGCGTTCCTGATCTTCTTCCTGGCCTATCCGCTGGGGCTCGGCATCTGGCTGTCCTTCACGGACACCCGCATCGGCAGGGTTGGGCACTTTGTCGCCACCGAGAACTATGAGTGGCTGTGGGACGATTCCATCTTCTGGCTGTCGGTGTTCAACACGCTGCTCTACACCTTCGTCGCCAGCGCCCTCAAATTCGCGATTGGGCTTTATCTCGCGCTGCTGCTGAACGAGAACATGCCGTTCAAGGCGATGCTGCGCGCGATGGTCCTGATCCCCTTCATCGTGCCGACGGTGCTCTCGGCGCTGGCGTTCTGGTGGATCTTCGATTCGCAATTCTCCATCATCTCCTGGTCGCTGAGGCATCTCGGCATCATCGACCAGAACATCAACTTCCTCGGCGACACGACCTGGGCACGCATTTGCGTGATCTTCGCCAATATCTGGCGCGGCGTGCCGTTCGTGGCGATCACGCTGCTGGCGGGCCTGCAGACGGTGTCGCCCTCGCTCTATGAAGCCGCAACGCTCGACGGCGCCACGCGCTGGCAGAATTTCCGCTTCATCACCTATCCGCTGCTGACGCCGATCATCGCCGTCGTGATGACCTTCTCGGTGCTGTTCACCTTCACCGACTTCCAGCTGATCTGGGCGATGACGCGCGGCGGGCCCGTCAACGCCACCCATCTGATGGCGACATTGTCCTACCAGCGCGCGATCATCGCCGGGCAGCTGGGCGAGGGCGCCGCGATCTCGAGCGCCATGATCCCGTTCCTGCTCGCCGCAATTATGGTCTCGTGGTTCGGCCTCCAGCGCAGGAAATGGCAGCAGGGAGAGAACAATGACTGATCTGCCCACCAGGTCCGTTGATCTCAAGGCCGTGCTATCCGGATCCTCTCCGACGGTGGCGAAGGACGATCACAGCGAGGGCATGAGCTATCTGCAGTCGGTGCCGCGCCGGATGGTGACGCTGTACCTGCCGCTCGCGATCATCGTCATCGTTCTGCTGTTCCCGTTCTACTGGATGGCGCTGACCTCGGTGAAGCCGGACGAGCAGTTGCTCGATCTCGACAGGTACAACCCGTTCTGGACCTGGAATCCGACCTTCAAGCATTTCCACAAGCTGCTGTTCGAGAGCTACTACCCGTACTGGCTCTGGAACACGATGTACGTGGCCGTCTGCGCGACGGTGCTTTCGATCATCGCGTCGGTGCTGGCTGCCTACGCCATCGTGCGCTTGCGCTACAAGGGCGCCAATCTCGTCGGCGGGCTGATCTTCCTCGCTTATCTGGTGCCGCCGTCGATCCTGTTCATCCCGCTCGCCACCGTCGTGTTCCAGTACGGGTTGTTCGACTCGCCGCTGGCGTTGATCCTGACCTATCCGACCATCCTGATCCCGTTCTCGACCTGGCTGCTGATGGGCTATTTCAAGACCATCCCGTTCGAGCTCGAGGAATGCGCGCTGATCGACGGGGCGAGCCGCTGGCAGATCCTGGTCAAGATCGTTCTGCCGCTCGCAATCCCCGGCCTGATCTCGGCCTTCATCTTCTGCTTCACGCTGTGCTGGAACGAGTTCATCTACGCGTTGACCTTCCTGCAGTCGACCAGCAACAAGACGGTGCCGGTCGCGATCGTCAACGAGTTCGTGGACGGTGACATCTACCGCTGGGGTTCGCTGATGGCCGGAGCGTTGGCCGGCTCGCTGCCGCTCGTCATCCTTTACGCCTTCTTCGTGGAGCATTATGTGTCCGCGATGACCGGCGCCGTGAAGGAATAATCGCGGGGTCTGCCACGGAGCGCGCCGGAGGCTGCGCGCTCCGGCCAAAAACCAAGGAGTTAAGCTCTTGCACGTTCTGGTTCTGGGCGCCGCCGGCATGGTCGGCCGCAAATTGTGTGAACGGCTGTTGCGTGACGGCCGGCTCGGCAAGAGCGACATCACCAAGCTCACCATGCATGACGTGGTCGAGCCGAAGAAGCCCGAGAAGGCTGGTTTCCCCGTTGAGACCGTGTCTGGCGATTTCGCCGTGCCGGGCGCTGCCGAAAAGCTGATCGCCGGCCGCCCGGACGTGATTTTCCATCTCGCCGCGATCGTCTCGGGCGAGGCCGAGCTCGATTTCGACAAGGGTTACCGCATCAATCTCGATGGCACGCGAATGCTGCTCGATGCCATTCGGTTGGTCGGTGGCGGCTACAAGCCGCGCGTAGTGTTCACGTCCTCGATCGCGGTGTTCGGCGCGCCGTTCCCGGATGCGATCGGCGACGAGTTCTTCCACACCCCGCTGCTCAGCTACGGCGCGCAGAAGGCGATCGGCGAATTGCTGCTGGCCGACTATTCGCGCCGCGGCTTCCTCGACGGCATCGGCATCCGGCTGCCGACCATCTGCATCCGGCCCGGCCTGCCCAACAAGGCGGCATCGGGCTTCTTCTCCAACATCCTGCGCGAGCCGCTGGCCGGCAAGGAAGCGGTGCTCCCGGTTTCCGAGGATGTCCGCCACTGGCACGCCACGCCGCGCTCGGCGGTCGGATTCCTGCTGCACGCCGGCACCATGGATCTCGCCGCGGTGGGCCCGCGCCGCAATTTGACCATGCCGGGCCTGTCGGCGACGGTCGGCGAGCAGATCGCCGCCCTGAAGCGGGTTGCGGGCGAGAAGGTCGCCGCGCGCATCAAGCGCGAGCCCGATCCCTTCATCGTCGGCATCGTCGGCGGCTGGCCGCGCAATTTCAATGCGAAGCGGTCGCTCGAGCTCGGTTTCACCACCGCCGAGAAGACTTTCGACGATATCATCCGCATTCACATCGAAGACGAGCTCGGCGGCAACTTCGTCGCATGATCCCTGACTGAGCGGGCCCTGGTGATGGCGAGCGTTGCTTGCATCGGTGAATGCATGGTCGAGCTCAGACAGGCGCAAGGAAACGCGTCTGCCGGGCAAGGGCAGGGCGGCGGGCTGTATTCGCGCGGCTTCGGCGGTGACACCCTCAACACCGCGGTCTATCTGGCGCGGCTCGAGGTCAAGGTCGATTATCTCACCGCGCTCGGCGATGACGGCCTCAGCGACGAGATGATCGCGGCCTGGAACGCGGAGAATGTCGGTACAAGGCGTGTCGTGCGCCTGGCTGGCAAGCTGCCCGGCCTCTACATGATCCAGCTGGATGCGAAGGGCGAGCGCCAGTTCTTCCACTGGCGCGACAGCGCGGCGGCGCGCCAGCTGATGAGCCTGCCGGAGACCGATGAGCTCCTCAACTCGCTGATGAGCTACGACATCGTCTATCTCTCCGCGATCACGCTCTCGATCTACGATGCGCCCGGGCGCGAACGCCTGTTCGCGGCGATCAAGCGCGCGCGCCTGCTCGGCACCCGCTTCGTTTTCGACACCAATTTTCGCGCGCGGGGATGGCCGGACCGCGATGTCGCGCGCGAGGTGTTTGCGGCTGCTTTCGCCGCCGCCGACATCGTGTTGACCTCCACCGAGGATCTACTCGCGCTTTATCCCGGCGAGAGCAACGATCAGCTGATGGCGCGCATCCCGACGCCCGAGCTGGTGTTCCGGCTCGCCGAGCCCGTCAGCCTGCTGCGCTTCCCCGGTGCTACCCATGAGGTCCGCGCCGAACCGATGACCAAGCCCGTCGTCGACACCACGGCGGCCGGCGACAGCTTTGCCGCGGCCTATATCGCGGCCCGGCTCGCCGGTTCCGATCCGGTCGAGGCCGCCCAGGCTGGGCATCGCCTCGCCGGCGTCGTGATCTGCTATTCCGGCGCCATCATTCCGGGCTATGCCATGCCGCCGAAGAAACGACACCGGCCGGCGACCTCCCGCCAGGCGACCAAGTAAAGATCGAGACCCTATGACCACGACTGCCCAACAGAACCACCTCGCCGCGCTGTTCAAGGCGGCGACCGTCATTCCCGTCCTCACCATCGAGCGTATCCAGGATGCCGTGCCGCTGGCGCGCGCGCTGGTTGCCGGCGGCGTCCGCACGCTGGAGGTGACGATGCGCACCCCGGTTGCGATCGAGGCGGCGAGGGCGATGATGGCCGAAGTCCCGGAGGCGGTCGTCGGCATCGGCACGATCCTCAATCCGGCCGACTTCACCCGTGTCGAGAAGCTCGGCGTCGCCTTCGGCATCAGCCCCGGCCTGACCCCCGATCTCCTCAAGGCCGCCGCCCACAGCTCGCTGCCGTTCGCGCCGGGCATCGCCACGGCGTCCGAGCTGATGCTGGCGCTGTCGCACGGCCTCGACGTCGCAAAATTCTTCCCGGCCGAGCAGGCCGGCGGCATCAAGGGCCTGCGTTCGCTCGGCGGACCGTTCCCGAACGTGCGGTTCTGCCCGACCGGCGGCATCGGTGAGGCCAACGCGGCGAGCTGGCTCGCCGAGCCCAATGTGGTCGCGGTCGGCGGTTCCTGGCTGTGCCCGACGGCCGAGATCAGGGCCGGGAACTGGGCCGGCATAACTGCCATCTGCCAGCGCACCCTCAAGGCCCTGAAACCCGCGTGAAGTCTTGCCATCCCTGCGCTAAGACTTAGCTCAGGAAGAGAGACCCCAGGGAGACATGACCATGACCGCCAGCATCGTCGGATGGGCGCATACGCCGTTCGGCAAGTTCGACACCGAAACCGTCGAAAGCCTCGTCACCCGCGTCGCCAATGAGGCGATGGCCGATGCCGGCATTTCGGCCGGCGATGTCGACGAGATCGTGCTCGGCCATTTCAACGCCGGCTTCTCGGCGCAGGATTTTACCGCCTCGCTGGTGCTCCAGGCCGACCCGAAGCTGCGCTTCAAGCCGGCGACCCGGGTCGAGAACGCCTGCGCCACCGGTTCTGCCGCCGTGCACCAGGGCCTGCGCGCGATCGCCGCAGGCGCCGCCAAGATCGTCCTGGTCGTCGGCGTCGAGCAGATGACCCGCACCCCGGGCGCCGAGATCGGCAAGAACCTGCTGAAGGCGTCCTACCTGCCCGAGGACGGCGACACCGTCGGCGGCTTCGCCGGCGTGTTCGGCAAGATCGCCAGCTCCTATTTCCAGAAATACGGCGACCAGTCCGACGCTCTGGCGCTGATCGCGGCCAAGAACCACAAGAACGGCGTCGCCAATCCCTTCGCCCAGATGCGCAAGGATTTCGGTTTCGACTTCTGCCGCGCCGAGAGCGAGAGGAACCCCTACGTCGCCGGCCCCCTGAAGCGCACCGATTGCTCGCTGGTCTCCGACGGCGCCGCCGCGCTGGTGCTGGCCGACGCCGAGACCGCCAAGGGCATGACCAAGTCGATCGGCTTCCGCGCCACCGCGCACGCCCAGGACTTCCTGCCGATGTCCAAGCGCGACATCCTCCAGTTCGAGGGCTGCACGGTTGCCTGGCAGCGCGCGCTGGAGAAGGCCGGGGTGACGCTGTCCGATCTCTCCTTCGTCGAGACCCATGACTGCTTCACCGTGGCCGAGCTGATCGAATACGAAGCGATGGGCCTGACGCCGAGGGGCCAGGGTGCCCGCGCCATCAAGGAAGGCTGGACGCTGAAGGACGGCAAGTTGCCGGTCAATCCGTCCGGCGGCCTGAAGGCCAAGGGCCATCCGATCGGCGCCACCGGCGTTTCCATGCACGTGATGACCGCGATGCAGCTCGCAGGCCAGGCGCCCGAGGGCATGCAGCTCAAGAACGCCAAGCTCGGCGGCATCTTCAACATGGGCGGTGCCGCGGTCGCCAACTACGTCTCGGTGCTGGAGCCGCTGAAGTAGGTCTTGTAGGGTGGGCAAAGGCGCGAAGGCGCCGTGCCCACCATCTTCCTTGCGCTAGATCATGGTGGGCTCGCTTCGCTTTGCCCACCTTACGGCTCCTGATTGATTGGCGGAAAAGCATCATGAGCACTGACTACGAAGACTCGCTGTCGATGGACGCACTCAACGGTCGGATTGCGATCCTTGAGGACAATATAAGGCAGCTCATCGAGCAGGCCGCGGCCGCCTCAGGCGAGCAGAACGAGTCGCGCATCGCCGACCGGATCAGCCAGCAGAACGAAGAGCTCGACCGGCTCCTCAAGATCCGCGATTCCCGCCAGAAGAAATAGCGGCCGGTATCACCGCGCGGCGCATGCGGCCATACGCCGGCCGCCCTTGCGCGCGCGGCACCGCTGCCCTTAGCTGGACCGAAATCGCGGGGCCGCGCCTTGGCCCCTCGCGCAATCGGGAGCGAACGATGGGGCCGCTGAAGGGCATCAAGGTCATCGACATGACCACCGTGCTGATGGGGCCTTATGCGACCCAGATGCTCGGCGACTACGGCGCTGACGTCATCAAGGTGGAATCGCTGGACGGTGACGTCACCCGCCTGATCGGCCCGATGCGCCACGCCGGCATGGGCCCGGTGTTTCTCAACACCAACCGCAGCAAGCGTTCGATCTGCCTCGATCTGAAGAAGCCCGCCGGCCGCGAGGCCGTGCTGCGGCTTCTGAAGGACGCCGACGTTCTCGTCTACAACGTCCGCCCGCAGGCGATGGCGCGGCTGCAGCTCGGCTACGACGTCGTCTCGAAAATCAATCCGCGCCTCGTCTATGCCGGCGTGTTCGGCTTTGGCCAGGATGGCCCGTATGCCGCAAAGCCCGCCTATGACGATCTGATCCAGGGCGCCACCGCGCTGCCGGCGCTGATGGCGCAGACCGGCGACGGCGTACCGCGCTACGTGCCGAACGCGCTGGTCGACCGCATCGTCGGCCTCACCGCCGTCGGCGCGATCTGCGCCAGCCTCGTGCATCGCGACCGCACCGGACGCGGCCAGCGCGTCGATATCCCGATGTTCGAGACCATGGCCGGCTTCGTCATGGGCGATCACATGGGCGGGCTCACCTATGAGCCGCCGCTCGACAAGGGCGGCTATGCCCGCCACCTCTCGCGCGACCGCAGGCCCTACAAGACCTCGGACGGCTATCTCAGCGTCATCGTCTACAACGACAAGCAGTGGGACAATTTCTTCAAGGCGACCGCGCGCGATGACCTCCGCGCCGATCCCAGATTCGCGACCTTCGCGGGGCGCGCCGCCAATATCGATGTGGTCTATGCCGAGCTCGCGCGCATCTTCGAGACGCGCACGACCGCCGAATGGATCGACCTGCTCACCAAGGCCGACGTGCCCGTCATGCCAATGCACGACCTTGCCTCGATCCTGCATGATGAACATCTGCAGGCGACGAATTTCTTCCCCGTCGTGGACCATCCGACCGAGGGTCCGATCCGCAGCATGAAGGTGACCGCGACCTGGTCGGAGACGGAGGCCGAGCCGGTGCGGCTGGCCCCGCGTCTCAACGAGCACGGCGCGGAGATTCTTCGCGAGATCGGATACTCCGCCGACGAGATCGCCGCCATGGTGCGCGACGGCGTCACACGCTCGCCACCTGAGTGGGGAGAGGCACCATGAGCTTCATCACCGGCGTCGGCCTCACGCCCTTCGGCAAGCATGAAGGCTCGTCCTCGCTCGACCTGATGAGCAAGGCCGCGCAAGCCGCGCTCGACGATGCCGGGCTGAAGCGTTCGGATATCGACGGCATCCTGTGCGGCTATTCCACCGTCTCGCCCCACATCATGCTGGCGACCGTGTTCGCCGAGCACTTTGGCATTCGCCCGTCTTACGCCCACGCCGTGCAGGTTGGCGGCGCCACGGGGCTCGCGATGACGATGCTGGCGCATCACCTCGTCACCTCGGGCGCCGCGCGCAATGTGCTCGTGGTCGCCGGCGAGAACCGCCTCACCGGGCAGAGCCGCGATGCCTCGATCCAGGCGCTGGCGCAGGTCGGCCATCCCGATTACGAGGTGCCGCTGGGGCCGACCATTCCTGCCTATTACGGCCTGGTCGCCAACAGGTACATGCACGAATACGGCGTGACGGAAGAGGATCTCGCCGAATTCGCGGTGCTGATGCGCGCGCACGCCTGCACCCATCCCGGCGCGCAATCCCACGACCCCATCACCGTTGCCGACGTCATGGCCTCGAAGCCGGTGGCGATGCCGCTCAAGCTGCTCGATTGCTGTCCGGTGTCCGACGGCGGCGCGGCGTTCGTCGTCAGCCGCGAGCGGACCGGGGAGGCGGGCGTGCGCATCCGCGGCTGCGCGCAAGCGCATACCCATCAGCATGTCACGGCCGCGCCCGCGCTCAGTGAGCTCGGCGCCGAGCTCTCCATCGCGCGCGCCAAGGAGGCTTGCGGCCTTGCGATCTCCGATGTGCGCTACGCCGCGATCTACGACAGTTTTACCATCACGCTCGCGATGCTGCTGGAAGACCTCGGCCTTGCCGGCCGCGGTGAGGCCGCAGCCCGCGTGCGATCAGGCCATTTCAGCCGCGACGGCGCGATGCCGCTGAACACCCATGGCGGGCTGCTCAGCTACGGCCATTGCGGCGTCGGCGGCGCGATGGCGCATCTGGTTGAGGCGCATTTGCAGATGACGGGGCGGGCGACGAGCCGCCAAGTGCGCGACGCCTCGATTGCGTTGCTGCATGGCGACGGCGGCGTGCTGTCGTCGCATGTGAGCATGTTCCTGGAGCGGGTGCGATGAGCGGGCGTCTGGCAGACTGGACCAAGGGCGAAGCGGCCATCACCTACCAGACCTGCAACTCATGCGGGCACGTGCAGTACTTCCACCGCGCCTTCTGCGCGGCTTGTGGCGAATCGGATCCGCGCGAGCAGCGCGCCAGCGGCAAGGGCAGGGTCTACGCCACCTCGCTGGTCTGTCGTGCCGCCACGCCCGAGACGCGCGCACACGTGCCCTACAACATCCTGCTGATCGATTGCGCCGAGGGCTTTCGCATGATGGCGCATGGCGACAACGGACTCGCCATCGGCGATTCGGTCGTCGCGAGCTTCAAGCCGTTTGCCGGGAAACTCGTACCGTTCTTCACGAAGGACACGTAACGGGATTCGTCATTCGGGGGCGGTCCTATGACCGAGCCTGGAACGGGTATTCTGGGCTTGGCCTGTGCGAGGGCCACCCCGGAATGACGAAAACTCTAGAACTCCAACTAACGCCCGTAGAACAAGATGCTGGCGATGACGAGCATCGCCGTCACCGCCAGCATATGCGCGAGCGCTCCCGAGGCCGCCCCCTTGGTGGCTTCCTTCATGCCTTTTTCTCCCTAGACTTGGGCGTGACTCATCGTTGTGCGGCTAGCGCACCCAATGGCCAATTGTTTTACTCGGAACACCCCATTTGCGAGTACTCACCGTGATTTGTCCCCACGCGGCGAATATCGACTGTGTCAGGGTCGATCAGCAATGCGGCGGCAATTTGACTCGATAATGTTGCTCCTGCGTCCTCGCGCGAATAGAGTCTTCGGGAACTTGCGCGGACGACGACAAAAAGCATCAAAAAATCAGGGAAAACTTCAGGAAAATCATGGCCCGTATCAGCTACAGCGACCCGTCCAAGGCATCCGACCGCACCCGCGAAATTCTCGACAAGAACCGCAACGCCAACATCTTCCGCATGATGGCGCACTCGCCAAGCTATTTCGAGCAGTACTGCCGCTTGGGGGGCGCCATCCGTCACAAGGGCGAGCTCGATCCGGTCGTGCGCGAGCTTGCGATCACCCGCACCGGCATCTTGTGCGAGGCCCCGTACGAGATCGTCGCGCACAAGCGGATCGGCAAGAATGTCGGCGTCACCGACGCGCAGAACGAGGCGCTCGAGAATTGGCAGGCGGCGACGTGCTTCAACGAGGTGCAGCGCGCGGCGCTCGCCTTCACCGACGAGATCGTGAAGCTGAAGAAGCCGACGGATGCGACCTTCAAGGCGATCGCAGCGAAGCTGACGCCGGCTGCGCTGGTCGAGCTGCAGCTCTCGGTCGGCTTCTACATCATGACGTCAAAATTCCTGGAGACGTTCGAGATCGATCTCCAGCCCGTTACCGAAGTGGTGGGCTGATCGAAGCACCGCGGCGAGGGATGCCAATGACGATCGATGAATATGCGGCCTGGGCCGCGAGCGTTGCGAAAGTCGATGAACATCCGTCCAACGAGCGGCTGTCCTATCTCGGTCTCGGGCTCGCGGGCGAGGCCGGCGAGGTGGCCGAGCACATCAAGAAGCTGTTGCGCGATGACTGGCTCGACAAGGCTGGCCTCGTCGATGAGCTCGGCGACGTCATCTATTACTGGGCCTGCCTCTGCGCGACGACCGGCCAGAAACCGTCCGAGCTACTCGAAAGGAGCGCGGCAAAGATCAAGCGGCGGCTGAGCGAGGCGGCGAGCCGGTAGGCGTGCACTCACGTCGACGTCAGGATGTCGACCTTCGCGTTCGCCACGATCAGGCGATCGGCGAGGAGCTGGGCGAGGTTGCGCATGATGCGCTCGCTGGCGTGCGGGTGCTGCTGGCGGAAGCGTTCGAACGCCTGCAGCGGAGCCTCATAGGCGGTTGCGGCCATGTCGGCGAAGACGTCGGCCGAGCGCGTGGACTCCAGCAGCGCCATCTCGCCGAACGCCATGCCCGCGGTCAGCGTCGCGAGCCGCACGCCGTCGGGCAGCGTGACGTGCACGGCGCCGCTGCGCAGGAAGAACAGGGAATCGGCGCGATCGCCCGTGGTGAGAATCTTGGCGCCGGATTGATAGGTGCGGATGGTGCAGATCGAGGCGAGATCCGCCAGCTCGTCCTCGCCGAGGCCCTCGAGCAGCGGCTGCTCGGCAAGCTCGGTGGTCTCGTGGAAGTCGATCGAGCCGCCGTAGCGGTAGACGATCTGGTCTTCGGCCCATTCGATCGCGGTGTCGAGCAGGTAGAAGTCGCGGACATTCTTCAGCTCGGCCGTCCATTCCCGCAACGTGTCCCATTCCTTGGATGCGCGCCTGACGCCCGACAGCACCACCGTGACATTCAGTGCGGCGAGCTCCTCGAACGCTTCGGCGACGAGCCGCGCTCCGGCGCGCGTGGTGGAGGTGACGCGGTGCAGATCGAAGATCACGAATTGCGGACGGGGCCGCCCCGCGAGCCGGCGGGAGACGTAGTCGACCGCGGACAGCGACAGCGTGCCGACCAGCTCGATGATCCGCACCTCCTGCTCATGCGCAGCCAGAATCTCGCGCTCCTGCGGCCGGCGCACGCGGCGTGACGGGCTCTTGCCGATATCGTAGTCGGCGATGACGGCGTTGCGCGCATCGTCGCTGCGGTTGAGCATGTGCAGGTCGTAATGCGAGGACAGCGCCTCGCAGACCTTGATGCCGCGCACGCTATTGCCGTGCTTGTCGAGCCTTGGCGAATAGCTGCCGAGCCCGAGGCGCGCGGGGAGGGCGGCGAGGATGCCGCCGCCCACGCCGCTCTTGGCGGGAATGCCGATACGGTAGATCCATTCGCCGGCATAGTCATACATGCCCGACGAGGTCATCACCGAGAGCGTGCGCGAGATCGCGTAAGGCGTCAGCACCTGCTCGCCCGTGACCGGATTGACGCCGCGATTGGCGAGGGTCGCCGCCATCACCGCGATGTCGCGCGCGGTGACCAGCACGGCGCATTGCCGGAAATAGACGTCGAGCACGCCCGCGACATTGTCGGAGATCACCGCGTTGGTCTTGAGGAGATAGCCGATGGCGCGGTTGCGGTCGCCGGTCTGGCTCTCCGAGCCGTAGACGGCTTCGTCCACGGCGAGATCGCGGCCTGCGAAGCGGCTCAGTGCGAGGCGAATCTGCTCGAAGGCATCCGCGCCCTTGCTGTCGTAAATCAGCCCGGTGCAGGCGATCGCGCCGGCATTGACCATCGGGTTGAACGGGTGGTTCTCGGAATTCAGCCGGATCGAGTTGAAGGGATCGCCTGATGGTTCGACGCCGATCGCGCTTTCGACCCGGCCTGCGCCCAGAAGGTCCAGCGCCAGCGCGAACACGAACGGTTTTGACATCGACTGGATGGTGAAGGGCACCCTGGAGTCGCCGACCTCGTAGACGTGGCCGTCGAGCGTGGCGAGGCTGATGCCAAAATAGGCAGGATCAGCCTTGCTCAGCTCGGGGATGTAGTCGGCGACGCTGCCCGAGGTTTCGGCGGAGAATTCGTTGAGGCAATTATTTAGAAACCGCAGCAAGGGCGGCTTCGAGCGGGTCCAGGCGGCGGCGAGAGGCGAGAGCGGGGTCATCGCCTCTCTTGTGCAACGCAATCAGGGTACGCGCAACCCGTTCGGAACCACGGCCTGCCGCCGGACCAGCAGCAGGGCGAGCAAAACCGTGGGCGCGAGGATGGCAAGGCCCAGCAGCGTCACCTGCATCTGCGACAGCGGCATGATCCCGCCGCCCGGTGTCGCCACCACGAAGCCGCCGATCACCAGCAGAACCCGGATCGGCCATTCCAGCCCGCCAGCGCGGCGGAGGTCGCCGACGAAGGGCTGGTAGCCCTGAATGCCGCCGCAGATGAACAGCGTGCCGAACGCGGCAAGTCCCATCAGGCCGAGACCGGCGAGATACGGGCTCGGCCCTTGCAGCACCAGCGCCGGATTGAGCACGAAGAAGAACGGGATGAAATAGATGATGCTGCCGACCCACATCGATTCCCAGCCCGTCTTCATCGCCGGCGAGCCGGCAATGCCTGCGGCCGCGAAGGAGGCGATCGCGACCGGCGGGGTGATCGACGACAGCATGCCCCAATAGAAGATGAACATGTGCACGGCCATCTTGTTCAGCCCGAGCTTCTCCAGCGCGGGCGCGACCAGGATGGCGAGGAAGATGTAGCAGGCCGTCGTCGTCAGCCCGAGGCCGAGGATCAGGCTGGTGAGGGCGCACATGCCGAGCAGCAGGAAGGGATTGTCGCCGGCAATATGCAAGAGATCGTTGGCAAGGCTCGACACCACACCGGTCATCGAGAACGCGCCGATCAGGAGACCGCAGCCGGCGAGGATGCCGACCAGCTCGACGAAAGTGCGGCCGTTGACCTCGAGGAATTTGCCGATCGTCGCAAAGGTCCAGCGCGTGTCCTTGGAGAAGAACTGGTTGAGCACCAGCAGCAGCGCGGTCGCGTAGAACGGCGCATGGCTTTCGCGCTTGAAATAGAGCAGCATCACGACCAGCAGGGCGATGACGAAGACGTAGTACCAGCCGTCCTTGATCGTATCCATGATCCGCGGCAGCTCGGCGCGCGGAATCCCCTTCAGCCCGTGGCGCGCGGCGTAGGAGTCGACCTGCATGAACAGGCCGACATAATAGAGCGCGGCCGGGATGATCGCGGCGACCGCGACCTCGGCGTAGCTGATATTGAGGAACTGCGCGATCACGAAGGCGGTCGCGCCCATCACCGGCGGCGCCAGCACCGCGCCGGTCGAGGCGCAGGCTTCGATCGCGCCGGCATAGGAGGCGCGAAAGCCGCTCTTCTTCATCACGGGGATGGTCATGGTGCCGGCGGTCAGCACGTTGGAGATGATCGAGCCCGACATCATGCCGAGCAGGCCGCTGGCAAAGATGCAGACCTTGGCCGCGCCGCCGCGGAACGTGCCGCACAGCGCGAAGGCAAGGTTGATGAAGAACTTTCCGGCACCGGTCAGCATCAGCGCGGTGCCGAACACGAGGAAGCCGATCACGGTGTCGGCGAAGGCCTGGATCGGAATGCCGAGCAGGCTTTCACCGGAGAGCACGTGATAGGCGGTCGCCTGCTCCAGCGTCGATTGCGTGCCGCGGAACGGGCCGAGCCAGCTGGATTCGGCGAACAGCGGATAGACGGTGAAGGGGAGCACGCTCAACAGCAGGCTCCAGCCGCCCGTGCGGCGCAGCGCCTCCATCAGCATCGCCCACATCACGAGCCCCGCCGCGATTACGTTGTTCGGCGCGCCGCCGAATTCCCAACCGGCCTCCGCCGCCTTGCGCACGTTCGACATCAGCAGCAGCGCTGCGGCGAAAGTCGCGACGAACAAGATGAGGTCGTACCAGGGGATCCGGTCGAGCGGGGCGCGCTCGGTGCCCGGAAAGATCAGGAAGGTGAAGGGCAGCATCAACGCGATCAGGAGATAGAAATACTCCGTGTTGAGCTGGGTGTAGCCGATGAAGAAGCGCAACGAGAACTGCTGGTTGATGCAGAGCAGGATCGTGGCTGCGGTCGCCGCGACCAGCGTCCAGCGCCAGGCGCCGCGCAAGGTGCGCACGCGCGTGACTTCGGCCTCCTGCATGTTGCCGGCCGCGCCATGGGGATCGTCGAACACGACCCGCTTGGTCTCGTCTTGCGGGGCAGTGGAGGTGGAAGAAGACATAAGCGGTCCCGCGTGGGCTGGTAACTAACTAAGCGAACGGCCGTTGGTTGAATCGATCAAGCCGCGGGCTCCTCGACCTCTCCCGCTTGCGGGAGAGGTCGACGCACTTCTCGCGCGGCGGCCATCAAGCCCAACAACATCGCGCTCTAATCCTCGAACCCGTTCGGCATGTCGGCTTTCGCAAGCGCCGTCGCGCGCGCTTTCATCCAGCCGTCGAGAAATGCCTTGTCGTCCGACGGCGGGTTGGACTTGCCGTAATCGGCCCACGCGGCTGCCAGCACCTCCTGCCGCTTGATCAGCTTGTTGTTGTGCGCCTCCTGCGCATCGCTCCATTGTCCGGCTTCCTTCAGCGCCTTCACCGAGCCGGGATGCACCGGCACCACCCAGTTCTTGGTCTGGCGGTCGGCCGCGAGGCCACCGGCACCGGGCGCCGAATCCTTGTAGGCGTCGTAATTTGTGATCATCGCCTTGGTGATGGCATAGACCTGGTCGGCCGGCTGCGAGGCATAGGCGACGAAGATCGGGTAGGGGTAGTTGCCGAGCTCGACCGGCTTGTCCGGCGAGATGCCGGCCCCGCAGGTCGCGACTTGCGGGAAGAAGAACGATCCAACCTTCTGCATTCGCGCCCAGCCTTCCTTGTCCTTGGCGGGCAGCGGCGGCCAGATCAAGCCGCGCGGCGAGGTCTCGGCTTCCTTGGCGGGGCCGGTGATGGTGGTGCCGAAAGCGGCGTCGACGTCGTTGTTGATCAGCCCTTTCCACATCGCGCCGTAGCTTGCGAATTCGACGGCCTTGACGTCTTTCTGCGTCAGCCCGGCGAAGGCGAGCACTGCGAGCGAGTTCTGGTTCAGCGCGGGTGAGCCGACCACAAAGCCGACACGCTTGCCCTTGAGGTCCTTCAGCTCCTTCACACCGGTGTCGGCGGCGACGCCGAGCGATCCGCAATTGCAGTCGACGGTCGAGAGCAGGATCTGAAGCGGCTGCGGACCCCATTCCTTCGCGCCGAACTCGAACATGCCTTCCTGCGCGAAGTAGGTGCCGGATCCCATCGCCGAAGATGCCGCGCGCTTGGCGCGCAGCGGCGCGAGGCGGGCAACGTCGTTGCCTGCGGGCAGCACGCGCACATCGGTGCCGTACTTGTCCTTCATCATCTTGCCGACGCCGACCGCGATGTTGAAGCCGGCGGTTCCGGTGTCATAGGCGGTGAACGTCAACGTCGCCGGCAGCTTGATGTCTTCGGCGAACGAGTAGCGTGTAGACGCAAAAGAGATGCCCGCCACCAAGGCAGGCGCGAGCACGAGCAGCCCACGATGCATGTTTCCCTCCAATGATCTTTCGCGTTTGCCGCGAAGATTTTCGTTCTTTGTTTGAAACAGAGTTTTGTTTGCGACGGATCATGTCACCCGTATCAGGCGATGGCAACGCCGTACCGCGCATGCGGGAACGAGACTGACAGATTGCCGCGGATAACGCCGTCAGCACGCGACAATCGCGACCGCCTGTCCCTCGGCAACGAGGTCGTCGAGTTTCACCAGAAGCGATGTGATCGTGCCGCTTGCAGGCGAGAGCACCGGTATTTCCATCTTCATGGCTTCGACGATTACAATTTCATCGCCCTCCGCAATGGTTCCTCCAACTTGCACGGGAGTTGCGCAGACGCGCCCGGCGACCTCCGTGACGATCTTAATTTCTGGCATGCCATCCCTTTTTGTTGTCGTCGCAAAATGCCTGAGGTAGCGTCGTCTGCAAGTGGAATTTAATTCCGCACAGCGGAACAAACGGTAGGGAACATGGGACGACGATCCGAGCGGTTGAGTAGGCAAGGTGTGCTCGCTGGCGATGCCGGTGAGGGTGATGTCATCCAGGTGGTCTCGCGCGCGTTCGACGTGTTGCGATGCTTCGAGGGCCACGAGGCAAGGCTCGGCAATCTCGAGATTTCAAATCGCTGCGGCCTGCCACGCTCGACGGTGTCGCGGCTCACGCACACGCTGACGCGGATGGGCCAGTTGGTCTACCTGCCGCGCGATCAGAAATATCGCATCGGCCCGAGCGCAGTGGCGATGAGCGCCTCGATGATGAAGGGCGCGCAATTGCGCAGCATGATCCGGCAACGGCTTCAGGAAGTCGCCGAGCAGCTGCCGGGCACCGTCGGCCTCGTCGTGCCCGATCGCTTCCATCTGGTCTATCTCCAGTTCGCGCGCTCGGCGACCGCCCTCGGCCTGCACGAGGGCACCGGCAGCCGCATCTCGATGGCCTCGACCGCCGCGGGCGCGGCCTACACCGCGGCGCTGGCGCCGGAGATCGGCGATGCCTTCATCGCGGACGTGGAACGGGAAGCGCCCGAGGCTGCGAAGATCCTGAAACCCCGCATTGAAGCCAATCGGCAGATGTTGCGTGAGCGCGGCTATGTCGTGGCCTGTGGCTTGTGGAGCCCGCACATCAACGGGCTCGCGGTGCCGATCTGGTCGCCGCAATACCAGACCTACGTCGTCATCACGATCGGCCTTCTGTCCACGATGTATGACGAGCAGCGGCTGCATGCCGAAGTCGCACCCCTGATGCTCGAGCTCGGCCGGTCGCTCGGCAGCCTGATGGAGGGCGCGGAAGGCGACGCCTTCAACAACCGCATCCCGCGTAAACCGGTCGCAATGGCCGTGCACAACAATAACAAGCCGATCAATTCGGAGGGAGTGAATGAACTGGAAGCCGGAACTCGACGAGCTCGCCCGGCGCGAAGCCTTCGCGCGGGAGATGGGCGGCGTTGACAAGGTCAAGCGACAGCATGACCAGGGCCGGCTGACTGTTCGGGAGCGTATCGACAAGCTGATCGACAAAGGCAGCTTCCACGAGATCGGTGCCGTCTCCGGCATCGGTGAGTACGATACCAGCGGCGAGCTGCAGAAATTGACGCCGGCGAACTGCGTGTTTGGCCGCGCGCGCGTCGACGGCCGCACCGTGGTCGTGGTCGGCGACGACTTTACGGTACGGGGCGGCTCGGCTGATGCGTCCATTTCCGCAAAACCGCTGATGGCGGAGGAGATGGCGCATGATTTCCGCCTGCCGATCGTCCGCATCATCGAGGGCTCCGGCGGCGGCGGCTCGGTCAAGACCATCGAGACCAAGGGCGCGGCGAACCTGCCTGGAGGCATCGGCGGCACACGCTGGTATCGCTTCACGACGGAGAACCTGTCGCGCGTTCCCGTGGTCGCACTCGGCCTCGGCTCGGTCGCAGGCCTCGGTGCCGCGCGGCTCGCCGCCAGCCACTATTCGATCATGACCCGGAAGTCCGCGATGTTCGTCGCTGGCCCGCCGGTGGTGAAGGCGCTGGGGCAGGACCTGTCGAAGGAGGAACTCGGCGGCGCCGACATCCAGACCCGTGCCGGCGCGGTCGATCACGCCGTCGACACCGAAGAAGAAGCGTTCGCCTGCGCGCGGCGCTTCCTGTCTTATCTACCGTCCTCGGTCTATGAGTTGCCGCCAACCTTGCCCTGCACGGACAATCCTGAACGTAGCGACGAAGCGCTGATGAACGCGGTGCCGCGCAACCGCAAGCAGGTCTACAAGATGCGGCCCATCATCGAGTCCGTCGTGGACAAGGGCTCGTTCTTCGAGGTCGGCAAGAATTTCGGCAAGCCCATCATCGTCGGTCTCGCGCGACTCGAGGGCAGGGCGGTGATGGTTCTCGCCAGCGACAGCTTCCACTATGGCGGCTCCTGGACGGCGGATGCCTGCCAGAAGGTGGTGCGCTGGGTCGACTTCGCCGAGACCTTCCATCTGCCGGTCGTCTATCTCATGGATTGCCCGGGCTTCATGATCGGCCTCGATGCCGAGAAGGCGGCGACCATCCGCCACGGCGTTCGCGCCATGGCCGCGGTGAACCAGACCACCGTGCCCTGGTGCACCGTGATCTTGCGCAACGCGTTTGGTGTTGCGGGTGTCGTGCACCAGCCGGCCGACCGCTTCTCGATCCGCTACGCCTGGCCGTCGGCCTATTGGGGCTCGCTGCCGCTCGAAGGCGGCATCGAGGCCGCCTACCGCGCCGACATCGATGCGGCCGAGGACAAGGCGGAGAAGCTCAAGGAGATCGAGGCGCGTCTCAACAAGCTGCGCTCGCCGTTCCGCTCGGCCGAAAAATTCTGGGTCGAGGAGATCATCGATCCCCGGAAGACAAGGTCGCTGCTGTGCGAGTTCGCAAGGCTGGCCGAGCCGCTGCGAAAGCCGGGGCCGCCGGAGAACTTTTCGATCAGGCCTTAGGCTCAGCCGTCATTGCGAGGAGCTCTTGCGACGAAGCAATCCAGAAACCCTCGGCGAAGAAGATCTGGAGTCACAGCTCCATCACCGTCATCCTGAGGTGGCCGCTTCTTCAGCGGCCCTCGCAGGACGACGGCCCGGCTGCATCGGGGCCGTACATCCTTCGAGGCTCCCCGCGCGACGCGTTGCGTCCCGCGGCTCGCGCCTCAGGATGACGGACTACTAACCAACAAAAACAACAGGAAACGCCAATCGTGTATGACTTCATTATCGTGGGCGGCGGCTCGGCGGGGTCCGTGCTGGCCCACCGGCTCTCCGCGAAGAGTGCCAACAAGGTCCTGCTGTGCGAAGCCGGCCAGGACACGCCGCCCGGCAACGAGCCGGCCGAGATCAGGGACAGCTATCCGGGCACGGCCTATTTCGATCCGCGCTTCCACTGGACCGAGCTCAAGGTCACGACGCAGGTCGTCAGCCACAACAACCCGCACGTGGGCCGGCCTCCCTTGCGCAAATACGAGCAGGCGCGCGTGCTCGGCGGCGGTTCGTCGATCAACGGCCAGATGGCCAACCGCGGCGCTCCCACCGATTACGACGAATGGGACGCGCGCGGCGCCGAGGGGTGGACCTGGAACGACGTGCTGCCCTTCTTCAAGAAAGTCGAGCGCGATCTCGATTTCGACGGACCGTACCATGGCAAGGATGGCCGGATCCCGGTCCGCCGCATCCCGCGCGAGCACTGGACGCGGCATTCGCAGGCCTTCGCCGAGGCCTTCCAGCAGGCCGGCCACCGATTCCTGCCGGACCAGAACGGCGAGTTCGTCGACGGCTTCTTCCCGGTGACGCATTCGAACCAGGCCGAGCAACGCGTCTCCGCCGCGATGGGCTATCTCGATCGCGACACCCGCCAGCGCGCCAATCTCACCATCTCCACCACCACGCAAGTGCGCGAGCTGGTGTTCGAGGGGACGCGCTGCGTCGGCGTGAAGGCCGTCGTGGACGGACGCGAGCAGGAATTCCGTGGACGCGAGATCATCCTCTCCAGCGGCGCCATCCATTCGCCGGCGCATCTGTTGCGCGCCGGCATCGGGCCGGTCGGCCACCTCAAGGATCTCGGCATTCCCGTGCTGATGGGACTGCCGGGCGTCGGCCAGCGCCTGATGGATCATCCCTCGATCTCGCTGTCGTCCTTTGTTCGCCGCGGCGCGCGCATGAACGAGCACACCAGGCGCCACATGCAGCTGGGCCTGCGCTATTCCTCCGGTCTCGCCGGCGTGCCGAAGGGCGACATGTTCGTCGTCTTGCTCTCCAAGTCGGCCTGGCATGCGGTCGGCGAGCAGATCGGCTCGCTGCTGACCTTCGTCAACAAGACCTATTCCGAGACCGGACAGGTCAAGCTGGCCGCGCGCGATCCCTCGGCAGAGCCGATCGTCGAGTTCAATCTGTTGTCCGACCGGCGCGATCTCGATCGCTTGATGAGCGGCTTCCGCAAGATGGCGGCGGTGCAGATGAGCGACGTGGTGAGGGCGGTGACGGACAAGCCGTTCCCGGCCGCCTACACGGACAAGGTCCGCAAGATCGGCGTGGTCAACACCAAGAACAGGATCCTGACCAAGATCGCCGCGACGCTGATGGACGGGCCGGCCGCGCTGCGCCACTACATGATCGACAATTTCGTGGTTGAAGGTTTCACCTTCGATCAGGTGATGAACGACGACGAGGCGCTGGAAGCCTTCGTGCGCAAGGCGACCATCGGCGTGTGGCACGCTTCCTGCTCATGCCGCATGGGCCGCGCCGACGATCCGATGGCGGTGGTCGACAATCAGGGCCGCGTCAAGGGCATCCAGGGCCTGCGCGTCGTCGACGCCTCGATCTTTCCGGTGGTGCCATGCGCCAACACCAACTTTCCCGTGTTGATGTCGGCGGAGAAGATCGCGGCAGCGATGATGCAGTGAATAGCGGCGTTGTGCCGATCAGGGCAGCGCAGTGACGAGGAGAGCTTGCTGCAGAATCCACGACGAATGCGCACTGGACTTGATTGCATGCGGTGCGTTGGACACGTCGAGCGTTCATTCGTTCTCTGCGAGTTAATCATTTCGATCGCTATTTGTAGGCTATGATGATTGCAGACAGCGTCGGGCAAGGGCTGCCATTTTCAGCCGCTCTTTAGGCCCATTTCAGCCAAACTGTTATTGGTTTCTCGTTGCTTGGGGCAGGACCACTCTATTTTGGAGTCCTGCAATGTACAGGCTAGTAATTTCTGCGTATCTCTTCGTTGTCTTGAGCTCTGTTACTTCGGAAGCGCGACCTTATCGCATTCATCATGCTTCCGAATGCAATGTCACCATGCCCTGCGACTTCTCGTATTCGCAGATGCAACGCGAGCGGACTTTCAAGTCTTCACTTACTTCCAGATCCTCACTGAATTCCACGCCGTCACTGCAAGCGTACCGCTCGACGCAGCTGACAGTGACTGATGCTGGGGGCGCCGCCACGCCGGCGACCGTCTCCGGTGTCTCCGGGGCTCGCGTCGTCGGTGGTCGTCCGGCAGGTTGCCCTTCGTCCTTCTGCGGCTGCGGCGCGGCTCTGCGCGTGTTCGGTCGTATCGTGCCGGAATTGAATCTTGCGGCCAATTGGCTGCGCTTTCCGCGGACATCACCGGCACCGGGAATGGTTGCTGCGCGACGAGGACACGTTTTCGTTCTGGAGCAGCACCTCGGAGGCGATGTCTGGATGGCTTATGATGCCAACTCGGGCGGACACACCACGCGAATCCACGCACGTTCACTGCGAGGGTATGCGATCGTCAATCCGCGCGGCGGTTCGGCGGCTTGAGGACTGAGGACACCACTCTCGACAAGATCGCGGGCGGGTAGCAACATCGTTGCGACCCGCCCATGCTGGACCAATCGTTGATGCGGGGCGGAGCGTCGGTCAGAGCCGCAGCACCTTGCCGGGATTCATGATGTTCTGCGGATCGAGCGCGCGCTTGATGGTCCGCATGATGTCGAGCTCGGTCTTCGAGCGGTAATGGCTGAGCTCGTCGAGCTTGTCGATGCCGATGCCGTGCTCTGCCGAGATCGAGCCATCCATCGAGGTGACGAGATCGTTCACGGCCCGCGTGATGGCGCCCTTGTATTGGGTCAGCGTCTGCTGATCCATGCCGGTCGGCCCCATGAACGAAAAATGCAGATTGCCATCGCCGATGTGCCCCAAAGGATAGGGCCTGATGGTCGGGAGAATGTCGAGCACGGCCTTGGTGCCCTTGGCGATGAACTCCGGAATCCCTGAGATGGCCACCGACACATCAAAGCTGAGCCCCGGACCTTCGGCCCGGGAGGCCTCGGCGACACTTTCACGGATGCGCCACATGTTGCGCGATTGACCGACCGTGTGGGCGATCACCGCATCGAGCACGCGGCCGGCCTCGAGTTGATCGGCGAGAAACTGCTCCATCTTCTCGGACATGCCCTCGGTGCCGTCCTGGCGCGCCCGCGAGGACGACCATTCCAGCAGCAGGTACCATGGCGTGTCGGCCTTGAGGGGATCCTGGGCGCCGGGAATATGGCGCAGCACCATGTCGATGGCGGCGCGGCTCAACAGCTCGCAAGAGCCGACATTGTCTCCGGATGCCGCGTGCGCTTCCGACAGGATCTCCAGGGCCGCGCGCGGATCGCGGATCGCCAGCCACGATGTAGAGACGTCCTTCGGCGCCGGCCACAGCTTGAGCACGGCCTTGGTGATGATGCCCAGCGTGCCTTCGGCGCCCATGAAGAGGTGCTTGAGGTCATAGCCGGTGTTGTCCTTCTTGAGCGCGCGCAATCCGTCCCAGACCTCGCCGTTTGCCAGCACGACCTCGAGCCCCAGCACGAGATTGCGGGCATTGCCATAGCGCAGCACCTGCACGCCGCCGGCGTTGGTCGACAGATTGCCTCCGATCATGCACGAGCCCTGGGCGCCGAGGCTGAGCGGCAGGAACCTGTCGTGCCGGCTTGCCGTCTCCTGAAGCGTCTGCAGCACGCAGCCGGCCTCGACCGTCATCGCGTAGCCGACGGGATCGACGTCCAGCACGCGGTTCATGCGGCCGAGCGACAACACGATGCCGGTGTGTGCAGGCCAGGGCGTCGCTCCGCCCATCAGGCCGGTGTTGCCGCCCTGCGGCACGACGGCGACGCCGTGCTCATGGCAAAGCCGGACCACTTTCGAAACTTCCTCGGTGCTGCCAGGACGAACAACGGCGCCGGCACCGCCAACCAGCAATCCCCGCCAATCCGTCACGAACGGCTGCTTGCCGTGCTCGTCCTCGATGAGGCCCTTTTCACCCACGATCGCGCGCAACGCATCGCGCATCTCGGCAGTCAAGGGAGCGGTCGGAATGGTGGGTTCGGACGACGGGAAGGCAGTCGGCATTTTCGTTTCCCCTGGCGCATCTTGGTGTGCACTGCGCACGTGACGTGCCCGGGTATTGTCCACGTTTGGTGCGGGGAGTCTAACGGCAAGATGTCTCGAATCTGGAGCCGGTGACGAATGCGGTCCGCGGGAGATTTGAGGCATGGGAGGGAGAGGGTTGATTTGGCAAACCGATCGGTCTAATAAATCTTCATGAACAGAGCAGCCTCGGTTTCAGAGCCGCGCCGACGGGGCCGTCCTCCCAAGGACCAGTCGCAGCCGAACGCGCCGCGCGCGCGTCTGTTGCGGACGGGCGTTGCGATTCTGACCGAGAAGGGATTCAGCGCCGTCGGCGTCGAGGAGATCCTTGACTCCGCCGACGTGCCGAAAGGGTCATTCTATCACTACTTCGGCAGCAAGGAGGCTTTCGGCCTCGAACTGATCGATGCCTACGCCGCCTATTTCGCCCGCAAGCTGGATCGATGGTTCGACGATGCAGCGCGGGCGCCGCTGGACCGCCTGCGCGATTTCATCGCAGACGCGCGGTCGGGCATGGCTCGCTACGGTTATCGACGTGGCTGTCTCGTCGGCAATCTCGGACAAGAGATGGGGGCGCTGCCGGAGCCGTTCCGAAAGCGCCTGGCCGCCGTCTTCAGGGACTGGGAAGCGCGGACCTCGCGCTGCCTCCGCGCGGCGCAGCAGGCGGGCGACATCCCCGAAGGCGTCGACTGCGACAGCCTCGCGCATTTCTTCTGGATCGGCTGGGAGGGCGCGGTGCTGCGGGCGAAGCTGGAAAGACGCCCCGACGCGCTCGACGTCTTCGCGCGAGGATTTCTCGCGATGATCCAGGCGAAGGAACGCGTGATCGTACCGATTTCCATCGACGAGTAACAAGGATAACCAGGCCATGACCCAGGCACTTGCAATTAGTCGCTTCCCTGTCCCTGATCTGGCCGACATGCCGGAGGACATCCGCGCCCGCATCGTCGCCGTCCAGGAGAAGTCCGGCTTCATCCCGAACGTCTTTCTCGTGCTGGCGCACCGGCCGGACGAGTTTCGCGCATTTTTTGCCTATCACGACGCGCTCATGGACAAGCCCGGCAACCTCACCAAGGCCGAGCGGGAAATGATCGTGGTTGCGACCAGCAACCTCAATCAATGCCAGTATTGCGTCATCGCGCACGGCGCGATCCTGCGCATCCGCGCCAAGGATCCGCTGATTGCCGATCAGGTCGCGGTCAATTACCGCAAGGCGGATATCACCGACCGGCAGAAGGCGATGCTCGACTTCGCCGTGCGCGTGTCGACCGAGGCCTACAACGTGTCCGAGTCCGATTTCGCCACGCTGAAATCGCACGGGTTCACGGAAGACGACATCTGGGACATTGCCGCGATCTCGGCCTTCTTCGGCCTCTCCAACCGGCTTGCCAACGTCACGAGCATGCGTCCGAACCCGGAATTCTATAACATGGGACGCGGCTGACCGGGCCGACGGACCTGTTCGGCAAGCACGCTTGTCCGCGGACATGGAGAACGGACATGGAGCTCTCATCCCAGCAGCTGGCGCTGAAGGAGAGGGCTGCTGCGCTCTCCAACGAGACGATCCGCAAACGTGCTGCCGACATCGACCGGTCGCGTGAATATCCATGGGACGTCGTCGAGGCGCTGAAGGCCGAGCGCTTCATGGGAATGACCATTCCGGTCGAATATGGCGGCGAGGGTCGGAGCTTCCTCGACACGGTGCTGGTCATCGAGGAAATCGCCCGGTCCTGTACCGTGTCTGCGCGCATCGTGGTCGAGGCCAACATGGGCGCCATCTCGACTGTGATGGCCTATGGGACCGATGCGCAGAAAAAGCTCGCCGCCGATCTCGTCCTGGATGGCGACAAGCCGGCCATTTGCATCACGGAGCCCGACGCGGGCAGTGACGCGAGCGGAATGACGACGCGAGCCGACAAACGTGGCAACCGCTATGTTCTCAACGGCAAGAAGCACTGGATCACCGGCGCCGGGGTCTCCCGCCTCCATTTGATCTTTGCGCGCGTGTTCGACGAGAGCGGAGAGGAGCTGGGCGTCGGCGGCTTCCTGGCGGTACGCGGCGAGGCGGAAGGGCTCCGCGTCAGCAAGCGCGAGACGACGATGGGACTGTGCGGCATGCCCGAGGGCGAGCTCGTCTTCGAGGACCTCGAGATCACGCCGGACATGGTGGTGCTGCCGCCGTCAGGCTTCAAGCGCGGCTTCGCCGACCTCATCAATGCCTACAACAGCCAGCGTGTCGGCGCCGGCACGGTCGCCATGGGGATTGCGGCCGGCGCGCTGGAGCACGCCATCGCATGGGCGAAGACGCGCGAGCAGTTCGGCCGGCCGATCGGCGAATTTCAGGGGCTGCACTGGATGCTCGCAGATATGCAGACGCAGCTGACCGCATCGCGCCTGATGCTGCACGCTGCGGCAGCTTCACGCGGGCCGGGCGGCAGCGCATTCCCCGATCCCATGCTTGCCGCCCAGGCGAAGATCTTCGCCTCGGAAGCCGCCATCAAGATCGTCAACGACGCCCTGCAGGTGTTCGGAGCCCGCGGCTATTCGCGCGACTTTCCGCTCGAACGGATGGCGCGCGATGTCCGCATGTTCACGATCGGGGGCGGCACGGCCCAGGTGCTGCGCACATTGGTTGCCAGCAAGGTCCTGGGCTGGAAGCTGCCGCAGACGCGCGATGGCTACGTCGTGTCAAGGGACCTTGCGGCAAAGGACTAGGGCGCTATCGTGCGCGACGCGGCGTGTTGATCGGGAGCCGAGGGAGAGAAGAGATGACAGACTTCGTAACGCCGCGAGAGATGGCGGAGATGATACCGTCGGGGTGCAAGCTCGGCCTGGCGCCGGACGATTACGCCGCGGCCCCGGGATTGGTTCGGATGCTGATCGATCGCGGCATTCGCGATCTCCATGTGGTCTGCGCGCCGATTGGCGGCATGCAAGTCGATATGCTGATCGGCGCCGGTGCCGTGGCGACGCTGGAGACGAGCGCCGTCAGTCTCGGCGAAGCGGGCGGCGCGCCCTGTTTCAGCCGGGCTGTGCGCGATGGATCCATTCGCCTCCGGGATGCCACCTGTCCGGCGGTGTTCGCAGGTCTGACGGCCGTGGAGAAGGGCGTGCCGTTCATGCCGATCCGCGGCATCATCGGCAGCGACGTCCTGGAGAAGCGCGACGATTGGAAGGTGACGTCCAATCCGTTCGATGACGCTGAGAAGATCGTCGTGGTCTCCGCGATCCAGCCCGACATCGCCCTGTTTCATGCACCTGAAGCGGACCGGTTCGGCAACGTCCGGCTGGGGCGCCGGCGCGAAACGATGCTGCTGGCCCATGCGTCGAAGAAGGCTTTCGTCACCGTCGAGCGCATCTCCGAGGTCTCGCTGCTCGACGACGAGAAAATGGCCGCGGGCGTCCTGCCCGCGATCTATGTGAGCGCGGTGGCACAGCTCGAGAAGGGTGCGTGGCCGACGGGGCTTTACGCGGAGTATCCCAGGGACGGGCAGGAAGTCGAGAAATACGCGCGAGCGGCGCGCTCGCCGGAGGGATTCCAGGCCTACGTTCGGGGCCTGGGGAGCGCGGCATGAGCGAGGCGTGCACCAGCCGCGAGTTGATGATCTATACGATCTCGCGGCTGCTGAAAGGCGTGCGGCATGTTGCAGTCGGTCAATCGTCGCCGATGCCGGCGGCGGGAGCGATGCTGTTGCGCGCGCTCAACCAGCGTGACGGATTGGAGCACGTGCAGGTCTCGATCCTCGGGTCGGTCAAGCACAATTCCTTCACCGGCGGTGCCGAGGAGCTGTTCGATTGCGCCGCGCAGGGGCGCCTCGACGCCTTCTTTCTCGGCGGCGGCCAGATCGACGGCCAGGGCAACGTCAATCTTGTTGGCACCGGCGACTATCCGAACAATCCGGTCAGGTGGCCCGGCTCGTTCGGCTCCGCCTACCTGTATTTCCTGGTGCCGCGGGTCATTCTGTTCCGTGAAGAGCACAGCCTGCGATCCCTGGTGGAGCACGTGGACTTCGTCTCCGCGCCTGGAGTCACCGACGAGACAGTCTATCGGCGAGGCGGTCCTCATGCGCTGCTGACCAATGCGGCGCTGTTTTCCTTCGACCGAGAGGCGGGACGCTTTCGCCTCGAGAGCAGCCATCCGGGATATGGTTGGCGCGACATTCGAGGCACGACGGGATTCTCGTACGACAACGAGCAATGCGAGGTCACGACGCCGCTGCCGGACGAGGCGACGTTGGCCTTGATCCGGGGCCGAATTCGCGAGGAACTGCGCGAGTGTTATCCGCAGTTTGCAGGCAATATGCCCGGTCCGACGGAGGCCAGGCGATAGCGTATGGTGTGCAGGATGCGGCGGCATCGGCACTCGGCTCCCTCTCCCGCTTGCGGGGGAGGGGCGGGGTGGGGGTGTCTCCGCGTCGGGATTGCTAGAGGATGGCCGAGGGCGTCCCTGCGCGGTGAGAGCCCTCACCCGCCGCGCTCTGTGAGCGCGTCGGCCTCTCCCGCAAGCGGGAGAGGCGGAGCAAGCCCGAAGGAACCCTTCGCTCGCTTGATGATCAACGCTTGGGAAGCGACGCCATCACCTCGCCCGCGTCTCCGTCCTCAAGGCAGGGCGTGACGGTCAACGGGAGCAGGTCAGACCATTGCGCGAGCCAACGGTACATGGCTTTTGGATCACTCGATTCAGAGATCGCAAATCCCTGTCCATTCATGCCATGCCAGCGACCCAGCAGCCCTCGGGTGGTGCGCCACCGGTCTCGAGAAAGCGGGCGACGGCTGCATTGAAGGTGCCTTGAGGTACGCTCCAGGTGGTTATGAATTTCATGCGATTCTCCCATGGCTAGAATTATCGGATGAATGTCGCGGCTGCGCCGCATGCGCACGATAGCGCCTGCGTATCGAATGACAACGGCGAATGAACACGCGCGTCGGTTTGATCCCTCCTGCTTTCTGCGCAAGCGCTGGTTTGGATGTAAGACGACTACTTGCCGTCGTTCCAGATGTCGGTGGCGAGCTTCCAGTCGTCTCCGACCTTCTCCCAGACGACGACATACTTTCCGGTCACGTCCTGCGGTGTCGATCCCTTGGTCTTCAGGACGAACGTGCCGATCTCACGGGCCGCGGAAGAACCGAGCGGCTTGACATCCACCGTTGTGAGCTTCGGATCGGTCACTTGTTCAGCCATGCTTTTCCACATGACCTCGATGGCAGGTCGGCCCTGCACCATCGGGGAGCCGGGCGGGAGCGCGGTCGCATCGGCGCTGTAGAGGGACGCAATCCCGGAAAAATCTCCCTTGTTGAACATCTCGATCCATTTCGCATTGTTTGCTTCGATCTCGGCCTTCTGAGCCAAAGCCGGCGCGCTCAACGCGATCACGATTGCAATCGCCGATGCAATGTTGCGCATGATCATCTCCAGACTCAATGTACGATACAGATACAGGGGCAGTCGTCTTGTCTCGACGTGGATGCATTGAATGGCCCATCCCAGACCGGGGCAGACGCAACGGCAATTCCGGAGAATTACCGTCAGCACCGTTGACGAAGCTTCGCTGTGGAAATTGACGGGCAATTGACCTGACGAGGACTCCATGTCGCGGCTCGAGCGCTTGACCAGGCGCGCTCTTTGTCCCTGGCAGGCGCGGCCCGAAGGGGAGCGACTTGCTCGAAACGATCTGCTGTTGCCCGCCCCCCGTGATTAGGGGAGGGACCCGAACGCCCATTACGCTATTGCATCGAATATTCAGTCACGGTGACACCCGCCCGCCGCCCGTCGGGCAAAACACCCTGTCAATCCCCCGACGCAAAAACATTCTTGTTTACCGAATTTCGGATATGTCGTATCAATGGCCCATCCCGCCCGCCATAAGGGGCGTTTCGCGATCGTCACGAGACGCGGGCCGGGAGGCGGTGGCCGCGACGGCGTCGGCGCGCTGGGCTGGCTGCAGGGCGGGAATCCCCGTGAGCAGCGGCACGCGCGATACGACACGGCGCTGACGGCGTCCTCGGTTCGGCCTCGATGGTGAGCGCACGCAAGCCATCGGGGACAGGAACGGGGATGTGCGCGGACGGCAAAATCGTGTGGTCCTGACGCCCGGGGTCTGTGCGTCAAGTGTTGCGGTGATGTTGCGGCCCAACCGGGTCTGCACATCAGTCATCCGCAAGGCGACGGGGGCAATAGTGCATCGCTCCCCGGGGAGAGCACGACATAAGCCGTAAAGCCATTCGCGCAGGGAAGGCCGGTCGCCCGGCTACACCTGTTGTCCACCCCGTGCGCGTCTTGTTCGCACACGGGACCGCGGGTGCCAGCCGGCGCCCGGCCTTCCCTGCGCCCTTTCTGAACAAGAAGGGCAACGAAGAGAGCAAAGCTCGGGCGAAATGGGTCGCGAGAATGCGACAGTGTGTCTTCTGAATGGATCATGTTTTATGGGCAGTCTCGTGCCCCGGACGCAGCGCAGCGTCCCCCTGGCGATGCAAAGCATCGTCCAGAAGGACGATGCGCTGCAGAGCCGGGGCCTATGTTGCGACGGACCGCGCAGTGTCTGGGTCCCGGCTCTGCGCAGCAATGTTACGCATTGCAGCGCGTCCGGGACACGAGGGCTCCTATGCGCTCTCCGTCTCCCGGTGCACGTCGTGTACGACGAGGCCCATGCCTTCCTCCGGCATCTTGATCCAGTCGCGGCGCTTCAGGGTGCGCTTGGTGTCCTCATAGCCGCTGGTCCAGTGCTCGCGCATCGAGGTGCCCGAGAATTCGTGGTCCTTGGCGTCGCCCTCATAGGCCTTCTGCTGGTAGATCAGATGCAGGATCGCGATCTCCGGCATGTGGCACAGGCTCGCCTTGAGCTTGCGCTCCTCGTCGGACAGCTGCTCGTCCGGCAACTTCGCCAGCGCCTTGTGGAGCAGGACCTTGAGATTGTGGGTGCGGCGATAGACGTCGGTGTTGTGGCGCGTGCGCGAGGAATACATGATGTCCTTGTGGCGGGCCATCACGTCCTGGATCGAGCGCGGCAGCACGCCGCGCGCGCTGAACAGGTCGACCTGGAACACCAGCGAATTGAGCGCATCCTCCTGGTCGAGCAGATGCTGCAGCGGCGTGTTGGAGACGATGCCGCCGTCCCAGAAATGATCGGTGCCGATCCGCACCATCGGCAGCGCCGGGGGCAGGGCGCCGGAGGCCATGATGTGCTCCGGCTCGATCTCGTCATGGGAATTGTCGAAATAGATGAAATTGCCCGAGAGCACGTTGACCGCGCCGACCGCGAAGCGGACCTTCTTCTCGTTGATGAGATCGAAGTCGACCAGCTCGAGCAGGCTCTCCTTCAGCGGCATCGTGTCGTAATAGCTGGTCGCGGTGCGCGCGCCGACCGGGCTGAACCAGGGGTTCATTTGGTGCGGGGTGAAGAAGCCCGGCTGTCCCATCGCCGAGGTCATCCAGGCGCTGGTGAGATTGCGCCACTGGCGGAAGATGTCGCCGTCGGGCGTGTAGTGCCAGATCTTGCGGTTGGTGATGCGCTCCCAGAAGATGCGCAGCGCCTCGAGCCGTTTCTCCGGCTTGTTGCCGGCGATGATGGCGGAGTTGATTGCGCCGATCGAGACACCGCAGACCCAGTCGGGCTCGATGCCGGCCTCGTGCAGCGCCTGATAGACGCCGGCCTGGTAGGCGCCGAGCGCGCCGCCGCCCTGCAGCACCAGCGCGACGCGATCGCAGCGCTCGGGCCGCCAGCCCCGCGAGGGCGCCTGATGTGTCTGATAGGTCGGTTGCGACGTGCGGGCGTCCATGGCGATGCCTCCTGCTTGCGCCAGACGATTGCGTCCCGTGGTGACGGCGTGATGACAAGGCGGTACCGATGCATCGCCGGCAATGCAGACCGACCACGCTGCAATGGCAGGGGGTCGTGCGCCTGACGGAAAAGCTTCACATCGCAGTCAATGAGGATCGCTAGCAATTGCCGCCGATCAGGATTCACAGGAGACCAGCGATGCGAAGCGAAGACGTGCTGAGACTTCCGTCCATGCCCGCGGCAGGGCCGAGCTATCCGGCCGGGCCGTATCGGTTCGTCAACCGCGAGTTCCTCGTCATCACCTACGAGACCGACCCGGAGCTGATCCGCGCCGGCCTGCCTGAGCCATTACAGCCGATCGACCAGCCGATCGTGCATTACGAATGGATCAGGATGCCGGATTCCTCCGGCTTCGGCAGCTACACCGAATCCGGCCTCGTCATCCCCGCGCGCCTCAACGGCGAGGACGTCAACTTCGTCTCGCAGATGTATCTCGACGACGATCCGCCGATCGCCGCCGGCCGCGAGATCTGGGGCTTTCCCAAGAAGTACGCCCATCCGAAACTCGAGATCGTCAAGGACACGCTGACGGGCACGCTGGAATATGCCGGCCAGCTCGTCGCCATGGGCACCATGGGCTACAAGCACGAGAGCATGGCCGGCAACGGCGATCTCACCCGCGCCACGCTGTCGAAAACCCAGATCAATCTGAAGATGATCCCGGGCGTGGACGGCCGTCTCGAGGTCTGCCAACTGGTCGCGATCAACCTCGTCGACATCGTGCCGAAGGGCTCCTGGATGGGGCCGGGCCGGCTGCATCTGGTGCCTCATGTCAACGCGCCGGTTGCGGATTTCCCGGTCCGCCGCTGCCTCGGCGCCCATCATTACATTGCCGATCTAACGCTGCCGTTCGGCCGCGTCGTGCACGACTACATCAGGCAAGCCGAGGCGGCCGCGACGGGGCTCGCGGCGGAATAGGGCGGCATCATCAAACTGTAACACTGGCGTAATTGAGTACCCGCGTGGGGTCCGGAAGATGCCGTCAGCCATCTTCCGGAATGGGGCAGTTGTTGGCGGTTGGGGTTGGCCATGGCTGAGCCGGCAAAGCTTGTCAGCGCACTATCGGACGGCGAACCCGCCATTCCCGGCCTGGTCTGGGCCTTCCGCCTGCACAGCGACGGCAGTGCCGAGGCGCTGCCGGTCGATCGGCCGATCGAGTTCAGCCATGACGGCCGGCTCTGGCTGCATTTCAACCTGACTGACGCGCGGGCGCGGCCCTGGATCGCGGCGTCGCAGCTGCCGCCGCTCGCGCGCGAGCTGCTGCTGTCGAGCGACACCTTCCAGCAGCTTCACCTCATCGATCACTGCGTCTATGGCGTGTTTTCCGACCTCGTGCGCGAGATCGACAGCGCGACGGAGGAGACCGCGTTCCTGCGCTTCGCCATGACCGAGCGGCTGCTGGTCTCCGGCCGCCACCAGGCGCTGTGCTCGGCGGACGCCGCGCGGCGGGTGCTCGAAGGCGGCTACCGCGTCGACAACGTCGCCCATCTGCTCGAAAAGATCGTCGACGAGGTCGCCGACACGCTTGACCGGATGGCCGACAAGCTTGGCCAGGAGATCGACGATATCGAGGAGCGCATCCTGGCCGACGACGCCAAGCCGGAGATGCGCCGCAATCTCGGCCGTCTGCGCCGCACTTGCGTGCGGCTGCATCGGCAGCTCACCGGATTGCGCACGCTGTTTCACCGTCTCGATCAGAAGAACACCGATCATTTGTCGCCGGCGTTGCGGATCCAGGCCGGCAAGCTCGCGCAGCGGCTCGATGGGCTCGATCACGACATCGTCGAGCTGCGCGAGCGCAGTCGCCTGCTGGAGGAAGAGCTGCGCTTCAAGAACGAGGAGGAGAGCAACCGCCATCTCCACACCCTCTCGATCGTGACCTCGCTGTTGTTGCCGCCGACGCTGATCACCGGCATCTTCGGCATGAACACCAAGGGCCTGCCGCTGACCGAGGTCGAGAGCGGATTCCTCTGGGCCGCGGTGCTGATGGCCTCCTCGGTTGCCGCGGCCTATCTGTTCATGCGGCGCACCGGTATCTTCAAGTAGCGTGTGTCGATCGTGAGTTGGGGGACCCAAATATCCGTGGCGGCCGCTCTTGCGCTGGCCTGTACGGCGACGAGCGCGCTCGCCGGTGCCAAGGACGAGAGCGCGGCCGCATGGCTGTTTCCCAAATGGTTCAACGAATGGCATGACGGCCTTGCCAGCAAGGGCCTGAATTTCGGCGCCACCTATATCGCAGACAATATCGCCAATGCCGCCGGCGGCGTGAAACGCGGCGTCATCCAATTCGGCCGGCTCGATCTGTCGGTCGATGCCGATCTCGACAGACTGGTCGGCTGGACCGGCGGCCGCTTTTACGCCAATGCCTTCATCATCTACGGCCAGGGGCTCAGCCGCAACTACGTGATGAACCTCGCCACCATCAGCGAGATCGAGGCGCTGCCGGACCAGCGGCTTTACAATGCCTATGTCGAGCAGAGCTTTTTCAATGACCGCCTGAACATCCGGGCCGGCCAGCAGGCCGCCGATGTTGAGTTCTTCGACAGCCAGACCGACGACCTCTTCATCAACGGCACCTTCGGCTGGCCCGCGATCAAGGCGTCCAACCTTCCGGCCGGCGGCCCCGCGCCGCCGATCGCGGTGCCCGGCATTCGCATCAAGGCCGCACTGACCGACAAGATCACCGCGTATGGTGCGGTGTTCAACGGCGATCCATCAGGGCCCGGCGATGTCGATCCGCAGCTGCGCGACCATCATGGCCTGGCATTCCGCATCAACGATCCGCCATGGGTGATCGGGCAGGTCCGCTTCAACTACGACATCGATATAGGCGGCCGCCCGCTCGCCGGCAATTTCACGCCGGGTGGGTGGAGGCATTACGGCTCGTTCGACAGCCAGCGCCTGACGGCGGAGGGGATATCGATCGCCGATCCCGGCGGCAGCGGCATTCCCGCAAAGCTCAAAGGCAATTACGGCATCTTCGCCGTGATCGAGCAGGTGCTGTATCGTCCGCCTGAGGTCACCGAGACCAGCACGTCGGCCTCGCTCCCCGGCATCACCGCGTTCGGCCGCATCGCCTACAGCCCGCCGGATCGCAATCTGATCGACCTCTATATGGACGGTGGCATCGGCCTCGTCGGTTTCACGCCGGGCCGTCCGCTTGACCGCTTCGGCGTGGCGGTGGCCTATATGCGGATCTCGAACACCGCGCGCCATCTCGACGTCGATACGCAGGCCTTCACCGGCATCCGAAGCCCAGTGCGCAGCAACGAGACGCTGATCGAGATGATCTACGAGGCGCACATCAAGCCGGGCTGGCTGATCGCGCCTTACTTTCAATATGTGTTCCGTCCCTCCGGCGGCGTTGCAAATCCGAACGATCCGAGCGGTGTTTCGCGGATCGGTGACGCCGCAGTGTTCGGCGTCACCACCACGATCCGGTACTAGGCTGAGGCCGCTGCCGGCTGTAGTTTCGGTTGCCGCGACAGCGCCAGCACGATCAGCGACGCGAACACGCAGAGCGCGCCGGCGATGAAGAAAGCGGGCAGGTAGCTCTCATAGACCGTCCGTGACAGGCCGGCACCGAAGGCGGCGGTACCGGCGCCAAGCTGATGGCCGGCAAAGATCCAGCCGAACACCAGGTTGGCGCGCTCGGGCCCGAATTTCTGCGCGGTGAGGCGCACGGTGGGCGGCACGGTCGCGATCCAGTCGAGGCCGTAGAACATCGCGAAGATCGACAGGCCATAGAACGAGAAATCGCTGAAGGGCAGGAAGATCAGCGAGAGCCCGCGCAGGCCGTAGTACCAGAACAGGAGATACCGATTGTCATAGCGGTCCGACAGCCAGCCCGACATGATGGTGCCGAAGAAGTCGAAGATGCCCATCGCCGCGAGCAGGCTCGCCGCCTGCACCTGCGGGATGCCGAAATCGAGACACATCGGGATCAGGTGAACCTGGACGAGGCCATTGGTGGAAGCGCCGCAGACGAAGAAGGTCGCAAACAGGATCCAGAATGCGGTCGACTTCGAGGCATCGCGTAGCGTGCCGAGCGCCACGCCCGTGATCGAGCCGTGGCTCACGGGCGGAGCCGGCAGGGGCTCGGTGCCTTCGTCGCCGTACGGGCGCAGGCCGAGATCGCTCGGACGGTCGCGCATCGCAAGCAGGACGGCCAGCGCGGAGACGCCGAGCATGATGCAGACGAATCCAAGCGCAAGTCGCCAGCCGTAGCGTTCGGTGAGGCTTGCGAGCAGCGGCAGGAACACGAGCTGGCCGGTGGCGACGCTCGCAGTCATGATGCCGACGACGAGGCCGCGCCTGTCTGCGAACCAGCGCGTGGCGATGGTTGCGCCGAGCACCAGCGCGGTCATGCCGGTGCCGATGCCGATCACCACGCCCCACAGCGCGACGAGCTGCCAGACCTCGGTCATGCCGAGGGAGAGCACGAGCGCCGAGACGACGATCAGCTGAGCCGCCAGCGTGACGTTGCGCAGGCCATAGCGGTTGAGCAGGGCGGCCGCGAAAGGCGCCATCAGTCCGAACAGGATGAAGCGGATCGACAGCGCGGAGGAGATCTCCGCCGTGCTCCAGCCGAACTCCTTCTGAAGCGGAACGATGAACACGCCGGGCGCACCGACCGTGCCGGCGCTGATCAGCGCGGCGAGGAAGGTCACGCCGACCATCACCCAGCCGTAATGAATGTTGCGGCGGGACAATGCTGCCGCGAGCCAGTTCGAGATCATTGGGCCTCAATGTGGGTTGGCGAGCCCGGTGGGACTCGCGTCATGGTTCCAGTCTGGCACGGGGAAGGGAAGTCTGAAATGACAGACTTCCCTCCCTCTATTTCGGACACAGGCGCGTCAGCGCGCCGACCGCTCCACCGCGATCGCCGTGGCTTCGCCGCCGCCGATGCAGAGGGCCGCGATACCGCGCTTGAGATTGTTCGCCTCGAGCGCATGCAGCAAGGTCACAATCAGCCGCGCGCCGGTGGCGCCGATGGGATGGCCGAGCGCGCAGGCGCCGCCATTGACGTTCAGCTTGTCGCGGGGAATGCCGAGGTCACGCTGCGCCGCCATCGCGACCACGGCAAAGGCCTCGTTGATCTCGAACAGATCGACGTCGGAGGCAGCCCAGCCGACCTTGTCGAGCAGCTTGCGGATCGCCGGGATCGGCGCCGTGGTGAACCATTGCGGCTCCTGGCTGTGGGTGGCGTGGCCCTTGATCTCCGCGAGAATGGGCAGGCCAGTCCGATCGGCAAGCGACCGCTTCGCCAGCACGAGCGCGGCGGCGCCGTCGGCGTTGGCGGAGGAGGCGGCCGGCGTGATGGTGCCGTTGGCGCGGAACGCCGGCTTCAGGCTCGGGATCTTCGCCGGGTCGACTTTCAGCGGATGCTCGTCATTGGCGATGACGCGGGGACCGGCCTTTTCCGCGAGCGTGATCGGCGCAATCTCGGCCTTGAACGCGCCTCCCTCGACGGCCTTGCGGGCGCGGCTGAGCGTCTCCATCGCATAGGCGTCCTGGTCCTTGCGGGTGAACTGGTATGTCTCCGCGGTGGCCTCGCCGAAATCGCCCATGGAACGGCCGGTCTCGTAGGCATCCTCCAGCCCATCCATCATCATGTGGTCGATGATACGGTCGTGGCCGACGCGATAGCCGCCGCGCGCCTTGGCGAGCAGATAGGGCGCGTTGCTCATGCTCTCCATGCCGCCGGAGACGACGATCTCGGCCGAGCCGGCGCGGATGATGTCGTGCGCAAGCATGGTCGCCTTCAAGCCGGAGCCGCAGACCTTGTTGACTGTGGTCGCGCCGGTGGCGTCGGGCAGTCCGGCCGCGCGCGCCGCCTGACGCGCCGGCGCCTGGCCCTGTCCGGCCGGCAGCACACAGCCCATGAAGACCTCGTCGACTTTCTCGGGTGCAAGTCTTGCGCGCTCCAGCGCCGCGCCGATCACGTGTGACCCGAGCTTGTGCGCGGGGAGCGGCGAGAGCTTGCCCATGAAGCGGCCGAGCGGGGTGCGGGCGGCGGAGACGATGACGACGGGATCGGCGGCTTCAGCCATGATGGGGCTCCCTGGCGGTGATGTGTAAGATTATGATCATCATATGATGCGGTGCAAAAAATGCAACCGCGCCAGGGATGAGAAAATGTCGTGGGTGGGATGAGATTTGGTCGTTCGAGCGAGGGAGGCTTACCTACGGCACACTGTCATCGCCCGCGAAAGCGGGCGATCCAGTATTCCAGAGGTCGTGCGGCTAGAACCGAGAGGCTGCGGCGTACCGGATGCCCGCCTTCGCGGAGCATGACACCGTCTTTGAGGAAGCGCCTTCGTTCCTCGCGCCTACCGCTTCCTGTTGACGAACGCCTGCATCAGCCGCGTCGGCTCGTCCGTGAGAAACGACTCGCCGAACACCTTGACACTCAAATTCACCGACTCCGTCAGCGGCAGTTCCTCCCATTGCCGCAGCAGCGCCTTCTGCGAGCGCAGCGCCTCCGGGCCGCATTCGAGCAGCGCCTTCACGGTATGCTCGACGGCCGCGTCCAGTTCGCCCTCCGCCGCGACCTTGTCGACCAGTCCCCAGGCGAGCGCGGTGGCTGCGTCGATATTCTCCGCCGTCATCACCAGCCAGCGCGCGCGGGCCCAACCGATCAGGCGGGGCAACAGCGCTGCGTGGATCACCGAGGGGATGCCGACGCGCACCTCCGGCATTCCGAAATGCGCATCATGCGCGGCAATCCGGAAATCGCAGGCGGCCGCCACTTCGAGGCCGCCGCCAAGGCACCAGCCGGGCATGCGCGCGATCACGGGAGCGGGGAAGGCGCGCACCGCCTCGCAGAGATCGCGCAGGCGGCTGATGAAGTCTTCGGCCGATCGTTGGTCGAGCTTGGCCATCTCCTTGATGTCGGCGCCGCCGATCATGCTCTTCTCGCTCTGGCCGCGCAGCACCACGACGCGGATGCTGCGGTCGGATGCAAGCTGCTGCAGGCCTTCGCGCACGGCGTCGGTCACCGGCGAGCCGAGAATATTGAGCGGGCCGGCGTTGCAGATCGCGACATGAACGACGCCGCGCGTATCGCGCGTCACGCCGCAGTGGGGGTTGAGCATTTCCATCGTGGCATCTCGAAGGTTTCGTGGACCGGCGCGAGGCGCGCGGGTCGGTGCCACTTCCGGGCCGAAACGTCCTTATTGTCAAGCGGGTGGGAGGCGAGTTGCAAGTGCGAACTCCGTGGCATAGTATGACATGTATCATATAAAAGGGATGCCATGACTGAATCCGACCAACTCGATCTGTTTTCGCCCGCCCAGCGGCGCGAGCGCGTGGTGGACTGGCAGGTGCCGGCGCCGGTCGCGAAAGTGGCGATGGGCCTGTCGGGCATGGACGCCATGCTGGGCATTCGCGACGGCCGGCTGCCGCCGCCGCCTTTTGCGAAACTGATCGGCTTCACGGTGGGCGTGGTTGAGCCGGGTCGGATCGTCGTGGAACTGGAGCCGCGCGAGGATCTCGAAAACACCATCGGCCTCATCCACGGCGCGACAGCAGCTGCGCTGCTCGATACCGCGATGGGATGCGCGATCTCGACCCGGTTGGAAGCGGGGCAGAGCTCTGTGACGCTCGACCTGAAAATGACCTTCCTGCGTCCGCTCTCGGTTCGCTCGGGCCTGATCTCGGCCGAAGGCAGGGTGATCAAGTTGGGACGGCAGACCAGCTACACCGAAGGCTTCGTCCGGGACGGCAAGGGCGCCCTTGCGGTGCACGCAACTGCAACGTTTTCCATGATCGGAAGCAACTTAACATGAATTAATGCACCCTTTTCGTCATTTGCGTGTTATGAGATGACCATCGACATTCAATGAGAACCGCATGCGCTACTCCCGGGAACACAAGCAGGAAACCCACGACCGCATCGTGAAGAGGGCCTCTGTGCGGCTGCGCGAAAAGGGCGCCCATGGCATCGGCGTGGCCGACCTCATGAAGGAGGCGGGCCTGACCCATGGCGGCTTCTACGCGCATTTCGATTCCCGCGAGGCGCTGGTGATCGAGGCGTTCGGTTACGCGATGGACCGCTCGATGGAGCACTGGCGCAAGATCACCGACGAGGTTTCGCCGGACAAGCGGCTGGCCATGATCGCGGAGGCCTACCTGTCGGCGTTGCATCGCGACAATCCCGGCCATGGCTGTTCGATTCCCGCTCTCGGTGCCGAGATCGCCCGCGAGAGCCCGAAGGCGCGAAAGGCCTTTGCCGGCAAGCTCGACGAGATGATCGAGGTGCTGGCGGACAATATTCCGAACATGCCGCGCAAGGCCGCACGCAAGCAGGCGGTTGCGACGCTGGCGACGATGGCCGGCACCATGCTGCTGGCGCGCATTGCCGGGTCGAGCGAGCTGTCCGACGAGGTGTTGAAGGTGGGCCGGGACAGTGCGGTGGAAGGTACGAAGCGCGAGCCGAAGGCGGCGGCGGTGAAGAAGGCGAAGAACTAGCCGAGCTGCCGTAGGGTGGATTAGCGAAGCGTAATCCACCTCTTCGATTTCCGCGGAGACAGACCTGGTGGGTTACGCCTTCGGCTAATCCACCCTACGAAGTGCGCCCCGCAAACAGCGCTCGCTCGCGCTCGACGATCTCGCCGATGTAATCCGCCACCGCTCGGATCCGCGCCAGATCCTTGCTGTCGGCGTGCATCAGCATCCAGAATGTCCGCGTGATCGAGATCTCCTCGGGCAGCACCGGCACGAGTTGCGGATAATCGCTCGCCATGAAGTGCGGCAGCACTGCGATTCCGAAGCCAGAGAGCGTGGCGTTGAGCTGTGCGATCAGATTGGCGCTGCGGAAGCGCGCGGAGATCCGCGGCGACACCTGCGGCAGATAATCGAGTTCCGGCGTGAACAAGAGCTCTTCGATGTAGCCGACGAAGCGGTGCTGCGGCAGGTCCTGCCGCGAGATGATTTTCGGGAAGCGGTCCAGATAGGTGGGGGCGGCGTAGAGGCCGAGGCGGTAGTCGAGCAGCTTGCGGCCGACGATGCGGCCTTCCTTCGGCATGGTCAGGCTGATGGCGATATCGGCCTCGCGCTTGGAGAGACTGAACAGCCGCGCGGTGGCCACAAGTTGCAGATCGAGATCGGGATACCGGTCGGCGAAGGGGGCCAGCCGCGGCGCCAGGAAAGCGGTGCCGAAGCCATCAGGCGCGCCGATCCGCACCGTCCCCGTCAGCCGCGCCACCGAGCCGCCGACCTGCTCCTGGTTGGCGACGATGGTCGATTCCATGGCTTCCGCGCTGTCGGCGACGCGCTGGCCGGCCTCGGTGAGGAGGTAGCCGGTCTTGCGCCGGTCGAATAGCTTGGCCGACAGGTGTTTCTCCAGCCGATCGACGCGGCGGATCACCGTGGCGTGGTCCACTCCGAGCTGTTTTGCCGCAGCCGACACCGAGCCGCCCCGCACGATGGCCAGCACGAAGCGGAAGTCGTCCCAATCGATAGCGCCTTGATCCAGCATTTTCGCACATCTATGGTGCATTATCTCAGACTTGAATCCTATAAAATGCAGGTCGATAGGATTTGTCAAAGCGTTCAAGCTCGGCCTCAAGGAGATCATTCATGCGCTCAGTCGGACATTTCATCGGTGGCAAGGAAGTAAAGGGCACGTCTGGCCGCACCGCCGACGTTTTCGAGCCGATGACCGGTGACGTTCAGGCCAAGGTGGCGCTGGCGTCCAAGGCCGAGGTCCGCGCCGCCGTCGAGAACGCCCGCGCAGCACAACCCGAGTGGGCCGCGACCAACCCGCAGCGCCGCGCCCGCGTCATGATGAAATTCGTCGAGCTGGTTCAGCGCGACTACGACAAGCTGGCCGAGCTGCTCGCGCGCGAGCACGGCAAGACCGTGCCGGACGCCAAGGGCGACATCCAGCGCGGCCTCGAGGTCGCCGAGTTCGCCTGCGGCATCCCGCATCTGATGAAGGGCGAATACACCGAAGGCGCCGGCCCCGGCATCGACATCTATTCCATGCGTCAGGCGCTCGGTGTCGTCGCCGGCATCACGCCGTTCAACTTCCCGGCGATGATCCCGATGTGGAAGTTCGCGCCCGCGATCGCCTGCGGCAACGCCTTCATCCTCAAGCCCTCCGAGCGCGATCCCGGCGTGCCGATGCTGCTCGCCGAACTCATGATCGAGGCGGGCCTGCCGGCCGGCATCCTCAACGTCGTCAACGGCGACAAGGAGGCGGTCGACGCCATCCTCGACGATCCCGATATCAAGGCCGTCGGCTTCGTCGGCTCCACGCCGATCGCGCAGTACATCTATGAGCGCGCAGCTCAAACGGGCAAGCGCTGCCAGTGTTTCGGCGGTGCCAAGAACCACGCCATCATCATGCCGGATGCCGACATGGACCAGGCCGTCGACGCGCTGATCGGCGCGGGCTACGGCTCGGCCGGCGAGCGCTGCATGGCCGTCTCGGTCGCGGTCCCCGTCGGCAAGTCCACTGCCGACCGTCTCATGGAGAAGCTGGTCCCGCGCGTCGAGTCGCTCAAGATCGGCACCTCGATCGATCCGTCCGCCGATTACGGTCCGCTGGTGACGCGCGAGGCGGTCGAGAAGGTCAAGGGCTACATCGACATCGGCATCAAGGAAGGCGCGACGCTCGCCGTCGACGGCCGCGGCTTCAAGATGCAGGGCTACGAGAACGGCTTCTATCTCGGCGGCTCGCTGTTCGACAACGTCACCAAGGACATGCGGATCTACAAGGAAGAGATCTTTGGCCCGGTGCTCTCGGTCGTCCGCGCGCACGACTACAAGGAAGCGCTGGCGCTGCCGTCGGAGCACGACTACGGCAACGGCGTTGCGATCTTCACCCGCGACGGCGACGCCGCCCGCGACTTCGCGGCCAAGGTCAATGTCGGCATGGTCGGCATCAACGTGCCGATTCCGGTGCCGATTGCCTATTACACCTTTGGCGGCTGGAAGAAGTCGGGTTTTGGCGATCTCAACCAGCACGGTCCGGATTCGGTCCGCTTCTACACCAAGACCAAGACGGTGACCTCGCGCTGGCCGTCCGGCGTCAAGGAAGGCGCGGAGTTCTCGATCCCGCTGATGAAGTGATCCCCTTGAGAGCGAGGCTCATATGCAGTTCGCTCTGAACGAGGATCAGATCGCGGTTCGCGACATGGCGTTGGCGTTTGCGGCGGAGAAGATCGCGCCGCACGCACTGCGCTGGGACGAGGAGAAGCATTTCCCCGTCGACGTGATGCGCGAGGCCGCGACGCTGGGCATGGGCGGCATCTACATCCGCGAGGATGTCGGGGGATCCGCGATGACACGGTTCGACGCGGCGCTGATCTTCGAGGCGCTGGCGACGGGCTGTCCGACCACCTCCGCCTTCATCTCGATCCACAACATGGCGAGCTGGATGATCGATGCCTTCGGCAGCGACACCCAGCGCCATACATGGTTGCCAAAACTCTGCACCATGGAGCTGATCGCCAGCTACTGCCTGACTGAGCCGGGCGCGGGCTCGGATGCCGCGGCGCTCCGCACCCGCGCGGTGCGCGATGGCGATCACTACGTTCTCAATGGCCAGAAGCAGTTCATCTCCGGCGCCGGCGGCACTGATCTGCTGGTCGCGATGGTGCGCACCGGGGGCGATGGCCCCGGCGGCATCTCGACGCTCGTCATCGACGGCAAGACGCCGGGCGTTTCCTTCGGCGCCAATGAGCGCAAAATGGGCTGGAACGCGCAGCCGACCCGCGCCGTGATGTTCGAGAACGCCCGCGTGCCAGTTGCCAATCGCCTCGGCGAGGAGGGCATCGGCTTCAAGATCGCGATGGCCGGCCTCGATGGCGGCCGCCTCAACATCACCGCATGCTCGCTGGGTGGTGCGCAGACCGCGCTCGACAAGGCGCGCGCCTACATGAAGGAACGCAAGGCGTTCGGAAAGCGTCTCGACGAATTCCAGGCGCTGCAATTCCGTCTCGCCGACATGGCGATCGAGCTCGAGGCCGCGCGCACTTTTCTGTGGCGTGCCGCCGCGGCGCTGGACCGCAAGGACCCCGATGCCACGATGCTATGTGCGATGGCCAAACGCTTCGGCACCGATGTCGGCTTCGAGGTCGCCAACCATGCGCTGCAGCTTCACGGCGGCTACGGGTACTTGAGCGAATATGGGATCGAGAAGATCGTGCGTGATCTGCGTGTGCACCAGATCCTCGAAGGTACCAATGAAATCATGCGGCTGATCGTGGCGCGCAAACTGATCGAGGGCGCGCGATGACGGTGGTGGAAGAGGGCGATCTGGTCGCGCGCGTCGAGGGCGCGGCCGGAATCATCAGGCTCAATCGTCCCAAGGCCATCAACGCCGTCACGCTGGAGATGTTTCGCGACATCGACAAGGCGCTCGACCGCTTCGAGGCCGATCCCGCCGTCGCAGTGATCCTGCTGGAAGGCTCCGGCGAGCGCGGCCTCTGTGCCGGCGGCGACATCCGCACGCTCTGGGAGAGCTCGAAGGTCAACGGCGACCTCGGCAAGATCCTCTGGCGCGAGGAATACATCCTCAACGCCCGGATCAAGAAATTCCCGAAGCCCTATATCGCCTTCATGGACGGCATCGTGATGGGCGGCGGCGTCGGGCTCTCCGCCCATGCCAGCCACCGCATCGTCACCGATCGCACAAAACTGGCGATGCCCGAGGTCGGGCTCGGCTTCTTCCCTGACGTTGGCGGAACCTTTCTGTTGTCGCGCTCGCCGGGCGAGGTCGGCACTTACTTCGGCCTGACCGGCCAGACCATGAACGGGCCCGACGCGATCCATGCCAAGTTCGCCGACGCTGTGGTGCCAGCGGCCAAATGGCCGGAGCTGCGCGAGGCGCTAACCAAGGTTCGTCCAGGCGTAACTGCCGCCGATGTCGGCGGGCTCATCAACGGCTTTGCGACGGGCGAGACCGCGGGACCGGTCGCCGCAAAAGAGCCTGCTATCGACGCATTGTTCGGCTTCGACCGCATGGAAGATATCTTTGCTGCCCTGAAACGTGACGGCTCCGACTTCGCGCTGGCGACGCTGAAGACGCTCAACGAGAAATCGCCGCGCGGCATGGTGGTGACGCTGAAACTGTTGCGACTGGCGCGCGAGGCGTCGAGCCTGGAGGAGTGCCTGGTGCGCGAATACCGCGCCGCACTGGAGGTGTTTCGCAGTGACGATTTTCGCGAGGGCGTGCGCGCGGCCGTGATCGACAAGGATCGCAACCCGACGTGGTCGCCGCCGCGGATCGAGGATGTGACGCCAGAGATGCTTGCGCCGTATCTCGCCGAGATCGGCGCCGACGAGCTGAAGTTCAACTAATCAACGATTGAAGCTGGAGGAAACGACAATGGCCACGATCGCATTCATCGGTCTCGGCAACATGGGCGGCCCGATGGCGGCCAATCTGGTCAAGGCGGGCCACAAGGTGGTGGCGTTCGATCTCGTCGAAGCCTCGCGCGATCAGGCCAAGGCCGACGGCGCCGGCATCGCCGACAGCGCCGCGGGCGCAGTGAAGGGCGCCGATGTCGTCGTCACCATGCTGCCGGCCGGCAAGCATGTGCTCGGCGTCTGGAACGAAATCCTTCCCGCGATGGCCAAGGGCGCGCTGGTCATCGATAGCTCGACCATCGACGTCGAGAGTGCGCGGCAGGCGCATGCGCTCGCCGCCAAGCACGGCGTGCTTTCGGTGGATGCGCCGGTCTCCGGCGGCACCGGCGGCGCCAAGGGCGCGACGCTCACCTTCATGTGCGGTGGCGAGGAGAACGCATTCGCGGCGGCAAAGCCGGTGCTGGAGAACATGGGCAAGAAGATCGTGCATTGCGGCGGGGCCGGCGCAGGGCAGGCTGCAAAAATCTGTAACAACATGATCCTCGGCATCTCCATGATCGCGGTGAGCGAGGCGTTTGCGCTCGGCGAGAAACTCGGGCTCTCGCATCAGGCGCTGTTCGACGTCGCCTCGACTTCGTCGGGCCAGTGCTGGTCGCTGACGACCTATTGCCCCGTGCCGGGCCCGGTGCCGACCTCGCCCGCGAACAACGACTACAAGCCGGGCTTTGCCTCGGCGCTGATGGTGAAGGATCTGACGCTGGCGCAGGACGCCGCGAAGGCTGCGGGCGCGGCCACCCCGCTCGGCAAGCATGCGCAGGAGATCTATCAGTCTTTCGACGCAGCCGGGCAAGGTGGGGTGGATTTTTCCGGAATTATCAAGCACGTTCGCAGCCTCGCTGGAAAATAGCGAGGCTTCGTAGCCCGGATGGAGCGAAGCGAAATCCGGGACAGCTGCTTCCAATGGTGTAGCCGGCCCCGGATTGCGCTTCGCTCCATCCGGGCTACGCTCGAACATCAATTCGACGGGCCCGGAACATGACGACATTTCAGGACGCGCGCGCGTTTCTGCTCAAGCACCGCACGGATTACGAGACGGCGGTCACAGGCTTCCGCTGGCCGGATCCGGTTCCCTTCAACTGGGCGCTCGACTGGTTCGATGAGCTCGCGAAGGACGCGGAAGCCAAGGACCGGGCCGCGCTCTGGATCGTCGATGCCGCGCAGGACCGGCAGACAAAACTATCCTTTGCGGCGCTGTCGAAGCGCTCGAACCAGGTCGCGAATTTCCTCCGTGGGCAGGGCCTGAAGCGCGGCGATCATCTTCTGCTGCTGCTCGGCAATGTGGTTCCGCTGTGGGAGACGATGCTGGCGGCGATGAAGCTCGGCGTCGTCGTGATCCCTGCGACCACGCTGCTCACCGCGGACGAGCTTCGCGATCGCCTCGATCGCGGCAAGGCGAGGGCGGTGGTGGCCGCCGAGGACCAAGTCGCGAAATTCGCAAGCCTTAAATTCGAAAGCCTTGGTGCCGAGAATATCGTTCGCATCGTGGTCGGCCCGGCTCACGACGGATGGCTCTCCTATGATGATGCCGCAAAGGCCCCGGAGAGTTTTAGCGCCGACGGCTCGACTAATGCCGACGACCCGATGCTGCTCTATTTCACCTCGGGGACCACGGCAAAACCAAAACTCGTCCGGCACAGCCAGCGCAGCTATCCGGTCGGGCATCTGTCGACCATGTACTGGATCGGGCTGAAGCCCGGCGACGTCCATCTCAACATCTCCTCGCCCGGCTGGGCCAAGCATGCCTGGAGCTGCTTCTTCGCGCCATGGAACGCGGGCGCCACTGTGTTCGTGGTCAACCAGCCGCGCTTCGATGCGAAAGGCCTGCTTGCCACCATCGGCCGCTGCGGCGTCACCACGCTGTGCGCGCCGCCGACGGTGTGGCGGCTATTCATCCAGGAGAACCTGGCGTCCTTCAAGGTGAGCTTGCGCGAGGTCTGCGGCGCCGGCGAGCCGCTCAACCCTGAAGTGATCGACCAGGTGCGGGCGGCCTGGGGCCTCACCATCCGCGACGGCTACGGCCAGACCGAAACCACCGCGCTGGCCGGCAACTCGCCGGGCCAGACGATCAAGATCGGCTCGATGGGCCGGCCGCTGCCGGGCTATCGCGTGCAGATCAGCGATGCCGACGGCAACAAGGCGAAGGAAGGCGAGGTCACGCTGCTGCTCGGCGTCGAGCGCCCCGCCGGGCTGATGCAGGGCTATCAGAGCGACGACGGCAAGCTCTCCGGCGACGAAGGCGAGCTCTATCGCAGCGGCGATGTCGTTTTCGAAGACGACGAGGGCTATCTTACCTTTGTCGGCCGCTCCGACGACGTGTTCAAGTCGTCGGACTACCGCATCAGCCCGTTCGAGCTGGAGAGCGTGCTGCTCGAGCACGAGCTGGTTGCGGAAGCCGCGGTGGTGCCGAGCCCGGATCCGATCCGGCTCGCGATCCCCAAGGCGTTCGTGCTGCTGACCTCGGGCGCGGAGCGGACGCCGGAGACCGCGCTGTCCATCTTCCGGCACCTGCACACGCGGCTCGCCCCGTTCAAGCGCATCCGTCGCCTCGAAATCGTCACCGAGCTGCCGAAGACGATCTCTGGCAAAATCCGCCGCGTGCAGCTACGCAGGCTCGAGCGCGACGATGATCGCAACGATCCGCTGCGCGGCCGGGAATTCCGTGAGGAGGATTTTCCGGAACTGCCGAAAACACGGAGTGAGACCTAAGTGAACGAAGTCTGGAAGAAGCCGCCGATTTCCTTGGAAGCCTACCAGGCCATGGTCGGCAAGGAGATCGGCGTATCGTCGTGGCACCTGATCGATCAGCCGCGCATCGACACCTATGCCGACGTGATCGAGGATCACCAGTTCATCCACGTCGACCCTGAACGTGCCAAGAAGGAGACGGCGTTCGGTACCACCATCGCGCACGGCTTCCTGACGATGTCGCTGCTGTCGATCATGTCCTATGAGGTGATGCCCGTGATCGCGGGGACCACGATGGGCGTGAACTATGGCTTCGACAAGCTGCGCTTCATCTCGCCGGTCCGCTCGGGCAAGCGCGTTCGCGGCCGTTTCGTGCTGGCCGAAGCCAAGCTCCGCAAGCCCAACGAGCTGCAGTCCCGCACCAATGTCACGGTGGAGATCGAGGGCGAGGACAAGCCGGCGCTGGTCGCGGAGTGGCTGGGTCTGATCTATTTCGCCTAGGCCCGAAGCGTCGTTGCCGGGCTTGACCCGGCAACCCATCGCTGCTCAAAAGCGACGCAACGCGCGATTTCACCCTCTCCCCTTGTGGGAGAGGGTGGCTTCGCAGAGCGAAGCCGGGTGAGGGGTATCTCTCCGCGGACTCGCCTGTAGAAGCAAACCCCTCATCCGGCGCCGTAGCCGACGCTACGCGTCGGCGTCTTTTTAGGACGGCGGCCGTAGGCCGCCTATGCCACCTTCTCCCGCAAGGGGGAGAAGGAAGAAAGGAAACGCACTCATGGCAATCAGGTTCGACGGACGCGTCGCCATCGTCACCGGCGCGGGCAATGGTCTGGGGCGTGCGCATGCGCTCGGGCTGGCCAGCCGCGGCGCGAAAGTGGTCGTCAACGATTTCGGCGGCGCGCGTGACGGCACCGGTGGCTCGCTGTCGCCGGCCGAGACCGTGGTCGAGGAAATCCGCAAAGCCGGCGGCACCGCGATGGCCGATGGCGCCGACGTCTCGAATTTCGAACAGGTCACCGCCATGGTCGAGCGCGCCACCAAGGAATGGGGCAGCGTTGATCTCTTGTGCGCCAATGCCGGCATTTTACGCGACAAGTCGTTCGGCAAGATGGAAGCCGCCGACTTCCAGAAAGTGCTCGACGTCCACCTCGTCGGCACCTTCTACTGCTGCAAGGCCGCTTGGGCCGGCATGCGCGATCGCAACTATGGCCGCATCGTGCTGACGACGTCGTCCTCCGGCCTCTACGGCAATTTCGGCCAGGCCAATTACGGCGCGGCCAAGTCCGGCATTGTCGGCCTGATGAACGTGCTGGCCGAGGAAGGCCGCAAGTCCGACATCCGCGTCAACATCATCTCGCCGACGGCCGCGACCCGTATGACGGAAGAGCTGTTGCCGCCGCAGGCGCTGCAACTGATGAAGCCGAACGCGATCACGCCCGCGGTCGAATACATGCTCAGCGAGGACGCGCCGACCCGTACCATCATGGGCGCCGGCGCGGGCTCCTTCGCGGTGATCAAGATCGTGGAGAGCGAAGGCATCAACCTGCCGGAATCCGAATGGACGCCGGACGCGGTCGCCGCGCATTTCGCGGAGATCAGCGACATGTCGAAAGCCAAGGCGCTGACCGGGGCGTTCGAGCAGACGCAGAAATACGTGGCGCAGGCCGCGGCGCGGGCGGGGATCAAGCTCTGACCGACGTCGCCGTCATCGGGGCCGGTCCCGCCGGGCTGATGGCGGCGGAGATGCTGGCGCAGGGCGGCGCGCGCGTCACCGTGTACGACGCGATGCCGTCCGCGGGCCGCAAATTCCTGATGGCCGGCCGGGGCGGGCTCAATCTCACCCACAGCGAACCGCTGTCGGAATTCATGGCGCGCTATCGCGAGGCGGCTCCGAGGCTGCAGGCGGCGATCGAGGCGTTCTCGCCGGAGGCGCTGCGCGCGTGGAGCGAAGCCCTGGGTGAGCCGACCTTCGTCGGCACCAGCGGGCGGGTGTTTCCAAAGGCATTCAAGGCCTCGCCCTTGCTGCGCGCGTGGCTCCGGCGGCTCGATGCGAGCGGCGTGCGGTTTGCCTTTCGTCATCGCTGGACCGGCTGGGATGACGAGGGGCGGCTGTTGTTTCGAACGCCAGATGGCGGTGCGGCTGTCGTTGCCAATGCGACGGTGCTTGCGCTCGGCGGCGCGAGCTGGCCGCGGCTCGGATCGGATGGCGGCTGGGTCGAGCTCCTTGCCGCGAAAGGCGTTGCCATCTCAAAACTGCGGCCAGCCAATTCCGGCTTCACGGTCGCTTGGTCCGATGTGTTCCGCGATCGTTTCGAGGGCCAGCCGCTCAAGGGCGTGGCGCTGACGATCGGCGCGCACACGGTGCGGGGCGAAGCCATGATCACACGCAGCGGCATCGAAGGCGGCGCGATCTACGCGCTGTCGGCGGAGCTGCGGGAGGCGGTGCTGGGTCTCGGGCAAGCGACGCTTTCGATCGCGTTGCGGCCCGACCTCGATGCCGCCGCGCTGACCACGCGGCTGTCGGGGACGCGCGGCAAGCAATCGCTCGCGAACTTCCTGCGCAAGGCGGCGCAATTGTCGCCGGTCGGGATCGGCCTGATGCAGGAGGCCGCCATCGTGTCCGGCCGGCCACTGGCCTCGTTCTCGCCGGCCGAGCTTGCGCATCTGATCAACGCCATTCCGGTTCAGCTCACCGGCGTTGCCCCGATCGATCGCGCGATCTCGACGGCGGGCGGAATATCCTTCGAAGAGCTCGACCAAAACTTCATGCTGCGCAAATTGTCCGGCGTGTTCGCCGCCGGCGAGATGCTGGATTGGGAAGCGCCGACAGGCGGCTATCTGCTCCAGGCCTCGTTCGCGACGGGGGCTGCCGCGGGCAGGGGCGTGCTGGACTGGTTGAAGCGTTCATAAAACACCGTCGCCCTTCGAGGGCCGCTGAAGAAGCGGCCACCTCAGGGTGACGGCTATGAGAGAGCGTCGTCTTGGGGACAGTTCAAGAGAAAGCGTCATCCTGAGGTGCTCGCCTTCCGGTGCGACAGCACCGGAAGGCGAGCCTCGAAGGATGCGCGGGCGCCGAACTGCTACCTCAGCTTGCCCCGCGCCGCGACCGGGAGCGTGCCGAGGATCTCCTCGCCGCGCACCATCACCACTTCGTCCATCATGTTGACGACGACGCAGACATGGTTCGGCACGATGCGGACGACGTCGCCGACGTTCGGGCGCGTGTTGCTGCGGGAGAGATCGAGGAAGCCGTGCTCCTCGGCGAATTTTGCGATTCTAGCTTCGGGGTGTTCCAGGATCAGGCCGTGGCCGTCGAGGCCGCCGGTATCCGTCGTCAGCGTCTTCGAGCCGGCATCGAGAATGCCGCGCTCGGGCGCGGCGCGGCTGACCACGGTCGAATAGATGTGGAGCGCGCAGTCGTCCCAACTGGCGACGCCGGCCGCGACCTGCATGCGGTCGTTATAGATGTAGGTGCCAAAACGATGCTCGGTGCCGCCCTTGAGCTTGCCGATGTTCTTCAGATTCGGCGTGCCGCCAGTCGAGACGATTTTTGCGTCCAGCCCGTGCGCGCGCACACCGGCCAGCGCCTCGTCGTAGAATTTCTGCGCGTCCGCCCAGCCGGTCTCGGTCGGATACAGCATGAATCCTGCAAACTGCAGTCCCTTCGAGCCGGCGATCTCGCGCGCCAGCGCAATGGCTTCCGCCGGGGTCTCGACGCCGGCGCGCTTGCGGCCGGTGTCGCATTCGACCACGACCGAGAGCGGACGGCCCGATGCCGCCGCAGCCTTGGGCAGGCCGGCGACGACGGTCGAATTGTCGGCGGCCACCGTCATGTTGGCCTTGGCCTGCAGCGCGCCGAGGCGGGCCATCTTCTCTTCGCCGAGAAGGTTGTAGCTGATCAGGATGTCGTCGATGCCGGCATTGACCATGATCTCGGCTTCGCCGAGCTTCTGGCAGGTGATGCCCTTGGCGCCGGCCGCGACCTGCATCTTGGCGATGGTCGGGTTCTTGTGCGTCTTGATGTGCGGACGGTTGGCGACACCGGCCTCGTCGCAGGCTTTCTGGATCCGCGCGATGTTGCGCTCGACCCTGTCCATGTCGATGACGGCGCAGGGCGTGCCGTATTCGCGGGCGATTTTTGCGGCGAGGGGAGTTGTCATGGGAGTCGTCTCTTAGTTGGCGCGCATTCTGATGGCAAAACCGGTGCCCACTTTTGCGGAATGCGCGCTAGGCCTGCTCTATTTCTTCACGAAGCATTTCAAGTTCGAGCCAGCGCTCTTCAGCGGCAGACAGTTCATCATGCGCCTTGGCGATGGCGGCGGAGGTGTCGTCAAATTTCTTGCGATCTTTCGCATAGAGATTGGGATCGTCGAGCACGCGCTGCAGTTTCGCAATATCGGCCTGCAGCGTCTCCATTTTCTTCGGCAGCGTTTCCAGCGCATGCTTCTCGTTGAAGCTCAGCTTGCGCCTCGGTGCGGAGGCGGGAGCAGCGGCGCGCTCCTCTCTCTTCTCCGCAACCGGCTGCGCCTTCGCCGTTTCACGCTTCAGATCCGCGCCGCGCTGGGTCAGCATGTCGCTGTAGCCGCCGGCATATTCGGTCCACTTGCCGTTGCCCTCAGGCGCGATCACGGAGGTGACGACGCGGTCGAGGAAGTCGCGGTCATGGCTGATCAGGATGACGGTGCCCTCGTAATCGCCGAGCATGTCTTCCAGGACGTCGAGGGTTTCGAGATCGAGATCGTTGGTCGGCTCGTCCAGCACCAGCAGGTTCGAGGGTTTTGCCAGCGCCCGCGCCAGCATCAGCCGGCCGCGCTCACCGCCCGAGAGTACCTCCACCGGGGTGCCGCGCTGCTCCTGCGCGAACAAAAAGTCCTTCATGTAGCCGACGACGTGCTTCGGCTTGCCGCCGACCATGATCTGGTCGCCACGACCGCCGGTGAGTGCTTCGGCTAGCGTCGATTTCGGATCGAGGCTTTCGCGGTGCTGATCGAGCGTCGCTACCTCCAGATTGGCGCCGAGACGTATCGTGCCGGAATCCGGTTCCCCGCCGCCGGTGAGCAGATTGACAAGCGTGGTCTTGCCGGCGCCGTTCGGTCCGATGATGCCGAGCCGGTCGCCGCGCTGGATGCGCGTCGAGAAATTCTCGACGATCATGCGCTCGCCATAGGCCTTGGTGACGCCCTTCGCCTCGATCACCAGCTTGCCGGATTGCTCCGCTTCGCTGGCTGCGAGACTGGCGGTGCCGGCCGTGCCGCGATAGTTGCGCCGCTGGTCGCGTAGCGCATGCAGATTGCCGAGCCGCTTGACGTTGCGCTTGCGCCGGCCGGAGACGCCATGGCGCAGCCAGTGCTCCTCGTCGACGATCTTGCGGTCGAGCTTGTGCTGGTCGCGCTCTTCTTCCGCCAGCACCTCGTCGCGCCAGCTCTCGAACGAAGCAAAGCCACGATCGATCTGTTTGATCCGGCCGCGGTCGAGCCACGCGGTGGAGCGCGAGAGATTGGTGAGGAAGCGGCGGTCATGGCTGATGATCACCAGCGCGCTGCGCCTGGAGTCGAGCTCCTGCTCCAGCCACTCGATGGTGGCGAGATCGAGATGGTTGGTCGGCTCGTCCAGCAGCAAAATGTCGGGCGAGGGCGCGAGCACATAGGCCAGCGCCGCGCGGCGGGCCTCGCCGCCGGAGAGGTTATGCGGGTTGTCGTCACCGGTCAGGCCAAGCTGCTCCAGCAGGTAGCGCGCCTGGTGCTGGTCGTCGCCGGGGGCGAGACCGGACTCGACATAGGCAAGCGTGGTCTTGTGCTCGCCGAAGTCGGGCTCCTGCGGCAGGTAACGCACGGTCGCGCCCGGCTGCACGAAGCGCGTGCCGCCGTCGGGCTCGACGAGGCCGGCCGCGATCTTCAGCAGCGTCGACTTGCCCGAGCCGTTGCGGCCGATCAGGCAGACGCGCTCACCCGGCGCGACATTGAGCTCGACGCCTGACAGCAGTGGTGTGCCGCCAAAGGTCAGCCTGATGTCTTTGAGTTGGATCAGCGGCGGCGCCATATCAGCCCTGACTCAAATTCTGGCTCGCTGCGGCCTGATCGGCGCGGCGGCGCTGGATCCGGCGCAGCGTTTGGTCGAGCGCCGAGAGGAAGGCGGAACGGTCGCGCGGTGCGAATGATCGCGGGCCGCCGGTGACCTCGCCGGCCGAGCGCAGATCCGTCATCAGATTGCGCACCGCGAGCGTCATCCCGATCGACTCTTCTGTGAACGGCTTGCCGTTCGGGGCGATCACGTCCGCGCCGGCCTTGACGCAGCGGCTCGCGAGCGGAATGTCCGATGTCACGACGACGTCGCCGGGCTTGACGCGCTCGACGATCCAGTCGTCGGCGGCGTCCATGCCGGCGCCTGCGGCGATACGCTCGATCAGCGGATCGTGCGGCACGCGGATGAAATTGCCGGCGACCACGCTCACGGGCACGCCGTGCCGGAGCGCGACGCGATAGATCTCGTCCTTTACCGGGCAGGCGTCGGCGTCGACATAGATGCGGGTGGGGGTGTCAGTCATTCGCCGCGTGGTACCCCATTCGGGCCGCAAAGGCGAGGGGATTGACCGGTGTTCCCTGGGGCCTACGATCCGCCCGAAACAACAAGAACAGGGAAGATGACCCCATGCCGAACCAGCTCGAAACCTGGCGCGTCGAGGCCTACAACACCGCCAAGCAATCCGAAAACAAGATGCATGACGACACGGTGGCGCGTCGCTTCGGCTTTTCCGGCGGGCTGGTCCCGGGCGTCGATGTCTTCGCCTACATGATGCACGTGCCGATTGCTCGCTGGGGCCGCGATTTCCTGTCGCGCGGGCTGGTCGAGGCCCGCTTCATCAAGCCGGTCTATGACGGCGAGACCGCCGATGTCGATGCGACCGAGCACAACGGCTTGCTGACGATCGAGGTGTTCAGCCGTACCGAGCTCTGCGCGACAGGCACGGCCTCGTTGCCGGCGGCGGCGCCTGCGGTGTCACTGAGTGACTACGTTGCGGTGCCCGCAGTCGCTGAGCGCACGCCGGTCAGCCCCGCGACGTTCGAGACAGGCAAATGGTTGGGCACGACGCCCCGACGATGGGCCGGGCAGGATGCGGCTGACTATCTCGCCGACATCAGGGAAACCGATCCGATCTTTGCGCACGAAGGGCTCGGCCATCCCGGCCTGATCCAGCGCGTCATGAACCGCGTGCTGGTCGACAACACCATTCTCGGCCCGTGGATCCACGTCGGCAGCCGCATGCACCTCTTGTCCGCCGCACGCACCGGTGATGAGATCACCGCGCGGGCGAAAGTCACTGCGAATTACGAGAAGAAAGGCCACCGCTTCGTCGAGCTCGTCGCGCTCGTCGTCGCCAACGGCACCACGCCTCTGGCGCATTGCCAGCACATTGCGATCTACCAGCCGCGCGAGCAGGCGGTGGCGTAATCACAGGTAACGTCATTCCGGGGCGATGCGAAGCATCGAACCCGGAATCTCGAGATTCCGGGTTCGGTCCTGCGGACCGCCCCGGAATGACGAACGGAGCTTACGCCGCCTTGCTCTTCGCGTCCTGGATCGCCCGCCACACCCGCTCCGGCGTCAGCGGCATGTCGATCTGCTTGATGCCGTAATCCGAGAGCGCATCGAGCACGGCGTTCACCACCGTCGACAGGCTGCCGGCGCAGCCGGCTTCGCCGCAGCCCTTGCTGCCGAGCGGATTGGTCGTGGCGGGCACCGGGTGATCGCCGACTGTCATGTTGGGAACGTCCTCGGCGCGGGGCAGGGCGTAGTCCATCAGCGAACCCGTGATCGGCTGGCCGCTCTCGTCGTAGCGGATATGCTCCATCAGCGCTTGGCCGATGCCCTGGACGACGCCGCCATGGAGCTGGCCTGCGACCAGCAGCGGGTTGATCACAGTGCCGAAATCGTTGACCGCGCTGTAGCGCACGATCTGCACCACGCCGGTCTCCGGATCGATCTCGACCTCGGCGACGTGGCAGCCGTTCGGGAACGCCGAGGCGACCGGTTCGCTGGTGTGATCGACGTCGAGGCTATCGGGCACGCCCTCCGGCGTCTTGCCGTCGTGCAGCTTCTTGGCGAGCTCCATGATGTCGATGCTGCGATCGGTGCCGGCGATCGTGAAGCTGCCGCCTTCGAATTCGATGTCGGCTTCGGACGCTTCGAGCATATGCGCCGCTGCGCGCTTGCCTTTCTCAATGACGAGCTTGGCAGCCCCCACGATGGCCTGGCCGGTTGCCGTGATCGAGCGCGAACCGCCGGTGCCGTTGCCGGTGTGGACGATATCGCTGTCGCCCTGCACCAGCTTGACGCTCTCGAAGGGAACACCGAGCTGCTCGCTCAGCACCTGCGCGAACGGGGTGGCATGGCCCTGGCCGTAATCGAGCGTGCCGGTGATGAGCTGCACGGTGCCGTCGGCTTCGAACACGATCTTGCCGAGCTCGGGGCTCGGCGGCGCGGTGACCTCCAGATAGGAGCCGACCGCGATGCCGCGCAGCTTGCCGGCCTTCCTGCTCTCCTTCTTGCGCTTGGCGAAATTCTCGTGGTCGGAGATTTCGAGCGCCTTGTTGAACACGGCCTGGAAGTCGCCGCTGTCATAGGTGACGCCGGAGGAGGCCGCGAACGGGATCTGGTTCGGCTTGATGAAATTGCGCTTGCGCAAGGTCAGCCGGTTGATGCCCATCTCGTCGGCGGCGCGGTCGATCAGCCGCTCCATGTAATAGTTCGCCTCAGGCCGGCCGGCGCCGCGATAGGCGCCCATCAGCGTGGTGTTGGTCAGCACCACCTTGATGTCGACCGCCATCAACGGCGTGCGGTAGACGCTGGAAAAGTTCTTGCCGGTGTTGAGCGAGAGCGGCCCCGGCGCGACGCCGGTGATGTAGGCGCCGAGATTGCCGTAGCCGGACAGCTTGGCCGCGAGGAAATGCCCCTCGGCGTCGAGCGCCAGCTCGGCATGGATCTTCTGGGCGCGGCCGTGGCTGTCGGAGAGGAAGGCGGTCGAGCGCTCGTCGAGCCATTTCACTGGGCGGCCCAGCACTTTCGCCGCGTACAGGATGCACATGTACTCGGGATAGTTGATGTTCTTCATGCCGAAGGAGCCGCCGACATTGGCGGTGAGGATGCGCACCTTCTCGTTCGGCACTTTCAGGTTCTTGGCGAGATTCGCGCGGTTGCCGGCGACGCCCTGCGTCGGTACCTGAAGCGTGTAGCGCTCGGTTGTCTTGTCGTAAGAGGCAAGGCCGACGCGCGGCTCCATCGAGACCACGGCGACACGGGTGTTCTCGATGTCCATCCTGGTGACATGGGCGGCGCTGGCAAAGGCCGCGTTGACCTTGTCCATGTCGCCATAATGGTAGTCGAGCGCCACGTTATCAGGAATGTGGTCGTAGAGCTGCGGCGCGCCGGGCTTGGCCGCTTCTTCAGGGTCGGTCACAGCCGGCAGAGGCGCGATATCGAGCTCGACCGCCTCGGCCGCATCGCGCGCTTGCGCCAGAGTCTCGGCCACGACGAAGGCGACGGGATCGCCGACGAAGCGGACCTTGTCGGTCGCCAGCGGCTGGCGGTTGGTCTGGAGCAAAGGCGAGCCGTCGCGGCTCTTCAACGGCAGGCCGCAGGTGAAGGGGCCATAGCCGGCGGCATCGAGATCCCTGCCGGTCCACACGCCGAGCACGCCCGGCATCGCCCTGGCGGCGTCGATGCCGATGCCGCGAATGAGCCCATGGGCGTGGGTGGAACGAACGACCACGGCATAGGCCTGGTTGGGCAGGTTGAAATCGTCGGTGTAGCGGCCCTTGCCGCGCACCAGCGTGTCGTCCTCCTTGCGGCGGACGGGCTGCCCGACGCCATATTTTTGCAGTGCAATAGCGTTTTCGAGCGTGGACGATTTGGTGTGTTCTTGCATGGGAAATGACCTGAAAAGCCGGCATTTGCGCATTTTCGCGGCAGCGGGGCACCGGACTCCATTGAGATAACCCACCACCCCGTTCACGACAACGCACGAATGGGCATGGTCCCATGTGATGCGTTGTTGCGCAGGCCGGCTGCGCTGCTAATGTTTCAGGCGAAAAATCAATTCCAGACCGGCCCGACCGGCCGCGGAAAGACAGTTTGTATGAATGACCACACGCGGCTCCGCGACGGCCATGCGCCGCACGGTGAGCTGGAGGGGTCGATGGCGGCGGTGGCGTTGGCCACCGAACCGGCTGTCGGCGCGCAGGCGTCGGGAACCGGCGTCTATGCGGCGCTGGACCTCGGCACCAACAATTGCAGGCTGCTGATCGCCTGTCCGACCCAGGACGGCTTTCGCGTCGTCGATTCCTTCTCGCGCATCATCCGGCTCGGGGAGGGGGTCTCGGCGACGGGGTGCATCAGCGAGGCCGCGATCGAGCGCGCCATCGCCGCGCTCAGCATCTGCCGTGACAAGATCAATTTGCGCAAAGCGCGGCGGTTGCGGCTGATCGCGACCGAAGCCTGCCGCGCGGCTTCGAATGCGGAGGGGTTCCGTAGCCGCGTCGCAGCCGAGACCGGCATCGAGCTCGAGGTGATCGACCGCGAGACCGAAGCCGCGCTCGCCGTGCTCGGCTGTTCGCCGTTGGTCGACCCGCGGGGACGCGGCGCGATCCTGTTCGACATCGGCGGCGGCTCGACTGAGCTGGTGCGGATCGAGCGCGATCCGCAAAATCCGGAGCCGCGGATCAAGGCCTGGATGTCGATCCCCTACGGTGTGGTCACGCTCGCCGAGCAGTTCGGCGGCCGTGACGTGACGCCGGAGATCTACGCCGCGATGGAGCAGGAGGTCGCGAACCACGTCGCGCCGTTCGCCGAAGTCCACGGCAGCGATCTCGCCGGCATGCACCTGCTCGGCACCTCGGGCACGGTGACGACGCTCGCCGGCATCCATCTCAACCTCGCGCGCTATGACCGCCGCCGCATCGACAGCATCTGGATGAACGATTCCGACATCACCGCGACCATCAACAAGCTGCTCGGCATGAGCTATGAGGAGCGCGCCGGCAACAGCTGCATCAGCGTCGAGCGCGCCGATCTCGTGCTCGCCGGCTGCGCCATCCTCGACGCGATCCGCCGCGCCTTCCCGCTGCCGCGCCTGCGCGTCGCCGACCGGGGCTTGCGCGAAGGCATGCTGGTCGAGATGATGCGCGAGGACGGCGCGCTCAGGAGCTGGTGAGATGGCCAAGGACACCACCGGCCGCTTGCACGTCCAGGTCAAGACCGGCGGCAAGCGCAAATTGTCGTCGAAGCTGTGGCTGGAGCGGCAGCTCAACGATCCCTATGTCGTGAAGGCCAAGGCGGCGGGCTATCGCTCGCGCGCCGCGTTCAAGCTTCTGGAGATCGACGACAAATTCCGGCTCTTGAAACCCGGCATGGCCGTCGTCGACCTCGGCGCGGCGCCCGGCGGCTGGAGCCAGATCGCGGCCAAGCGCGTCGGCTCGGTGGAAGGCAAGGGCAAGGTCGTCGCCATCGACCTGCTGGAAATGCCCGAGATTCCCGGCGTCGATTTCGCGCAGCTCGACTTCATGGCGAATGATGCGCCGGACAAGCTCACCGCGATGCTTGGGGGCGGCGCCGATTTCGTGATGTCCGACATGGCCGCCAACACCACCGGCCACCGCAAGACCGACCAGCTCCGCATCGTCGGCCTGGTCGAGACCGCCGCTGCCTTTGCCTGCGACGTGCTCAAGCCCGGCGGCGCGTTCCTGGCAAAGACGTTCCAGAGCGGCGCCGACGCCGATCTGCTCGCCCAGCTCAAGCGCGATTTTGCGACGGTGCGTCATGTGAAGCCCGCGGCGAGCCGGCAGGATTCGTCGGAGCGTTACGTGCTGGCGACGGGATTTCGGGGCGGGGCTGCCTGAGCCAATCTCCACCTGTCGTCCCGGACAAGCGAAGCTCCCGACAACGCGTAGCGTTGTCTGGAGCGAAGCGCCGATCCGGGACCCATAGCCACAGGGAGAAGTTTGGCGAAGACTCGGAGTGGCAGACTCGCGCAACGTCTCGTCCCTGCGGTTATGGGTCCCTGCGTTCGCAGGGACGACACCGAGTGTGAGGCGCCCGCTCGCCCAACTCACCCCAACCTTTGATCCCGCACGTCCTGGGTATCCTCCGTCGCGGTCTTGACCGCCGCCTTCTCCGCGCCCTTGCCGGCGCCCTTGCGGCTGGCGATCTCCACGGCCTTGCGGCCGGAGATCTCGTGGCCGGCGTCGACGGGCATCTGCCAGAAGAACCAACTCGATGCCGCCGAGGTCAGCGCGACCACGAGGAAGGCGGGGGCGAACACGGTGGCGTCGATCTCGCTGACATGATTGAACCACATCGTCGTTTCCACGCAGGCCGCGCCGACGGCGACGCCGGCGGAGACGGCGAGCTGCTGGTTGACGCTGACGAGGGTGGTGGCGCGGCTCATCTGCGCAGTCTCGACGTCGGCATAGGCGACCGTGTTGATCGCGGTGAACTCGAGCGAGCGGAAGAAGCCGCCGACCACCAGGATGACCATGATGATCAGCAGGGGCGTCGTCACCGTGAACAGCGCGCAGACGGCGAGAAAGAACGCGCTGATGATCGCGTTCACCGTCATCAGATTGCGGAAGCCGAAGGTGCGGATGATGCGCGCCGCCAGCGTCTTCATGCCCATGGCGCCGAGCGAGGAGGCGAAGGTGACGAGGCCGGAATGGAACGGCGACAGGCCGAAGCCGATCTGCATCAAGAGCGGCAGCAGGAACGGCAGCGCGCCGATGCCGAGCCGGAACATGAAACCGCCGAACACGGCCGCGCGCAACGTCGGCAGCTTCAGGAGCGAGAAATCGAGCACCGGCGAGCCGGTGCGCCGGGCGTGAATGACGTAGAGCGTCATCGAGATCGCGCCGCCCGCGATCAGCGCGGCGACGGTGCTCCACGGCAGCAGGTTGAGACCGGCAACCGACAGGCCGAAGGCGATGCCGGCGAGGCCGATGCCCGCCAGCACCATGCCGTACAGATCGAACGGCTCGCGCTGCTCGCTCTTGATCGGGTCGATGAACTTCAGCGCCATGAAGATGCCAAGCAGCCCGATCGGGATGTTGATCAGGAAGATCCAGTGCCAGGACGCGTAGGTCGTGATGAAGCCGCCGAGCGGGGGTCCGATCACCGGACCTATCAGGGCAGGGACCGTCACCCAGGCCATGGCGTTGACCAGCGCGCTCTTGTCGACCGAGCGCAGCAGCACGAGGCGCCCGACCGGCGTCATCATTGCCCCGCCCATGCCCTGCAGGATGCGCGCGAACACGAAATCGGTGACCGAACTCGATAGCGCGCAGCCGACCGATCCGACCATGAACACGCCGACCGCGATCGCGAACACCATCCGCGCGCCGAACCGGTCGGCGGTCCAGCCGCTCGCGGGGATGAACACCGCGAGCGACAGCAGATAGGACGTGATCGCGAGCTTCAGCGTCAGGGGGCTGGTGCCGATGTCGGCCGCGATCGCCGGCAGCGAAGTGGCGATCACCGTCGAGTCCATGTTCTCCATGAAGAGAGCAGTGGCCACGATCAGCGGAATGATGCGTTGCTTGTCGACCATGACGGATTGGTAATGAAAATCGGAAGAGGGTGGAGTTGCGGCTTATCACTGCCACTGGTCCCCGACCATTGCGGATCGACGCATAGCACCTAAGTCCCGCGTAACAACGGTGTGACCCTCCGCTGCGTCAAACGGGGTTCGCGACTTCTCGCTCCCTCGTCATTCCGGGGCGCGGCCCTTGGCGCGAACCCATTGGGCCGGAGGGCCTGCTGCGCGATGGATTCCGGGTTCGCGACTTCGTCGCGCCCCGGAATGACAGTGGGTGGGTGGGGCTGACTCTCGGCCGAATCCGCCAAAAAAGCCTGTGCATGGCTGGCCAGCCGTCCGAATTGCTTTGATTCGTCACGCGGCCGTGCTATCGACCCGCGTCAACCCCACCGATGGGCTCCGATTCTCAAGGCGATGCCGCAAGGTACGCCGAGGGCGGCGCTCATCCATTAGCATTTGCGGCAAGGCCGCAGGAAGGAGTTGGCAAATGGCCACGGTGCAACTTCAGGGCATCCGCGAAGCCTTTACGTTCGACGACGTGCTGCTGAAGCCGGGCCTGTCGGACGTCATGCCGGGCGAGGTCGACATCCGCTCGCGCGTCACCCGCGCCATTCCGCTCAACATCCCGATCATGGCCTCGGCCATGGACACCGTCACCGAGGCCCGCATGGCGATCGCCATGGCGCAGGCCGGCGGCCTCGGCGTCATCCACCGCAATTTCGATCCCGAAGGGCAGGCCGCCCAGGTGCGCCAGGTCAAGCGCTACGAGTCCGGCATGGTGGTGAACCCGCTCACCATCAGCCCCGAGGCCTCGCTCGAGGACGCGCTCAAGCTGATGAGCGATCACGGCATCTCCGGCATTCCCGTCGTCACCGGCGCCGGCAAGAATACGCCGGGCAAGCTGGTCGGCATCCTCACCAACCGCGACGTGCGCTTTGCCACCGACCGCCGGCAAAAAGTCTCCGAGCTGATGACGCATGAAGGCCTCGTCACGGTGCGCGAGAATGTCAGCCAGGACGAGGCGAGGCGGATGCTGCACCAGCATCGCATCGAGAAGCTGCTCGTGGTCGACGAGCAGTATCGTTGCGTCGGCCTCATCACCGTCAAGGACATGGAGAAGGCGGTTGCCCATCCGCTCGCCTGCAAGGATGCGCAGGGCCGCCTGCGCGTTGCCGCCGCCACCACCGTCGGCGACACCGGCTTCGAGCGCACCGAGCGGCTGATCGATGCCGGCGTCGACCTCGTCGTCGTCGACACCGCGCACGGCCATTCCCGCCACGTGCTGCACGCCGTGAACCGCATCAAGCGTCTCTCCAACTCGGTGCAGGTCGTCGCCGGCAACGTCGCCACCACCGAGGGCACGCAGGCGTTGATCGACGCGGGCGCCGACTGCATCAAGGTCGGCATCGGTCCGGGCTCGATCTGCACCACGCGCATCGTCGCCGGTGTCGGCGTTCCCCAGCTCACCGCAATCATGGATGCGGTGGAAGCGGCGAAGAAGGCCGACATCCCCGTCATCGCCGACGGCGGCATCAAGTTCTCCGGCGACCTCGCCAAGGCGCTCGCCGCCGGCGCCGACATCGCGATGGTCGGCTCGCTACTGGCCGGTACCGACGAGACGCCGGGCGAAGTGTTTTTGTGGCAGGGCCGGTCCTACAAGGCCTATCGCGGCATGGGCTCGGTCGGTGCAATGGCGCGCGGCTCGGCCGACCGCTACTTCCAGCAGGACATCAAGGACACGCTCAAGCTCGTGCCTGAAGGCATCGAGGGCCAGGTGCCCTACAAGGGCCCGGTCGGCAACGTCATGCACCAGCTCGCCGGCGGCCTGCGCGCCGCGATGGGCTATGTCGGCGCACGCGACATGAAGGACCTGCACGATAAAGCCCAGTTCGTCCGCATCACCGGCGCCGGCCTGCGCGAAAGCCACGTCCACGACGTCACCATCACGCGCGAGAGCCCGAACTATCCGGGCGGGGGTTAGTCTCCGGTCTCGCCTTCAACTCCGCTCTCGTGCCCCGGACGCAGCGCAGCACTTCTTCGGTGATGCGCTGCAGAGCCGGGGCCCATGTCTCCGCGTTTTGCCGTGTTGCTTTCTGGGTCCCGGCTCTGCGCAGCAACGCTGCGCGCTGCAGCGCGTCCGGGACACGAGAGCCGTGCGCGCCTCTGCACCTGACCGCTCCGCCGCTTTTGTATTGACGCAGCTAGCTCCCTCCGCTTCCGTTCACGTCGAAAGATAATCGGAGGAAGCCATCATGTCCCAAGCCAAGCGCATCGTTCTCGCCGCGCGTCCCGTCGGCGAGCCCAAGCCGTCTGATTTCCGTATCGAGGAATTCGCCGTCCCGACGCCCGCGGCGGGTGAAGTCCTGCTGCGCACGATCTGGCTGTCGCTCGATCCCTATATGCGCGGGCGCATGAGCGATGGTCCGTCCTATGCTGCGCCGGTGCCGGTCGGCGGCGTGATGGAAGGCGAGGCGGTGAGCGAGGTTGCGGCCTCCAACAATCCTGATTTCGCCAAGGGCGACATCGTCCGTGCACGAACCGGTTGGCAGTCTCACGCGACCTCGAACGGCAAGGGCCTGATCAAGGTCGATCCCAAGCTCGGTCCGATCTCGACCTCGATCGGCGTGCTCGGCATGCCCGGCATGACCGCCTACACGGGCCTGCTCGACATCGGCAAGCCGCAAGCAGGCGAGACCGTCGTGGTCGCGGGGGCCTCCGGCGCGGTCGGTTCGGCCGTCGGTCAGATCGCGAAGATCAAGGGCGCACGCGCGGTCGGCATCGCCGGTGGCAAGGACAAGTGCGACTACGTGGTGAAGGAGCTCGGCTTCGATGCCTGCATCGATCACCGCGATCCCGATCTCGGCGCGAAACTGAAGGACGCTTGCCCGAAAGGCATCGACGTCTATTTCGAGAATGTCGGCGGCGCCGTGTTCGAGGCGGTGTTCCCGCTGCTCAATCCGTTCGCGCGCGTCCCGGTCTGCGGCCTGATCGCGCACTACAACGACACCGAGGCCAAGCCGCCGAAATGGGCCGCATCGATGATGCGCGCGACGCTGACCAAGCGGCTGACCTTCCGCGGCTTCATCGTCTCCGACTTCGCCTCCCGCCACGGCGACTTCCTGCGCGACATGTCGGGATGGGTCCGCGACGGCAAGGTCAAATACAAGGAGTTCGTCACCGAGGGCCTGGACAGCGCGCCCGGCGCCTTCATGGGCCTCCTGAAGGGCGCCAATTTCGGCAAGCAGCTGGTCCGGGTCGGGCCGGACAAGGCCTAGGCATGATCCGGAAAAGTGCGAAGCGGTTTTCCGGAAAGATCATGCCGAAACAACAACCTAAAGCGCGATGACGATCTCATTCATCGCGCTTTAGGCGACAGGGACTGGGACTCACGTGGCTACAGAGCCACAGCCCTCCTGGGGATAGTTAAGAAAGAGTCACCAAATGGTCACACCTGCCCGCAAAAGCCGCAGGTGTGACCGGCTGTTCATTGACGGGATCGCGAAGGCATTGAATCATCGGGCATATTTTAGGTGCTGCGATGTTAGAGATCAGTGTTTTCAGCGTTATCCTGCTTGCCGCCGGCTATTGGCTGGCCATGTTCGTCATGGGCCGCCACGACGACGTCATCCATGGCAAGTTCGTCCGTGTCGACGAGGAGAGCGACTTTACTCGCCCCTCGATGCCGGCACCGCCCCCGCCATTCCCGAAGCGCCCGGTCAAGGCCGCGCAGCCTGCCAGGCAGCCGCCTGCCAATGATCTCGCGGCCAAGCGGGTGGACAGCGAGGCGCTGCAATCCTTGCTCGCCGCGATCCAGCAGGACCTCAAGAGCGTCGCTTGAGCCGATCGGCGCGCCCTAATGCTCGCCGCCCATCTGGACGAGCAGCTCCTCGATGTCGACATCGACCTGGCCCGCGGCCCTGACGTGGCGGACTTCAAAACTGTCGGGTCGGAAGCGGTATTCGACCAGCCCGACTTCCTTGATCGCGATCCGGTCCTGGCGCTGATCGTTGATGACGAAGCCGGCCGACGACGCCCAGACATGGCGGGTGTGGCGCCAGGTGAAGTCGCGCCGCTGGTGCACGTGGCCGCTGGCGATGAGGCGCAGGTCGATCGTCCCCAACATCTCGATCAGCCGTGCCCGCGCCGGCTGCGGCACGTAGCGGATCGCGGTTTCTGGTGTCTCGGGATCGTCGGGCAGATTGAGAAACACCGGCTTGTGCAGGAACAGCGCGACCGGCCGGCCATTCGTGCGCGCGATCTCCTGCGACAGCCAGTCAAACTGCTCGGCCTCGAAGGCGAGCCCCGAGTTCATCACCAGCGAGTTGAGGCCAATGAAGCGCCAGCCGGCGGCCCCGAACGACCAATGGTCTTCGCCGATGAGGTCGCAGAACTGTCGGCGATGCGCTTCCGTGACCGGCGGCTTCGGCGCCGGGCCGACCGCGGTCGGATTATCGCCGATGTCGTGATTGCCGGGGAGGTAGCGGCAGGCGACGGGCAGGGCGTCGTGCAGGTCTTTTGCGAAGACGACATCGTCGCGGCCGGTCGGCCCGTCGAAGGCGACATCGCCGGTGTTGATCACGAGATCGGGCCGGTTGCCGTCGATATGCTCGCTGATCGCCTGGAAGTTGGCGATCAGGCCGGGGAAGCGCCGGCCGAGATGGGTGTCGGAAATCTGCGTCAGGCGAAATTCGGACATGCGATCATCGTACCCGTGCTCGCGCGTCGGAACGATGACGGCGCGGGCATGGATCGCAACGAACAAAGTTTAAAGCACGCGGTACCGGATCGTGTAGGCGTCCTGCGGCGCGACGGTGTCGGCGGGCGGCGAGGCGATGCGGTCGGCGAGGTGCCAGGGGCCGAACTCTTGGGAGCGATGCGGCTCGGCGGGCAGACGGAGGCGGAACTCGAAAGTGCCCTTGCCGGGCAGGTTCACGACCAGCACGCGGTCCGCGGTCCGATGGTTGAGCGCGACCGCGCCGCGCAGCAACGCGCGGCCGTCCGAGAGGTCGCGTACGCCGTCGACCAGCGCCAGCGTCTGGTTGCGGTCGGTATGCAGCTCGATCTGGCTGTCGGTCACCGCCGTCAGCATCGCCCGGGGCATGCGGATCTCGAACTCCACGGCGGGCTTGGACGGATTGAGGCCGAGATAGGCGAGCGCGGCGTGGCGCATGTCGTAGGCGGCAAAGGCGAACAGGGCAGTCGCGGCGAGGGTGGCGAGGCCGTGCCTGATGACGTCGTGCCAGGTCCGGTAGGACAGGCGGAAGTACACAGTCATTGCCAGCGCGACCGCGAGGGCCGCCGCGACGCCCGACAGCGCCGACATCAGGATACCGAGCCCGCCGTCAGCGGAATCGGTCAAAAGGCTGGACAGGGTGTTCATGGCTGGCTCGCCGTGCGGCCCAGGGGCAAATCGCTTTAACTATCGGCAGTTGGTCGCAAGACCGGGAACGCCGGTTCAACTGGTTGATTGTCAGGACCAGCAGACGCGGCTAATGACGGTCTGCGGCGTGCCGCCTTACGGGAAAGTTCCGATGTCTATCCAGATGGTTCTGCTGCCTGTCTTCGTACAGGTGGGGCTCACCTTCGCGCTTCTGATCGGTATGGTGCTGGCGCGCCGCCGCGCCCTGGTTGCGGGCGAGACCAAAATCCGCGACATCGCGCTGGGTGAGCCGAACTGGCCGAAGGGCACCACGCAAATCGGCAATTGCTACCGCAACCAGTTCGAACTGCCGGTGCTGTTCTACGTCCTGATCGCGCTGGCGCTCCCGCTCCGCCATGCCGATCTCTTCATCGTGCTGATGTCCTGGGTGTTCGTGGTGACGCGGTTCGCCCATGCCGGCGTGTTCATCTCCTCGAACGATCTCGGCCGCCGCTCCACGGTCTGGCTCGCCGGCGGCCTCGTGCTGCTGGCGATGTGGATCTACTTCGCGCTGAAGATGCTGTTGTTGATCTGACGGTTAGCCGTCGGATCTGATCTGAAAGATTCAATTCAAATGACCCCCGCTGCCCGGCTGTCCGCAGCCATCGAACTGATCGACACCATCGAGAAAGACCGCGTGCCCGCGGCCAAGGCGCTGAAGGAGTGGGGCACTGCGCACCGCTTTGCCGGCTCGGGCGACCGCGCCGCCATCGCCGGCCTGGTCTGGGACGTGCTGCGCCGCTACGCCTCGAGCGCGTTCCTGATGGAGTCCGACACCGCGCGGGCCAGGTTGATCGGCATGCTCCGGCTCGAGCGCGACATGGACACGGCCACCATGGGCGCGTTGTTCGACGGCAGCCGCTTTGCGCCGGCGCCGCTGACCGAGGCTGAGCAGGCGGCACTCAGCCGGCGTTCTCTCAAGGACGCGCCGGCCGCGATCGCCGGCGACTATCCCGAATGGCTGGATCCGCACCTGGCAAAAGTGTTCGGCGAGGATCGCGCCGCGGAGGCCGCCGCGATGGCGAGCCGGGCGCCGCTCGACCTGCGGGTCAACACGCTTAAATCCAATCGCGACAAGGCGCTGCAGTCGCTTGCTCATCTTCATGCGAAACCGACGCCTTGGTCGGCAACGGGCCTGCGCATCGCGCTTTCGGCCGATGCGCGCAACCCCGGGATCCAGGCCGAAGAGGATTTCATCAAGGGCGGAATTGAAGTGCAGGATGAGGGATCGCAGCTTGCGGCCCAGTTCACCGCGGCAAAGCCCGGCGAGCAGGTGATCGACCTCTGCGCCGGCGCCGGCGGCAAGACGCTGGCGCTCGCCGCCCTGATGCAGGGCAAGGGCCGGTTGATCGCGACCGACAGCGACAAGCGCCAGCTCGCGCCGATCCACGAACGGCTCTCGCGCGCCGGCGTCCACAATGCCGATGTCCGCACGCCCAAGGGCGAGGCCGATCCGTTGGCCGACATCCGCGCCTCTGCCGACCTCGTCGTGATCGATGCGCCCTGCACGGGAACCGGAACCTGGCGCCGCAACCCCGACGCCAAATGGCGGATGCGGCCGGGCGCGCTGGAGATTCGCCTGCGTGACCAGGCCGAGGTGCTGGAGCGCGCGGTGCCGCTCGTGAAGCCGGGCGGCCGCATCGCCTACATCACCTGCTCGGTGCTGTCGGAAGAGAACGGCGAACAGGTGAGGGCGTTCGTCGCGCGCCATGGTGAGTTCGCGGCCGTGCCGCCCGAGCAGACCGCGAGCGTGCTGTGGGACAAGGCGGAGGCGTTTGGCGAGGCCGCGCTGCAATCGCCCGAGGGCTGGCTGATGACGCCGCGGCGGACTGGGACGGACGGGTTCTTCGTCTCGATCCTGAAAAAGGTCTCGTAGGGTGGATTAGCCGGCGGCTTGCGCGCAGCGCAGGCCGGCGGCGTAATCCACCACTTCCGTACCCGGGGACGTAGGCGTTGGCGGATTACGCCTCGCGGGTTGCGCTTTGCGCAATCCGCGGGGCTAATCCGCCCTACGGCACCGCAGCTGCCGCGCCACAGTTCCCCCAAAACAAAAACCCCGCAGACCGGGATCCCGGTCGCGGGGTTTTCTAACTTGACGTTCTGCCGGTACGTCCGTGGTCAGAACGGTGCGCGGGCGTTAGCCGACGCGGAGATTGTCAGCCGAGGACTTGCCGCTGCGACGATCGGCGACGATGTCGAACGAGACCTTCTGACCCTCGTTGAGGGAGGAGAGGCCGGCGCGCTCGACGGCGCTGATGTGCACGAACACGTCCTTCTGGCCGTCATCCGGCTGGATGAAACCATAACCCTTTTGGGTGTTGAACCACTTCACGGTGCCCATAGCCATGGGAATTTCCTTTAGTTAGTTAGATTGAGTACGCACGCGGACCGGTACGCAGCATTGCGCCCATAGTCCCTGATGAGTCGATGTTTGGAGAATTCATCTGAAGCGTGCGCGCCCGTCAGCAACGAAGCGAAGCGGCCCAGTCGTTCGGCCAAGTATCGATGATCACAATATAGCGAGAATTTGGGGCCAGTTCAAGGCACCACCCGTGGCTCGGCACGTCGCACGACTTTGCTATTTTGCGGTGCAAATTAAACCGCCCGGCGGATCTCAGTCCACGATGAAAAGGGTCGCTCCGGTCGCGGTCGAGGACCGGTGCGCGGCGTCGCCGTAGTCCGAGACCTGGTAGCTCATCCCTGCCGTGAGCTTGAATTTGCGCCCGTCGCGCAGCTCGCTGTCGAGCTCGCCATTGAGCACGTAAAGCACGTGGCCGCGATCGCACCAATGGTCGGCCAAATAGCCCGGCGAATACTCGACCATCCGCACCCGGAGATCGCCGATGTTGAGCATGCGCCACCTGGCCTGGCCGGTCTCACCGGGATGCGTGGTGGCCTCGACCTTGCTCCAGTCGGTGACGGTGAAGGGGGAGGCGGGGAGTTTCATGAGGGAGGTCCTGTCTCGGTGCCGGCGGTTTTGTTGTTAGCGCAAGGGCGTGCCGCAGTCTCCGTCATTGCGAGGAGCACTTGCGACGAGAGCGACGCCGCAGCGCCAAAACAGGCCGCGACTAGGCCACCAAATGGTTTGCCGAGCCCTGCACGATCTGGCCCGCATCATTCACCCGCAGATATTCGCAGATCTTCTTCCCGCGCTCGTTCGCGTAGAACACCACGACGCTATCCGGGCTGACGAACAGATCGATCAGCGAAAAATGCAGCTCCGGCAGCAGCCCAAGCGCCTTGCCCCAATACGCCCGCAAAGCGTCCTTGCCGCGGACGGTGCCGCTGGCATCGAACCCCAGCAAAGGAATGCGGTCCGAGGTCATCAATGCGGCCTCGTCATAGAGCGCGAGCACGCGTTCGAGATCGCGCGCGTTCCAGGCCTCGACCCAGGTCCGGCCGAGCGCGGCAAGCGACGATGGCGGGTGGTGCTGTGACATGGCGTTCTCCCTGATCGGCCCCCGTTTGAAGAGGGGAAATTAGGTCAATGATACTTACCTATATCTGCTTTGTCCATGCCCAAAGAAGAATGTGGGCGCGCGGCCCGCGCGGTTGCGGGAAAAGCCCCCGTCGCGTATCTGCTGGCCATGACAGCAGCACAGAACGACCGCTCCGCGTCGACGCCCTCGGTGGCCTCGGCGCACGACAAGATTCTCATCGTCGACTTCGGCAGCCAGGTGACGCAGCTGATCGCGCGTCGCGTGCGCGAGGACGGCGTCTATTGCGAGATCGTCCCGTTCAACAAGGCCGAAGCCGCCTTCAACGAGATGAAGCCGAAGGCGGTGATCCTCTCCGGCGGCCCCGAGTCGGTCCACGAGGCCGGCTCGCCTCGCGCCCCGCAAGCGATATTCGATTCCGGCGTGCCCGTGATGGGCATCTGCTACGGCCAGATGACCATGGCGGCTCAGCTCGGGGGCGAGGTCGAGGGCGGCCATCACCGCGAATTCGGCCGCGCCGACGTCGAGGTGAAGGCGCCGAGCAAGCTGTTCGAGGACGTCTGGTCGTCAGGCGGCAAGAACCAGGTCTGGATGAGCCATGGCGACCGCATCACCAAGATGCCGCCGGGCTTCTCGGTTGCCGGCACCTCGCCGAACGCGCCGTTCGCAATCATCCAGGACGAGAAGCGCAAATATTACGGCCTGATGTTCCACCCCGAAGTGGTGCACACGCCCGACGGCGCGAAACTCATCCGCAACTTCGTGCGCAAGATCGCAGGGCTCACCGGCGACTGGACCATGCGCGCCTTCCGCGAGGAGGAGATCGCGAAGATCCGTCAGCAGGTCGGCAAGGGCAAGGTGATCTGCGGCCTCTCGGGCGGCGTCGATTCCGCAGTCGCGGCCGTGCTGATCCACGAAGCCATCGGCGAGCAGCTCACCTGCGTGTTCGTCGATCACGGCCTGCTCCGCCTCGACGAAGCCAAGACCGTGGTCGACCTGTTCCGCCACCACTACAACATCCCGCTCGTGCACGTGGATGCCTCGAAGCAATTCCTCGGCGAGCTCGAAGGCGTCACCGATCCCGAAACCAAGCGCAAGACCATCGGCCGCCTCTTCATCGAGGTGTTCGAGCAGGAAGCCAAGAAGATCGGCGGCGCCGACTTCCTCGCGCAGGGCACGCTCTATCCTGACGTGATCGAAAGCGTCTCCTTCACCGGCGGACCTTCAGTCACCATCAAGTCGCACCACAATGTCGGCGGTCTGCCCGAGCGCATGAACATGAAGCTCGTCGAGCCCTTGCGCGAGCTGTTCAAGGACGAGGTGCGCAAGCTCGGCCGCGAGCTCGGCCTTCCCGAGATCTTCGTCGGCCGCCATCCGTTCCCGGGGCCGGGCCTCGCCATCCGCTGCCCCGGCGACATCACCCGCGACAAGCTCGACATCCTGCGCAAGGCCGATGCCGTCTACATCGACCAGATCCGCAAGCACGGCCTCTACGACGAGATCTGGCAGGCCTTTGCCGTGCTGCTCCCGGTGAAGACGGTGGGCGTCATGGGCGACGGCCGCACCTACGACTACGTCGTGGGCCTGCGCGCCGTCACCTCAACCGACGGCATGACCGCGGACTTCTATCAGTTCGACATGAAATTCCTGGGCGAGACCGCCACGCGCATCATCAACGAGGTGAAGGGCGTGAACCGGGTGGTGTACGACGTGACGAGCAAGCCGCCTGGGACGATTGAATGGGAGTAGGGGTGCCCATTCAATCTCCAATGTTTCGGAGTGGCGGCACCGATTAAATCATGGGATTTGGGATATTCATCCACCGATCGGACTCGATCTACGATGACAGCCCCGCTGAACAATATCAATTTCCCAGTCAGTATCTTCGCCGCGTTGAAGCCTGCGTCGGTGATTGGATAATCTACTACGAGCCGAGCAAAGTCGCCGAGACACGCGGCTATTTTGCAATCGCTCGGGTTCAACAGGTCATTCCCGACTCCGGTGCTTCAGGGATGTATCTCGCTCTGATTGAGCCCGGAAGTTATCTCGATTTTGCCAATCCGGTGCCCTTCAACGGACCGTCTGGTCCCGTGGAGCGCGGCGTCCTGAATGAGCAGGGACGAGTTTCAGGGCGTGCCCAGTCGGCAGTCCGGCCGATCGCTCCCGACGATTTCAACAGAATATGCGAACTTGGTTTGGCCGAGAATGCGCCGCTGCTGCCGCGGCGCGATGATGACGTTCGACCACTCGATCTTAACGAGGAGCAGGTACCGTTCCACTTCGTGCAGCAGCGCGACCGTGTTAGCCTGACAGTGTCGAGAATTTTGCGCGATCGCGTTTTTCGCCGCATCGTCCTCCGCGCCTATGATGAGCGTTGCGCCATTACGGGGCTAAAGCTCATTAACGGAATGGGGCGTGCGGAAGTCGCGGCTGCTCACATACGGCCAGTCGAGGCACATGGGCCCGACATCGTGAGCAATGGGATCGCTCTGTCCGGTACCGCACATTGGATGTTCGACCGTGGTTTGATCAGCTTGGCCGACGATCTGGAGATACTGATCTCGCGCCAGACAAACGACATGGAAGGAGTCCGATCGATCATCAACAAGTTCGGTCGTGCACTTGAGCCAAGAAGGCCGTCGGATCGGCCTCATCCGCATTTTCTAAAGTGGCACCGCGAGCATTGTTTCAAGCAATGAGAACATTGCCGAGAATTGGTATGATGCGGAGCCCGTAGGATGGGCAGAGCGCAGCGAAACCCATCGCGCTCGCGAAATTATCGCGGCGCCAACCCCGCGCCGTTCTGGAACGCCAGCAGCCCGACGCAGAAGATCGCTGCGCCGACCACCAGCACCACCGGGACCAGATACGGCGACGAGATGACTTCGAGCGCGGGAAATGTCTTGTCTGACACAAACCGCCTGTAAGCCACCCATGCGGTTGCGACGAGGGGGGTGAGGGCGACGATGATGTAGAGAGCCCCGAGGAACCAGCCGAAGGCCGTCAGGTCCTTGGATCGGGTGGCCTCTCCTGCAAAGCCGAGCGCGGCAATCGAGATGAAGGCACTCAGCGCGCTGACGAGAAGCTCGGCAGCCACGACGACGATCGAGACAGTTACATTCATTCCTGGATTCCGTTTGAGAATGGGACGTTCTTGAGGGGCGTCCGTGATTCATCCTGTGCGTGCAGCCTCGTAGCATCGGTACTGAGGTAACGCCAGCGCAAGCGCGCCCCTGGCCGCGTCAGCGCCGGTTGAAGTCCTCCAGGCCGAGGATGAAGCGCGCGACGTCAGGCGCGCGCTCAAGGTGTGCAGCGGAACCCACCGCGCCTAACGGCGAGGTGAGGGTCAAGCTATAATATAAGTATTGACTTATATAAGCATGTGCCGATATTCCTTCCAAAGCCAAAAGGGAGGACCGGGATGGAGATCGACGTTGCCAGGGTGTTGGGACTTGTCACGCGTTCGGTGCGCAATTTCGAGAAGGACGGGAAGGCGGCAAGCGCGGTCACCTTGACGCGGCTCTACGACACCTGCGTCGACGATCTCTGGGATGCGGTGACGAGCAGGGAACGCATCCCGCGCTGGTTTCTGCCGGTCGAGGGAGATCTCCAGCTCGGCGGAAGGTATCAGCTCAAGGGCAACGCGGGCGGCGCCATCACGGCCTGCGCGCCGCCAACTCATTTCGCGGCGACGTGGGAATTTGCAGGCGCGGTGAGCTGGATCGACGTCACGCTGGCGGCAGAACGGAGCCAGGCGCGCTTGACGCTTGAGCACAGCGCGATCATCGAGGATCATTGGAATCAGTTCGGTCCGGGTGCGGTCGGCATCGGTTGGGACCTCGCCATTGCCGGGCTCGAGCGATACGTTGCGACAGGGGCATCGGTCGACCACGAGACGGCCGAGGCGTGGATGGGCTCGCCCGAGGGCAAGGAATTCATGACCGGGAGCGGTGAGTTGTGGCGCGCAGCGCATGTCGCGAGCGGGGTCGATGCGGCCACGGCGAAGCAGCGCTCGGACCGTACCATTGCCTTCTATCGCGGCGAGATGCCGCCTGACATCGCGCACCCCGGCACAGGAAGCTGATGCACGTCTTCGAAGTCCTCGCCGATCCCGTGCGCCGACGTATCCTCGAACTGCTCGCCCCGGGAGAGATGGCCTCTGGGGAAATCGTGGAGGCGATCGGCGCCGAATTCGGCATCACGCAAGCCGCCGTGTCGCAGCACCTGAAGGTGCTGCGCGAGAGCGGCTTTGCGACCGTTCGGGCCGAAGCGCAAAGACGCCTCTACTCGGTCGACGCGGCTGGACTTCAGGCAGTGGATGCGTGGGTCGGTCGGTTCAGGACTTTCTGGGAGCCGAAGCTGGACGCGCTGGCGACCGAGATCGCGCGCGGCAAGCGGGAGCGGCGCAATGCACCGCTGACCAAGCGGAGCGGCAAGAGGGCCTGAGAGCTGTGCCGAACCCGAAGCGCCTCACTCGCGCGCCTCCTGCCAATGTGGATAGGTGACGTAGGCCGTGACGGCGCCTTGCTCGTGCGAGCGGATGGTGACCTTCTCGCCCTTGGGCATGTAGACGATCTCGCCGGGGCCGGCGGTGACGGTGCCGGCTGCACTCGACACCGACAGCTTGCCCTCCAGCACGAGCATGACATCGTCCACGACGAGCTTTTCATCGAGGCTCTGGTTCGGCGCATAGCGGCCGAATCCGATGGTGATCGGGCCGCCGTGGCGCTGGTCGATCACGTTGCCTGCGAAAATGTCTCCGTCCTGCCCGGGCGAGCGTTCGAACGACGCATCCGCCACGGCAAACTTGCGAACCTTCATGGGATCCTTCCGTTCTGCGCCTGAGTTGACAGGATGGAACGGTAGACGCCCGAGGCCGGTGTTTGTTCAAGGTCGCCGCGGGACGGTTTGACGCAGCGCCATCCATCAGGAGGTCTCGGCCGCACCTCTGGCGATGAACGATTGCCTGATCGGCGCGCAGGGACCCGGCGCAAACGTCGGATCTCCGCCACGTTCGGCCGTGATACGACATCCGCATCGTCCTCTCCGGAGCCAGCCTGCATGTCCACCGCGATCGCCCCCAGCCAACAGCCCGCAACCGCCGCCGAGACCGACCCCGAGACCGTCGGCTGGATGAAGGGCTTTCCGCCGGCGCCGGATCGCACCATCACCTTCCAGAACGGCTCGTTCCGCAGCTTTCCCGAGCTGCGCTGGGCCTGGAGCAATGTCCGGCAGCTGGTGCCGACGGTAAACGTCTGGCGCGGGGCAGGGCCGGCCTCGCCACTTCCGCGCGAGGACCACGACATCGGCGCGGTCGCATCGACCACGATGGACGGCCGGCCCATGACCTTCGCAAAAATGTTGGAGGAGACTTACGCGGACGGCATCGCCGTGCTGCATAGGGGCAAGCTGATCTATGAGCGCTATTTTGGCGCGTTGAAACCGCACAAGCCGCATATCGGAATGTCGGTGACGAAGTCGTTCACCGGCGTGCTTGCCGGCATTCTGGTGGCCGATGGCAGGATCGATCCGCAGGCGCCTGTCACCGACTATGTGCCGAAGCTGAAGGTCAGCGCGTTCGGAGATGCGCGCGTGCACGAGGTCATGGATATGACCACGGGGCTTGCATACACCGAGGTCTACACCGACAAGAATTCCGCCGTATGGGGCTTGCGGCGCGCCAACGGCATGGCGCCGATCGAGCCTGATTATGACGGCCCGACCACCATTTTCGATTTCCTCGTGGCGCAGAAGAAGCAGGGCGAGCACGGCAAGGTCTTTGCGTACAAGACCGTCAACACCGACGTGCTGGCCTGGATCATCAGGCGCGCCAGCGGCATGACGCTGTCCGATTTTCTGTCCGAGCGCATCTGGATCCCCATGGGTGCGGAGGAGGATGCATATTATCACGTCGACCGCATCGGCACCGAAAGTGGCGGCGGCGGCCTCTCCACCAGCTTGCGCGACCTCGCCCGCTTCGGCGAGACCATGCGCAACCAGGGCTGCTTCAACGGTCGCCAGATCGTGCCTTCATCCGTGGTCGAGGACATCGCGCGCGGCGGCGACCCCGAAAAGTTCAAGGCCGCCGGCTACACCACCTTGCCCGGCGCCTCCTATCGCAACCAATGGTGGGTCAGCCACAACGCCCACGGTGCCTACATGGCGCGCGGCGTTTACGGCCAGGGCATCTATGTCGATCCCAAGGCCGAGATGGTGATCGCGCGCTACGCATCGCACCCCGTCGCGGGCAACGCCGCCAACGATCCCGTGACGCTGCCGGCTTATATGGCGTTGGCGAAGGCGCTGATGGCGGGATAAGTGCGTAGGGCGGATTAGCCGCAAGGCGTAATCCGCCGCTGCTCGCTCGAGATGGCGGATTACGCTTCGCTAATCCGCCCTACGGGCCGGCGAACGCCCCGATATCCTTTCAAACCGCAAGATCGGTCGAGCGCGTTATCGCCATCTGCGACTAGATCGAGCCGCCACGGAAGGAGCGAAGATGAAGGCGGCGCTGCAAAACTATCAGGACCGGATGCGACGGGTGCTGGATCATATCGACCGGCATCTCGACGATGATCTGGACCTGGACGGCTTAAGCGCTGTTGCCGCGTTCTCGAAGTTTCATTTCCACCGGCAATTCACCGCGACCTTCGGGTTGTCAGTGCATCGCTATGTCCAGTTGGCCCGTATGAAGCGCGCTTCGCATCAGCTGGCTTACGGTAAAGCCCAAAGCGTCACCGATATTGCGATGGATGCCGGTTACGATACGCCGGACGCCTTCGCCCGCGCCTTTCGGCAACGGTTCGGGCAATCGCCGTCGTCGTTCCGGAAGTCTCCCGACTGGGAGCCGTGGCTTGCGGCCTTCGGGCCTCTAGACAATGCGAGGAACAAGCTCATGAAGACCTTTAGCAGTGACGATGTGACGATCCGCGAGGTGCCCACCACGCGGGTGGCGATCATGGAGCATCGGGGCGACCCGGCGACGCTCGGCGCCACCATCCAGCGGTTCATCGCTTGGCGCAGAGCCGCCGGCCTGCACCCCAGGACAAGCCCGACCTTCAACGTCTGGCGATCCGAGCGGCGTCCTGCGTCGTCGGCTGACTATAGCACGGACCTCTGTGTTGGCACCGACCAGCCGATCGAGGCGAATGGCGAAGAGATCAAGGCCGGCGAGATCCCTGGCGGACGCTGTGCCGTGCTGCGAATCGTCGGCTACACCGACAATCTGGAGCCCGCCGCGCTCTACCTCTATCGCGACTGGCTTCCGGCCAGCGGCGAGGAAGCCCGCGACTTCCCGATCTATTGCCAGCGGCTGAGCTTCTTCCCGGAAGTGCCCGAACATGAAACGGTCGCGGATTTGTTCTTGCCGCTGAAATAGCGCTGCTAGGACCCTATCGTGCCGCGACAGCCGCTGGATCCGGCAACCACCGTCAGTCGTCGCCTTCGTGATCCAGATCTGGAGACCACGCCGGCGGGGGAGTTCACGCAGGATGCGGAGCGGGCTCACAATACTCGATCAGCAATTCCGTGAGGACCCGTATCTTCCGCGCGGGATGCTGACCCGGTGGGCGGATCACATATGCACCCGCCGGAGGCGGGGGATATCGTGTCATGACCGGCACAAGCGCTCCGGAGGCTACATATTCGCGAGTGAGACTGTCGGGAAGATAGGCGATTCCGAGTCCTGCCGTTGCGGCCAAGACCAGAGCTGTGCCGTTGTCGGCCTTGAAGCGTCCCTGCGGACGAACCGTGACGATCTTGTCGCCATCCATGAGCTGCCACGCTTCGGTGCCTTGCATGAGGGCCTCATGGGCGCCGAGTTCTTCCGGCGACTCGGGCGACCCATGGGCGTTGATGTAGTCCGGGCTCGCGACAAGCTTTCCATAGACGGCGCCGACGCGTCTTGCGATCAAATTGGAGTCCTGAAGATAACCAACCCGTATCGCACAATCGTAACCCTCCGTGACGAGATCGACGAAGCGATCACTGTAGCAGGTGTGGATCTGGAGCTGGGGATGACGTCGGGCCATTTCCGACAGGATGGGAGCGAAGTGAGTCGGGCCGAAGGAAAACGGCACTGCAACCCGCAAGCGGCCGCGCAGCTCTCCAGCGGGTAGGATCGCCTCCCTCGCTGCATCGATCTCGGCGCTGACTCTGGCTGCATAATCGCGGAAGGTAACGCCGGCTTCCGTGAGCGCAGCCCCGCGGGTCGTTCGTGCAAGGAGTTGGACGCCAAGTTCCTCTTCAAGCCGGAGGAGCCGACGACTGACGATCGATTTGGCGACGCCCAGCCGAAGCGCGGCGGATGAAATTCCCCCGGTATCAGCGACTTCGACGAACGTCTGTATCTCTTCGATATCCAATTCAGCGTTCCTCATTCCGCGACACAGCGTGCCGCAATGCGACACTACCGCATCGCACTCGGGAACACCAATCTCGGCGTTGGCTACGTCGCTGCTGGCGTACGTCTTTAAAAAAACCAGTGCCGCTCACAACGGCAATAGAGGATGCAACGATGAACTTTCGTAACGGCCTTGCTTCGCTTCTTCGTCCCGAAGACTCGGTGCTCGTTCTGATCGACCACCAGCCTTATCAGCTCGCGAACGTGAACAGCCACGAACCGCAGATGGTGATCAACAATACGACAGGTCTGGCCAAAGCCGCGAAGACCTTCGGTGTCCCCACGATCCTGACCACGGTGATCGCTGAGCGGGGTGGTCTCCTGTTCCCTCAGATCACGGATGTCTTTCCTGGCCAGGACGTGATCGACCGGACGTTCATCAACACCTGGCAGGACCGAAAGGTGGTGGACGCAGTCAAGGCCACGGGCCGCAAGCAGCTCATTATCGCCGGCCTGTGGACCGAAATTTGCGTTGCGATGCCGGCGATTCAGGCCCTCGGCGAAGGCTGGGATGTAACGGTGATCACCGATGCCTCTGGCGCCGTGTCAGTGGAGGCCCACGAGGTCGCAATCCAGCGGATGATTGCGGCCGGGGCGAATATGATGACCTGGCTGGCGCTGGCGGCCGAATGGCAGCGCGACTGGGCTCGGACCGATCAAGCTGTGGCGCTGACAGAGGTGATCACGCAGCATGCCGGCGGTAGCGGCATCGCGTATCTGTGGGAGCAGCAGTTGCTCAACACGCCTGTTCCCGGCAACGCAGGATGATCTGAGCGAGGGTGCGAAGGTCTCGCCAGCGGCTGCGCGAAAGCAAAGGCCGCTGGCGTCATCCAGCAACTCATGCCCGTCGCGCTGGGGAGCGCGGTGGGGCGGTGGATTGCGCGTCCGCTAGTCCCCTACGAGTCCCGCGACATCTTCTCGAACTTCTTCACCAGCCGCTCGCGCTTCAGCCGCGACAGCCGCTGGATCCAGAACAAGCCGTCGAGCTGGTCGATCTCGTGCTGGTGGCAGACGGCGCGCAAGGCTTCCGACTCCTCGCTCTGCAATTCGCCGTCGAGATCGTGGTAGCTGATCCGCACCCGGGCGTGGCGCTGCACCTCGTCATTGACGCCCGGCATCGAGACGCTGCCTTCGCGGTGCAGGATCATCTCGGGTGACGTCCATTCAATGACCGGATTGACGTAGGTGAGGGGGCCACCCTTGGCGTCGAGCTCGAGCACGACGAGCCGCAGCGGCACGCCGATATGCGGCGCGGTGATGCCGATGCCGGGGGCGGCGCGCATGGTGTCAAGCAGGTCTGCTGCAAGCTCGCGCAAGCCGTCGTCGAATGTGGTGACCGGACGTGCCGGCATTGTGAGCCGGCGATCGGGGTAACGGACGATGGGGCGGATGGTCATGCAGGGCTCCTACCACTCACGGAGGGTTGAAGCACGCCGTTCTTGACGACCTACCAACTGGAAGGTAGCTAACCTGCCATGACCAAGATTTCCTCGACCGCCGACGACATTCTGGCCTGCGCTCGCACGCTGATCATTGCAGGCGGCTACAACGGCTTCAGTTACGCCGATGTGGCCGAGATCGTCGGCATCCGCAAACCGAGCATCCATCACCATTTCGCCAGCAAGGTCGATCTGGTCCGCACCCTCGTGTCGCGATATCGCGAGGAAGCCCAGGCGGGGCTGGCGGCCATGGAGCGAAACGTCCCCGACCCCGGCGAGCAGCTCAAGAGCTATCTCGCGTATTGGGAAGCGTGCATCAAGGACGCGACGGCTCCGTTCTGTGTTTGCGCGCTGCTCGCCAGCGAGCTTCCGATCCTGCCTGAGGAAGTCGCGCTCGAGGTCCGGGCTCACTTCCGCTCCCTGGCGTCGTGGCTGACATCGGTGATGGAGCGCGGCAAGCGGCAGGGGCGGCTCCAGCTCTCCGGCACGGCTCGGGTCGAGGCTGAAGGATTCATGGCCACCGTTCACGGCGCGATGCTGTCGGCGCGGGCCTATGGCGATCCAAAGATGTTCGGGATCATCGCCCGGCCGTTGCTGGATCGGCTTTCCCCCAGGCACTGACGCAACCGGCACGCTGCAATCGACCTGAACGGCGGGGCGATTTCGTTTCGCAAGAAAACTACCAACTAGTAGGTAAGGAAGAGAAAATGAGAGATCTTGAGATGGCTTCGGATACGTCCGAGCGTGCGCAATGGCTGAAGCAATACTATTTCCTTCGCGCCGCGTTTTCCGTTGCCTGGGTCATTGCCGCCTTTGCCGTCGCGCCGTCGTCTGCGGCAATCGCGGGAACGTTGCTCGTCGCCTATCCAGCATGGGACGCCGCGGCCAATTATCTCGACGCGTTCTGCAGCGGCGGATTGAACCAAAACCGCACCCAGTCCCTGAACGTATTGGTCAGCCTGGCGACCGCCATCGCGGTCATCCTCGCCTTGCGTGTGAGCATGAATTGGGTGCTCGGGATCTTCGGTGCGTGGGCGGTCCTTGCCGGATTGCTTCAGCTCGGCACGGCGGTCCGGCGCTGGAGGAGCTACGGCGCGCAATGGGCCATGGTGCTCAGCGGAGGCCAGTCGGCGCTGGCGGGCGGCTTCTTCATCTTTCAGGCTACGATGCCCGCAATCCCGTCGATCGCGAACGTCGCGGGCTACGCTGCGGTCGGCGCACTGTACTTCCTTGTCTCGGCGGTCTGGCTCACCGTCAGCACGTGGCGCCGTGGCGTGCCGCTGTGAGACGTCACGCCGGATAGGGCGTGCCGTCCTTGTGCAGGAAGCGGCCGTCGGACGCCGGGCTCATCATGTCGATGTCGGAGCAGGTGATGAGGTCGTCGGGTGAGCGCGAGCCGATTTCGAGATAGACGGCCGTTGTATCCGACCGGTTGACCATGTGATGGCCGTTGCCGCTAGCCTTGGGGAAGGCGGCGCAGTCGCCCGCACGCAGCACGGTTTCGCCGCCGTCCTCGATCAGGGTCACTTCGCCTTCGAGCACATAGACGAACTCGTCCTCGTGCGAATGCCAGTGCCGCTGGCTCGACCAGTTGCCCGGCGGCAGGCGCATCAGGTTGATCCCGAAATCCCTCAGGCCCCCGGCATCGCCGAGCCGCTGGCGGATGCGATCAGCGCAAGGCGCATTGAAGGGCGCCGGATAACCGGAGCCCTTGCGCGTTGGCACGGCAGCGATGTCGATCTTTGGCATGGATGCGTCCCTGGAGTTGGCGATATGGGCTGGGGAGAGCGTGCCGCGATGGAGAGCGAATACGGCCATGGACCTCGCCGTACTCGCGAGTCCTGGATCGCGACGTCACGATCGCGGGGGTAGAAGGGATGAAGAGCGGGATGACGATATGGTGCCGGTGTTTTGCCCGACGAGTCAAATCGCGTCGTCTTTCCGCAAATCATCTGCCTCGTAAGTCATTGATCCGACAGCGCCCGGCTACTGTGCATGGGGTTGTTTTTCGATTTTGTGCTGGCAGCTCACAAAAGCGTGCGGCAAAAATGACGTTCCATTGTCGGCCAGCCCTGTTCCCATTCGTCTTCCACCCAGACAGACCTGACGGGAGACCGAAATGACTTCTTCCAACTATCGCTGGGTGATCGTCGCCGCCGGCGGCCTGCTCGGCTGCGTGGCGATCGGCGGCATGTTTTCGCTGCCGGTGTTCCTGCAGCCGATCGCCAAGGACACCGGCTGGTCGGTGACCGGCATCTCCAGCGCGATGACGATCGGCTTTTTGGCGATGGCCTGCACCAGCATGGTCTGGGGCACGCTGTCCGACAGGTTCGGGCCGCTGCCGGTGGTGCTGACGGGATCGACGGTGCTGGCGCTCAGCCTGTTCGCGGCGAGCCATGCGACCTCCCTGATCGTGTTCCAGTTCGTGTTCGGCCTTCTGGTCGGCGCCTCCTGTGCGGCGATCTTCGCGCCGATGATGGCGACCGTGACCGGCTGGTTCGATACCCATCGCAGCCTTGCCGTGTCGCTGGTGTCGGCCGGCATGGGCGTGGCGCCGATGACGATGGCGCCGCTCGCCGCCTGGCTCGTCTCGAACCACGACTGGCGCACCTCGATGCAGATCATCGCGCTCGTCGTCGGCGCCATCATGATTCCGGTCTCGTTCCTGGTGCGCCGCCCGCCGGCGCTCGCCAATGCGGCGGTCGCACCGACGGGTGAGGGGGCCGCGCAGAGCGAGATGTCGATGGGCGAGGCGCTGCGCTCCCCGCAATTCCTCATCCTGCTCGCGACCAACTTCTTCTGCTGCGCCACCCATTCCGGTCCGATCATTCACACCGTCAGCTATGCCGTGAGCTGCGGTATCCCGCTGGTCGCGGCGGTGACGATCTACAGCATCGAGGGTTTTGCCGGTCTCGGCGGGCGCATCGCCTTCGGCCTGATGGGCGACCGTTTCGGGGCCAAGCGGGTGCTGGTCTCGGGGCTGCTGCTCCAGGCGTTCGGCGCGCTCGCCTACGTCTTCGCCCATGAGCTCGCGACCTTCTACGCCGTCGGCGCCGTGTTCGGCTTCATCTATGCCGGCACCATGCCGCTCTACGCCGTGCTGATCCGCGAAAACTTTCCGCTGCGGATGATGGGCACGGTGATCGGCGGCACCGCGATGGCCGGCAGCCTCGGCATGGCGACGGGCCCGCTCGCCGGCGGCCTGATCTACGACGCCTTCTCCAGCTACGCCTGGCTCTATATCGCTTCCTGGGCGATGGGCCTGGGTGCCTTCCTGATGGCGATGAATTTCAGGCCGTTCGCGAAGCCGCAAGGCGAGGTGGCGCCGGCAGCGGCGTAGGTTCGACATCGAGGCGCAAGGTCAGAGCTGCGCCTCGATCGCGGTCTTGTCGATCACCGACCAGACCTGCCGGATCTTGTCGTTGCCGAATTCGTAGAACACGTTCTCGCAAAACGACACGCGCCTTCCGTTGACGGCAAGCCCAAGGAACGTCCCGACCGGCGTGCAACCGAACTTCAGTCGTGCCGCGATGCGTGGTGGATCGATGACGAGCATCTCGATGTGGAATTGCAGGTCGGGTATCTCCCGAAAATCACGCTCGAGCATCGCGCGATAGCCGGAGAGCCCGAGCGGCCGCGAATTGTGGGCGACCTCATCATGCACGAACTGGCCGAGCGCCGGCCAATCCTGCCGGTTCAGGCAGGCGATGTAGGCACGGTAGATGCCGGCGAGCTCTTCTTTCTCCATACGGGCTCCTTCCGGTTCACGCGCGCCGCCGCAGATGCTCGATCAGCGCGCGCAGCTTCGGTGCGACGTTGCGGCGGCTCGGGTAGTAGAGATAGAATCCGGCGAAGCAGGGGCAATAGTCCTCCAGGATCGGCACCAGCTCGCCGCGCGCGATCGCGGGGCGAAAGCTCGCCTCCATGCCGAAGGTGATGCCGGCGCCGGCCACCGCCAGCTTGATCATCAGCGCCATGTCGTTAGTCGTAATCTCGGGCGCGACCGCGACGCTGAACTCCTTGCCGTCGTCGGCAAACTCCCAGCGATAGGGGACAACGTTCGGCGCCGGACGCCAGCCGATACAGCGAAAGGACGCAAGCTCGGACGGATGCGCGGGCACGCCGAAGCGGTCGCGGAAATCCGGCGCGCAGACGGCGAGTTGGCGTTCCTCTCCGGCGATCGGCGCCGCAATCATGTCCTGCTCGATGACCTCGCCAAGGCGGACGCCGGCGTCGTAGCCGGCGGCGACGATGTCGAATTCCGCATCCGTCACGGTGATGTCGAGCTGCACCTCCGGGTTCGCCTCGGCGAAGGCCGCAAGAAAGGGCCCCGAGAGAAAATGCTCGGCGATCGAGGAGACGGCGAGGCGTAGCAATCCGCGCGGCCGCCCGCGCAGCGCCTCGGTGCCGTCGAGCGCGGCGCGCATGTCCGCGATCGCAGGCGCGACCTCCGCATGCAGCCGCTCGCCGGCCTCGGTCAGGCTGACGCTGCGCGTGGTGCGCTGGACCAGCGCGATGCCGAGCGTTTCCTCCAGCCGCCGGATCGTCTGGCTCACCGCCGAGCGGGTTACGCCGAGACGGTCGGCGGCGGCGCGGAAATTCCGCTCTTCGGCGACCAGCGCAAAGACGGCGAGGGCGTTGAGATCTGGTTCCATCGGTTAGCGCAGCTTGTCAGTGTGGTTAGGTATCGTCGTCTTATCACAGCGATGGCGCCGGTCCATCTTCCCGCGGTCACTCCGAAAGCAACGGGAAGAACCCTCATGCCAATCGACAAAGTCATTCTCATCACCGGCGCCTCCAGCGGTATCGGCGCAGGCATTGCGCGCGAGCTGGCTGCATCCGGCGCGAAGGTTCTGCTCGGCGCGCGGCGCACCGACCGTCTGAACGCGCTTGCGGCTGAGTTGAACGGGCGGGGCGGAACGACGCTCGCGCATCCGCTCGACGTTACCGACCGCGCCAGCGTTGCCGCCTTTGCGGACGCAGCGCGCGGGGTCTGGGGCCGTGTCGACGTCATCGTCAACAATGCCGGCGTGATGCCCCTGTCGCTGATGGCCTCGCTCAAGGTCGAGGAGTGGGACCGCATGGTCGACGTCAACATCAAGGGCATGCTCTACGGCATCGCCGCCGTGCTGCCGGAGATGGTGGCGCGCGGCTCCGGCCAGATCGTCAACATCGCCTCGATCGGTGCGCTGAGCGTGTCGCCGACGGCAGCCGTCTACTGCGCCACGAAATATGCGGTGCGGGCGATCTCGGATGGCCTGCGCCAGGAGCACGATAATATCCGCGTCACCTGCATCCATCCCGGCGTGGTCGAAAGCGAGCTCGCGGGCACTATCACCGATCCCGTGGCCGCCGAGGCCATGAAGACGTATCGGGCGATTGCGCTTCAGCCGGACGCCATCGCCCGCGCGGTGCGCTTCGCCATCGAGCAGCCCGATGACGTCGACGTCAACGAGATCGTCGTGCGGCCGACGCGGACGAGGTGACGATACCCATCCGCATCAGATGCGCTTTTCGAAGAACAGGTCCGGATAGGGATCGTCATTGTAGCGTGGGATCTCGCGCCAGCCCGTGGTGCGGTAGAGCTGGCCGGCCTCGGGCAGCGCGCTGTTGGTGTCGAGCCGCAGCAGCGTGATGCCGAGCTCGCGCGCGGCGCTCTCGGCCGCGTCCATCAGGCGCCGGCCGAGCCGCAATCCGCGCGCGGCGGGCGCCACCCACAGCCGCTTGATCTCGGCGTGACCGTGATCGGTTCCCTTCAGGCCCACGCAGCCGATCGGCAGTGTGTCCGACATCGCGACGATGAAGCTGCCGCGCGGGCGGCGCATGTCTTTGGCGTCAGGGTCGCGCGACAGCGAGACGTCGAAGCCTTGGCTGAAGCGGCGGCCGAGCTCGGCGTAATACTCGCCGAGGCAGTAGCGCGCTTGCTCGCTCCGCGGATCCATCTCCTCCAGCGCAACACGCTCGCGCGTCAATGCGGACGCGATCAGGTCCATCGCCGCCAGCAGGGCGTCAGCTTGCGAATGCCGCGCGAGCAAGCCCTCGGCCTGTGTGTTCGACAGCGCCTCGTAGGCCGCGAACTCGCGCCGGCCCGCACGCGTCAATGTCACGACCCGGCGGCGGGCATCGTCCTCATGCGCGGCGGTCTCGACCAGACCGTCCTCTTCCAGGCTGCGCAGCAGCCGGCTCATCAGACCGGAATCCAGGCCGAGATAGTCGCGGATATCGGCCACGTCCGAACGCCCGTGCCCGATCGCATTGAGCACACGCGCCGCGCCGAGCGGGCGGCCGCGCCCAAGAAAAGAGGTATCGAGCGCACCGACGGCGGAGGTGACGGCACGGTTGAAGCGGCGAACGCGAGAAACGGGGTCGAGCATGATGTCTGACTTTAGTCAGATATCGTGCTGTGTCAATCGGACTGGCTTAGCCGAGGCCCAGTTCCTTGCGGGCCTTCCGCGTCAGCTTCGCCACGATCAGCGCATGAGCCTGGGCGAGATAGCCGGCAAGCGCGGCATCCGGCAGCGAATTGTTGCTGACGAGCTGCACCCATTTGGCGCGCGCAAGGTATGGCGCCGGCCGCGCCGCGGCATGCTCGATCAGCATCGCATAGGCCATGTCCGAGACCTTGAACATGTAACCGCCGGAGCCTGCGGCAAAGCCGCCACTGAGTGCGAACATCTTGCCGCCGACCTTGAACACGGAGGTGCCCTCCCACTGCACCACCTTGGTGACGGCGGGCAGGCGCAGGCAACGTGCTTCAAAATTTCTCGGCGTCATGACGCGAGCGATAGCATGCTGCGCGCGACTTGCAACGTCTAGCCGCCGACCGCGACGCAAGCTTAGCGCAGAAGCTGCAAGCGCAGGCGCTGGGCGTGATCCACCTTTCTCTGTGGCGGCAGAGAGGGTGGATGACACTTGGCTCATCCACCTCCCGCACCTACAAGCGGTTGTGTTGCCCGACGCGCAAAACACGCTAGCCGTGGGGCAATACGCCCAGACAGAAATATTCGCCTTTACAGAATTT
>NZ_JAVAYO010000144.1:0-261 GCF_054863005.1 Bradyrhizobium sp. 25ACV
CAAAGCTCGCGCAAAGCGTCCGACGACGCGCGGCTGCGCGCGAAGGACGCCCAAATCGCCGGCCTCGGGGCGCAACTGGCTCTGCTCGACGCGAGCTTCGAGCAGAGCCCGGCGCCGGCGGCGCTGATCGCCAAGGATGGCCGCGTGGAGCGGGCCAACAGCGCCTTCGCAAGGCTCTTTGGAAGGACGCCGATCGAGATATGCGCGCAGGAGCTTGCGACCCTCGTCGGCGAGGAGGAATGCCACCGAACGCGGGCGCGA
>NZ_JAVAYO010000145.1:0-260 GCF_054863005.1 Bradyrhizobium sp. 25ACV
GGACATCGGGTGGGAAATCATACATTCAACCATATCGGTGGATTCAAACACCTTAGTTATAACTATCTAGAGAATACAAATAAAGCCGATGAATTGATTAAAAGTAATCTCTTTCGTCCGCCACATGGTTGGATGCGTTGGGGACAATACATCGTATTGAAGAATCGATACACCATTGTGATGTGGGACTTGGTTACCCGAGACTATAGCAAGCGTCTGAATGGTCCCCAAGTATTGGAAATTGTGAAAAAATACGTCAG
>NZ_JAVAYO010000146.1:0-260 GCF_054863005.1 Bradyrhizobium sp. 25ACV
TTCTTGGATTTCATGGCACACCGGGCTCGCGTTTCATGTTCCGGCTAGTGCACGAGCCGGCACGTAGGCTCGGTATGCGGATCATCGCGCCGGAGCGGCCGGGCTTCGGGCTATCCACCTACCAGCGTCAGCGAACTTTGGCAGACTGGGCAGGCGATGTCGCGATCCTTGCGAGCCATCTAGGGTTGAAGAAATTTGGTGTGGCCGGCATCTCTGGGGGAGGACCTTATGCAGCCGCCTGTGCAGCGCTTTTGCCGGCC
>NZ_JAVAYO010000147.1:0-259 GCF_054863005.1 Bradyrhizobium sp. 25ACV
GCAATGACGCTCGGAGAAAATATCGGCGATCTTGGCGGGCTGGCGATTGCTTATACAGCCCTGCAAAATGCTCTGAAGGGAAAACAAGTTGAGCTCATCGATGGATTTACCCCGGAACAACGGTTCTTCCTTTCGTTCGCCCAAGTGTGGCGCCGGAATGTGCGCCCCGAGCGACTTCGGATGCAAATAAAAACCGATGTGCATTCACCTGCGGAGTTCCGGGTCAATGGCCCGTTGCCGAACCTTCAATCATTTTACG
>NZ_JAVAYO010000148.1:0-258 GCF_054863005.1 Bradyrhizobium sp. 25ACV
TTCCAACGCGCTATGCAGCGCCGCGAAGGGGGCAAGGTCCTGCGCCGCCAGATAGGCGCGGTAGAAGACGAGCAGCACCAGCGGCCGATCAGGATCGCGCGCAAACGTTGCTGGATCGACCACCCCCAAATCGGGGTGCCATCCGCCCGCCATCGGCAACGGCCGGGGGGCGACCGTGTCGTCCCAGCACAACCCTGCGGCGCGCGCCAGCAGCGCCAGCGCGGCACCACTCGCCTCGGGCCCGCCCTCATCGCAGAG
>NZ_JAVAYO010000149.1:0-257 GCF_054863005.1 Bradyrhizobium sp. 25ACV
GTCCAATGGCACGGCCGGCGACCCTCTGGCCCGGTCAAGGTCTTGGTCAAGAAATGCAGGCCATGCGGCGTATGGAGCGTAGATGAGAATCCGGTAGCCAAGTGCCCACCATGCAATGACGTACCCGCCGTCCGCGCGCACGTCCACGCCCGGCGCAATTTTGGACGCGCTTCCTCGTAACCCCGGCCGGTGAATATAGTAGAGGTGTTGACCGCCCGACCGCGTTTGAACCGTCCAGGTCGTGCCAAGTCGTTCCC
>NZ_JAVAYO010000150.1:0-257 GCF_054863005.1 Bradyrhizobium sp. 25ACV
GTGCATTTCAGGCGTAAGTTTGCCGTAAGCGCGTACGGACACTGCCATGAACTATGAGGGCAAAGTCCCGCTTTACGGTTCGGCCTGTTCTGACTCCTCGCCCCGACTCTCTGATCGCCGAGCGTGGCAGGCCGAAGATGATCGTCAGCGACAACGGGACCGAACTGACCTCGAACGCGGTGCTAACATGGTCGGGCGATGTCGGCGTTGAGTGGTACTATATCGCGCCGGGCAAACCGACGCAGAACGCGTTCGTC
>NZ_JAVAYO010000151.1:0-257 GCF_054863005.1 Bradyrhizobium sp. 25ACV
CGTTGCAGTGACGTGTTCGTCGTTTTCGTGGGGGGCGCTCTTGGAATGGTGTGCATTTCGATCGAAGAAATGATCGAAATCATGGATGCCGGTGACTCTGGGCAGATTTGGATCAGGATCGATCGGCCGCGCGGTAAATGGTTTTCCGTATTTGGTGCAAAGGGACCGTTAGCTGCGAAGAAGCCCAATGGCCTAGAGTGCCTGCTTGATCGCCTGCAACCGGCAGACATGAAAGTCTGCGCTTAAGGGCTACGCCG
>NZ_JAVAYO010000152.1:0-257 GCF_054863005.1 Bradyrhizobium sp. 25ACV
TGGGGATTCAAGGCCACGGAATATGCGTATGGGCCGATTATTGCCGGTGAATTGAAAGATCAATATCAAAGAATTAGAGACATCGACAAACGCGATCCAATCAGAGACGCCAAGATCCAGATCGGTGATGGGCGCGGCATGCAACACGCCGAGGCGAATTCTTTCGATCCGAGAAACAGAGAATCGCTGCAAGCTGCCCGCGCCGTGCTCGGAAATTATGCCGAGACTTTGAGGGATGGCCGTTCGCAAGACACGCG
>NZ_JAVAYO010000153.1:0-256 GCF_054863005.1 Bradyrhizobium sp. 25ACV
CATACAGCGTCTGCGCGATGTCCTGATTGTCGGCGGGCAAGCCGTTGTCGCACGCCGAATATTGGTGCTTGCCGCAATGATAACAGCTGCCACAGGCGATGGTGAACGGGACGACGACCTTCTGGCCCTTCTTCAGCGTGGATCCCGAGCCGGTTTCGACGACCTCGCCCATGAATTCATGGCCGAGAATGTCGCCTGCCTGCATCGTCGGGATATAGCCGTCATAAAGATGCAGGTCGGAGCCGCAGATGGCGGT
>NZ_JAVAYO010000015.1:0-201775 GCF_054863005.1 Bradyrhizobium sp. 25ACV
CTGTCGGCTCCCGCTCGCCAGATCGCGATCAACGCCGGTGAAGACGGCTCGGTGATCGTCGGCAAGATCCTGGAGAACAAGACCTACAATTACGGCTTCGACTCCCAGACCGGCGAATATGCCGACCTCGTCAAGAAGGGCATCATCGACCCGACCAAGGTGGTCCGTACCGCGATCCAGAACGCAGCCTCGGTTGCGGCCCTGCTGATCACCACGGAAGCCATGGTCGCCGAGCTGCCCAAGAAGGGCGGCGCCGGTCCCGCGATGCCCCCGGGCGGCGGCATGGGCGGCATGGACTTCTAAAGTCCAAGCACCTCAAGAACTACGAAACCCCGGCAGCGATGCCGGGGTTTTTGTTTGGGGCGAACGTTCTCGCGGAACGGCGGCCCGTAGCCCGGATGGAGCGAAGCGCAATCCGGGACATCGTGCGACGCAAGCAGCCTTCCCGGATTACGCTTGCGCTCCATCCGGGCTACGAACCTCCGTCATTCCGAGCCTCACTCCACCTTCCCCAGCCGCTCCATGTGCGGCTCGCCGTCTTCGTCGAGCGACCAGAAGATCCGCGTCACCTTGCCGACGAGATTGTCCATCGGCACGAAACCGAACGTCGACATCATGCGGCTGTCGGTGGAATTGTCGCGGTTGTCGCCGAGCACGAAGAAATGGCCCGGCGGCACCGTGAAGACGTTGGTATTGTCCAGGAAACCGTTGTCGAGGCAGTCGTTGGTGACATAGGACGCGCCGCTCGGCAGCGTCTCGCGCCAACGCTTGACCCTGACGCCGCCATCCCCACCGCAGGCGTTGTCGGCGAGCCCGTCCTCGAGCGCGACGCGCCTCACCGGCCGGTCGTTGAGGATGAGCTGGCCCTGCCGCATCTGGATGCGGTCGCCGGGCAGCCCGACCACGCGTTTGACGTAGTCGACCGAGCTGTCCTTTGCCGTCCGGAACACGACGATGTCGCCGTATTCCGGGTCGGCAGCAAAGACGCGGCCCGAGATCCAGGACGACGCGAACGGCAATGAATACCGGCCGTAGCCATAGGCATATTTCGCGGCGAAGACGTAGTCACCGACCATCAGCGTCGGCGCCATCGAATTGGAGGGGATGCTGAACGGCTGATAGAGGACGAAGCGAAACAGGATCAGCGGGGACCACAGCACCGGGACCAGCAGGATCAGGATGACGATCACCTTCCATTCCCGCGATTGCGCTCGCGACGGCCGGATGGAGTCCTGAAGAATCGTCATGCGCCTGCCCTGATCAAACCCGTGGTCATCGCGAGATTACGCAACCTTCGCGCGCGCGCAATCCCGGCTCCGTGATTTTGGTCGCACAGGCGCGGTTCCGCGTTCATTGCAAGCGACGACGACGGATATGTGAAGGGCCGCCCGTGGGCGGCCCTTCGTTTCATGCGCTCTCGGGCGCCTTCAGGCGCACGAGCCGGGTCAGGAGAGCATCGAGACCCTCGCCGTTCCCGGCGTGGAGATCGATGCGGCCGACCTTCTCGACCAGCCGCTCCAGCGACTCCAGCTCCTTGAGCCGCAGCAGCAGGGGGTTCTCCTCCATCAGGCGGGCGGTGTTCAGAAGCGAACGCGTCGCCGCGGTCTCCTCCTGCCGGCGGATCAGGTTCGCCTTGGCGACCCGCTCCGCCTCCACCACCTTGTTCACCAGCTCCCGGATCTCGCCGGGCAGGATCACGTCCTTGACGCCGAGCTCGGTGACCTCGACACCGGACTCCGCGACGCGTGCGCGCACATAGTCGCGCAGCTCCACATCCAGCGCCGCCTTCGCAGACAGCACCTCGTCCAGCGTCCGGCCCGCAACCGCCTCGCGGATCGCGAACTGCACCAGGCGGTACAGCCACGCATCCACGTCGGGCACGGTCGCAACCGTGCGCTCGGGATCGACCACCTTACGGAAGGCGGTCAGCGTCACCCGCAGCGCGATGCGATCCTTGGTCAGCATCTCCTGCGCGGTGATCTCGACCGCCTGGGGCCGCAGGTCGAGGCGCTTCACCTCGATCTTGCGTCCGACGGTCCAGAAGGCGTGCCGGCCGGGCGCGAGCCGCTCCACGAGCCGGCCCTCGACATAGAGCAGGCCCGCTTCGTGGTTCTCGACCACCGTCTCCGACGTCACGGCCGAGCGGTTACGCTCGATCATGGCCAGATGCCGCGCGCCGACCCTGACATCGCTGGACACATCAATGCGCTCGACATCGACGCTCGTTGCGACCTTCCAGTAGACGCGCACCTGCCAGGGCGTCATCAGATGCACGGGCCGGCCGTCGAGGCTGACGATGGCGATCTCGTCCGCCTTGGTCTCGACTGCCTCGAACAGCTCGGCGGCCAGATCAGGCCGTGCGGCCTTCAGCACCGCATAGCGATCCGCAGAGAACTCGCTGCGGACCACGTCGAGCACCTCGGCCCTCAGCTCGTGCAGGGGATCGAACAGCCGGTGCCTGCCGGGCGCGAGCACGCGCACGAGCTGCCCGTTGCGCGTGAGCAGCGCACGCTCGCCATCCTTGACCGTCACGTTCAGCATCAGCAAATGCCAGCTCTTGTTCGAAGTCATGGCACGCCTCCTTCGTTTGCGCCCGGCCGGATGCCGGGCAACAGGTTTCGTTTGCAAAGGATTTGAGGACGCGGACGACGCTTCCTGAGAGATCAACGGACCGAGGCTTGAGCTCGCATGATGACGGGCGCACGCGCGCGATCGCGCTACGGGTGTCGCGCGGCCGAGCGGAGCCACCCGGCATCAACGCAAGCGGTATCTACCCGCGGCGCAAAGCCGGTCTCACAGTGTCTAGGTTCGGACGGAAAGCCTTGCGGCAAAAACGGCCGGACTGCGACTGAAGCGCGCGTCCGGTCCTCGTCAGAGGTGTCAGCTTTTCAGGCTGACCCGTAGCGCTGGAGCGGGATTCGAACCCGCGACCCGATGATTAACGTCACCTGCTCTACCCAACTGAGCTATCCTTTGGTTGGTACAAGAAATCGGAATCGAACCGATGCCTCCGGATTTTACTCCGGCGCTCTCCATGAGCTACATCCTGCGTCTTCATTCGGCGGAACACGAGACCGGAGACCGGATCGCGCCAGCCGGGATCTCAGAGAGCCCGGACACATGGCCTAGCGAAGGAGCGGGCTAATAGACGAAGCACGTTCGGGTTGCAAGGGGGAGCTCGAAGATTTTTCGACACAGCTTGCGCAGTGTGACGCGATGATCACAGCGCCATGTGACGTCAAGGGCGCGAAGTTTCCTGGAAACACGCCCTCACCCAGTCGATCGTCACGCGTGTCGCGGGATCGCGCTTGAGGTGGTTCTGTACCAAGAGCCAGACGTCGCGCCGCCTCGGCAGCAGCGTCGCGCGCAGGCTGCGGTCGGCGAACAAGCCTTCGCAGCTGTGTTCGGGCAACACGCCGACGGCCTGATGCGACTGGATCATGGTCCTGATGATGCGGACGTTGTCGGTGATGCAGCGAGCGTTCGTCAGCCGCTTCGCGCGCAAGAACTGCTGTTCGGGAATGGTGTCGAGCTCATCGGGATAGATGCAGGCGACCGGCTCACCGCCGGTGCGGTCGGCGGGCTCGAAGAAATACAGCCTGACATCGCCGAGCTTGGAAATGGTGAAGTCACCCTTCTCCGGCTTGCGCAGGCGAATGGCGAGGTCGGCCTGCCAGCGCGAGAATTTGACGTTGCCGCTGGACGTCAGGAATTGCAGGGTCAGGCCGGGATGATCGCGCAGGAAGCTGCTCGCGTGCGGCGCCAACAACTCTTCGGCGACCGCGTTGGTCGAGGCGATGCGCAGGCGGCCGACCGGGCCGGGCTGGCTCTCCTTGATGCGGTCGATCGCCGCGACATGGCCGGCCATCGCGCCGACATGCTCGAGCACCGCCTCGCAATGGCGCGTCGGACGGCGCTGGCCGTCCACGGCATCGAACAGCAGCACGCCGAGATCGCGCTGAATGCGTGCGAGCCGGCGGCCGACGGTGGTTTCGTCGATGCGCAGCCGCGCGCTGGCGCCGGCATAGGTGCCCTCGTCCCTCACCGCGGCAATGATGCGCAGATCGTCCCAGTTCATCCGGGCGAGCCTAGCAGGCGATGCCGCGTCCTGCAAATCTGCAGCCGTAAGCTGGCAATAGTCCTGCACAATGGCAGGCCCATGCTGCGCTAATGTGACACCATCCGATCTCCCTGGAAGGCCTGACCAGCATGACCGCTCCCAAGACCCTGCTCGAACTCGCCGGCGCCGATCTCGATCCGCCGAAGCTCAACGAGGCCTGCCTCGTGCTGATCGACATCCAGAATGAATATTGCGCCGGCCCGTTGGCCCTTCCCGATGCACAGCCGGCGATCGCCGCGGCGGGGCGCCTGCTGGCGCGGGCACGGGAGAGCGGCGCTGCGATCATCCATGTCGCGCACAAGGGCCGCGCCGGCGGCCTGTTCGACCGCGAGGCGGCGCGCGGCGCGATCGTTGATCGCCTGACGCCGCAAGCAGGCGAGCCCGTGATCGAGAAAGCGCTGCCGAACTCATTCGCCGGCACCGATCTGCAAGCCCGGCTTGCCGCGGCCGGATGCAAGAACATCGTGCTGGCCGGCTTCATGACCCACATGTGCATCTCCTCGACCGCCCGCGCCGCGCTCGACCTCGGCCTGCGGACGACGATCGCGGCCGATGCCTGCGCCACCCGTGACCTGCCGGATGGCCGCGGCGGCACACTGGACGCCCGGACGATTCACGCGGTCGCGCTGGCCGAGCTCTCGGACCGCTTCGCGATCATCGCGCGCAGCGATGCGCTGATTTGACGGAGCATCCGATGCTGCAACTCTATTTCTTTCCGATGGCCTGCTCGCTCTCGAGTCGCATCGCGCTGATGGAGGCCGGTATCGAGGCGCAGTATCACCTCGCCCATATCTGGACCAAGCAGGTCGTGGACGACGGCAGCGATTTCCTCGGCGTGTCGCCGAAGGGAGCGGTGCCGGTCCTGGTGCTGGAGAACGGCGAACGGCTGACCGAAAGCGCGGCGGTGCTGCAATACATCGCCGACGCGAAGCCCGAGCGCGGCCTTGCGCCGCGGCCTGGCGACGTTGATCGCTATCGCCTGCAGGAATGGCTGAGCTTCATCGGCGCCGAGATCCACAAGGCGTTTCTGTTTCCGACCTTCTGGTACAAGGACGACGGCTCGCTCGCCAAGCCACGCGCCAGAATCACGCAGACATTGTCGGTGCCGTCGGCGCATCTGGCGGAGCGCGAATTTCTCGTCGGCGACAGCTTCACCGTCGCGGATGCCCACCTCACCTGGGCCTTGCTGCTGCTCCGTCCCGCAGGCGTCGACATCGCGCAATGGCCGCCCCTGTCAGCCTATCTCGGGCGCATGCAGGCGCGGCCGACCGTGCGGGAAGCGATTGCGACCGAGATGGCCCTGCGCAAAGCGATGGCAGCGTGACCGGACGTCACGGTCGCGAAATCTGAGCGTTTTCCCGGCGAGGGCATTGAAGTCGGCGCGGCATGCGCTAATCTGGAGGGATATTTTTCGATATTTTCTTGGAAGGCATTCATGCGTGCTCTTTCCAGATTGTGCTCATCTTTATTTTGCCTGGGCCTCCTCGCCGGCTGGCTGTCTCCCGACACTGCATCTGCGGACACGCGGGTGGCACTGGTGATCGGCAACGGCGCTTATGCCTCGACGGCGCAACTTCCCAACCCGTCACACGATGCCGAGGACGTCGCGGCCTCGCTCAAGCGCAGCGGCTTCGAGGTGCTCCAGGGCATCGATCTGCGCCAGGCCGACATGCAGGACCTGACCATCCGCTTCGCGCGCGCCGCGAGCAGAGCTGACGTCGCCATATTCTATTACAGCGGCCATGCGATGCAGTACAATGGCGTGAACTATCTGATGCCTGTCGACGCCACGCTCACCGATGAGGCCGACCTCAAGCGTTTCGTGCGGGTCGACGACATCGTGAACGATCTGCAGCAAGCCAAGAACCTGCGCATCCTGGTGCTCGATTCCTGCCGCGACAATCCTCTGGCGGAAACTCTCAAACGCTCAGCGACGCGGGCCGCCTCGATCGGGCGCGGCCTGTCGAAAGTCGAAGCGCCGCGCGGCACGATCGTGTCGTTCTCGACGCAGTCGGGGCAAACCGCGGCGGACGGCGTCGGCCGCAACAGCCCCTACACGACCGCGTTCCTCAAGCACATCGAAGAGCCGCAGGAGATCGGCGATGTGTTTCGCGACATCAGCAGCGACGTCTATGATGCCAGCGGCAAGACGCAGCTTCCGGAGCTGTCGCTGTCGATCATCGGCAAGTTTTACCTGAACGGGCCGGTGTCGGTCACGATCGCACCCGGGGCTCCGCAAGTATTGCCGCGGGCCGACCCTTGCGCATCCGCGGAGGCGCACTGGAAGGCGGCCGACACCATCGGCACCGCCAGCGCCTTCGAGGACCATCTGGCGCGATTTTCCAGCTGCAGCTTCGCCAGTCTCGCCAAAGCGCGGATCGAGGCCCTGAAGCAAAAGGTGGCGCTGGCGCCTGCGACCAACACCCGCGCCGGCGGCAGCAAGGACTTCGACGGCACTTGGGACGTGACGCTGAACTGCCCGGCTTCCGGCAAGGCGCAGGGCTTCACCAGGCCCTTGGCGGGCACCGTGACCAACGGCGTGTTTCACGCCGAGGCTCAGAGCAAGGATGGCGTCAACCGCCTGGAGATCGACGGCCAAATCCCGGCCGACGGCAAGACGACGTTGAGCGCGCGCGGCACAACGGGGGCAAGCGCGTACACGCTCAACAACCTTGCGCCCGGCTCGCCCTACGCCTTTACGGTCGACGCGCAGTTCGATCGCACCCGCGGCACCGGCAAGCGCAACGAGGCGCGCGCCTGCAACCTGGTTTTCGTCAAACGCTGATCGTGCAGAAAGCGTGAGGCGCGCTGCGCCTCACTCCACCCGCGCCAGCACCGCGAGCTTGCGGATGCCCTTGTTGCGGTAGGCGTCGAGGAACGCGTAATAGTCCTTGAACGACACGCAGCCGTTGGAATCGCCGTTCGGCCCGAGCATGAAGGTGTGGGCAAGCAGGCCGTCGCGGCCGTAGATCGCGCTCTCGCCGCCGATCGGGGTCAGGCGCAACGCGGGCACGCCGTGGAACAGCGCTTCGCGCGGCTTCAGCGTGTAGATGTGCGGCGGCGTCACGCCGCGCATGCGCGTGCGCTGCGAGCGCGGATCGTCGAGACTGGAGCCGAGGCCGGAATGCGCTTCGAGCTTGGTGCCGTCGGGCAGATACACCGTCTTGGCAGTGATGTCGTAGACCGCGGTGTCACGCTCATAGGGCGGCGCGCCGCCGAACATCGGGTTCTGCTCCTTCGGCGCGATGGACGCGGTCACGCTGGCATCGGCCGAGGCGTAGGCCAGCAGCCCGCCTGACGGCTCGCGCTTGCCCCAGAGTTTTTCGACCATCGACTGCCGCGGACCGGTGATCGACATCACCGCGGCCTTGGCGCGATCGGCGAACGACTTCTTCGCTTCCGGCGCCGGCACGATCTGGGCCGGATCGGCCGAGGCGAGCTGCATCTGGGCATCCGGAGCGCGCTTGGCCTTGTCCCCGGTCTTGTCAGCGGACTTCTCAGCAATTTTGGCCGGGGCCGACGGCTTCAGTGCTTCCGCGACCTTCGCGATCACGCTCTGCTTCGGCGCGTCCTTGGCCACCGCAACCTGGGTCGCTGGCGCCGCGCTGGCCGCGTTCGATGCCACGCCTTGGGTCGCAGCGGCAGCAAAGCGCTCGTTGAACATCTCACGCGAGATCGGGGCGGCAACCTGCAACCGGTCCGGCAGGAGCGCAAAAGCTTCCTTGATGGCGTCGCCGGCCTCGCGCAGCGCGACCTTGGGCGTACGCTTGATCACCGGCTCGTCGTAGCCAATGCCGCCGACGGTCGGATAGACGCTCGCGCCGAAGACGTTGCTGTAAATGGTCCAGCCGGCACCCATCACGACGCAGCCGATGGCCGCGGCGCCAAGCCAATTGGTCGTGGTCATTTTCCGGGAAGACTTCCGAAGAGAATTCTTGGACTTCCGTGCCGCGTTACTCTGCGCAGCGATACTCGTACTCATTCGCCTTGCGTCCAGGACGGTGTCACTCAGTCCCCCTTCGAAGTGCCGCTGGTCACGATCCGGAAACAGCATCTCGCAGAGGGTCGGAGCGTCATTAAGGCGACTTTTAGTTAAATGCGGATTAAGTTCGGGCAGATGTGCGGCAGCTCGTCAACGTCGTCCCATTTCGAGAAAAAAGTCCGCAGAACTACGGACTTAGCCGCGTCTGTTAACCATAAATCTCGGCAGGATCGGCGCATTCAGCGTTCGTCTCCGGCCGCCTTTCTTGGGCCACCCAACCAAGTCGTTTTCGTGGCCTTCGATACCCGGAAGATAGCGGGGAAGCGTTGCGCGAGGCTGGTGCAATGGCCTTCCCGCCGGCGCGTGGGTGACACGAGAACGGGGGAAAGAACACGCCACGTCACACAGCGCGCTCGGACCGCTCACGGCGACCGCGCCCTGACCGAAAGTTGATCGCACCGCTCTGGAAAAGGCCTCGGCAAGAAAATAGCTCGTAAAACGGCACTTTTCAGCAGCCTCTGCGTGTGATACGGTACCGTATCAACATCGCCTTGAACTGTGCCGGGCATGCAAACGGAGGCTGGCATGAGAAGGTTCGCGCGCGCCGGATATCTTGCTCTGGCGTCGTCGTTGTTGATGGGATACGCGGCCGCGCAGCCTGCCAATGCAGCTTGCACATCGTCGGCCTCGGCCGCAGGCACGCAGACCTGGCGCTGCGACAACGGCATCACCATCGTTGCGGAAAACGGCGCCAGATTTGAACTAAAGGACGCCAACCGCGACGGACATATTGACTCCGTCGAGCTGAGCAGCAAAGCCCTGCTGGTCGAAGTGCCCAGAAAGCCGGGCGGCAATCCCTTCAAGGTGCTGACGCCGCAGGCGATTGCCGCGGTGCGCGGCACCAGATGGGCCGTCGACGTCGCTGAGGCCAAGACCTCCGTCTTTGTCGCCGACGGCCGTGTCGGCGTCACCCGCAGGGCTCGTGGGCGCGGCGTCGTGCTGGGCCCCGGCGAAGGCGTCGACGTGGAAGCGACCGGACCTTTGACGGTGAAGCAGTGGGGCCAGCCGCGCATCGACGCTCTCATGGCAAGACTTGGTCAATGAGACTTGGTCAATAAGACCTGGTCAATAGACCTCGGCCCACAGGCCCCGAAGAAAAAGAAGATTGCAGTACGACGTAATGACGAGACGCGTTCAGATCCTGGTGGCACTCGCCCTCACCGCGCTGTGGGGCGCGGGCATCTTTGCCGCGCACGCAGGCGGCCATTTGCGCTTTCTCGACCGCCTCGAAGCAACGCTAACCGATTGGCGAACCCAGGTCCGCGGGGTGCAGCGTCCGCCCGATCTCGTCACCATCGTCGCGATCGACGACACCGTGGTGAAGCGCGGCGGCAGCTATCCGCTGCCGCGCACCGATCTCGCCCGCGTCGTCGACACCATCGTGCAGTTCAAGCCGAAGGTCGTCGCGATCGATCTCCTGCTGGTCGACCGCAGCGCTGCGATCGGCGACGCCACGCTGGCAAACACGCTCGCCACCGGCCCCATGGTGCTCGCCGCCGCCGCGATCTTCCCCTCCGCCAGCGAAAACGTGGCGTCCGGCAGCGCAGGTCCCCTCGCCGCGCTGCCTCAAGCTGAACGTTTCCTGCTGCCGCTGCCTGCGTTCGCCGACCACGCCGAGGTCGGCATCGTCAATGTCGCGACCGGACAATCGGGATCGCCGCTCTCGGTGCCGATGCTGTTCCGGACCCGCGACAAGGTCGAGCTGTCGTTCCCGTTGCGCGTCGCGACGCGCGCGCTCGACAAGCCGCTGACGATCGCGCCCGATCATCTCATGCTCGGCGACCGCGCCGTGCCGACCGATACCGACTTCGCGCTGCCGATCACCTATTACGGTCCCCGACGCACCATCCGCACCGTGAGCGCGCAGAGCATTTTCGACGGCACGCTTAATCGCGCCGCGATCGAGAACCGGATCGTCGTGATCGGCGCCTCGGTCGCCGGCGGCGGCGACTTCTACCCGACACCGTTCGACTCCCTGATGCCCGGCGTCGAGGTGGTCTCAACTGCGATCACCCATCTCGTTGCCGGCGACGGCATCGTGCGCGACCACAGGGTCCATATCGCCGACGCGCTCGCTGCGATCCTGCTGCCGATGCTGCTGGTCGGCCTGCTGGCCTGGCGGCGCAGCGCGCTCGGCATCATGGCGGCGGCCGCGGTGATGATCGCCTGGGCCGGCCTCAACACGTTCGCGTTCACGCATGGCGTCTGGCTGAATGCGGCAACCACGCTCGCCGCCGCAGTGCCGCCGGTTGCGATCTTTGCCGGTGTGCAGCTGTGGGCCGGAGGCCGCCGCACGCAATATCTCGCCGCCAAGAGCAGGTCTCTCGCACAATTCCAGGCACCGGCGGTGCAGGAATGGCTGGCGCGCGATCCGAATTTCCTGTCCAAGCCGGTCCGGCAAGACGCCGCAATCGTCTTCATCGATCTCTCCGGTTTCACTTCCTTGAGCGAACGGATCGATCCGGACGCGCTTCAGGAGATCCTGCAGGCGTTTCACGCGCGGATCGACAAGGCCGCGGTCAATTGCGGCGGCATGATCACCGGCTTTCTCGGCGACGGCGCCATGATCCTGTTCGGTCTGCCGGCCGCGATGCCCGATGACGCCGCGCGCGCGCTCAAATGCGCGATCGACCTGCATCGCGGCGTCGAACACTGGATCGCCTCGCTGCCCTCAGCGATTGGCGGTCAGCTCGGATTCAAGATCGGCGCGCATTTCGGCGAGATCGTCGCCTCCCGCCTCGGCGAATCCCACCAACACATCACAGCGACAGGCGACACAGTCAACGTCGCGAGCCGGCTGATGGAAGTCGCCGTCCAGAACGATGCGCGACTCGCACTGAGCAATACGCTGCTGGATACGGCCGACTTTCACGGCGCTCCCGACGGCGTCCTGTCGGGCCCCCTGCTGGCCCAGGTCCGTGGCCGCTCCGGGGTCGTGACCGTGTGGTTCTGGCGGGATCAGGGCGGGCCGAAGCAGGCCGCGGCTAAGGCCGAGGCGATCGACTGAGGCGTCGGCCCCACAAAAAACTCCGCTGTCGTCCCGGCGAACGCCGGGACCCATAACCCCAGGGAGAAGTTTGGCGAAGACTGTTAGTGGGAGCTTTTCGCGCGGTACAAGCACCTGCGCTCATCGATAGATCACGCGGTATGGATCCCCGCGTTCGCGGGGATGACAAACAACTACCTTGCTTCCGGCGGCGGTGAACGGTCCAGCACGTCGCCCTTGGCGTCCTCCAGCAGATCGACGCTGTAGGTCTCGACCACGAGCGGGCCGCGCTTGCGCTGCAATTGCGCGACCTGCGTCACCTTCGCAAAGAGGTCGTTGAGGACGGGATGACCGCCCGGGCGCAGCTCGTCGACATAGAGCAGCTTGCCCGCCAGCAGCTTTGGATCTGGCTCGCCCATGTTGACCCAGCGGATGCGCTGGTTCTGCTGCACCACGCAGGTGCCACGGGGCAAGTAAAAGGCCAGCCAGCCCGTGGTGCCGTAGTCCTGCGCGAGCACGCAGGTCGCGCCATGGCGCGCGCGCACGGCTTCGATTTCGGCAGCGAGCTCGCGCCAGCCGACGCCGACGCTACGCACGGTGGCATCGCGGCGATAACCGGACAGCCAGCCGGTGTTGGCCTGCACGATGAGCGCGGCAAACATCACGATGCCGACAGGCGCGGCCCAGCGCAGGCAGAAATCCACGAGGCGCCGCTGGCGCGGCTTCCATTGCACGAGGTTGGCGGCAGCGGCCGCGGCGATGACGAAGGGCGGATAGACCGGCGCGAACCAGTTGGCCTCGACGCGGGCATGCAGCGAATGCCAGACGAAATAGGCGACGATGGTCCAGAACATCGCCTCGATCAGCACGCGCGAGGCCAGTGCGCCGGCCCGGCGCCAGGTCAGCGCGTGCAGACCCATCGCGCCGAGGATGAAGACCAGCGGGGTTGCGAACGCGATCTGGGTCGGGATCAGCTCGGCGATGAAGACGGGTCGGAAGTCCTCGATCTTCGCGCGCCCGAGCTGCTTTGCGAACGAGACCCATTGATGGTCCGCATTCCAGAGGATCACCGGCGAGAACAGCGCCAGCGCGACGAGACCACCGAGATAGGGCCAGGGCGAGAGGAACCAGCGCCGCAGCTTCGGCACGCAAGCGAGCCAGATCAGGATCCCGGCGCCAAAGAACATCGCCGTGTATTTGGACAGCAGCGCCGCACCGACGGCCGCGCCGACCGCAAGCCACCAGACGCCGCGGCCGGTCTCAAGCACTTTTGCGAGGAAGAACAGCACGAAGCTGGATGCGACCAGGAGCGGCGCATCCGGCGTCACGATCAGCGTGCCGACGGAGGCCATCATGGTTACGTTGAGCAGGACGGCGCTGGTCGCCGCCACGCGCGCGCCGCCGAACAGGATCGCAGCGGAGCGGTAGATCGCATAGCTCATCGGCAGTGCGAGCAGGATCGAGACGAGGCGGACGCCGAGCTCGGTATCGCCGGCGATCATGGTGCCGGCGCGGATGACATAGGCGACCATCGGCGGATGGTCGTAATAGCCCTCGGCGAGGTTGTTCGACCACATCCAGTAATAGGCTTCGTCGAAGGTGATCGGCGTGAATGCTGCCGCGACGAGCCGCAGGGCTACCAGCGCCAGAATCAGCAGCACGGTATTGCGGACGATCCGCGCGTCAGCCCCGTCCATCGTGGGTTATTTCTTGCGCCAGACGAATAGGCCTGACATCGCGTAGTTCCACACCACGCCCATCAGCGCACCGGCCATGCCGGCCAGCCACCAGATCGGCTCCTGGTCGTACACCGAGAAGGCGACGCCGACATTGGCGAGCAAGCCGACGCTACACACGATGTAGAAGGCGATCAGGCCGCGCAGCAGTGCAAAACCCCTCAGCCGCTGGTCGCGATAGGTGAGGAAGTTGTTGAGGATGAAATTGCTGGTCATGGCGACGATGGCGCCGGCGGCCTGCGCCTCCGCGAACGGCGCCTTGAACAGCTGAAGTCCGATGAACAGCGTGGTGAGATGCACCACGAGGCCGATACCGCCGACCATCGCGAACAGGATGAAGCGCAGCGAGACGATGTCGTTGCTCAGCTTGGCCAGCACGAGGCCAAGGAAATCGAGCGCGACCATGGAATCGAGCTTGCTCTCGCCGTGCTGACGGGCGCCGAAAGTGTAGGGAATCTCGACCGCCCGCAAGCCGCCGTGCGCGGTCGCGACGACATCGAGCAGAATCTTGAAGCCGTGCACGGAGAGCTTCGGCGCGAGCTGCTCGAAACGATCGCGGCGGATCATGAAGAAGCCGCTCATGGGATCGGCGATCTCGACCCGCAGCATCTTCCTGGCGAACTCGGTCGCCAGCGCGCTGGCGCCGGCGCGCTGCTTGTTGAAGCCCTCGCTCTTGTAGCCCTCGATGTAGCGGCTGCCGACCACGAGGTCGGCCTCGTCGCTTGCGAGCAAGAGCAGCATCTTCGGCAGTTGCGTCTCGTCGTGCTGGAGGTCGGCGTCGATCACGGCCACATAGGGCGCGCTGGACGCCAGGATGCCCTCGATGCAGGCGCCCGAAAGGCCGCGGCGGCCGATGCGGCGGATACAGCGCACGCGGCTGTCCTGCTGCGCCAGCGCGCGCACGACGTCCCAGGTGCCATCCGGCGAATTGTCGTCGACGAACACGACTTCCCAGGCGACGTTGGCAAGCACCGCCTCCAGCCGCCGGTACAGCACCGTGACATTGTCGCGCTCGTTGAAGGTCGGGACGATGACCGACAGTTCCGGCCCTTCGAGAGCCTGCAGCGGTTTGTCGGAGCCCGGTCTGATCGCTTCATTCATGACGGCAGCGTATATCCGCCGCGTCCTGCGCTGCCAAGTTCTGCGCTGCCAGGTTTTATGCTGCGAAGCCGGGGGTGTCCGGGAAACGGCCCAAAAGGAGCCCCAAAATGCCAACGACCCCGGAACGGCGGGTCGCGCGTACATCCGGCGCGAGCCCAAGCTATTCCAAGGTCGTTCCAACGCCGGAGTTTTTCGCTCAACGGCGCCGTTAAAGCCTAGATAGGAATGACAAGACGGCTTCGCAAGGGGCGAAAACCACGATTTTCGTGTCTTATTGGTTGGGCACTTCCCGGATGATCGGCCCGCGCGGCGCCGGGGCCGCGGGTGCCGCAGCCGGGGCCGGCTCGACTTTCGCCGGTTTGGGCGGCTTGCCGTACTGGCCAATCGGCCCGAACACGACGGCGACTGCAAGCACGATCGCGGCGACGATCACGCCCAAAATGCCCCCTACCGACTCAGACGCCATGGAAACCCATCCCCGTTCCAGATACGCCCCGTGATATCACGGATGCGCGCGGAGCCGGAAGGGCCCGGGGCGATGGCGAGTAGCGAATGGAGAAGGCCGCCTCTTCCCCTATTCGCTATTGGCCATTCGCCACTCCCTCATTTCGCCGGCGGCCTCTGCTTGACGAAGGCCGTCACGATGTCCTTCTGCGCGGCCTCCACTGCCCTGTTCGCGGTAGCGAGATGGGCGCCGGCATCGATGTTCGGATATTGCGTGGTGAGATAGTCGAGCAGCGCCACCCGGTAATATTGCCGCTCCGACGGACAGGCACCCGCGACCGAGCGGCCAAAATCCTGTTCCGTCATTCCCCGATTGCTGTCGCGCGAATATTCCCGCGCCAGGCAATGCCAGTAATCGTCGCGGCCCTGCATGGCGAGCTTCTGCGCACCCTTCGCATCGTCGTCATCCGCCATGACCGGAGATATCGTGGCAGCAGATGTCATCATGACGAGCGCCGCTCCCACCATCAGCATCCGCATCTTTTTCTCCTTTTTCGCAGATCCTGCCGCGACCTTAGACGGGACGCAGCAACTGGCCAATCACAACTGGTTTGATTAGGATGACGGCATCCCCTCCACGTCGATGCGAGATCCTTCCGTGGCCAAAGCAAAAACTGCGTCCAAAAAGTCAGGCAACATCTTCATCGGCATCGGCGGCTGGACCTTCGAGCCCTGGCGCGGCGTGTTCTATCCGGAGAAGCTGACGCAGGCGAAGGAGCTGTCCTACGCGGCCTCGAAGCTGACCTCGATCGAGATCAACGGCACCTATTACGGCTCGCAGAAGCCGGAGAGCTTTCGCAAATGGGCGAGCGAGGTGCCCGACGGTTTCGTGTTCTCGGTGAAGGGACCGCGATTCGCCACCAACCGCCGGGTGCTGGCGGAAGCCGGCGATTCCATCAAGCGGTTCTATGATTCCGGCGTGCTGGAACTCGGCGACCGTCTCGGGCCGGTGCTGTGGCAATTCGCACCGACCAAGAAATTCGACGGCGCCGATTTCGGCAAGTTCCTCGAACTGTTGCCGCGCAAGCTCGAGGGACGCGCACTGCGCCACGTCGTCGAGGTCCGCCACGACAGTTTCTGCGCGCCGGACTTCGTGGCGCTGATCCGCGAGTTCGAGACTCCCGTCGTGTTCGCCGAGCACGGCAAATATCCCGCTATTGCCGACGTCGCCGGTGATTTCGTTTATGCCCGGCTGCAGAAGGGCAATGACGAGATCAAGACCTGCTACCCGCCCAAGCAGCTCGATGCCTGGGCCGAGCGCTTTGAAGCCTGGGCTTCGGGCGGTGAACCGGACGACCTGCCGAAAGTCGACAAGGCCAAGCCGAAGAAGGAGCCGCGTGACGTGTTCGCCTACGTCATCCACGAGGGCAAGGTGCGCGCACCCGCCGGCGCCATGGAGCTGATCGCAAGGGTGAGCTGAGGTGATCCATGGCAAAGGCGAAGAAGCTGTTCACCATCGGCTATGAGCAGACGCCGCCCAAGGCGGTGCTGGATGAGCTGGTAGAGGCTGGCGTCAAGCTCGTGGTCGACGTGCGCGCGGTGACATCCTCGCGCCGGCCGGGCTTTTCCAAGAAGCAGCTTGCCGCGGGGCTCGACGAGCGCGGTATCACCTATGTCCATCTCGCCGCGCTCGGTACGCCGAAGGAAGGCCGCCTTGCCGCGCGCAGCGGTCAGTACGATGTGCTCGAGAAGATTTTCTCAAAGCACCTGAAGGCGCCCGAGGCCAGGGAGGCGATGGACGAGCTCTCGGCGCTGGTGAAGAAGGCCGGCCCCGTGTGCCTGCTCTGCTACGAGAGGGATCACACCCATTGCCACCGCCAGATGATCGCGGAGATCATCGAGGAGCGCGATGGGGTTGCGGTGCGGAATTTGGTTGGGAGGCAGGTCTGATCGTCGTTGGCGCCTGTGTTAGCCGTAGCCGTCATCCTGAGGTGGCCGCTCCTTCAGCGGCCCTGGAAGGACGACGGCGTGCCCCCAGGCTGCACCTCGGCCGTGCATCCTTCGAGGCTCGCAAAAGCTCGCGCCTCAGGATGACGGTCCCTAACCCTCCCCCGCCAGCTTGAACGTCCCCTCCATCATCTGCACACAGCTGCCGCCGACATGGGCGGAGACGATCTTGCCGTCCTGCTTGCGCACGCGCGTTGCGAGGATGCTCGGCCGGCCCATGTCAAAACCCTGGCCGACCGTGAGCTTGAGCTCGCCATCGCGTATCGGATCGAGGTCAGCGAACAGTGCGGCCGCGGCAACCGTGGCGCTGCCGGTGGCGGGATCCTCGGAGAAGCCACCGGCGCCCCGCATGAACATCCGCGCCTGGATCTCGCTGGGCGCCTCCGCCGCGGGCACATCGCGCGTATAGAACCACACCGAGACTGCACCATCGCGCGGCAGGAGCCTGCCGAAGGCCGCCGCGTCGGACCTAGCCCGCTTCAGCGCTTCGCGCGAACGCACTTCCACCACCACGAAGGGCGTTCCGACGCCGACGACCTGCGGCGCATGGCGATCGGTCCTGATGTCATCGGCAGTCAGGGAGATGCAGGCCGCGACATCCGCGGCCGAAAGCTGCGCAAGCCGCGACAGCGGCTGCGGCGCGGTCAGCTCGGTGCTGATCACCTTTCCCTGCTCCCGGAAAATCTCGACCGGCACGAGCCCCGCTATCTCCTCGAACAGCAGGCGCGGCTTCGGCTCCTTCGCAAGGCTCGCCAGCACGAAGGAGGCGCCGATATTGGGATGGCCCGCAAACGGCATCTCCCGGACCGGGGTGAAGATGCGCACCTCGGCATCATGAGCCTTGTCGCGCGGCGGCAGCACGAAGGTGGTCTCGGAATAGTTGAACTCGGTCGCGATCGTCTGCATCTGCGCGGTCGTGAGCCCGCCGGCGTCGAGCACCACGGCGAGCTGGTTGCCGCCGAAGGCGCGGTCGGTGAACACGTCGACGGTGATGTAGCGGCGCAGCATCTTCGATCCCTCATGCAAGTTGCGGCCGCACGGGCCGCATCGCCGGCAGTTTATAGGCCGGCGATATCGCTCGTCATGCCCCAAAGTTCGGAGCAATCGGAGCAATCGCGGAAGGGATTTTAGATGCTTCAACGAACCGCGACTCGCATGTGAAGGCGGCTACCCCAATTGAAACACCGCCACCTTCTGCTCATAGCCGCGCACCTCGACCTCGCCGAGCGCAACGGCGTCGTCACCGTCATTGCCCAGCGCCTCGCGTACGGTCGCGGAAATCAGGAGCTGCGAGCCGAACTCCTTGTTCAGCGCCTCCAGCCGCGAGGCGAAATTCACGGTGTCGCCGATGACGGTGTATTCCTTGCGCCGGGGCGAGCCGATATTGCCGGCGACGACCTCGCCGAAATGGATGCCGATGCCGATGCGCAGCGGCCAGCTCGTCTGTGCGTTGATGCGCTCCATCGCACTCAGCATCTCGCGGCCTGCGGCAACCGCGCGATGCGCGGCATCTGAGGCTTCCAGCGGCGCGCCGAACAGCGCGAGAAAGCCATCGCCGAGAAACTTGTTCACGATGCCGCCCTGGCGATCGAGGATGTCGACCAGCACGGCAAAGGCGCCATCGAGCCGGTCGACCACCTCCTGTGGGGTACGCGACTGCGCGCCCGCCGTGAAGCCGCGGAAATCGACGAACATCACCGCGACGCGGCGGACGTCACCGCCACCGCTGGTTCCCGCCGCCATCAGCCGCTCCACCACCTGCGGAGAGACGTGCTGGCCGAACAGGTTCGTCACCCGGTCACGCGCGGTCGCAGCCGCGATGCTCGCGGCGAACTGGCGGCGCAGCTGTGCGCCGACCGCGCCCGCCAGCGCCCCACAGATCAGGATGACGATGCTGCGCACAGCGTGGAAATAGATCAGGGGCTCGCCGGCTTCGTCGGCCGCGTTGTAGAGCAGCGCGACGGACAGAAGCCCGGCTGCGGCGACGAAGCCTGTGAACGCAGAGAGCCAGAAGTCGAGCCGCAAGGTCGAGAGGATGACGAAGATGAAGTACATCAGCGGCACGGCGAAACCGAGAGCCTGGCTCGCGCCCATGGTCCGGGTTTGCAGGATCAGGATCACCGTGGGCAGCGACGTCTCGATCAGCGTGCCGATATAGCGCCGAATCACCGGCAGATCGCGATCGAGCCGGAGGTTCTTCCTGATCTGGGTGTGGACCCAAACCTCGAACAGGATGAAGCCGCCGAGCAGGCCGTAGACCTCGACGAGCCCTTCCGTTCCGCGCCACACCCGGTTCACCACACTGGGGTCGATCAAATAGATCGCGGTGAGCAGCACCATCATGACGCAGCCCGTCATGATCAGCGCCCGCACCCGGAGCAGCTCGGTGCGCAGCACTTCGCGTGTCAGCTCGCGCTCGAAATCCTCCGATAGCACGGCGTGCTGCCGTGTCCTCCTGCTGGCAAATCTGACCATTCCCGCCCCTCGATTCCGAGGCATTGTGCCTCAATCCAGCGTGCGGCGGAAGCGCGTCACGGCGATGGTCATGGCAAGCGCCATCAGGATCGCCAGTGCCAAGGCGTCGAAATGCAGATTCTGCATGGTCGCGCCCTTCAGCATGATGGCGCGGACGATGCGAAGATAATGCGTCAGCGGCAGGCATTCGCCGAGATATTGCGCCCAGGTCGGCATGCCCGCGAACGGAAACATGAATCCGGACAGCAGAATGCTCGGCAGGAAGAACATCATCGACATCTGCATGGCCTGGAGCTGGTTCTGCACCACCGTCGAGATGGTGTAACCGATCGACAAATTGGTGGTGATGAACAGCGTCGAGAGCAGCGCCAGCAGGAACAGATTGCCGAGCACGGGGACGCCGAACAGGCCAACCCCGATGCCGATGATGAGGAACGCCTGCACGAAGCCGACCAGCACGTAAGGCACGATCTTGCCGAACATCACCTCGACCGGCTTGATCGGCATCGACAGCAGGCTCTCCATGGTGCCGCGCTCGACCTCGCGCGTGACCGACAGCGCGGTGAAGATCAGCATGGTCATGGTGAGGATGGTGCCGACCAGGCCCGGCACGATGTTGAGGCTGGAGCTAGCTGCCGGATTATAGCGGGCATGCGCACGGATCTCGAACGGCATCTCCGGCGGATCGCCGATGTAGAGATCGTGCTTGAGCGCGGTCTGCACGACCATGCCGAGCGAACCGATCGCGGCGCTCGCCGCCACCGGGTCGGTGGCATCGGCCGCAACCAGCAGCGCCGGCCTGTCGCCGCGCCGCACCGCGCGCTCGAAGCCGCGCGGGATCTCGACGCCGAACAGCACCTTGCCGGATTTCAGCAGATTGTCGAAATCCTCGACATCGTGCACCTCGTAGAGGAAGCGGAAATAGGCGGTGTTCTCCAGAGCTTTCAGGATCGAGCGGGCGAGATCGGAGTCCTCCTGGAGCAGCACCGCGCTCGGCAGATGGTGCGGCGTGGTGTTGATGGCATAGCCGAACAGCATCAGCTGCATCACCGGCAGCATCACGATCATCGCGAACGACACGCGGTCGCGCCTCAGCTGGATGAACTCCTTGATCAGCATCGCATAGGAGCGCCGCAGGAAGCCGAAGCGCTCGCGGGTCTCGTGGCCTGGGGCCGGACGATCGACAGCACTCATTGGAAATTGTCCTTGGAGCGCCCCATCAGCTCGATGAATACGTCTTCCAGCGAAGGCGACGATTTGTGCCAGTGCAAGTCACTTTTTTCCCGCCACGGCGCGATGCTGGCCTCGAGCGCCGCGACGTCGCGGCCGGAGACGTGCAGCGAGGTGCCGAACGGCGCCACCATGTCCACGCCCGGCTTGCCGGTGAGCGCGGCCGTGAGCCCGTTGAGGTCCTCGCCCGTGACGGTGAAGGTCGTCAGCGCCGACTTCGCGATCACCTCCTCCACGGTGCCGTGTGCCAGCAGATGGCCATAGGCGATGTAGGCGATCTCGTGGCAGCGCTCGGCCTCGTCCATGTAATGGGTCGAGACCAGAACGGTGAGACCGTCGGCCGCGAGCGCGTGGATCTCGTTCCAGAAGTCGCGCCGCGCCTTGGGATCGACGCCGGCGGTCGGCTCGTCCAGCAGCAAGAGTTTCGGACTGGGCAGCGTGCAGGCACCAAGCGCCAGCCGCTGCTTCCAGCCGCCGGAAAGCTCGCCCGCAAGCTGTTCCTCGCGTCCCGAGAGCCCAAGCCGCTTGATCATGTCGCGCGCGGCGCCGCGCGCATCGGCCAGGCCATAGAGCCGCGCGACGAATTCGAGGTTCTCGCGCACCGAGAGATCCTGATAAAGGCTGAAGCGCTGGGTCATATAGCCGACCTGGCGCTTGATCTTTTCGGCATCGCGGCGGATGTCGTAGCCGAGACAGGTGCCCTCGCCGCTATCCGGGGTGAGGAGACCGCAGAGGATACGGATGGTCGTGGTCTTGCCCGAGCCGTTGGGCCCGAGGAAGCCGTAGATCGAGCCGCGCTTCACCTGCATCGACAGATCGTGCACGACCTCGCGGCCGCCGAACGATTTGGTCAGGCCCTTGACGTCGATCGCGATGCCGCTCTCGCCATTCATCGCTTGTCCGCCACCGGTGTCTTCGGATTGAGATAGACGTCGATCGGCTGTCCGACCCGCAGCGCGTCGGGTCGCGATGGCCTCGCCTGGATCAAATAGACCAGCTTGTTGCGCTCATCGAGGCTGTAGATGACAGGCGGGGTGTATTCGGCCGAGGTCGCAATGAAGTAAATCTTTGCGGTGAGATCGGCCGCGCAATTGTCGCAGCCGATCCGCACCGTGTCGCCGATCGCAAGCTTCGGTAGCGCGGTCTCCGGCACGAAGAAGCGCAGCTTCATGTTGCCGGGCGGCATGATCGACAGCACCGGGCGCTGCGCCGCTACCATCTCGCCCTCGCGGAAATAGATCTGCTGGATGGTGCCAGCAACCGGCGCGAAGCCCTTGCGCCGCGCCATCCGCGTCTCCGACGTCGCCACCCGCGCTTCCGCGACGCGCAAGGCAGACACGGCCGAATCGAGATTGGCCTGCGTGCCGGAGCCGGTCTTGCTCAGCGAGGCCGCGCGGTCATAGGTCTGCTGCGCGTTGGCGAGCGTCGCCTTTTGCTGGTTGAGATCGGCAAGCTGGAGGTCGTCGTCGACGGAATAGAGGTGATCGCCGACCTTGACCTCGTCGCCCTCGCGGACATTGAGCTTCGTCACCCGCCCCGCTTCATCAGGGCTGACGAAAATCATGTCGGCCTCGACCCAGCCCTGGAAGCCGGGATCGCGCTTCTCCTGGCAGCCGGCGAGACCGGTTGCGAGGATGATGGCCAATGCAAATGCAGAAAGTACGCGTGACGACCTCATGTCGTCCTCCGTTCGCCAAAAATCAAATCGAGATGGACGCGCAGCATGTCCTGCGCATCGAGCGGCGCGTGCCGCGCAAACAGGCTTTGCCAGATCACCGCAATCATCGCGGGCGCGACCAGGATCTGCGGATATCGCGCGAGGTCCTTCTCGCGGATCTCGCCCCGGGCGATGCCGAGCTCGATTAGCGCGCGCATGGCGGCGATCCCGCGCGAGACGACCTCGCGGTAGTAGAAATCGGCGACGGCCGGAAAACGCGGCCCCTCCGCCACGATCAGCCGCACCAGATCTCCGCGCCTGGTGCCGATGACCTCTTTCAGGAAGTTGCTGGCAAAGGCCTCGATGAGGTCGCGCACCGAGCCCGTCGGCGGCGGCAGCGCGGTCAGCCGCGCCACGACAGGCACGATCACGATGCGCACCAGCTCCTCGAACATCGATTCCTTGTCCTTGAAATGCAGGTAGATCGTGCCCTTGGCGACGCCGGCGCGTTTGGCAATGTCGTCGAGTCGCGTTGCGGCGAAACCGCGGGCGATGAACTCCTCCATCGCGGCCTCCACGATCGCCGCGCGCCGCTCCTGCGCGCGCGCAGCACGGTTCGACGCAGGCACCTCTCCGCGGGCTGACGCAGGCTCCGCGCTCTGTGCCGACTTGTTGGCGAGCTTGGTCGACTTCTTCATCATCAGAAATATATGACTGACTGGTCAGTCATTGTCAAGTTAAGGGCGAGCTGGATAGAGTCGAACGAATTAGTATTGACTAATGAATTAGCGTCGACTAATCGAATGACATGATCGAAGACGCTCCAAACCCCGTCACCACCGTGATGCGCGCCCTCGCCGACCCGACGCGCCGGGCGGTGTTCGAGCGCGTGTTCGAGAGCAAGGAGATCAGCGTCGCCGAGCTGACGCGCGGCAGCGGCGTGACCCAGGGCGCCATCTCCCAGCACCTGAAGTCGCTGAAACAGGCGGGCCTCGTCGGCCAGCGCGCAGAGGGCCGCAACGTCTATTACCGCGCCGCGCCGCAGGGGCTCGAGCCGCTGGTCACCTGGATGGACCATTACGGCGTGTTCTGGCGCGAGCGCTTCCAGAATCTGCGTGACCTGTTGAAGGAGATCGATCCGTGAGTGCTGTTGCTGACAATATCCAGACCCAGGACATCGTCATCGACGAGGTCTTCCCTCACGCCCCCGCGACGATCTGGAAGGCGCTGACCAGCGCCCAGCTGATTGCGCGCTGGCTGATGCCGCCCACCGGTTTCGAGGCCGTCGAAGGCAATACCTTCACGTTCAAGACCAACCCGGCCGGCGCGTGGGATGGCACGATCCATTGCCGCGTTCTGGAGGTCGTGCCGAACCAACGCTTCGCCTTCGCCTGGAAGGGCGGCGACGAGGGTAACACCGGTTACGGCTCGGCGCTCGACACCGTCGTCACCTGGTCCCTCACGCCGGTCGAAGCAGGGACGCGCGTGCGCGTGGTGCATTCGGGCTTCGTGACGCCGAAGAACGACACCGCTTATCGCAACATGAGCGACGGTTGGGTCAAGGTGCTGCAGCGGCTCGATGCCATCTCCGGCGAAGACAAGTAGGAAGCACCGCAATGGACAAGCCCTATACCGGCGGCTGCGCCTGCGGCGCGATCCGCTATTCGATTGTCGGCGAACCTCTGTTCAGCAATCACTGCCAGTGCCGGGACTGCCAGCGCGAAAGCGGCAGCGCGCATGGCTCATACGCGACGTTCGCGCGTGCCGGCGTCACGCTAACCGGCGAGGCGAAGCATTGGGATATGGTCGCTGACAGCGGCAACGTGAAGACGCGCGGCTTCTGCACGCAGTGCGGCGTGCCTGTGTACATGACCTTCGCGGCACAGCCCGACGTCTTCACAATCCGCGCTGCGAGCCTCGACGAGCCTGCCCGCTACAAGCCGCAGGCGGTCACTTTCACCGCGCGCGGCCATGGCTGGGATCGCCTCGATCCCAGCCTGGTCAAGTTCGAAGGCATGCCGCCTGAATGAGGCGCTAGCCGAAATCCAGCACCATGCGACCGTCGATCTTGCCGGCCTTCATCCGATCGAAGACATCGTTGATCTGCGCGAGGGGCACCTTCGTCACTTCGGCCTTCACCTTACCATCCGCAGCGAATGCGACGGCTTCGTCGAGGTCGCGCCTCGTGCCGACGATGGAGCCGCGCACGGTGATGCGCTTGAGCACCACGTCGAAGATCGGCGTCGGGAATTCGCCCGGCGGCAAGCCGACGAGGCTGACGGTGCCCTTCCGGCGCACCATCTTCAGCGCCTGGGCGAACGCGGCGGTCGAGACCGCCGTCACCAGCACGCCGTGAGCCCCGCCGCCGGTTGCCGCAAGAACTTCGTCCACCGCGCCAGCAGTGAGGGCATTGACCGCGAGATCGGCACCGGTTTCGCGCGCCAGCTCCAGCTTGTCCTCTGCGATGTCGACGGCGGCGACCTTGAGCCCCATCGCCTTGGCGTACTGGATCGCGACATGGCCGAGCCCGCCGACACCTGAGATCACCACCCACTCGCCGGGCCTGGCCTCCGTCTCCTTCAGTCCCTTGTAGGTGGTGACGCCGGCGCACAGGATCGGCGCGATGGCGGCGAAATCGACCGTCGCCGGCAGCTTTGCGACGAAGGCGGCCGAGGCAATGACATATTCGGCGAAGCCGCCGTTCACGCTGTAGCCGGTGTTATGCTGGTGCTCGCACAGGGTCTCCCAGCCGGTCTCGCAATATTCGCACGACATGCAGGCATCGTGCAGCCAGGCGACGCCGACGGCATCTCCGACTTTCAGATTCTTCACGCCTGGCCCAAGCGCGGCGACGGTACCGGCGGCCTCGTGGCCGGGAATGAACGGAGGAACCGGCTTCACCGGCCAGTCGCCGGAGGCTGCATGCAGATCGGTGTGACAGACGCCGCAGGCTTTCACCTTGACCAGAATCTCGCCGGGACCGGGCTGCGGCACCGGCACGTCCTCGATCACCAGCGGCTTGCCGAATTGCTTGACGATTGCGGCTTTCATGGTCGGCATCGGTCTGCTCCTGTGCACTTTGGAGCAGAATAACGACGCCGCGCGGCGCTCCTTTGATGGGCGTCAAACAGCACAAAGTTTGCGCGGGGCCGGCCCCATCATGACACCACGATGACGCCGCGCGGATGCCGGCGTGTCAGCTATGGAACTTCAGCCCGTCGACGATCTTGTCGATCACCTTGCGCTCGGCGCGCATGCTGATGCCGACAAGATTGAGATCGTTGCGCGCCACGGCCCTCACTGCCTCGCGGTTGGCGGCATCGTGCGTGGTGCTGAACATGTCCTCGGTATAGACCGCCGGCTTGACGTTGCGCGCGAGCGCACGATCCAGCGCGCGCGATAGTGCCGGCCCGTCGGCGCCGTAGATCAGGATCGGCTGGCCGATCAGTGCGTGATAGTTCGTGCCTGAGGCGTCTTCATAGGCATCGCCAATGCACTCCGGAAAAGCCGCGGCAATGCCGCTGGTGAGGAAGGACGCGACGTTGAGCTTTTGCCAGGCCTGAAGATCGGTGCGGATCACGACCGCGATCTTGGTGTCGAATTGCATGTGGTTCCTTCCACTGTCATTCCTGAGTTGCGGGTGATGCTACGCATCGCCCCGGAATGACGGCAAGAGGAATTACCCTTTGGCGTCGCAGGCCCAGGCGCGTATCACGCATTCCTTGCCGCCGTATTTGTAGCATTCGCGCGTGGCGGCGTTGAGCGAGGCCGAGATCTTCGGCTTGACGGCATAGCCATACGCACCGCAGGGGTTGGCGAGATCGACCGACATCGCCGCGCAGGCGCGCTTCATCGTCACGGTCGTACAATCGCCCTTGCACTGCTTCTGCGCCGCGGCACGCGCCTCGTGCTCGTGGCCGTAATCAAAGGCCTGGCCATAAGCGCCGCATTTGCCGACTGCGATCGCGCCGGCGGCATGGGCTTCGGTGATGTAGCGGGCGCCCGTGACGGCAACAGACAAGACAAAGCAAAACATCGCGCAACGGCGCGCGACGACGTTCGAAGCCATGGAAAATCCCCTCCCCCCAAGGCAGGTGGAGGCGACTCTAAGCGCTGGTCGTTTCCAGATGGTGAACGGGTGGTTGAAATCGACGAGTTGAGAGGTCCCGTAGGGCGGATTAGCGAAGCGTAATCCGCCTCAATTGTTTGCGCGGGGAAACACAGTGGCGGATTACGCCTTCGGCTAATCCGCCCTACGGCACCTTCATCCCCGTCTCGCCGCTTCAAGGGCCTGCGGCGTGTCGATATCGAGGAAGGCGCTCTCGCCATCCACCGGCACTTCAGCCACCGCCTCGGTATGCTTGGCGATCAGATGGCGCGCACCGATGTCGCCGTCGAGCGTCATCAACTCCTTGAAGAAGCGGCGCGACCACAGCACGGGATTGCCGCGGCGGCCCTCGCTCACGGGCACGACGATGAGATTGCCGCGGTCCGGCGCGAAGCCGTCGATGAGACGATCGATCAGGCCGGCATCGATCAGCGGCATATCGCCCAGGCACACCACGGCGCCGTCGCACGTTTCGGAGACGGCAGCGATGCCGGCCTTGACCGAGCTGGCGATCCCGCCGGCAAAATCCGGATTCCTGACGAACCGCACTTTCAGGCCCTGTAGCGCCTGCTCGACCAGCTCGGTCTGGTGGCCGGTGACCACGATCACCTCGGAGGCCTTGGAGGCCAGCGCCTGCTCGGTCGCGATTCGCACCAGCTTCTTGCCGTCGAGTTCGGCGAGCAGCTTGTTCGGCCCGCCCATCCGGGTCGAACGGCCCGCAGCGAGCACGATGGCGGCGACCTGGCTGTTGCCTTCGGTCTCGGGCTGTGCGCGCGGCTGCGGCCGCGTCACTATCTCCATCAGGAGGCCCCCGACGCCCATGCCCATCAGCTCGGAGCGCGTCACCTTGATGCCGGCGAGGAGCCGCATCAAGACCCAGTCAAAGCCGTTCTCGACCGGCGAGCGCGCACAGCCCGGTGCGCCCAGCACCGGAACGTCGCCGGCCCGCGCGATCAGCAAGAGATTGCCGGGATCGACCGGCATGCCGAAATGCTCGATCTCGCCGCCGATCCCCGTGACGGCCGCCGGGATCACATCGCGGCGATCGGCGATCGCGGAGGCCCCGAACACGATGACGAGCTCGGCGCCTAAGCCGAGCAATTCCTTGATCGCGGCTGACAGCTCGCGTTCATCGTGCTGGACCCGCCGCTCGGCGATGATGCTGGCCCCCGCGGGCGCGAGCCGCTCGGCGGTGACGCGCAGCGTCTTGTCGATCACCTTGGATGAGAGGCCCGGCAGCAGCGTCGAAACCACGCCGACGCGCTGGATCACGTAAGGCGCGATCTTCAGCACGTCCTTGCCTGCGGCCTTCACCGCGGCATCGCGCAAACTGCCTTCGACGCCGAACGGGATGATCTTGACGGTGCCGACCATCTCGCCCTCGACCACCGGCTTGTAAGCGGTGAGCGTCGCAAACGTGATGGCCTCGTCGATGTTGTTGATGCGGTCGACCGCCGCGCGGTCGATCACAAGCACGCCCGGGCGCGCGGCGAACAGATTGGCACGGCCGGTGAAGGCGCGTTCGACATGAATGCCCTCGCCGCCGACGGCCAGCGCGATACCGGCGGCCGCAACGTCCTCGGAGACGTCGCCCGCCTCCATGCGCACCACGACGATGTCCTTGATGCCGGCGCGCGTGAGCTGCTCGACCTCGGCAGGCCCGATCGTCGTGCCCTTCTTCAGCACCAGCGGTCCCTGGCGCAAGGTGTGGACGGTCACCCCGCCGATTGCATCCTTGGGGCTCGCCGGGCCGAACTTCATGCCGCTTCTTCTTTTTCTTTGGGTGGCAGGCGGAGCACCGCGGTGATCTCCGCCATGATCGACACCGCGATCTCGGACGGGGAGACCGCACCGATCGCAAGTCCAATGGGCGCGTGGATGCGCGCGATGTCGCTTTCCTTGGCGCCCTGCGCCCGCAGCCGGTCGCCGCGCTTGGCGTGCGTCTTCCGCGAGCCGAGCGCGCCGATATAGAAGCAGCCGCGCTCGAAGGCGTGCAGCAGCGCGGGATCGTCGATCTTGGGATCGTGCGTCACCGCGACGAAGGCGGTGTAGGCATCGACATTGAGCGGCGGCAGCGCGGTGTCCGGCCATTCGGCCACCAGCGGAACGTCGGGAAAGCGCTCGGGGCTGGCGAACGCCGTGCGCGGATCCACGACGGTCACGTCGTAGCCGAGCGAGCGCGCCAGCGGCGCCAAGGCCTGGCTGATATGGACCGCGCCGACGATGACGAGTTTTGCGGTCGGCGCGTAGACGTTGAGGAACAGCTTCTTGCCGCCGGCCTCGACATTGGCGCTCTTGCCCATACGGAGTTGCTTGTCGAGCTCGGCGCGCAACGGGTCTTTTGCAAAATCCTTCGCCTTCACCAGGCGCTGCTCGCCGCTCTCGGTGTCGGTCACCAGGATCACCGGCCGGCGCGCGGCTCGCTCGGCATTGAGTTCGTGCAGGATTGCGAGCTTCACGGCTAACCGACTTTCTCGACGAAGACACGGATGGTGCCGCCGCAGGACAGCCCGACATTCCAGGCGGTCTCGTCGGCGACGCCGAACTCCAGCATCCTCGGCTTGCCGCTCTGGATCACGTCCATGGCCTCGGTGACCACGGCGCCCTCGACGCAGCCGCCGGAGACCGAACCCAGGAACGTGCCTTCGTCGTTGATGACGAGGCTGGAGCCCGCCGGGCGCGGCGCCGAGCCCCAGGTCTCCACCACGGTGGCGAGCGCGACACCACGGCCGGCCTTCTGCCAGTCCTCCGCCGCCTTCAGAATATCCTCGTCGCGATCGAGCATGGGGTGCCTCTCAAGCTGCGGAGCGGATCAGGCTGCGGTGATGCGGCGGCAGCGGCCGGGAGAGCGTCGTGATCAGCTCCTGGATCGAACTCAAATTATGTACCGGGCGGAATTCGTCAACGTGCGGGAGCATCATTTTGATGCCCTGGGCCTTGGCCTCGAAGCCGCCGAACCGCAGCAGCGGGTTGAGCCAGATCAGCCGCCGGCACGAGCGGTGCAGCCGGTCCATCTCGAAGGCCAGCCTGGAATCCGCCTCCCGCTCCAGCCCGTCGGAAATCAGGAGCACGATGGCGCCCTGGCTCAGCACGCGCCGCGCCCACAATTTGTTGAAGTTGTGCAGCGAGGCCGAGATCCGGGTGCCGCCAGCCCAGTCCTCAACCGAGGCCGAGCAACTCGCCAGCGCCTCGTCGGGATCGCGCTGGCGCAGCGCGCGGGTGACGTTGGTCAGCCGGGTGCCGAACAGGAACACCGAGACGCGCTTACGCGCATCGCCGATGGCATGGAGGAAATGCAGGAACAGGCGGGTGTACTCGCTCATCGAGCCCGAGATATCGAGCAGCGCCACGATCGGCGCCGGCTTCTCGATCCGCCCGAGACGATGGATGTCGATGATGTCGCCGCCGGTGCGCAAGGAGGCGCGCAGCGTGCGGCGGAGGTCGAGGCGAAGCCCGTGCGGATCAGGCCGGTGCCGGCGCGTCAGGAGCTCGGCCTGCGGCAGATGCATCCGCTCGACCGCACGCAGCGCCTCGCTGATCTCGGCGGCGCTCATCTGCGCAAAATCCTTCTTCTGAAGAATCTCCCTGTCGGACACCGACAGGCGCAGATCCTGCTCCTGGTGCTGCGGCGTCTCAGTCATGCGCGGCCGCGCCATCGCCTCCTGCACGCGGCGCGAGCCGGCCTGCGGCTTCTTCTTGGCCTCATCCGGCAGCGGCACCGAATCCAGCATGTGCTTCCACTCTTCCGAGGCGCGGAAGAACAGGTTGAAGGCCTGCTTGAAAATCAGCGCGTGCTCATGACGCTTGACGAAGATCGCCTCCAGCGTGGTGAAGACATCGGCGCGGTTGCCGATCTCGATCACCTGGAGCGCGCTCATGGCGTCGATGACAGCGCCCGGCCCGACCGGCATGCCCGCAGAGCGCAGAGCGCGGGCGAAGCCGACGATGTTGTCGGCGAATTGCTCGGTCTGCTCGGGGGCAAGGTGGTTGATGGCCATGGTCTATCCTCGCTCCGTCATTCCGGGGCGTCGCACAGCGAACCCGGAATCCAGAGATTGCAGCGCGAGATTCTCAGGTGCGCAATTGCGCACCGGAGTTCGCGTTGACGCGCGCCCCGGAATGACGAACTCAAATGACGCGCGTCAATTCTCGCTCGTCGCTTCCTTCAGCACCTTCTGCAGGGTGTCGCCCTGCATGCGGGTGATGTCGTCCTGGTACTTGAGCAGCGCGCCCAGCGTGTCGCCGACCACTTGCGGGGTCAGCGAGCGGGCATCTAACTCCGACAGCGCGGTGGCCCAGTCGATGGTCTCGGCAACGCCCGGCGACTTGTAGAAGTCCTGGTTGCGCAGCGCCTGGACGAAGCGCACGACCTGCTGCGACAGCTTTGCGGAAATGCCGGGCACCCGCGTCTTGACGATCGCGAGCTCGCGCTCTGCGGCGGGATAATCGACCCAGTGATAGAGACAGCGCCGCTTCAGCGCGTCGTGGATTTCGCGGGTGCGGTTGGAGGTGATGATGACGATCGGCGGGGCCGGCGCCTTCACCGTGCCGAATTCGGGAATCGTCACCTGGAAGTCACTGAGGATTTCGAGGAGGTAAGCCTCGAACGCCTCGTCGGCGCGATCGAGCTCGTCGATCAGCAGCACCGGTGGTCCCGCAACGTCGGGCTCCAGCGCCTGCAGCAGCGGCCGCTTGATCATGTAACGGTCGGCGAAGATGTCGCTCGAGAGCTGGTCGCGATCGGTGTCGCCGGCGGCTTCCGCCATCCGGATCGCGATCATCTGCGCGGCGCTATTCCACTCATAGACCGCGGAGGAGACGTCGAGGCCTTCGTAGCACTGCAGGCGGATCAGCTTCCGCCCGAGCGCAGCGGACAGGACCTTGGCGATCTCGGTCTTGCCGACGCCGGCCTCGCCTTCCAGGAACAATGGCCGGCCCATGCGCAGCGAGAGATACGTCACCGTCGCCAGCGACCGTTCCGCGAGATAGCCGCGCGACGTCAGGAGTTCGAGCATCGCATCGACCGATGCCGGCAAGGCCCCGGAAGTATTGGCCGCTGAAGTCATGAAAAAGCCAGTCTCGCTACACCCTCACCGGGGACAAGTTTGGGCCGAGGCGTGAGATCACCTCACTCCTTGGCGTTGGCGGCGTCGACGGCGCGCCGGGTCAGCACGCCGATGAGGTGCGCGCGGTATTCGGCGCTGCCGTGGATATCGCTGTTGAGACCCTCGGCCGGCACCTCAATGCCGTCAAGCGCCTTCGCGGCAAAGCGCTTCTTAAGGGCTTCCTCGAACGCAGTGACGCGGAACACGCCTTCGGAGCCGGCGCCGGTCACAGCAACCCGCACGTCGGACGGACGCCGTGCCACGAACACGCCAACCAGCGCATAGCGCGAGGCCTGGTTGCGGAACTTGACGTAGGCCGCCTTCTTCGGCAGCGGGAACATCACCTTGGTGATGATCTCGTCGGCTTCCAGCGCGGTCGAGAACAAGCCCTGGAAATACTCTTCGGCCTTGAGGCGCCGCTTGTTGGTGACGATGGTCGCGCCCAGCGCGAGCACGGCGGCCGGATAGTCCGCGGTCGGGTCGTTGTTGGCGAGCGAACCGCCGATCGTGCCCTTGTGGCGCACGGCGGGATCACCGATTCCGCCGGCAAGATTCGCGAGCGCCGGGATCGCCTCTCCGACGATGGCGGACGTCGCGACCTCGGCGTGCTTGGCGGTGGCGCCAATCACCAGCGAACGGCCCTTCATCTCGATCGTATCGAGCCCCTCGATGTGGGAGAGGTCGACCAGATGCGGAGGGCTGGCGAGGCGCTGCTTCATGACGGGAATCAGCGTGTGGCCGCCGGCGATCACCTTGGCGTCTTCGTTCTTCACCAGGAGGTTGGCGGCCTGCCGCACGGTCCCGGGGCGATGATATTTGAATTCGTACATCTGAATGTCCTGATCGCGGGATGCGCGTTACGCGAGGTCGGATTTCGCCATCGCCTTGGCGCCGGCGGAGATCGAGGCGACGATGTTCTGGTAGCCGGTGCAGCGGCAGAGATTGCCTTCTAGTTCTTCCCGGATCGTATGATCGTCGAGCTCGTTGCCCTTGCGGTGCACGATGTCGATCGCGGTCATGATCATGCCGGGCGTGCAGAAGCCGCACTGCAGGCCGTGGTGCTCGCGGAAGGCCTCCTGCATCGGATGCAGCGGCGCGCCGTCTGCGGCCAGCCCCTCGATCGTCTTGACCTCGTGGCCGTCGGCCATCACTGCCAGCGTGGTGCAGGATTTCACGGCCTTGCCGTCGACATGCACGACACAGGCGCCGCACTGCGAGGTGTCGCAGCCGACATGGGTGCCGGTCAGGCGCAGATTCTCGCGCAAAAACTGCACCAGGAGGGTGCGGGGATCGACGTTGGCGGTGACTGGATTGCCGTTCACGATGAGGGAGATTTTTGCCATAAGCACTCTCTATCAGCGCCCCGACGGGTCCCGTCGAAGCGGTTCTTATAATTATTCCAACCCATCATATGGGCCATTATGCCCCGGGGCAACATCGCCCGGGACGCAAGGTGCCATGCCGAAGGCGATGACCTTCAGCCCTGTACCGCCTTGGCGAAGTTCGCGAAAAATTCGTCGGCGAGTTTCTTGGCGGCGCCGTTGATGAGGCGCTGGCCGAGCTGCGCCAACTTGCCGCCGATCTGCGCCTCGACCTCGTAGGACAGCAGCGTGCCGCCGTCCTTCTCCGCCAGCTTGACCACCGCGCCACCCTTGGCAAAGCCGGCGACCCCGCCCTCGCCCTCACCCGATATCTTGTAGCCGTTCGGCGGGTCGAGATCGGAGAGCGTGACTTTGCCCTTGAAGCGTGCCGACACCGGGCCGACCTTCATTTTCGCCGTGGCGCGAAAGCCGCCGTCGTCGGTCCTCTCAAGCTCCTCGCAGCCGGGGATGCAGGCCTTCAGCACCTCGGGATCGTTGAGCTTGGCCCACACGGCCTCGCGCGACGCCGCAAGCTGGACTTCGCCGTTCATCGTCATGGCCATGAAGGTGCCTCCCGGATCGCGTAACTTATAATGCTGATCAAGTAACGCAGGGACGCGGCAAAGGAAAGAGCGGCACCCGGTCAAGTGCAATGCATATTCGCAACTGCAAAAAGACGTGTGCGGGCGGTTGGGGATTGGCACAGCCGGGCCATGATGATTAGGTCGCGCGCAATATGAGCACTTCCCTCTCCCCCCTGCTCGCACCGATGCTGTCGAGCGCCGCCATGCGCGTGGTCTGCGATGACCGCTCGACCCTGCAGAACATGCTCGATTTCGAGGCAGCCTTGGCACGCGCGGAGGCCGCCACGAATGTGATTCCGGCCTCTGCGGTGGGCTCGATCGAGGCCGCATGCAAGGCCGATTCCTTTGACATGGCGGCGCTGGCCGAGGCCGCGACGCGATCGGGCAATCTGGCAATTCCCCTGGTCAAGATGCTGACCGCCAATGTCGGCAGGGCCGACACCGAGGCCGCGCGCTACGTGCATTGGGGCGCAACCAGCCAGGATGTCATCGACACCGCGACCATGCTCACGCTTCGCGCCGGCCTCGATGCGCTGGACGCCGACCTCAGTCGCGCCATCAAGGGATTCGCCGCGCTGGCGCGCAGCCATCGCAACACCGCGATGGTGGCACGGACCTGGCTGCAGCACGCGCTGCCGATGCCGTTCGGGCTCAAGGCGGCCGAATATGCCGCAGGCCTCGCCCGCGCCCGCTGCCGCCTGCGGCGGCTCTCCCGCGAGGGCCTCGCGCTGCAATTTGGCGGCGCCGCCGGCACACTGGCGGCCCTCGGCGACAAGGGGCTGGCAGTGGCCGAGCGGCTGGCGCAGGAGCTGAACCTGCCGCTACCGGAAGCGCCCTGGCACACCCATCGCGACCGCATCGCGGAGGCCGCTTCGGCTTTCGCTATTCTTGCTGGAACCTGCGGCAAGATCGCCCGCGACGTTTCGCTGATGATGCAGACCGACGTCGGCGAGGCCTTCGAGCCCGCCGGCGAAGGCCGCGGCGGCTCCTCGACCATGCCGCACAAGCGCAACCCGGTCGCCGCCGCAAGCGCGCTGGGCGCCGCCACAATGGCTCCGCAGCTTGCAGCGACGATATTTGCCGCGCAGGTGCAGGACCACGAACGCAGCGCGGGCCCCTGGCACGCGGAATGGCCGACGCTGCCGCAATTGATGCTGGTCGCCTCAGGCGCGCTGGCCGCCATCGTCGACATCGCCGAGGGCCTCGACGTCGACGCTGCGCGCATGCGCAGCAATCTCGATGCGACGCACGGACTGATCATGGCGGAAGCGGTCACTTTCGCGCTGGCCGACAAGATCGGCAAGAGCGATGCGCATCATCTCGTCGAGACCGCCAGCAAGCGCGCGGTCGCCGAGAAGAAGCATCTGCGCGAGGTGCTGTCGGCTGATTCGCAGGTCACTGCGCATCTTTCGCCGGAAAAAATTGCGGCATTGTTCGAGCCGATGGCCTATCAAGGGGCTTCCCAAGCCTTGATCGACCGGCTGCTCGACAGCCTCAACCACGAATAAGAACCGCAGAATACGACGGAGACGCCGCATGCCCATGATCGATGCCGACGGTTGCCTGCTCAACGTCTCCGTCGAGGGCCGCGACGGCGGGCCGACGCTGATGCTCTCCAACTCGCTCGGCTGCACATTGCAGATGTGGGAGCCCCAGATGAAGGCGCTGACGCAGGTGTTCCGCGTCATCCGCTACGACCGCCGCGGCCACGGCAAGTCCAACGTTCCGCCCGGCCCCTACACGATGGAGCGCTTCGGCCGCGACGTGCTCGCGATCCTCGACGATCTCAACATCGAGAAGGTGCATTGGTGCGGCTTGTCGATGGGCGGCATGGTCGGGCAATGGCTCGGCGCCAACGCGCCGGAGCGCTTCGGCAAGCTCATCCTCGCCAATACCTCCTGCTACTATGCCGAGCCGACCAAATGGCTGGAGCGCATCGACGCCGTGAAAAAGGGCGGCATCGCCGCGGTCGCCGATGCCGTGATCGCGGGATGGCTGACGCAGGACTTCCGCGAGCGCGAGCCTGAGATCACCGCGAAGATGAAATCGATGCTGCTCGCCTCCCCCGTCGAAGGCTATCTCGCCTGCTGTGAGGCGCTATCGACGCTCGACCAGCGCGCGCTGCTGCCTGACATCAAGAGCCCGACATTGGTGATCGCCGGCCGTCACGACATGGCGACGCCGATCTCGGCGGGCGAGTTGATCCGCTCGAATATTCCGGGCGCAAGCATGACCATCATCGACGCCGCGCATATTTCCAACGTCGAGCAGCCGCACGCGTTCACCGACGCGGTGGTGGGATTTTTGACGCAGCGTTGATCGCCCCCATCGTCATTCCTGGGCGATGCGGAGCATCGAACTATGGTGCGCAATTGCGCACCTGAGAATCTCGATCGGCATTCACAACCTCGAGATTCCGGGTTCGCCTCTTCGAGGCGCCCCGGAATGACTCACCGGAGAAACACCATGGACGACCAGAAGCGCCGCGATGCCGGCATGAACGTGCGACGGAAGGTGCTGGGCAATGCCTGGGTCGACAAGTCGATCGCGAACCGCAATGCGTTCAACACCGACTTCCAGGACATGATCACCCGCTACGCCTGGGGCGAAATCTGGACCCGGCCGCATTTCGACGAGCGCACGCGGCGCGTGCTGGTGATCGGCACCATGGTCGCGCTCGGGCAATGGGACGAGTTTCGCCTGCATGTGCGTGCGGCGCTTGCGGAGGGGGGCTTCACCCCCGACGACATCAAGGAAATCCTGCTGCAGCAGGCGATCTATTGCGGCGTGCCGGCGGCGAACCACGCCGTCAAGGAAGCCTCAGCGATTGTGCAGGAGCTCGGCCTGCTCAAGACCTAGCGACGCAGGGATGTCGGCAGGGGTCTCGACGATCTGCGGAGCAGCCTCGGGCCGCTCGATCAGGATCACGATGGCAGCACCGAGCAGCAGCAGCAGCTCGGTGGCGTGCAGCCGGAGCGCGGCCATCTCGCCGACCTTCGAAGCCATCACCATGCTGGCAAACGAGATCAGGCTGCCGATCGCCAGCGCGATCCCGAGCGCCTCGTCGCTGCCGCCGGACTTGCGGATTCGGGGGACGCAGAGCAGAGCGAGATAGATCGCAAAGAACGCCACCACGGTGAGCCGGCCCAGCGCAAGCAGCCAGGCCGCGCGCACCGTGCTCATCCCTGCCATCTGGAGATGGTCGCTGAGGAACAGCGCGACGGCAACGCTCGGCCGCTCGTAGAGGCCGTGCACCGGTGCAACCATGATGTTGAAGGCGACGAGGGTCCAGGCCGGAATGAAATAGGCCGCCAGCAGCGCGCCGTTGACCGAGCCGATCCGCCAATTCCTGAACATGCCGCTTCCCGTTCGTCGACCACGCGCCTTCGCTGGGAAGGCTTTGCCGGGAGCTAACTCGCATCAGACTGTGGCGGCAATTTAAACCTTTTGTTTACCTTAACTGCCCTGCCCCCGTCATTCCGGGGCAATGCGCAGCATTGAGCTATGGTGGCAATTGCGCACCCGAGAATCTCGCGATTCCGGGCCTGGTGCCAACGCGCCATCCCGGAATGACGCGGTAAACAACTGCCCCAAAAAAGACCCCGCCTTGCGGCGGGGCCCTCCTCACTACCCTTCGTTCTTGGGCTCCCAAATTACTTGTCCTGCTGGCCGCCCTGCTGCTGGCCGGGGCGATCGCCCTGGCGCATCGGATCGTTCTGCTGCTGCTGTCCGGGTTTCTGACCGCCGCCCTGCTGCTGGCCCGGCTGCTGACCTGGGCGCTGGCCGGGGTTCTGACTCTGCTGACCCGGATTCTGATTCTGCTGCTTCGTCATTCGGGGAACTCCCTTGTTGGACGTCAGAGGCGAGATAACGGCCGGCATCCGCTTTGGTTGCCCGAGGAACCCGGTTCCTCGCAGTTGCGGAACCGACGGCTAAATGAGCTCTGTACAAGACCTTCTGTCGAAGCGTGAGCTGTTGCAGCCGCCAGTTCCCTCCTGTTACAAATCCGGAAGAATGCTTAGGGGCTGCCGGGGCCCAAGAAACGGCCCAAGAACCCCACTCTCCCTAAGAGCTCCCTTTGAGCCCGCGTCAGGTTTGGTACGGCAGCCCATGGATTACTTCGCCCAGCAGCTCATCAACGGCCTCGTTCTGGGCTCGATCTACGGCCTGATCGCCATCGGATACACGATGGTCTACGGCATCGTCGGCATGATCAACTTCGCCCATGGCGACGTCTTCATGATCGGCGGCTTTATCGCCCTGATCACCTTCCTGATCCTGATCTCGTTCGGACTGACCGCTATCCCGCTGATCCTGCTGGTCGTGCTGCTGGTCTCGATGGCGATCACTGCGCTTTATGGCTGGACCATCGAGCGCATCGCCTACCGGCCGCTTCGCCACTCCTTCCGCCTCGCCCCGATGCTGTCGGCGATCGGCATGTCCTTCGTGCTGACCAACTATTCGCAGGTTGCGCAGGGCGCGCGCGTCAAGCCGATCCCGCCCTTCATCACCGGTGGCTACACCCTGCATGAGAGCACGGACGGCTTCGTGATCCAGCTCTCCAACATCCAGATCATGGTGGTGATCACCACCATCGTGCTGCTGGCGATCTTCACCTGGCTGGTATCGCGCACCCGGCTCGGACGCGACATGCGCGCCTGCGAGCAGGACCAGACCATGGCAGCGCTGCTCGGCGTCGACGTCGACCGCACCATCTCCATGACCTTCGTGATCGGTGCCGCGCTCGCCGCGGTCGCGGGCCTGATGTACCTGCTCTATTACGGCCTCGTCGATTTCTTCATGGGCTTCGTCGCCGGCATCAAGGCGTTCACCGCTGCCGTGCTCGGCGGCATCGGCTCGCTGCCGGGAGCCATGCTCGGCGGTCTCGCGATCGGCCTGATCGAGACGTTCTGGTCGGCCTATTTCTCGGTCGAGTACAAGGACGTCGCAGCGTTCTCGATCCTGATCGTGGTGCTGATCTTCATGCCGACCGGCCTGCTCGGCCGTCCCGAAGTCGAAAAAGTCTGACGGTCGCGCGCGTGACAGCTCCCTCGACCAACACGGCCAAACCTGCAACTGGCATCCCCGCTCTCCTGAAGACGGCTTTCGTCAATGCGCTGATCGCGCTGGTGCTGTTCTCGCTGATGATCGGCATCCGCACCGAGGCGGGCTCCTCCGGCCAGCTCACCTATTGGACCCGCTTCGGCGATCTCGCCTCCATCGTCGCCGCCGTGTTCGGCGGTTCGATCGTGATCGAGCTGCTTCGGCAATGGATCGGCCCGACCGGCACCGAGAAGCTGGTGCCGCCGGCGGTGCAGAGCGGCATATCGTTCATCGGCCGCTACCTCGCGCCGGCGCTCCTGATCTTCACGCTGCTGGTGCCGGTGATCTTCTATAACCAGCGCTACATCCTCGACCTCGCGATCCTGGTGCTCACCTATGTCATGCTGGGCTGGGGATTGAACGTCGTGGTCGGGCTCGCCGGCCTGCTCGATCTCGGCTACGTCGCCTTCTATGCGGTCGGTGCCTATTCCTACGGACTGCTCGCCACCAATTTCGGCTGGTCGTTCTGGATCTGCCTGCCGCTCGCCGGCATCCTCGCCGCCTTCTGGGGCGTGCTGCTCGGCTTCCCCGTGCTGCGCCTGCGCGGCGACTATCTCGCCATCGTGACGCTCGCCTTCGGGGAGATCATCCGCCTCGTCATCATCAACTGGCAGGAACTCACCGGCGGCCCCAACGGGGTCTCCGGCATTCCCCGCCCCACCTTCTTCGGCATCCCGCTCGACAACAGCGATGACGGGCTCGCCGCCAGGCTCGGCATCGAATATTCGCCGACGCACCGCATCGTCTTCCTGTTCTATCTGATCCTGGCGCTGGCGTTGCTCACCAACTGGGCGACGATCCGCCTGCGCCGCCTGCCGATCGGACGGGCCTGGGAAGCCTTGCGCGAGGACGAGGTCGCCTGCCGCGCGCTCGGCATCAACACCACGACCACCAAGCTCACGGCGTTCGCGACGGGTGCGATGTTCGGCGGCTTTGCCGGCGCGTTCTTCGCCACCCGGCAGGGCTTCATCAGCCCGGAATCCTTCACCTTCCAGGAATCGGCGCTGGTGCTCGCCATCGTCGTCCTCGGCGGCATGGGTTCGCAGCTCGGCGTCGCGCTCTCCGCGCTCGCCATGATCGGCGGCTTCGAGCTGTTCCGGAGCCTCGAGGGCTATCGCATGCTGGTGTTCGGCATGGCCATGGTGCTGATCATGATCTGGCGGCCGCGCGGCCTGATCGGCCATCGCGCACCGACCGTGTATCTGACCAAGGCGAAAGCGATCTCCTCCGACCTCGTCAAGGAAGGGCACGGATGAGAGGCGACAAGATTCTCAGCGTCGACCGGCTCGCCATGCGTTTCGGCGGCATCGTCGCCGTGCAGGATCTTTCTTTCGCCGCCGAGCGGAAGAAGATCACCGCGCTGATCGGGCCGAACGGCGCCGGCAAGACCACCGTCTTCAACTGCATCACCGGGTTCTACAAACCGAGCGGCGGCGCCATTCGCCTCAGCCATGACGGCGGCAGGACGATCGCGCTGGAGCGGCTGAACGATTTCCGCATCGCCAAGCAAGCCAAGGTGGCCCGCACCTTCCAGAACATCCGGCTGTTTCCCGGCATGACCGCGCTGGAAAACCTGATGGTGGCGCAGCACAACGCACTGATGCGCGCCTCCGGCTTCACCTTCCTCGGCTTGATCGGCGCTCCCGGCTATCGCGACGCCGAAAAGCGCGCGATTGATCTCGCCACGGACTGGCTCAAGCGAGTCAATCTGCTCGACCGCGCCGACGATGCCGCCGGCAATTTCGCCTATGGCGACCAGCGCCGGCTCGAGATCGCGCGCGCCATGTGCACCGAGCCCGCGCTTCTGTGCCTGGACGAGCCCGCCGCCGGCCTCAATGCGCGCGAGAGCGCGGCCTTGAGCGAGCTCCTGATCTCGATCCGCGACGAGCTCGGCACCTCGATCCTCCTGATCGAACATGACATGTCGGTGGTGATGGAGATCTCCGACCACATCGTGGTGATGGACCATGGCGTCAAGATCGCCGAAGGCACGCCGCGCGAGGTCCGCGACGATCCCAAGGTGATCGCCGCCTATCTCGGCGCCGACGAGGAAGAGGCGGCAGCCGTGATGGAGGGCGGGTCGTGACCGCGGCGCCCCCTCCTCTGCTCGCGATCCGGGGCTTGCGCGCCGCCTACGGCAAGATCGAGGCGCTGAAGGGCGTCGACGTCGAGATCAATGCCGGCGAGATCGTGGCGCTGATCGGCGCCAACGGCGCCGGCAAGTCGACGCTGATGATGACGATCTTCGGCAAGCCGCGCGCCCGCGCCGGCCAGATCCTGTATGAAGGCCGCGACATCACCGACGTCCCCACCCACGAGATCGCGCATTTGCGCATTGCGCAATCGCCGGAGGGCCGCCGCGTCTTCCCGCGCATGAGCGTGGCGGAAAACCTTCAGATGGGGGCGGATGCCACCGAATGCACCGAGGGCGAACGCGAGGCGACGCTGCAACGCGTCTTCACGCTGTTTCCGCGGCTGAAGGAACGCTACGCCCAGCGCGGCGGAACGCTGTCCGGCGGCGAGCAGCAGATGCTGGCGATCGGCCGCGCCTTGATGAGCCGTCCCCGCCTGCTCCTGCTCGACGAGCCCTCGCTTGGCCTTGCGCCGCTGATCGCGCGCCAGATCTTCGATGCGATCCGCACCCTGAACCGGCAGGACGGCCTGACCGTCCTGATCGTCGAGCAGAACGCCAACCACGCCCTCAAGCTCGCCCATCGCGGCTATGTCATGGTCAATGGCCTGATCACGCTGGCCGGTACCGGCGCCGAATTGTTGCAGCGCCCCGAGATTCGCGCTGCCTACCTGGAAGGTGGCCGGCACGGCTGACCGGCCGGCAGGCCCGATCCGCGTGCGGCCCCATGTGGCGAGATATCTCTGCCGATGCCCGTATTTTGCCGGTGACTTCTCGGTAAATTCATTCGAGAATGGCGCCGGTTTGAACCGGGCACGCCCGGCAACTTCCACAGGCGACCACCCGCGAGGTATCTCATGAAGTCACTGAAGCTCATCGGTCTGGCATTCGGCGCGTCGATCGCGCTGTCGAGCGCGGCGTTCGCGCAGGATGTCACCGTCGCAGTCGCAGGCCCGATGACCGGCGGCGAGTCCGCCTTCGGCCGCCAGATGAAGAACGGCGCCGAAATGGCCGTGGCCGATATCAATGCCGCAGGCGGCGTCAACGGCAAGAAGCTTGCGCTGTCGGTCGAGGACGATGCCTGCGACCCGAAGCAGGCGCGCTCGATTGCCGAAAAGATCGCCGGCGCGAAAATCCCGTTCGTGGCCGGGCACTATTGCTCGTCGTCGTCGATCCCGGCTTCGGAAGCCTATGCCGACGGCAACGTGCTGCAGATCACGCCGGCCTCGACCAATCCGCTGTTCACCGAGCGCAAGCTCTGGAACGTGGCGCGCGTCTGCGGTCGTGACGATCAGCAGGGCCTGATCGCGGCGCAGTACATCGCAAAGAACTACAAGGGCAAGAACATCGCGATCCTCAACGACAAGACCACCTACGGCAAGGGTCTTGCCGACGAGACCAAGAAGGCGCTCAACAAGGCCGGCGTCACCGAGAAGATGTACGAGTCCTACAACAAGGGCGACAAGGACTTCAACGCGATCGTCTCGCGCTTGAAGCGCGACAACATCGACCTCGTCTATGTGGGCGGGTACCATCAGGAGAGCGGCCTGATCCTGCGTCAGATGCGCGACCAGGGCCTCAAGACCGTGCTGATGGCCGGCGACGCGCTCGCCGACAAGGAGTACGCCTCCATCACCGGCCCGGCCGGCGAAGGCACGCTGTTCACCTTCGGCCCCGATCCGCGCAACAAGCCGACCGCGAAGAAGATCGTCGAGGCTTTCAAGGCCAAGAATATCGACCCCGAGGGCTACACCCTCTACACCTACGCGGCGATGCAGGTGTGGTCGCAGGCGGCCAAGAAAGCCGGCACCACCGACGCCAAGAAGGTCATGGAGGCGATGAAGGCCGGCAAGTGGGACACCGTGATCGGTCCGGTCGAGTATGACGCCAAGGGCGACATCAAGCAGATCGACTACGTCGTCTACAAATGGGACGCCAAGGGCAACTATGCCGAGATCAAGGGCAACGGCACCTAAGCCCGCTTGACGGGCCCTCGGGCCGCCATACGATCGTCACCACGCCCCGGCTTGCCCGGGGCGTTTCTCTTCGCGGCGGGCTCAGACGGCCGCAGGCAGCTCGCCGCTGGCCGCGGCCTGGGCTTTCCGAAGCGCTTGCAGGAGATCGTTCGGCCGAAACGGTTTCTGCAGGCAGACCACGTTGGCCAGGTGGGACGACTGCTCCATGAAATCCAGCGCCGTCATTCCGGACACCGCAACGACGGGAAGTCCCGGCGCCTGCTCGCGCAGGGTCGCGATGACGTCGACACCGCTGACGTCGCCAAGGAAAATATCGACAATCGCCGCGTCAAAGGAGCCTTCCGCGAAGGTTTTCAGCCCGGCCGCGCCGCTGTCGGCCTCGGCAACCTCGTAACGGTTGACCCGAAGCACGATCGCGACCATCGCGCGCACTTCCTTCTGGTCGTCGATGATGAGAATACGAGGCATGGGAACAACCCCCACGATTGATCCAAATCGTATGATTCAAGCCTGGAACCCGCCGCGGCGGCAGGGCATTATGACACCGCCCAGTAAAGCGCATCTTACCCATCCCTATTCCGCGCTCCCACCAAAATTAAGTAAGCTGTAACCTTCGGTTGAGTCGTCGCTGCAACAGTTCACGACACGCGCCCGGAACGGGCTACCGTGGGGGCCGTGGAATCAAGACTGCCGTATCCTGGAACTGCGGAGATGCTCAAAACGGGTCTGCATGAGATGAACGTGCCTGCGATCGACCGAAGCACATTTCTTTCAACTCTGCCGGCCGCATCGGCCGACCGGACCGCGGCAATGTGGATCGTCGGCGTCTCTTCGATCCTGTTCGCACTGGCCGTGCCGTTCGCAGGGATCCAGCTGCCGCCGGTCCCGGCCTTTGTCGCGAGCTACCAATCTGCCCTGGCGGTGAGCGACATCATCACGGCAGTGCTGCTGCTGTCGCAGTTTTCGGTGCTGCGGACCCGCGCCCTGTTGTGGCTGTCGACCGGCTACCTGTTCACCGCCGCGGCAGCGCTGGTCCACGCCCTCACCTTCCCCGGCCTGTTCGCGCCGACCGGGCTGTTTGGCGCCGGCAGTCAGACCACGGTCTGGCTCTACATGGTCTGGCACGGCGGCTTCCCGCTGTTCGTGCTGGGCTATGCCTGGCTGAAAGAAAAGGACGGCGGCCCCACGGTCCGGGGCAAGACAAGCAACGTGATCTACGCCCTCGTGCTCGGCGTCGTCGTGGCCATGGCTGCCTTCACCTGGATCGTCACCGCCCAGCACGATCTGTTGCCGGTCCTGCTCCGCGACAGCCGATACACACCGACCATGATCGGGGTCGTGTCCTTTGTTTGGTCGCTGAGCTTCGCCGCGCTCGTTTCACTGTGGTTCCGGCGCCCGCATTCGGTGATCGACATATGGCTCATGGTCGTGATGTGCGCATGGCTGTTCGACATCGCGCTGTCTGCGATCGTCAACGTCGTGCGCTTCGATCTCGGTTTCTACGCCGGCCGTCTCTATGGCCTCTGCGCGTCGAGCTTCGTGCTGGCGGTGTTGCTGATCGAGAACGTTCGCCTTCAGGCCCGGACGGTGGGTCTTGTCGGCAGGCTGCGCGAGCAATCGGCATCGGATCGCGACTTCTATGGCAAGCGCCTCGCTTTGTATGGCGCTGTCGTCGAATCCTCCAACGACGCCATCATCACCCAGTCGCTCAACGGCGCCATCACCGGCTGGAACCGTGCGGCCGAGCACCTGTTCGGCTATTCCGCCGCAGAGGCCGTCGGCAAGCCGATCGACATCATCGTGCCTGAGGATCGCAAGCCGGAAGTCAGGAGCATCCTCAATCGCATCAGCAGCAACGAGTCGATTGCCCAGCACGAGACGGTCCGTCTCAGGAAGGATGGTCGCGCGCTCGACGTCGTCCTCAACGTCTCGCCCCTTCGGGCGGAGAGCGGCGAGATCATCGGCGCCTCCAAGATTGCTCACGACATCACCGAGGAGAAGCAATCCAGGGAAAAGCTTCGCCGCGAGATCGAGGAGCGCCAGCGCATCTTCGAGACTTCGCAGGACCTGATCCTGGTCACCGACGGTTTCGGCAATTTCATCCAGGTCAGCCCGAGCGTGAAGGACATCCTCGGCTTCAGCCCGGAAGATCTGATCGGGCACAGCGCCACCGAGTTCATTCACCCCGACGACCTCGATAGAACCCGGGAGGAGATGCGTGCGGCGCGGCGCGGCGCGGTCAAGCGCAGCTTCGAGGCGCGCTACTATCACTACGACGGGCACGAGGTCACGCTGAACTGGATGGGCACCTGGTCCGAGCCGGTGAAGCGTCACTTCTTCATCGGCCGGGATCTCACGGAGAAGCAGGCCGCTGAAGCCCAGTTCCGGCAGGTCCAGAAAATGGATTCCATCGGTCAGTTGACCGGCGGTGTCGCCCACGACTTCAACAACGTGCTGACCGTCATCACCGGCACGATCGGCATCTTGTCGGACGCGGTCGCCGACCGGCCCGAGCTGGCTGCGATCACCAAGCTGATCGACGACGCCGCCGAGCGCGGCGCGCAGCTGACCAAGCATCTGCTAGCCTTCGCCCGCAAGCAGCCGCTCCAGCCCCGCGAGATCGACGTCAATGCCCTGGCGCTCGAAGCCGCCAAGCTGTTGCACCCCACCTTGGGCGAGCAGATCACCATCATGCCGCAGCTCACCGAGGATGCATGGCCGGCTCTGGTCGACCCCGGCCAGCTTTCCACGGCGATCCTCAATCTCGCGCTGAACGCGCGTGACGCGATGCCCGATGGCGGCACCCTGGTGCTGGAGACGCGCAACGTCTTCCTCGACGACGGCTATGCCAGCATGAATGCCGACATGGTCGCCGGCAGTTACGTGATGATCGCGGTCAGCGACACCGGCTCCGGAATTCCGCCGGAGTTGATCGACCGGGTGTTCGACCCCTTCTTCACCACCAAGGAGGTTGGCAAGGGCACCGGGCTCGGGCTCAGCATGGTGTTCGGCTTCGTCAAGCAGTCCGGCGGCCACGTCAAGATCTACAGCGAGGAAGGCCACGGCACGAGCGTCAAGATCTACCTGCCGCGCTCGAGCGGCGTGCAGGAGACCGAGATCGAAGTGCTCCAGAACGCGCCCATCACCGGCGGCGACGAGAAGATCCTGATCGTCGAGGACGACGCGCTGGTTCGGCAATATGTGGTGACCCAGGTCAAGAGCCTCGGCTACACCGCGCTCGAGGCCGCCAACGGCGCGGAGGCCCTGACCATCATCGACAACGACAAGACCATCGACCTGCTCTTCACCGACATCATCATGCCGGGCAACATGAACGGTCGCCAGCTTGCCGATGAAGCCGCCCGCCGCCGCCCCGACCTCAAGACACTGTTCACCTCGGGCTACACCGAGAACGCCATCGTCCACCATGGCCGGCTCGATTCCGGCGTGCTGCTGCTGGCAAAGCCCTACCGCAAGTCCGAGCTTGCCAAGATGCTCAGGACGGCACTCGCCAGTTGAGCCTGCGTCCTCTCTGCGCTATCGCAGATCGCGAACTGCACTCAACGATGAGGCCGCCTTGAAAAATCTGCTCACCGATATTGCCGGCGTCCGCGTCGGCCATGCCGAGGATGCCAAAGTTGCCTCCGGCACGACCGCGATCATCTTCGACCAGCCGGCGGTCGCGGCGATCGACGTCCGCGGAGGCGGTCCCGGCACGCGCGAAGACGCACTGCTCGATCTCGCCAACACCGTCGAGCGCGTCGACGCGATCGCGCTGTCAGGCGGTTCCGCGTTTGGCCTCGATACCGGCGGCGGGGTGCAGGCCTGGCTCGCCGAGCAGGGCCGCGGCCACCGGGTGCGGGAAGCGCTGATCCCGATCGTGCCCGGCGCGATCCTGTTCGATCTGCTCAATGGAGGCGACAAGGCCTGGGGACGGTTCTCGCCCTATCGCGACCTCGGCTACGCCGCGGCGGCCGCCGCCGGCACCGACTTCGCGATCGGCAGCGTCGGCGCCGGCCTCGGTGCCACCACCGCAACGTTCAAGGGCGGGCTCGGCTCGGCCTCGGCGGTGACGCCTGATGGCGTCAAGGTCGCCGCGATCGTCGCCGTCAACGCGGTGGGAAGCGTCACCGTCGGCAACGGACTTTGGTTCTGGGCGGCGCCGTTCGAGGTGAACGGCGAGTTCGGCGGACGCGGCCTGCCGGACAAATTCACAGACGACATGCTCCGCATGCGCATCAAGGGCGGCCCTGCCGCGAACGCGCGCGAGAACACCACCATTGGCGCCGTCGTCACTGACGCGGTGCTGACCAAGCCCCAGGCCAAGCGGCTGGCGATGATCGCACATACCGGTTTCGCCCGCGCGATCTATCCGGTGCATGCACCGACCGACGGTGACGTGCTGTTTGCGGCCGCCACCGGTGAGAAGCCGATCGATCCGCTGGTCGGCCTCACCGAACTCGGCACCGTCGCAGCCAACGTGGTCGCGCGCGCAATCGCCCGCGGCGTCTATAGCGCAGCCGCGCTACCGTTCCCGGGAGCGCTGCCGGCCTGGATGGACCGGTTCGGCTAGAAACGAAACGGCGGATACGGCGTTATCATGGCGGGCCAAGGTGTACCGCCATGCCGTCTTCCGTGATCCGCTTCTTTCGATATGCGCCAGATACGCGCGAGCTGACGGTGTCGTTCGTCAGCGGACGGCTCTATGTGTACGAGGATGTTCCGCCCGAGGTCGCCACCGCGTTCAGGGAAGCGCGCACAAAGGGGGCGTTCTTCAACCACGAAATCCGCGACCGGTATGCCTACCGTGACATCACGCACGAATATGCCGGCTAATCTCGGATGCCGCTCACACGCTCATCGACATCGACGAACCGGCAGCCGCCGAAGAACCCTGCCCCTGCCCACCTTGCTGCTGCATCAACTGCGCGAACAGATCGTAAGCCGAGTTGCGGGGGCTGGAGGCGCCCGGCACCGTCGTCGACATCTTGAAGCCGTCGGCATAGGTGACGGTCGTCGTGGTCGAGCCGTCGGCAGCGGTCGTCGTGGTCGAGGTCGATCCGCCGCCGGACTTCGACGAGGAATCCGATCCATCGCCCGCGCCGCCGGCGCCTTGCGCGTGATGGTGCCCGTGGCCGCCCTTCAGCGCCTTCGACATCTCGTCAAGGCTGACGTTGCCGTCGGCGTTCGCATCCAGCTTCGAGAAGACATGGTCGGCCTGCGCGAGGTTGGTGCCGCCGGAACCCAGCGCGTCCTCGAACTCGGACTTGGTAATGCTGCCGTCGCCGTCCGCATCGATCTGCGAGAACAGATCCTTGAGCGCAGCCTCACGGCCCTTCGACGTCGCGGACGATGAACTCGACGAGGTCGAGCTCGCCGAACTGCTCGCGCCGTCGGTCGACTGGCTCTGCGCGGCGAGCAGCGCGTTCATGGTCTCCGGAGCGATCTGTGGAGGACTGCCTGAGCCGACCAATGAGGTCGTCATGCTGCCCGTGCTGCTGTCGATCGCGAACGGGTTGGTTGCGCCTTGCGAAGATCCGGCCTTCTGCGTTGACCCGGCCTTCTGCGTCGACGAGGACGACTTCGAGTTCGTCAGCGACTGGATCGCATCGAGCGCGCTGGACACGGCGCCAAGGGCTAACAGCATTGCACAACTCCAACCGACGCGGCATGCCGCGGCCAATATTCTGTCGGGTAACGTCAGCAAGCGTCGTGCCAGCGCAAAAAGTTCAATGAAATCCGCCGCTACCGCACCTTCGACGGCCCGGGAACACCGGCAAATCATGCCGGTCGCGGCAGAAATTTCCGCCCACAGGAAGCACGCCTGCCCTGCATTGCCGACCGCGGAGGCCCATGTTAGGCGAGGCCCAATCTTCTTTCGGCCGCCACGGGAAACCGCGCCATGACCCAAGCCTTCGTCCCCCGCCCCCTGGCAATCGCGCCCTCGATCCTGGCCTCGGACTTCTCCAGGCTCGGCGAGGAGGTGCGCAGCGTCGACGCCGCCGGCGCGGACTGGATCCATCTCGACGTGATGGACGGTCACTTCGTTCCCAACATCTCCTACGGCCCCGACGTCATCAAGGCGATGCGCCCGCACACGAAGAAGGTGTTCGACGCGCACCTGATGATCTCGCCCTGTGACCCCTATCTCGAGGCCTTTGCGAAAGCCGGCTGCGACCACATTACCGTGCATGCGGAGGCCGGTCCGCATTTGCACCGCTCGCTCCAGGCGATCCGCGCGCTCGGCAAGAAGGCCGGCGTCTCGCTCAATCCCGGCACCCCGATCAGCACGCTCGAATATGTCCTCGACCTCGTCGACCTCGTGCTGGTGATGTCGGTCAATCCCGGCTTCGGCGGCCAGGCCTTCATCCCTTCCGCGATCGGCAAGATCCGCGACATCCGCGCGATGACGGCCGGACGCCCGATCGACATCGAGGTTGATGGCGGCGTCGGTCCCGATGTTGCGGGCGCGCTCGCCGCGGCGGGCGCCAACGCCTTCGTCGCCGGCACATCCGTATTCAAGGGTGGCACGCAGGAAGCCTACAAGACCAACATCGTCGCGATCCGCAACGCGGCGCTAGGGGCTCGCGGCGAAGCGATTTGAGCTGGATCAAACGGCACAGGCGGACGGCGGAAAATTCCGCGGCTTTTACGGGTGTTGCAACGCGCAATGCCTAAAATTGCGCTCTTGATCCGTACTCATCCGGACTTCACTGATTCGCGCAAATCACCGCAAGTGACTCCTGCCTGCTTTTGACGGGAGCACATCATGACGACGACCCTGGTTTGGACTGGCGTAGCGTTGTGGTTCGGGTTCAACGCGGCGATCGCAACTCGCAGCCTCTTTGTCGCACGACCGGTGAAGACCGCGGCTTCCGCCCGCATCATCCACCTTCATCGTCGCCGGGGCTGAGCGCCATGCAGATCGCACTCGTGAAGCGCCAGCCGAAGCGCAGGTGCCGCATCCCCCGCCGCCCGCATCCGGGCCTCGATTATTTCTTCGGCCGCCTCGAGCGTGCCGATGGCGCACTCGGCGACGATGCCGGGCTCGACAATTCGGACCTCGATCATTCGTTTCCGTCGCGCCGACACTGAGACACTCTTTTCCGGACCACCTCCCATGAAACCGCACTGCCCGAACTGCCTGAAGGAAATGACCAAGGCATCCGCGTCGCGTAACCTGTTCCATTGCGAGCCCTGCCGCGAGATCATCCAATATTTCGGCGGCAGTCCGGATCACGGCGAGCCCGGCCCGCAATTCTGTTGGCCGATCCGCCGCAAGCGCACCGTTCACTCCGCCCACGCGGCCTGAGCCAGCCTCAAATCGGCAGGCGGCCTATCCCGGCACTTCGCCGGCATTGGGCTCGCCGGCTTCCCCCGCCATCCGCGGCGGCCGTACCACGGTGACCGTGCAGGCCGCTTCCGAAGCCACCTTGGCCGAGACGCTGCCGAGCAGCGTGCGCCTGAACGAGCTCTGCCGCGCGCCGATGATGAGGTGGTCGACCTGGTTGACCTCGGCGAACTCCAGGATCGCGGCGGCGGGATCGACCGCCTCCAGCACATGAGCCGACAGCCGGCTCTCATCCAGCTTGAGCGGCGTCGCCCAATGCCTGAGCGCGACCAGGCGGTCGATATGCTTGTTGGACCCCTGCTCGTCCAGGGTACGGTCGATCGCGATCCGGTTCAGCTTGAGCACGTTGACGCAGGCGAGCCGTGCTGACGGCAAGGTGGCAAGGATGCGCTCGGTGGTCACGCGCAGCGCCTCGTTCAGCTCCGGGGCGCCTTCCACGGTGTCGAGCGCGACGGCGAGGATGGGGCTCGATGCGATCTGGGCGGCAACATCCGATTTCGCGCGCGGCGCCATGACGCCCTGGTTGAAGCGGCGACGCCATGCGACGCCGATGGGGTCGCGCTTCACCCGCTCCGAGCGCGCGGTGAGCTTGACCTGGTCCGGATGGGCGAGATCGAAGGCAAGCTGCGACGCCGTCGGATAGCGCCACACCGGCTCGATCTCGAGACACCGCAACACTATTTCCTGAAGCCAGAGCGGGTAGTCGGTGCGCAAGCTTCGCGGCGGATACGGATCGCGCCACAGCCGGCGCCGCATCGCGCGCATCGTCTCGCCCTCGCCGAAAGGCCGCTCGCCAGTCGTGAAGAAATAGAGCAGCACGCCGAGCGAAAACAGATCGCTGCGCGGATCGTCGCGCACCCCTGACAACCGCTCGGGCGCCATGTAGGGCGCGGTGCCGTAAGGCAGGCGGAATTCCTCCTGCAGGAGATCCGGCAGGTGGTTGTGATGCGACAGGCCGTAGTCGATCAGGACCGCCTCGCCGCTATCGCGGAACATGATGCTGCTCGGCTTGATGTCGTGATGGATCACGTTCTGGCGGTGGAGATCGGCAAGCGCGGTTGCGATCTTGGCGACCAGCTGCCGCGCCTCGTCGTAAGGCAACGGCAGGTCGGGCAGCCGCTTGTAGAGCGTGGTGCCGCCGATGCGCTCGATCACGACATAGGCCTGGTGCGCGAAATCGCCGGTGCCGAAACAGGCCGGGACGTGCGGACCCGCCAGCCGCGGCAGGATCATCATCTCCATCTCGAAGGAGACGATCGCGGCGGGGTCCTCGCCCTCCGACACCCGCGGGATCTTCATCAGCAAGGGCACGTCGATGCCGGGATGGGTGACCGTCCACAGCGTCGCCATGCCGCCGGCATGAACGCATTCACCGATGGTGTAACCATCGATCAACGCGCCGGATTTGACCAGGGGCTTCGGCATCGCCCTCAGCGCCCCTGCAAGAGCCGATCGGCGAGCCAGTGCGGCAGGCCGTTGTCGCGAATCCTGTCCGCCGCGGTCCCGATGTCATAGGGCGCGCGGCAGTAGGTGATCTGGCACGTCTCGGTGTCGAACAATACGAAGGCCGCAGACGGATCGCCGTCGCGGGGCTGGCCGACCGAGCCAAGCACGGCGAGCCATTGCCGGCCGCGCAGAAGCTGTACCGGAACGTCGGTCTTCGGCACGAAGCTCGTCATCTTCGCCGTCACCGACATCGAATAGAGCGCGGGACGATGGATGTGGCCGCAAAACGTAACATGAGCGGGCGTTGCAATCAGGCTCTTGGCGGCGTCCACCGTCGAGCGGACATAGTGCCAGCGCTGCGGGCTGGAGGCTTCCGAATGCACGAAGAGACAATCGCTATCCGCCACCAGCATCGGCAGTTCGGTCAGGAACCGCCGCTGCGCGGTATCAAGCCGGCCGCGGGTCCATTCGATTGCGATTTGCGCCTCGGCGTTCATGGTCTCGGTCGAGGAATTGACCGCCTGGTCGTGATTGCCGCGCACGGCGATCGCACCCTGGGCAACGAGCTCCATCGCGGTATCCACCACCCATTCCGGATCGGCGCCATAGCCGACGAAATCGCCGAGCAGGACGAACCGCTCCGCGCCCCTCGCACGGGCAATCTTCAGGCAGGCCTCGAAGGCCTGCCTGTTGCCATGGATATCCGAAAAGACAGCTAGGAGCACGCACCCTCCACCCTCCAATTCTTATTGAAGGCCGGTAAGGCCAAATTGAGGGAGGTCAAAACCATGCGCCAGCGCCGCGCCGATTACCAGCGCAGCCTTGCGGTGATGATCTTGCGGTGATGATGAAGAGCCTATTGCTCGTCCTTTGGCGGCATCCGGGGCGGCGGCAGCGGGGTGAAGCTCACGCCTTGCGCGCCGGCCGGCGGGGCGAGGAATTCGCCGGTCGAGGAATCGCCGCCGGTGGTCTCCAAAATGGTCTTCGGCGTCACATATTCGCGGACCATGTCGATGAGGCTGCCATCACCACCGCCGAAATCCGCGGCGCGGCCACCTTGCGGATGTCCCAACGCGATCTCGTTCTCCGCGGCATGGGTCTTGTCGGCGAGCCTGTCGTCGTAGGGCACGCGGAAGGCGCGCGGGATACCGCTCGGGCGATTGTCCTCGTCCAGCTGCTCGACCCACAGATAAATCGAGCCGGGATCACCCTGAAGCGAATGCGGCTCGACGATGCGGGACTTCAGCAGCTTGAAGGTCGTCGGCAGCCGGTCGGTGCTGGCCCAGCCGAGCAGCCCGCGCATCTCGCTGAAGCTGACGATGTAGAACGCGCTGGTAACCACCACCGCGACCGCCTTGAACGACCAGTGCAGCCGCCCATAGACCAGCACGATCAGCAGCAGCGCGCCGATCACGGCATAGGCAACCGACAGCGTGAGGATGACCGTTTGCAGATTAGTCACGGCGTATCCTCTTGGCGTTACTGCTCACACCGGTTCTCGGGTCGAGATCGGCCCCGTTGCGCCAGCTGCTGCGGAACGTCTCCAGCAGCGATTTCGGCCGCTGGCTCACGTCGATGACCTTACCCTCGGCATCGAGCCGGAACCGCACGGCGGTCTTCTCGTCGCCGGTGTGGTCGAGCGTGAACTTGTTGTCGAAGACCACCTGCGCGGTCGGATTGAGCTTCTGCACCTTCACATTGGCCGTGACGGGTTCGCTGGTCGTCGCCACGAAATGCGAGACGTTGACGGTGTATTCGCCGGCGACGATGCCGCGCACCGTGACGATCTCCTCGCGGATCGGCGAGGCGATCTTCTTGCCGGCGACCATGATGAAGTCGTTGGCCCCACCGCGGTCGTCGCGATCGAGGGTCAGGAAGCCGGCCTCACGATGGCGATACCAGGCGATGTTGCCGGCGGGATCCTGCACGAACAGGTCGAGATCGTCTGGGTGGCTGTCCGGCCAGTCCAGCGTGATCATGAACTCAGCCTTGGAATCGATCTTGCCCTCCTTGGCATCAGGAGAGACCGCGAGCAGCGCAAGAAAGAATAGGAACGCGATCACCTGGAGCGCCTTGAACAGCATCACGCCCAGCGGATCGAACGGCTCCTCGCGCGGATAGAGGCCGAAATCATCCATCATGACGGGATTCCGGCACCCTTGATTCCAGCCCCCTTTTCAGCCCCCTTGCGCTCCAGCACGGGCGTCACATAGGTCTCGGTCAGCACGACCGCATCCGAGAACACACGCTGGGTCGCGGCATCCAGCATGTAATACTGGATGCGGACCAGGATCGAGCCGACGAGGCCGGCGAGCGTCGTGTACATCGCGACCGCCATGCCGTCGCTCATCAGCCCCATCGAAGAGCGCATCGCGACCTTGTCGGCGGCATCCAGCCCCGCGATCGGCGCCAGCATGATGATGAAGCCGACGATGGTGCCGAGCAGGCCGAGCTTCATCAGCGTATCCGAGACGAAGGCGCCGAACCCATTGGAGCCGCGCAGCCGGTCCGCGAGCGTCCGCAGCAGCAGCGTCTGGTCGACCGGGCGGTAGCCCTGCGCGGCCGCTTTCGTCAGCAGGCTCTGGATGTGGTCGCGCACCAGCCCGCGCGGCAGCGCCGCCGCGCTCGCATCGAGCACCTTGCCGCCGTCAGGCGCCGCGAGCGCCTCGCGGCAGCGCCGCGCCGCTGCGCCTTCACGCGCGATCGCCCGCGTGCGCAGGAAGCAGTGACCGCAGGTCAGGACATAGAGCACCGCGATGACGCTCGAAATGTAGGTCCGGTCCGAGGTCAGCATCAGATGGATCAGGCCGAACCGCCACAGCAGCACGACGGCGAAGATCGAGAGCCCCGTGAAGATCATCCAGAACAGGAGCGCACTGCGCTCGGATGGGTCGGTCGCGGTTCCCGCGATCGGTCCAATCGTGATCGAACTCATGCTGCATTGCTCCCGGCCCGCAACGATTGGCCTGCAAAGATTTCCAGTCGATTAGATCAAAGTCGCCGTATCAGGTCCAAAGACCCATGCCCAATCCGGCTTGGGAAATTTGCCCGAGCTGCAATCCCGCCACACCCCGCAATTGGCAAGGCGCGGCGGCATTGTTAGGCTGAGCTTATCAAACGTCGAGGGTGATCGCATGCGCCTCGTGCTTCAGCTTGTCGCCCGTCTGCTGCTTATCGTGGCCCTGTGCCTTGGCGCAGCAACCATATGGGCCACATTCGACGCCTATCGCAGCGTCGACCGGTCGACTGCGGCCTCGGCGCAGCGGGTCGCGCAGGCGCTTCAGGCGCTGTATTGGCGCGAGCTTTTGTTGCGGAGCAGCAGAGCGCGCGAGCATCTCCTGCCCGTTCCGGACTGGCGCACCCTGGAGACCATGAAGCTAATCTCGCCCGGCGTCTGCGTCGAGTTCCAGCCGGCCGCGGCATTCGAGAAGCCGCTCTGCGGCCAGAGCGAGGGGCTGGGCAAGAGCCCGCCGCGCTGGTTCGCCGCGATCGTGCCGACCTTCCTCGGCAGCCACGCCGAGGTGGTCCGGCCCGTCAGTCCCCGCGCCGCGACCGCCGGCACCGTGGTCGCGACGCCGGATGCCGCGGCCGCCGTCTCGCTCGCCTGGGAATACATCCTCAACGTGATTGACGTCGCGCTATTGATGGCGACGGCGATCGCGCTGCTGGCTTCGCTGGCGATCGCGCATGCGCTGGCACCGGCGCGCACGATCGTGACCGCCCTGCAGCGCATGGCGCGCGGGCAGTATCGCACCAAACTGCCGCGCTTCCGCTCCATGGAGCTGGCGATGATCGGCGGCGCCGTCGACGAGCTCGGCGGCCGGCTGGAGGAAGCCACCGAGCAGCGCGCCGCGCTGACGCGGCGCCTGATCGAGATCCGCGACGACGAGCGCCGCGCCCTCGCCCGCGAGTTGCACGACGAGTTCGGGCAGAATCTTTCCGCCATTCTCGCCTTCGCCAACACGATCGAAACGGCGAGCACGAAGGACAATCGGGATAATGGCATCGCGCAGGATGCGCGGATGATCTCGCAGGCCACCCATCATCTGATGGCCTCGCTCCGCGATGCGCTGAAACGCCTGCGCAATCCCCTGCCCGAGGAGCTCGGGCTCGAGGCAAGCCTCGTCAATCTCGTCGACAGCTGGCGCTCGCAGAGCGCGGCGCGGCCGACGATCCAGCTCGATCTCAGGGGCGACCTCACTGACATCAGCGGTCCGGCCGCCACCACGGCCTATCGCGTGGCACAGGAATGCCTGACCAACGCGCTGCGTCACGGTGCGGCGCGCGAGATCTCTTTGCGCATCGAACGCCGGGCCGGCGAGGATGACGTGCTGCTGATCCGCGTCGAGGACGACGGCGGCGGCGATGCGGAGCGCGTCTCGCAATCGGCCGGCTTCGGCCTGACCGGCATCCGCGAGCGCGTCACGGCGGCCGGCGGATCGCTCTCGATCCTGCCCGCCCGCGGCGGCCTCAGTGTCGCCGCCACCATCCCGCTCGCCGCGTGAGGGCGAAATGAGCGAGGTTGCAGCAACAGGCATCTCCGTGTTGCTCGTCGACGACCACCCGATCGTCCGCCAAGGCTACCGGCGCGTGCTGGAAAGCCAGGGCGATCTGCATGTCGTGGCGGAGGCCGACAACGCCGCGGACGCCTACAGCGCGTTCAAGGCGCATGATCCCGATGTCGTCTTGCTCGACATCTCGATGCCCGGCGCGAGCGGGCTGGAGGCGATCCGCAACATCCGCGCGCGCAGTCCGCGGGCGCGGATCCTCGTCTTCACCATGCACAACGAGGCCGTGCTGGTGAAGGCCGCCTTCGGTGCCGGCGCCAGCGGCTTCGTCACCAAGAGCAGCGAACCGTCCGCCGTCGTCACCGCGATCCGCGCCGTCGCGCGCGGCGAGCGGGCCATGAGCGACGATATCGCGCATATCCTCGCCGAGGACAGTCTATCGGCGGGCTCAGCGCTGGATCAGCTGGGCGAGCGCGAGATCGAGATCCTGCGCCAGTTCGCCGGCGGCGCCACCACCGAGCAGATCGCGACGCATCTCAATCTCAGTGTGAAGACAGTGCAGAACTACCACTATCTGATCAAGACCAAGACCGGCGCGCGCACCGACGCGCAGCTGGTGCGGCTGGCAGCGAGTTGCGGATTGACGAAGATCTAGCAGCGGGGCTGCCGCTTTCCCCACGTCACTTGAAGATTTCGAATCTGCCGGGCCCGATGGAACGGAGGCCATCCGGCTCCGGTTAGGAGTAGAGTGGAGGAATCGCCATGAGTAAGGCTCATCACAAGGCAGTCGACCATCCCCCGATCATCACCGTAGGCGAGCTCATCGATGAACTTTGCCGCCTGCCCGATACGGCCGTCGTCCACTTCCGCTGCCCCATGCTCGAGCAGGAGCTGACATTCTACCGCCTTCGAAAGCGGTCAAAGGATGCCGTCGAAATCGCGGTCAATGCATATCCGGAGAGCCCGCCAGTCGTACCGGCGACCAACGGCGGTGCGTTTCAGCCGCGCAGGCACGTAACGGCCGCGCCCCCCGTTCGGGAGAGTGCGCTTCTTCACAAGGCAAGAGGTTGAGATAGGCTTCCGGGTCTAGGCCGCCTTCAGGCCGCGCAGCAGCAGCGCGAGCGTCGCATCAACGCGCGCGGAGAGATCGGCATCCTTCCACTCGTCGGCATGCGCCGGATGGTGGAAGCGGACGGTGGCATCGAAGATCGCGCGCGCGGTGGTCTTGACGTCGCCGATAGCGAATGCGCCCTGCTTCACGCCGTCAGTCAGGATCGCCGAGATCTGGTCGATCATGGTGTCCTTGTGACATTTGACGGCCGCGCAGGCCTCGCGCGCCAGCGTCAGATAGGTCTCGAACATCTCGGGGTCGTCGAGCACGCGCGAACGCTTGGCGGCGAACAGAGTGCGCAGCCAGCGGTCGAGCCGGTCAGGGGCCGGGCCCTGCTCCTCGGTGATCGCACGTAACGGCGCATCGATGCGGTCGAGCCAGCGCTTGGCCACGGCTTCGCGCAGCGAGGCCTTGCTCGGGAAATGGCGATAGACGCTGCCGTGGCTCACATCGAGCGCGCGGGCAACGTCGACCACGGTGGCCTTGGCAAGCCCGTAACGCCGCAAGACGTCCTCGGTCACTTCGAGGATCCGCTCCGGCGTCAAGACAACGGCTTCATTCATGCCAGCACCATGTTCCCGTTTGGGCTCAGTTATCCGGCGATAGAGCTGCTTCCGAAGCGCCCCTGCCGGCCGTTTCGGAAAGCTCTCGCCCTAATGAGGCAGTTTTGCAGCCTGCGCCGCGATCTGGCGCGCCACCAGCAAATTGAGCCAATGCCCAATAGCGCCGGTGAGGTTGATGATTTCGGTTGTCATTGTCTTAAGTCTCCATTCGTCCGCGGTCCCCGCTCTTCAATCCGCCCTCCGATCCGAGCTTGGTTCGGATGTCGGGCTCCCCGGGGCTTGTCGCGGGACGCCCAATCGGAGCGTCCGAGAACGGATATACACGTCCCGCTGACAGATTTCAATATCTGTCAGTCAATGATCCGTGATTGACAGTTAATATTTGCGGCTGGGGTCGCCACCCCTGCTAACCGGTCCGGTGGATAGCCCGGCGATCCCCCTCTCCCGGGGCCCAGACCGTTTGTTTCGCCGTGCCTGCTCTGTTAAATCACGGCGTAAAAAGCATTTTGGCCGGCGCCGCCCCTTGGGACCGCCCGCCCACCTTCCTGGAGCCGTCAGATGATCCCCCGCTATACCCGCCCGGAAATGGCCTCGATCTGGGAGCCGCAGACCCGGTTCAAGATCTGGTTCGAGATCGAGGCGCATGCGGCGGACGCCCTCGCCGAGCTCGGCACCATCCCCAAAGAGGCCGCCAAAACGGTCTGGGCCAAGGCCAAGGACGCCACCTTCGACGTCGCCCGCATCGACGAGATCGAGCGCGAGACCAAGCACGACGTCATCGCCTTCCTCACTCACCTCGCCGAGATCGTCGGCCCCGAGGCGCGCTTCGTCCACCAGGGCATGACCTCCTCGGACGTGCTCGACACCTGCCTCAACGTCCAGCTCACTCGCGCCGCCGACCTGCTGCTCGCCGACCTCGACAAGGTGCTGGCCGCACTCAAGAAGCGCGCCTTCGAGCACAAGATGACGCCGACCATCGGCCGCAGCCACGGCATCCATGCCGAGCCCGTCACCTTCGGTCTCAAGCTCGCCTATGCCTATGCCGAGTTCTCGCGCGCCAAGGAGCGCCTGATCGCGGCACGCAAGGAGGTCGCGACCTGCGCCATATCAGGCGCCGTCGGCACCTTCGCGCAGATCGATCCGCGCGTCGAAGAGCACGTTGCGAAAGCCATGGGCCTCGTCCCCGAGCCGATCTCGACCCAGGTGATCCCGCGCGATCGCCACGCGATGTATTTCTCGACGCTCGGCGTGATCGCCTCCTCGGTCGAGCGCATCGCGGTCGAGATTCGCCACATGCAGCGCACCGAAGTGCTGGAAGCCGAAGAATTCTTCTCGGAAGGACAAAAGGGCTCCTCCGCGATGCCGCACAAGCGCAACCCGGTGCTGTCGGAGAATCTCACCGGCCTCTCCCGCATGGTGCGCGCCTATGTGACGCCTGCCCTGGAAAACGTCGTGCTCTGGCACGAGCGCGACATCTCGCACTCCTCGGCCGAGCGCATGATGGGTCCTGACGCCACCGTGACTCTCGACTTCGCACTGGTGCGCCTCGCCGGCCTGATCGACAAGCTCCTAGTGTACCCCGCCAACATGCAGAAGAACCTCGACCGCCTCGGCGGCCTCGTGCATTCGCAGCGCGTGCTCCTGGCGCTCACGCAGAAGGGCGCGAGCCGCGAGGACGCCTACAAGCTGGTGCAGCGCAACGCGATGCCGGTCTGGCGCGGCGAAGGCGATTTCCTTCAGCTGCTGAAGAAGGACACGGAGGTGAAGAAGTATCTCACCGACGCCGAGATCGAGGAGCAGTTCGACCTCGGCTATCACCTCAAGCACGTCGACACGATTTTCAAGCGCGTGTTCGGCGAGAGCTGAGCACCGCTCGTCGCCCGGGAGCCACGCTCGTGGCTGCCGGGGCACGAGCGATTGCGGTCTATAGTCGCTTCTGCAGCCATTTCACCAGCGCGGGGCTGCCAAGGGTGGCGGTGATGAAGCCGCACATATTGCCGTCGACATAGCCCGCGCGGCCGCGCCCCTGTACGTAGCGCTTGCTGAAGAAGATCGTGTGCAGCCTATTGCCGGCGTCATCGAGGAAGACGAGTTGCCAGCGCAAATCGGGCTGGTAAGACAATTGTATGGGCGCCAGCGCCTTGACGGCTGCCGCCAGTTCGGTCGCGTCGCTGGCGGTCAAAACCAGCGTCTTGCGTTCGCTCGCGTAGCTCGAAAAATGCTCCGGCGAGATCGGGATGCTGGCGAGCAGCCGATCGGAGATCTTCAGAAGATCGATCCGCTTGATCTGGCCCGCCTGGATCTTCTGACTGATCGATCCAATCACGGCAGCGGTCGGGCCGACATCGCAGGCAAAGGCCGGACTCGCCATGACCGAGAAGCAGGCCGCCAGCACAAGACTATCGCGTCCGAACGTCATGGCTGCCCTCGTCCCCAGCGTATCGCTGCCTCACCTTATAGCCACGGAACGGGGGGACGAAAGCCCGGCGACCATTTGCGGACCGCGATGCTGCGGAGTACGCTTCCAGCCCATCGACCCCTGCGAACACAGAAGAAACGGATCCCCATGCCCATCGTCAACCGCGTTGCCGCCCTCTCCGACGAAATGGCCGCCTGGCGCCATGACTTCCACGAGAACCCGGAGTTGCTCTACGAAGTCCACCGCACTGCCGGCATCGTCGCCGAGAAGTTGCGCGAGTTCGGCTGCGACGAGGTGGTGACGGGTATCGGCCGCACCGGCGTCGTCGGCGTGATCCGCGGCCGCAAATCCGCCTCCGGCAAGACCATTGGTCTCCGCGCCGACATGGATGCGCTGCCGATCATGGAGACGTCGGGCGTGCCTTATGCGTCGAAGGTCCCCGGCAAGATGCACGCCTGCGGCCATGACGGCCACACCGCGATGCTGCTCGGCGCCGCCAAATATCTCGCCGAGACGCGCAATTTCGACGGCACGGCGATCATGATCTTCCAGCCCGCCGAGGAAGGCGGCGGCGGCGGCAAGGCCATGGTCGAGGACGGGTTGATGACGCGCTGGAACATCCAGGAGGTCTACGGCATGCACAACATGCCGGGCCTGCCCGAAGGCCATTTCGCAACCACGCCCGGCGCGATGCTGGCCTCCTCGGACAACATCCAGATCACCGTCCACGGCAAGGGCGGCCACGCCGGCGCGGGTCCGCACAAATCCGTCGACAGCGTGCTGATCGGCTCGCAGATCGTGAACGCGCTGCAATCGATCGTGGCGCGCAACGTCGATCCGCTGAAGTCAGCCGTCATCTCGATCACGCAATTTCACTCTGGCACCGCCTTCAACATCATTCCCGAGGTTGCCGAGCTCGGCGGTACCGTGCGCACGCTCGATCCCGAGGTACGCGATCTCGTCGAGCGCCGCATCGGCGAAGTCGCCGAGAGCGTCGCCCGCGCCTATGGCGGCTCGGCCGAGACGAAATACACGCGGATGTATCCGGTGACGATGAACCATGCGCGCGAGGCCGGCCTTGCCGCCGACGTCGCCCGCGACATCGTCGGCACCGATCGCGTCAACGACAAGTTCATCCCGATGATGGGCGCCGAGGATTTCTCGTTCATGCTGGAAGCACGTCCCGGCGCGATGGTGCTGGTCGGCATGGGCGACGGCAACGAGTGCCACCACCCGGCCTATGTCTTCAACGACAACATCCTTGGCCACGGCGCCTCGTTCTGGGCGCGTTTGGTCGAGACGCGGATGCCAGCGGGATAAATCTCATTCGCAGAGCCGGATGATCGAGCCGACCTACTCGCAATGGCCCCAACGCGAGCCATGACAACAGCCTTCGCGCAACCGCCGGAGTTCGACACGTTGCACAGGCTCAGCGATGCATGACTAATTACACACTTCCGCTTGACCCATGCCAGCGCCACCCGGGGTAGGATCTCGCACGATGCGACATCCTTTCGCGACCGGCCTACATACACCACTCCTGCAGATTATCTGTCCTGAGGCTTCCGATTTTGGGGCAGCGGTTTCCGCTTCCTTTCGGCTTTGGTCGCGCTTCCTCGTATCCTCACGCATGGCAACCGGCTTCTTCTCGGATACTTTCTCGCACTCATTGTCGTCGCCAAGACGATAGCCGGCGCGGCAAGTGATCTTCACGCATTGATCGCCATCGGCCTTGAAGCCGAAATTGCACACCAGCGGGCAGACCCGTCCGGGCTTCGCCTTCAATGCATCGAGCGCATCGACGCTGGCGAGCTTCACGTCGAACTGGGTGCCGGCATATTTGTTGAAGAGCGTCAGTGAGCGCTGCGCGGCCGAATTCCACTCGCCCTCCACAGCCGAGGTGAGGCAGCCGACACGGCGCAACTCGCTCTGGACGGATTTTGTAAGATCAGCCGCCGATAAGGTGGATGCTGGTGCAGGCGAGAGGGCAGCAACTTTCTGCTCGGCCTCGGGCAACTGTCGATCGGCCGCCGACTTTGCGGCCTGCTCGGTTTTCTCGGCGGCTTGCCTCGCAGCGAGTTCGGCCTTGACCTTCTCTGCCGCCTGCTTCTCGGCCAACGCTTTCGCGGCCGCAGCCTCGGCTACCTTGCGCTCGCGTTCGGCCGCATCGGCCTTCGCCTGCTCGATCTGCTTTTGCTTCTCCGCGGCGATCCGCGCGTCGTCGGCGGCTTTGGCGGCAGCGGCCGCCTTTTCCAGTTCCGCCTTGTGGGCCCGTTCGGCGGCGAGCTTCACCTTCTCCTGCTCGGCCAGCCGTGCCTTCTCCGTCGCCGCCGTGCGCTCCTCCTCGGCCGCAATCTTCTTCAACTGCACGCGGGCGAGGTTGGCGTAGAAGCCGTCCGGATAGGTCTGCAGGAAAGCTTCCCAGGCCTCACGCAGGCCCGCCTGAAGCGCAAGCTCATAGTCCTTGCGCACGCTGTCCTGTGGATTGGCCTGCGGCCCCGCGACAGCGGCCGGCTTCGCCTGCACCAGCGGCACGTCGTCGCCGCCGAGCGAGCCGTAGACATAGGGCTCCTGCCTGTTGCCGGTGTTCTTCAGAACGTCGTCCCGCACGAAACCGAATGCCTTGCGCAGATCCAGCCCCGGCTTCGGCAGGTGCTCGACCAGCGCCGTGGCGAAGGGACTGTTGCGGGAATCGCCGTCGGATGCCGTCGATCCCGCCTTGGCCGCGAACGCAATCATCGTGTTCGGGCTGGTCGGCTCGACCTTGGCAAGACCTCGCCCGATCGCGCGCGAGGCCACCATGCGCTTCATGGTCTTGGCAAAGGGATTGTCGCGGCAGGCGTCGAGGATGACGAGGCGGAGCCGCTTGGCCGGCTCGACGGCGAACAGCGCACGATCGAGCGCAACGGTCTCGTCGAGAACGTCGCCGTCGGTCTCCAGCATCGCGTCGGTCGGGATGAGATAGTTGTTGCCGTCGAGCTCGATGCCGTGGCCGGCGTAGTAGATCACCGCCATGTCGGCATCGCGAACCCTCCCGGCAAAGTCGCGCAGCACCCGCCGCATCTCGGAGGCGTTGAGATCTGTTTTGACGTCGACCGCATCGAAGCCGGCCTTCTTGAACATGTCGCCGACAAGGGCAGCATCGTTCACGGGATTGGTGAGCCGCAGCGTGTTCTTGTAGGCGGAATTGCCGATCACGAGCGCGACGCGCTTCTCGGCATAGGCCGGCCCGCAAACGAGCCACGTCGCGAAGGCCATCACAGCAATGAGACGATACGCACTCAATTGCAGACCTCTCTCGTGCGGCCAGCCATCACCGAGCTCGCATCGGAGGTGCTGGCGCGCTCTATTCTGCATCCCTTGCCAACGGGGCGACAACCGGCAGCATTGCAGAATATCTGGCCAGACGCCTGCGGCTTGGATGGCGTCGACTCGACTTGCTTGCGCTCCGTCTCCCGCTTCTTTGAGTCCTCCCGCGTCGCAACCGGCTTTTTCTCCGGGATCTTCTCGCATTCGTTGTCGTCGCCGACACGATAGCCGGCGCGGCAGGTGATCTTGACGCATTGATCCCCGTCGGCCTTGAAGCCGAAATTGCACACCAGCGGGCAGACCCGCCCCGGCTTCGCCTTCAGCGCATCGAGCGCGTCCACGCTCGCGAGCTTCACGTCGAGCTGGATGCCGGCATATTTGTTGAATAGCGTCAGCGAGCGCTGCGCGGCCGAACTCCACTCGCCCTCAGCAGCCGACGTCAGGCACCCGACGCGGCGCAATTCGCTCTGTACGGATTTGGCGAGGTCAGCCGTCGACAATGTGGGTGTCGGCCCCGGCGAGAGCGCGGCCACTTTCTGGTTCTCGACTTCGGGCAGCTGCCGATCGGCGGCCGGCTTTGCGGCCTGCTCCGCCTTCTCTGCCGCCTGCTTTGCGGCGAGCTCGGCCTTGGCTTTCTCCGCCGCCTGCTTCTCGGCCAATGCCTTCGCTGCGGCCGCCTCAGCGACCTTGCGCTGCTGCTCGGCCGCCTCGGCCCTCGCCTGCTCGATCTGCTTCTGCTTCTCTGCGGCGATGCGAGCATCTTCGGCAACCTTGGCCGCAGCGGCCGCCTTGTCCTGCTCGGCCTTCTGGGCGCGCTCGGCAATAAGCCTGGTCTTTTCCTGCTCGGCCGCCTTCGCCTTTTGCTCGGCTGAGGCACGCGTCTCCTCGGCGCCGATCTTGTTCAGCTGCCCTTTGGCGAGATTGGCATAGAATCCCTCGGGATATTGCACCAGGAACGCTTCCCAGCCGTCACGGGTGCCGAGTTGGAGCGCAAGTTCATAGTCTCGCCTGAGCTCAGACTGCGGATTGGCTTGCGGGCCGGTCGCCACGGGCTTGGCAGGAACGAGCGGCACGTCATCGCCGCCGAGCGAGCCATACACGAAAGGCTCTTGCTTGTTCGCAGTACTCCGAAGCACGTCATCGCGCACGAAGCCGAACGCTTTGCGCAGATCCAGGCCGGGCTTTGGCAGGTGGTCCGAGAGAGCCGTGGCGAACGGGCTATTCCGGGAGTCTCCATCGGACGCCGTCGAACCGGCCTTGGCCGCAAACGCAATCATCGTGTTCGGAGTGGTTGGCTCGACCTTGGCGAGGCCGCGGCCGATCGCGCGCGAGGCCACCGTGCGCTTCATGGACTTGGCGAACGGATTGTCGCGGCAGGCATCGAGAATGACGAGACGAAGCTGTTTGGCGGCTTCGATGCTCACCAGCACGCGATCGATCGGTAACGCTTCGTCGTAGACGTCGGTGTCGGTCTCGAGCGCGGCATCGGTCGGGATCAGATAGTTGGTGCCGTCCACCTCCATGCCGTGGCCCGCATAGTAGATCACCGCGACATCGGCATCCCGGGTCCGCCCGCCGAATTCGCGCAGCGCCTTGCGCATTTCAGACGCGTTCAAGTCCTGCCTGACGTCGACCGTGTCGAAGCCGGCCTTCCTCAACATGCCGCCGATCAAGCCGGCGTCGCTCGCGGGATTGGCAAGCTTCGGCACGCTCTTATAGGCGGAGTTGCCGATGACGAGCGCGACGCGCTTGTCGGCGAGCGCCGGGCTGCAACCGAGCCAGCCTGCAACAACAAAAAAGGCAAAGGCCGTCAGCGCGATGGAGCAAGCCCGAAAGATGTGCTTCATCATCAGTTGCATATTTCAGCCGGTATCTTCACCGTAGGAGTAGCAGGATGATTGGCAGTTCCGAGCCGGCATCCCTTGGCGATCGGCCTGCATCCGGCGTTGTTGCAGATCATCTGTCCCGACGCCTGCGGCGCCGATGGCGCGGACTCGCTCTGTTTCCGATCCGCATCCCGCCTCTTCGCATCCTCGCGCGTCGCGACCGGCTTCTTCTCCTGGACCTTCTCGCATTCATTGTCGTCGCCGACGCGATAGCCGGCGCGGCAGGTGATCTTGACGCATTGGTCGCCGTCGGCCTTGAAGCCGAAATTGCACACCAGCGGGCACACCCTTCCCGGCTTCGCCTTCAGCGCATCGAGCGCATCCACGCTCGCGAGCTTCACGTCGAGCTGGGTGCCGGCATATTTGTTGAACAGCGTCAGCGAGCGCTGCGACGTCGCGCTCCAGTCGCCGTCTGCGGCGGCCGACAGGCAGCCGACGCGGCGCAATTCGCTCTGCACGGATTTTGTCAAATCAGCCGCCGATAACGTGGATGCCGGCGCGGGCGAGAGCGCCGCGACTTTCTGGTTCTCGACTTCGGGTATCTGCCGATCGGCCGTCGGCTTGGCGGCCTGCTCAGCCCTCTCCGCCGCCTGCTTCGCGGCAAGCTCGGCCTTGGCCTTCTCCACTGCCTGCTTCTCGGCAAGCGCCTTCGCAGCCGCCGCCTCAGCCACTTTGCGATGGTGCTCGGCCGCTTCCGCTTTCGCCTGCTCGATCTGCTTTTGCTTCTCTGCGGCGATCCGCGCCTCTTCCGCCGCCTTGGCAGCAGCTGCTGCCTTCTCCTGCTCTGCCTTCTGGGCGCGCTCGGCGATCAGCCTCGTCTTTTCCTGCTCGGCCGCCTTGGCCTTTTGCTCGGCTGAGGCACGCGTCTCTTCGGCGCCGATCTTGTTCAACTGGCCTTTGGCGAGATTCGCATAGAATCCCTCAGGATATTGCGCCAGGAACGCTTCCCAGCCGTCGCGCGTCGCAAGCTGAAGCGCGAGCTCGTAATCCCTGCGAATGGCATCCTGCGGGTTGGCCTGCGGACCGGTCGCGGCCGGCCGCACGACGAGGGGCACGTCGTCGCCGCCGAGCGAGCCATAGACATAGGGTTCCTGCTTGTAGCCGGTAGCCTTGAGCACGTCGTCGCGCACGAACCCGAAGGCCTTGCGCAGATCAAGGCCCGGCTTCGGCAGATGCTCGACCAGCGCAGCGGCGAACGGACTGTTTCGCGCATCGCCATCGGACGCCGTCGATCCTGCCTTTGCCGCGAAGGCGATCATCGTGTTCGGGCTGGTCGGCTCGACCTTGGCCAGGCCGCGCCCGACGGCGCGCGAGGCCAGCGTGCGCTTCATCGACTTGGCGAACGGGTTGTCGCGGCAGGCATCCAGGATGATCAGGCGCAGCTGCTTCGCCGGCTCGACCGCGAACAGCGCGCGTTCGACCGGAATGGTCTCGTCCAGAACGTCGCCATCCGTCTCCAATGTCGCGTCGGTCGGAATGAGATAATTGTTGCCGTCGAGCTCGATGCCGTGGCCAGCGTAATAGATCACCGCCATGTCCGCGTCGCGAGTCCTGCCGGCAAACTCGCGCAGCATGCGCCGCATCTCGCTGGCACTGAGATCCAGCCTGACGTCGACGGAATCAAAGCCCGCCTTCTTGAACATGCCGCCGACCAGCGTGGCGTCGTTCACGGGATTGCCGAGCTTGGGCGCGCTCTTGTAGGCAGAATTGCCGATCACGAGCGCAACCCGGCGGTCGGCATGCGCCGGTCCGCAGGCAAAGCCAATCGCAAATATCAACACAGCAAATAGCCGAAACGGAATCACTTGCGTCCCCCCGGATGCAATTCCCTGAGACTATTCGCTAGCGTCGCCGATTGCTAATTCTTCCTATGTGATTTCTGTCACACAAGCCGGTCTAACGGGGGTAAGGATAATGCGGCGAAGCGTCACCCTGGTTTTTCCAGGTGACGCCGCCGTCTGTCGGGGCCGCTACATTTGCACCACCTCGTGGCGCATCACGAAAGGTGCAAGCAGCGCGTGTACCTCGCTCGCAACCGCCTCGCGCTGCTCCGACGGCAGGCCGGCAAGGGTCACGGTGGCGATCGATCCGTGACTGCCATGGGCACCGACTTTAACCCTGCAATCGATGCCGCGCTCGACCAGCGGCGTGAGCACCTTGGTGAACACGCGCTCGGCCGCGTCCCAGCGCAACTGCGGCTTGAACACTTTGCCGACGCCGGTCACCGGCATCGGGTCGATCGGAATGACCTGCACCGGGACGGCGGCCCGCTCCGGCGTGCGCTCGCGAACCCAGGATTCCAGTTCGCCGGGCTCCACGGTCGCGCCGGGCTTCAGCTGCACGTATCCCACCGGCAGTTCGCCGGCATAGGCGTCGGGTTGGCCGACGACGGCGGCGAAGCCGACCGCGGGATGCCGGAACATGATCTCCTCGACCGGCGCGGGATCGATGTTATGGCCGCCACGGATCACGAGGTCCTTGGCGCGACCGGTGATCCAGAGATAGCCGTCTGCGTCGAGCCGGCCAAGGTCGCCGGAATTGACCCAGACGTCGTCGACGAAGGCGCCCTTGTTGTGCTCGTCGTTGAGATAGCCGCCGAACACGCCGGGCCCTGCCATGATGACGACGCCGATCTCATCAGGCGCGCAGTCGCGGATCAGGCGACCATCGGCATCGAGTTGCACGATGCGCACGCGCGCATAAGGCATGGGAAGGCCGACCGAGCCGAGCCGGATCGGCCGTGATGGATAGGCCAGCGTGTGCACGCTCGAAGTCTCGGTCATGCCGTAGACCTCGACCACTGGCAGCTTTAGCTTGTCCTGGATCGCCGAGCCGACCGCGACGGGGATCGCCGAGCCGCCACCGGCGGCATATTTGAGGCTGGAGATGTCGGCATCGCCTGGTGGCACCGCGAGCGTTGCGGCGAGCACCGTCGGCACGCTCGACAGCGCTTCCGGCTTGAAGCGCTCCACCAATTTCCAGATGTTCTTCACTGCACTCGGATTGCGCCAGCCGCTCGGCGACAGCACGACCAGCGAGCCGCCGCTCGACAGCATCGTCAGCACCTGTGTCAGCGATCCCCCGACGTGAAACAGCGGCATGCCGAACAGCAAATTGGCGCCGGGCTTCGCTCTCAGCAGCAGGTTGAGCGCCCATGCCTGATAGACCTGGTTGGTATGCGTGTGCCGCACCAGCTTGGGCATGCCGGTGGTGCCGCCGGTGTGGAAATAGGCCGCGATGTCGGCACCCGAAATCTTGCGCCCGCTGACAAGCCGATCCGATGGCTGCGGCTTGATCAGGTCGCTGAAAGCAAAGATGCCATTCGCCGGATCGCCGCCGCCGAACACTTGCACGATCGCCTTGAGGTGCTTGAGTTGCGGGCGGATCTGCTCGACCTTCTGCCAGATATCGGTACCCGGCATCGGCCCGAGCGCCACCAGGATCTTGGTGTTCGCAGCTTCCAGGATCTCCGCAATCTGGTGCGGCTCCAATAGCGGATTGACGGGATTGGCGATGCCGGCGGCCTCCGCGCCGAACAGCGTCACGAAGGCATCCGGCACCAGCGGCAGCATGAAGCTGATGACGTCGTCTTTCTCCGCGCCGAGCGCGTGAAACATGTTGGCAGCCTGCGTGACGCGCGCAATGAAATCGCGATAGGTGACCACCAGCGGCGTATCGGCGGGATCAGCGTTTTGCAGAAACTGGATCGCCGCACCGTCCGGATTGCGCGCCGCGCCCAATTTGATGGCGTCAAACGTGCTCTCGGCAGCGATGCGGTCCGCATAGGGGACCCGCTCGAACGCCCGGACCTCCTCGTCGGTCAAAAGATCCGGATAATCGTTGCCAATGAGCCGATCGAGCGCGTGGATGCCCACCATGGAATTCCGTCCTCCCTCAGATACATGTCCCCGCCCCCTGTCTTTTGACATTTTGGGTCGGCGAGGCCCCGACCGATGTCCGGCCGGGCGCGGACAGAATGATGGATGATTTGGCGTTCGTCCATTGCCAACGGGCCCGGCGATCGAACGTGACCTGAGCGGCGCTTGAACCTCCGCGGCTGATCCGGGGACCAAGAACTGGCACTGCATTCGCTCGCCAGCGCCCTGCCGCAAGACTTGAGGTCATCATGACGACGCCCCTGCGGAACCGCATCACATGGCTGATCGCCGCATTCGCCATCGCATCGACGATCACGCTGCCCCGCGCGGCGCTCGCCGCGGACGGCCAGCTCGACAAGATGCGCGCCAAGATCGCGGCATTCATCACCGACAAGATGGAGAAGCTGGGCGGATCGCGCATCATCTACAAGGCGGACAGTGACGCCTTGCGGGAGGCGGTCACCACGGATCTGCGCGACGACGTCTACAAGACCCTGCGCGAGGGCCGGATCGCCTTCTCCGGCCTTGCGATTCGTGATGGCGGCGTCGACGTCAAGATCGCGGACGCCAAGGGCCGCGAACTGCTCACGCGCAAGCTCGCCTCGGCGGCAGAGGGATTGCCCACGCACGCGCTCGCCGTGACCGACGCCGGAGACGGGCTGACCAGGCTTGCGCCGACCGATGCCGCATCCGCCGCACGGCTGCGCGATCTCGTCGAGGATTCCATCGCCATGATCGAGCAGCGCCTCAAGGACGCCGGCGTCACACTGGCCAGCGTCCAGCCCGAGGGAACCGACCGCATCCGCATCTTCCTGCCGGGCACGATGGAGCCCGAGCGCATCACCGCGATCTTCGCCAGGAAGGTCAAGGTCAGCTTCCGCCTGATCGATGTCACGATGTCGGCGGAGCAGGCGCAATCCGGCACGCCTCCGGCGGGCACGGAAGTCATGTTCGGCTTCAAGGACAAGCTTCCCTATCTCGTCAAGGCCAGCGCGCTCGACGGCGACGACATCAGCTACGCGGGATCGGGATTCACGAGCGGCACGAAGGAGCCGATCGCCTCGTTCCGCTTCAACGGCCGCGGTACGCGGCGCTTCGCTCACATCACCGCAGAGAACGTTGGAATGCCGTTCGCCATCGCGCTCGACGACAAGGTGATCTCCTCCCCCGTGATCCGCGAGCCCATCACCGGCGGCTCCGTCCAGATTTCCGGCAACTTCACCCTGGAAGAGGCCAACAGCGTCGCCATGCTGCTGCGCGCCGGCTCGCTGCCCGGACGTCTTGGCCTCGTCGAGCAGCAGGTCATCCAACCCGCCGCCAAGCCATAAGGCGAAGATCGTCAGACGCCCCGCCCGGGGCCATCCGGCCGCTCCGCGCCGCCGAAGCCCGCCCCGAATCACGGCCGTGTTGCGCCCGGACGCACAACCAACGGGCAATTGCCGAAACGCCCGATCAGGCTAAAATTTGCCTCTTGCGGCGTGACGGCCAAAGGCTTCATTTCAGGCGGCCGTCATTCGATTTCGGCTATACGTGTCGAGCATACCGACCAGGACTGAAAGCCTTACGCGGGGTTAGTACCATGCCGTCCGGCAGCGCAGACATTTCCTCGATCCTCGACCGCATTCTCGATGCGGCAACGGACAACCTCAGGATCGCGAAGATCCTGGTCCAGATGGGCCTGGATCCGAACAACGTCACCTATGACGCGATCTTCAATAGGCTCCTTGAGATCTTCGTCCACAACATCACGTTTGCTAATCTGTTCGCCGCGGTCGGCGCCGGTTTCTTCGTCGCCACCCTCTTGATGCGGACCATGGTGCCGCTGCGCGTTGCCAACATGATCGGCTGCGCGTTTTTTGCCGTTTTCGGCGCGCTCTCCGCCAACGTTGCGACGTTCCTGCTCTATCTGCTGCTGCTTCCGATCAACGCCCTGCGCCTGCGGCAGATGCTCAAGCTGGTCAAGAAGGCGCGCCATGCCGCCGAAGGCGACATGTCGATCGAATGGCTGAAGCCGTTCATGACCGAACGCAAATATCGCCACGGCGACACGCTGTTCAAGCTCGGCGATCCCGCCAAGGAGATGCTCCTCACCGTCACCGGCAAATTCCTGGTCAAGGAGATCAATGTCGAGATCGGGCCCGGAGCTCTGATGGGCGAGCTCGGCTTCCTGACACCGGACAACCGCCGCACCGGCACGATCGAATGCATCGAGGACGGTCAGGTGCTGACGATCACCTATGACCGGCTGCTCGAGATCTACTTCCAGGACCCGCAGTTCGGTTATTACTTCCTGGTTCTAACCAGCCAGCGCCTGCTGCAGAACATCGATCGTTTGCAGAAGCAGCTCGCCACGGAGCGGGCGGCGACGACGAACAGGATCGCGTGATCGCCGCTGCTCAGCCTAGCAGCAGCGCCATGCCGGGATCGCCCTTCTCCATCGCGCGCCGGTAGGCCGGGCGTGCACTGACGCGGCCGAGATATTTGACCACGTTCGGGCAGCGTTGGACATCATAGGGCTGGAAGTAGCGCATCGTCGTCAGCGAAAAGCCCGTCATGATGTCGGCGGTGGTGAAGACATTGCCCGCCAGATATTCGGCGTCGCGAAGGCGCGCGTCGAGGAGATCGTAGGAGCGATCGAGCCGTCCCTTCATGGCAAGCAGGGTCGGGTTGTCCTTTGCAAGATCGAGTCGATTCAGAATCATCATCCGCCCCATCCCGGGTTGCAACGTGCCATTGGCGAAGTGAAGCCAGTACAGGAACTGCGGGAAGGCGGGATCATTGGGGCCGAGCACCAGACGGCCGTTGCCGTACTTTGCGACGATGTAGTCGACGATGGCGCCGGACTCCGCGAGCACGAGATCGCCATCGGTTACGACGGGCGCTGCCCCGCTCGGGTGCAGCGCCTTGTACTCCGGCGGCGCCAGCATGGTGACGGGATCGCGGGCGTAGCGCTTCAGCTCGTAGTCAACCCCCAGCTCCTCGCACAGCCAGACGATGCGCTCGGACTGAGACTTGCCGAGATGATGGACGGTGAGCATGAGGCCTCCTGCAGCGGTCAGTTGAGCGCGTCGTGAAGACGCCTATAGCCTGCCATTGCCGGGGACGCATCTCGGTCTTGTGTCCCGGACGCAGCGCGGCGCCTCTTCGACGGTGCTGCAGAGCCGGGGCCCATCCAACCGGGTATGTCCTGTCCGCGGCGCGTCCAGCCTCCCCCCAAACGGCCCCGCCGCAAAATCGCCCTAAAAACCGAATGGTAACCATGACGGGCTAGGGTAATGACGTGACCAATCCTCCGACGATCCTGGTGTTCGATTCCGGCCTTGGCGGGCTCACGGTGCTCCGCGAGGTCGTGGCCGCGCGTCCGGACGCCCATTTCGCCTACGTCGCCGACGACGCCTTCTTTCCCTACGGCCACCACAGCGAGGACGAGATCATCGCCCGCGTCGTGCCGCTGATGGGGGAACTGATCGCCACGCATGACCCTGATATCATCGTCATCGCCTGCAACACGGCGTCCACCCTGGTCCTGTCCCACTTGCGCGCCGCTTATTCGGTGCCCTTCGTCGGCACGGTGCCGGCGATCAAGCCGGCCTGCGCGCAATCGAGGACCCGCCGCGTCTCGGTGCTCGGCACCAAGGGCACGGTGAAGCGCGAATACACCAAGGCCCTGATCCGCGATTTCGCGCAGGGCTGCGAGGTGACGCTGGTCGGCTCGCCCGAGCTAGCCTCGCTGGCTGAAGCTGAGCTCAGCGGCACCTCCGTCAGCGACGGCGACATCCTGGCCGAACTCGCCCCCTGCTTCGTCGGCGAAGACGCGGCCTCGCGCACCGACACCGTCGTGCTCGCCTGCACACATTATCCGCTGCTGCTCGACCGGCTGAAGCGGCTGGCGCCCTGGCCGGTCGACTGGATCGATCCCGCGCCGGCGATCGCCCGTCGCGTCTCGGATCTGCTCGGCCCGCGCATCGTCGGCATCGCACAGGCCGGCGCCGAGATGATCTTCACCTCGAACCGCGTGCACGGCCTTTCGGCCACGCTGACGCCGTTCTTCGGCGGCCGCGCGCTGGCCTGACTTTGCGCATCGGCGCCGCGCTGCTAGGTTTTGCCGTCGTCACCTCACCGCAGGCCTTTCCATGTCGGTCCAGACCCCGCCGCTCAACCGCCTCCGCCAATTGTGGCGCGATGGCCGCCCCGCTTTCGGCGCGATAGCGACCATCCCGAGCGTGCAGTTGGTGCAGATCATGGCGCGCTCGCTCGACTGGATCATCGTCGATCTCGAGCATGGACCGATCGGCCTCACTGAAGCGCACGGGATGATCGCCGCGACCACCGGCACGCCGTGCACGCCCCTGGTGCGGATCGCGGCGAATGAGCCGTGGCTTGCGAAAGCGCCGATGGACATCGGCGCCTTCGGCATCAACTTTCCGATGATCACGAACCGCACTGAGGCCGAGAAGGCAGTCCGCAGCGTGCGCTACCCGCCGCGCGGCGACCGGCTCTGGGGTCCGTTCCACGCCCCGTTCCGCTGGGGCCAGTCGATGCCGGACTACATGGCAAGCGCCGACGACGAGATGATCTGCATGATCACCATCGAGCATGTCGATGCCGTCAACCGCATCGACGAGATCATGGCGACGCCGGGCATCGACGTCGCGGTGATCGGCCCTGGCGATCTCGCCACCTCCATCAACAAGCGCGGCCAGATGGACGATCCGGAACTGCTGGAGCTGGTCGCGCGCGCCGAGGCCGGCATCCTCAGAAGCGGGGTGCCGGTCGGCGGCGTGGCCCGCACCGCCGACCAGGCCAACGCCCTGGTCGACCGCGGCTACCGCGCGATCGCGCTCGGCTTCGACTGGTCGCTGCTCCAGCGCGGCATCATGGCGGCGTTCGAGGGCATCAGGCGCTGAGCAGGCCGATTGCCGCCTTGCCGGGAACTGCGGCCCTGCTAGGGTCGGCCGCATCGGGAGGAAAAACCATGCTCAAGAAGACTTTGCTCGCTCTGACCTTTACCGGCCTTGCCGTCGCCGCCTTCGCCCAGCAGCCCGGCATCAAGCGCACCCCGCTTCAGAAGGTCGAATTTCCGGAGGGCTATAATACCATCACCGCCATTGCGGAGGTCCCGGCGGGCGGCGCGGCCGGACGCCATACCCATCCCGGAATTGAGACCGGTTATGTGCTGGAAGGCGAGCTCAATCTCCTCGTCGAGGGGCAGCCGGAGAAGACCCTGAAAGCCGGCGATTCCTACCAGATCCCGGCAGGCGTCGTGCACGACGCCAAGGCTCATGGCGAGAAGGCCATGAAAGTGCTGGGAGTTTACGTCGTCGACAAGACCAAGCCGCTGGCTTCGCCGGCTCCCTGACTGGTCGAACCGTTCAACCCCTGGCGGGTTGGTTCGTGCTAAAGGAACGGCGAGCGGGACCCGCTCGCTGCACATTTTTTCATCTGTGGGAACCGAAGACCGATGCGCGGGACGCCAAAGCCCATTTCGCTGCCGCGCCGCCTGATTTGCGACCTCATGCGCGCGTCGATGGACGTGCCGTTCGTTTCGCTTTCCCGTTCACTCAATATCCGCCCCTTGCTCGAGGCACGCGCCGGAGCTGCCGCGCCAGCGGGCTGGGCTGCGACCTTCGTCAAGGCGTTCGCCCTCGTCGCCAGGGACGAGCCGATCCTGCGCACCGTCTACGCCAAATGGCCCTGGCCGACGTTCTACGAATTGCCGAACAGCGTGGCGTCGGTGGCGATCGCCCGGGTCGAGGACGGCGAGGAATGCGTGATGCCGCAGCGAATCGCGGCCCCCGAGGCCATGGCGCTGGCCGCGGTCGATGCCGAGATCCGGCGCGGCAAGACGGCGCCGATCGCAGACGTCCCGATGTTCCGGAAGATCATGCGGGCAACCCGCCTGCCGCTGCCGCTGCGGCGCCTGTCCTGGGCGATCGGCCTCAATTTCGGCCGCCAGCGCGGCAACTGGTTCGGCAGCTTTGCGGTGAGCTCGGTGGCCGCCTATGGCGGCGGCGAGCTCCACCCGATCACGCCGGGCCCCTTCATCGTCAGCTACGGCCTGGTTGAGCCCGACCAGACCATTCATGTCGTGATCCGCTGGGACCACCGGGTTACCGATGCGGCCCCGATCGCCCGGGTCCTGACCCGGCTGGAACAGGTCCTGAACACTGAAATCGCTGGCGAATTGCGGGCGGCGGGATCAAAGCCGATAAGAGTGGTCGGGACATAAGCACCGGGGCGGGTCGCAGAGCCGAACCCGGAACCTCGAGATTCCGGGTCGATGCTGGCGCATCGCCCGGAATGACGGGCTAAACAATTGACAGCGAACCCCAAACTCCCCTAAAAGCCGCCTGCTCGCGGGCCGATTTCGGCCCGCGAAGCGTTTCGCGACCCGTGGTCCTCTCCCTTGAAGCTTTGGGGATCGGACCTGTCAGTGCCGGGCTAGCCCGTCACACAGGAGGGCGCGTTTCCTCAAACCATGTACCTGAAGAGGACGCGATGACTAAGCGCAGTGAGGCGAAGTACAAACTCGATCGCCGTATGGGCCAGAACATCTGGGGCCGCCCGAAGAGCCCCGTGAATCGCCGCGAATACGGCCCCGGCCAGCATGGCCAGCGCCGCAAGGGCAAGCTCTCGGACTTCGGCGTGCAGCTGCGCGCCAAGCAGAAGCTGAAGGGCTACTACGCCAACATCTCCGAGCGTCAGTTCCACGGCATCTATGTCGAGGCGAGCCGCCTCAAGGGTGACACGGGCGAGAACCTGATCGGCCTGCTGGAGCGTCGTCTCGACGCGGTCGTGTACCGCGCCAAGTTCGTCTCGACGATCTTCGCCGCGCGTCAGTTCATCAACCACGGCCACATCAAGGTGAACGGCCGCAAGGTCAACATCTCGAGCTATCAGCTCAAGGTCGGCGACGTGATCGAGGTCAAGGAAGCCTCCAAGCAGCTCGCCCATGTCCTCGAAGCCAGCCAGCTCCCCGAGCGCGACACTCCCGACTATCTCGAAGTCGATCACGGCAAGATGACCGCGAAGTACGTGCGCATCCCCGGCCTCTCCGACGTGCCGTTCCCGGTGCAGATGGAGCCCCATCTGGTCGTCGAATTCTATTCGCGCTAAGATCTGAATATCGAAAGGCCCCGGTTCGCCGGGGCCTTTTTGCTTAAGAGCCACAATTCAGTGGCCGCAATGCGTTAGGAGCCGTCGCATGCTCTACACCCCTCCCCCGATCGATCCCAAGGCGCCGCCGGTGCGCATCAATCTGCTCTCGGACACGCAGACCAAGCCGACGGCCGCGATGCGCGAGGCGATGGCGCGCGCAGAGGTCGGCGACGAGCAGGTCGGTGACGATCCGACCGTGAACGCGCTGTGCGAGCGCGTCGCCGCGCTGATGGGCAAGGAAGCCGCGGTCTACATGCCGTCGGGTACGATGTGCAATGTCACCGCGACGCTGGTGCATTGCCGTCCCGGCGACGAGATCCTGGCGCACGAGACCGCGCACATCATCGCCCGCGAAGGCGGCGCGCATGCCGCGATCGGCGGCTTCCAGGTCACCCAGCTGAAAGGTCCCGACGGCCAGTTCACGCCGGACACATTCCGGAAAGCCCTGCATCCACGCACGCGCTACCAGCCGCCGCAGACCGTCGTCAGCGTCGAGCAGACCGCCAATATCGGCGGCGGCACGATCTGGAAGAAGGCCGCGCTCGACGAGATCGTCGCGATCGCCAAGCAGCACGGCCTCGTCACCCACATGGACGGCGCGCGCCTGCTCAACGCCACCGTCGCCAGCGGCATCTCCCCGCGCGACATGACCGCCGGCTGGGACTCGGCCTGGATCGACTTCTCCAAAGGCCTGGGCGCGCCGATCGGTGGCGTGCTCGCGGGCTCGCGCGCCTTCATCGATGCGGTCTGGCAGTGGAAGCAGCGCCTCGGCGGATCGATGCGGCAGGCCGGCATCTGCGCAGCCGCCTGCATCTACGCGCTCGACCATCACGTCGACCGCCTCGCCGACGACCACGCCAATGCGCGCGCGCTCGCCCGCGGGCTGTCGCAGATCCCCGGAATCGAGGTGCAGGAGCCCGAGACCAATCTCGTGTTCTTCAAGCCGGACGGCGCCGGCATTGCTGGCGACAAGATGGTTGCGGCGCTGCGCCAGCGCGGCGTGACGCTTGCGATGATGGACGGCCGCATCCGCGCCTGCACCCATCTCGACGTGAATGCGGCCCAGATCGAGGAGACGATCGGGTACGTCAGAGAGATCGTGCGCGGGGCGTGATCACCGCCCCATCGCCTGATAGATCAGCGTCTTCAACGCCAGCTGGATCCGGCCGCGTTGCGACGGGGTCTGCACCATGAAGATCCCGAACAGATCGTCTTCGGGGTCGATGAAGAAGAAGGTGCCGCCGACGCCGTCCCAGCGATATTCGCCAAGCGGCCATGACGTCCCCGGTGGCACCGAGGTGCGCACCGCAAAGCCGAGGCCGAACCCAGAGCTGCCGCCCGGATAATAGTTCTGATCGCGCGCGATCTTCGTTTCCGGCCCGATGTGATCCGACGCCATCAGCGCGATGGTCTCGGGCTTGAGATAGCGCCGGCCTTCATAGCTGCCGCCATTCAGCAGCATCTGCGCGAAGCGGGCGTAGTCGCCGACTGTGCCGACCATCCCCCCGCCGCCCGATTCCCACTTCACCGGCCGCCTGATATCGCGAACCTGCGTCGTCGGATTGATGTTGCGATCCTCCGGCATCGGCTCGGCAATGCGCGGGAATTTAGCGGGATCGGCGACGAAGAATGCCGTCTCGGTCATGCCGAGCGGATCGAGCAGCCGTTCCCTCTCGAACTGGAGCAGCGTCTTTCCCGAGATCACCTCGACGACGCGGCCGAGCACGTCGGTGGAGAAGCCGTAGTCCCACACCGTGCCCGGCTGCTCGACCAGCGGCAGCGTGGCGATTTTCGCGGCGAAGTCGGCATTGCTGAGATTGCTGTTGAAGAGATTGGCTTCGGCATAGAGCTCGCGCACTGCGCCGCCGCCATGATAGCCGTAAGGCAGCCCCGAGGTATGGCGCAAGAGGTCCTTGATCGTGACGGGACGCTCCAGCGGCTCCAGCGCCAGAGCGACCTTGCTATCCGCGGCCTTCTTCTCCACGCCAACCTTCATGCCGGCGAAAGCAGGAATGTATTTCGAGACCGGATCGTCGAGCGCGAGCTTGCCCTCCTCGACCAGCATCATCGCCATGACTGATGTGATCGGCTTCGACATCGAATAGAGACGGAAGATCGTGTCCGCGCTCATCGAACTCTCGGTCGCGACATCGCGAACGCCGAAATTCTCGTAATAGACCGGCTTGCCATGCTGCTGGAGCAGCAGAATGGCGCCGGGAATCTTGCCGGTGGCGATCTCGTTCCGGATGTAGTCGGAAACCTTTGCCAGGCCCTCGGGCGAGAAGTTGCGCGCGGCGCGCTCGGAGCTCGCCTGCGCACTCACGGCAGCAAACAGAAAGGCGAGCGCCGCGATCAGCGCGCGACGCCCGTTCATGTCACTTCTCCATGGCTTCATAGACCAGCTGCTTCAATGTCCGCTGCACGCGCTGACGCTCGGTCGGGGTCTGTTCCAGCAGCACGAAGAACATGTCCTGCTTGGGATCGATCACGAAATAGCAGCCGGAGGCGCCGTCCCATTTCAACTCGCCGAGATTGCCGGGCGGCGGCGGTTTGGCGTTGCCGGGATCGGTGCGCACCGCGAGCCCGAGGCCGAAGCCGAAACCGTCGCCGGGGAAATAGAAATAGTCGCGGTCGACGCCTGATTTGGGGCCGAGCTGATCGGTCGTCATCAGCTTGAACGTCTCAGGCTTGAGAATGGTCTTGCCGTCGAGGCTGCCGCCGTTGAGCAGCATCTGCGCGAAGCGCTCATAATCGGCCATGGTCGTCACCATGCCACCGCTGGCGAACTGCATCTTCTTGGCCACGGTCGGATCGTTGATCCGGCCAACGCGGAAGTCGGCGTCGTTCGGCACCGGCTGCGCCAGAAGCTTCTGCTTCTCGGGAGCGGTGACGAAAAAGCCGGTGTCGACCATGCCGAGCGGATCGAGCAGCTTCTCCCGCATGATGTCGATCAGCGGTTTGCCGGCTGCGATCTCCATCACGCGTGCCAGCACGTCGGTGGAATGGCCGTACTGCCAGAGCGCGCCCGGCTGGTTGTGCAGCGGCAGTTTTGCGATGCGCTCGGCGAACTCGGCGAGGTCGAAATCGCCTGCGTAGATGTTGGCATCGCGATAGGCCTTGCGGACCAGGCTGTCGCCATAGAAGCCATAGGTGATGCCCGAGGTGTGCGTCATCAAATCGTGCACCGTCATCGGCCGGTTCGGCGGCACCAGCTCGAGCGACTTGGTGCCGTCCTCCGCCTTCTTCTCGACGCCGACCTTCACGTTGGCGAAGGACGGAATGTACTTCGAGACGGGATCATCCAACTTGATCTTGCCGTCCTCGACCAATTGCATCGCGACCACCGAAGTGATCGCCTTGGACATCGAGAACAGGCGGAAGATCGTCTTGTCCGTAATCGGCGCCTTGCTGACCACGTCCTGCACGCCGAAGGCTTCGTGGTAGACCGGCTTGCCATGCTGCCGGATCAGCACGGTCGCGCCGGCGATCTTGCCGGTCGCAACCTCGTTCTTGAAGAATTCGCTGATCTTGCCGAGCTTGTCCTGATTGAAATGCGCACCGGCCGGAATCTCGTAGGTGCCTTCCGCTCGCGCCAGCGACATCGCGCCGAGCGACACCAGCACGCCGCAGACCAGCGCACGCAGTCCAGACTGTGAAATCATATCCCCTCCCCGGAACATGGTCCGGCGGAGTGTACCGACCGCGTCATCAGGCACAAGGGCCGGCGTGTTGCGCAAGTGCCTCGGCATGGAGCTTGGCGCTCGGCTCGGCGAAGCAGCAGAACACCACGCGAGCCACGGACGGCGCCACAGCGAGCCCTTCGATTGTGGTACGAACGGCGATATCGGCGGCCCGGTCGGCTGGAAAGCGGAAAATGCCGGTCGAAATCGCGGGAAATGCCACCGAGGTCAGCTTGTGCTTCCCGCACAGCTCCATCGAGCGGCGATAACAGGACGCGAGCAGATCGTCCTCTCCGAGCGTGCCGCCATTCCAGACCGGCCCGACGGTGTGGATCACATGGGCAGCCTTGAGCCGGTAGCCTTTGGTGATCTTGGCATCACCTGTCTTGCAGCCGTGGAGCATGCGGCATTCGGCGACCAGATCGGGCCCTGCCGCCCGATGGATCGCACCATCCACGCCGCCCCCACCAAGGAGCGACGTGTTGGCCGCGTTGACGATGGCATCAACGCTCAGTGTGGTGATGTCTGCGACAATGACCTCGAGCTCGGCGCCGCCAATCCGGCGCGTCAGCCGGGTCACCTATCAGGCCGCGACGACGACGCCCTTCTCGGTGAAAAGCTGCTGCAATTCACCGGCCTGGAACATCTCGCGGACGATGTCGCAGCCACCGACGAACTCGCCCTTCACATAGAGCTGCGGGATGGTCGGCCAGTTGGAGAAGGTCTTGATGCCGTTGCGCAGTTCGGCGGATTCGAGAACGTTGAGGCCCTTATAGCCGACGCCGATATGGTCGAGGATCTGGACGACCTGGCCGGAGAAACCGCACTGCGGAAATTGCGGCGTGCCCTTCATGAACAGAACCACGTCGTTCGACTTCACTTCGTTGGCGATGAATTCCTCGATGCTCATTTCCGTGTCCTTCTGGGGCGGAGCCCTCACCAATCAATTCGGGCTGGCTCCGTCGATCTAACCCGATACCTGCCTATATATGTAGCCCAAACCGTTGTGCATCCAAAGTAAAATGGCGGCGACACGCCCCGCTGGCCGGTTTGTCCCCCAGCCGGATCCATAGGCTGATGACATCAATATCATCGCCTGGGAGGACTTTCATACCGTAACGGAGCCCCTATCTAGGACGAACCCAGGTTTTGGAACCGGGCAACGCCAACAACGTTCTCTTGTCCTGTCTGGAGAAAAACGTGACGAAACAAGCCTCCGCTACGGCCGCCCCCTCGCTTTCGTCACTGTCCTCTGCCGGTAATCTCGCCCAGCGGCTGGAAGACGCCTTTCTTGCCGTCCGCAACGAGACCGAGCGCCGGGCCGCGCCGCTGTCGCCGGAGGACCAGCAGATCCAATCCATGCCGGATGCGAGCCCGACGAAATGGCACCGCGCCCATACCACGTGGTTCTGGGAGCAATTTTTGCTCGGCGAGCACGCGGCCAGCTACCGGCCCTTCCACCCGGATTTCGCGTTCCTGTTCAATTCCTATTACGTCAGCGCCGGCCCGCGTCATGCCCGCAATCATCGCGGTGATATCACCCGTCCCGGCGCAAACGAGGTCGGCGTCTATCGCAACTATGTCGATGCGGCCGTCGTCAAATTCTTCCGCGAGGCTGGGGAAGACAAGCTTCGCTCGATCGCACCGCTGGTCGAGGTCGGGCTCAACCACGAGCAGCAACACCAGGAATTGATGTTCACCGACATCCTGCACGCCTTCGCGCAGAACCCGGTCTATCCGGCCTACGACCCGGACTGGCGCTTCCCGGCCGCGACGCGCGCCGCCGATGACTGGCTGACGCTGAACGAGGGCATCCACACCGTCGGCCATGTCGACGACAGCTTTCATTTCGACAACGAGAAGCCCGCGCATCGCGCCCTCGTCGGCCCGGTCAAGGTCGCCCGCAATCTGGTCACCAATACCGAATGGCTCGCCTTCATGCAGGACGGCGGGTACCGGACCGCAACGCTGTGGCTGATGGACGGCTTTGCCGCGGCCAGCCAGGAAGACTGGCAGGCCCCGGGTCACTGGCGCGAGATCGATGGCCAGTGGCACGTGATGACGCTGGCCGGTGTGAAGCCGGTCGACCCCACCGCGCCGGTCTGTCATATCAGCTACTACGAGGCCGACGCCTTCGCGCGCTGGGCCGGCAGACATCTGCCGACCGAGATGGAGTGGGAGGTCGCGGCCCGCGCCGGCCAACTCAACGACGCCTTCGGCATCGTCTGGCAGTGGACCCGCAGCTCGTACGCGCCCTATCCCGGCTACCGGGCCATCGAAGGCGCGCTCGGCGAGTACAACGGCAAGTTCATGGTCAACCAGCTGGTGCTGCGAGGCTCCTCGCTTGCAACTCCGGAAGGCCACAGCCGTATCACCTATCGCAACTTCTTTTATCCGCACCACCGCTGGCAGTTCACCGGACTGCGGCTCGCCGATTACGACTAGTTCTCATCCGACGACAAATGCGCGCCGGACAGCGCGTTCAGGAGAGTATCATGAATGTGCACGCCAGCGCTTTGGCCGAAGCCCATCTTCCCGACGAGCAGACCACCGCCTTCGCCCGCGAGGCGATCAAGGACCTCTCGCAGCAGCCAAAAACACTGTCGCCGAAATATTTCTACGACGCGACCGGATCGGAGCTATTCGAGGCGATCACGCGGCTGCCGGAATATTATCCGACGCGGACCGAGCTCTCGATCCTGAAGGATCGTGGCAGCGAGATCGCGAAGATCATTCCGGAGCATGCCGCGCTGGTCGAGTTCGGCGCCGGCGCGACCACGAAGGTTCGTCTGTTGCTCAACCAGTGCAGGTTCGCAGCCTATGTCCCCGTCGACATCTCCGGTGACTTCCTCAAGGCGCAGGCGAACGGCCTGAAGCGCGACTTCCCGTCGCTCGGCATCTATCCGGTGACCGCCGATTTCACCACGCCGTTCGAGCTGCCCAAGCAGGTCGCATCCATGCCCAAGGTCGGATTCTTCCCGGGCTCGACCATCGGCAATTTCGAGCCGCATGAAGCCCAGGCGTTCCTGAAGAGCGCACGCGCGATCCTCGGCCGCGGCGCGCAGATGATCATCGGCGCCGACCTCGAGAAGGACGAGCGCGTGCTGTTCGATGCCTACAACGACGCCGCCGGAATCACCGCACGCTTCAACCTCAATGTTCTGGTGCGGATCAACCGCGAGCTTGGTGGCAATTTCGACCTCTCCGCATTCACCCACCGCGCGATCTATAACCGCGAGCGTCACCGCATCGAGATGCACCTGATCAGCAAGAAGAGCCAGACCGTGCGCCTGCTCGGTACCAGCTTCTCGTTCCGCCCCGGCGAGAGCATCCACACCGAGAACAGCTACAAATACAGCGTCGAGCGTTTCGCTGCGCTGGCACAGGGCGCCGGCTGGCGCGTCCGCGAGAGCTGGACGGATGCGGCGAAGATGTTCTCGGTGCATGCGCTGGAGGTGGCGGAGTAGACGCTCAGGCGGTTATCCGCGAGAGCGCTTTCCCCGCAGCGCATCCTTCGAGACGCCCGCTTAGACGGCCTGCTCAGATGAGGACGGAGTGCGTGGCAGGCAGTTTCAACGAGCGCCGACGCCAAATAGCCTCATCCTGTGAGGAGACCGCCACCGGGTCCGCGCAAAGCGCGGCCCGATGACAGGCTCCGCGGTCGTCTCGAAGGACGAGGCGCTTGCTCAGGCCGCTCCGCAGTTCAATGTTCCTTGGCCTCTTCTCTGTCCGCCCCCAGCGACACCGACTCCCACACCGCGACGATGATCATGATCACCGTCGAAGCGACCGACAGCCAGAGCGGCGGGAGGTCGGCGGCAAACCACCACAGCACCGCGAGCGCGATGATGCCGACGCCGTGCGAGAGCTGGAGGAAGCCGCGGATCGCGTGCTTGAACAGGATGGTGCCGATCAGGAACACCAGCGGCCCGCCGATCGTGCTCAGAACCGTCCTCATATCGGAATGGCCGGTCGGGTGCTTCAGCACCAGCTCGTCCGAGACCGCGGTCAGGATGATGCCGGCGATGATCGGCGTGTGCAGATAGGTATAGGCGAGCCGCGCCAGGCGGCCGGATTCGGCGGACTTCGAGATCCGCTCGGAGCCGGCCTCGGCGCCCTTGTGGAAATAGACCCACCACATCGCGATGGCGCCGACCAGTGCAGAGACGAAGGCCATGATGTTGTCCACAGTCCAGTCCAACTCGGCAAAGGTCGCGCCGTTGACGACGACGGCTTCGCCGAGCGCGATGATGACGAACAGCGAGCAACGCTCGGCCATGTGGCCGCCCTCGACGGCCCAGGCCTCAACCGACGAGAAGCCGAGCTTCGGAACCCAGAAGCGTGCCGCCGGCGAGACGTACTCCCAGGCGACTGCCGCAATCCACAGCCATAGCCGCGTCTCGCCTTCGGACAGGCCGCCTGCGATCCACAACACCGCGGAGATCGCGAGCCAGGTTAGAATGCGGATCGCGTTGTGGCGGACCGCGGTTCGATGCCGCGGCGTCGCGAACAGCCAGAAGGCCGTGCGCCCGATTTGCATCGCCGCGTAAGCGATCGCAAACCACAGACCCCGCCCCTCGAAGGCGGTCGGGATCGTCGTTGACAGCACAAGCCCGCCCAGCATCATCAAAAAGAGCATGATGCGGACCGGCGTCAGCTCGGGATTGAGCCAGTTGGTGACCCAGGCGGTGAAGACCCACACCCACCACACAGCGAGAAACAGCACCGTGACCTGCACCGCGCCGAGCGACGTGAAATGGTGCAGCAGCGTATGCGACACCTGCGTGATGGCGAAGACGAAGACGAGGTCGAAGAACAGCTCGACATTGGTGACGCGGCTGTGCTGGTTCGGCACGATGACGCGAAACATCGCGCCGCGAGAATTGTCCGCAGCCATCGTCGTCTCCCGTCGCGCGATCAGGTCAGGCGCCCGGCACGCCGGTTTGCAGCGCCAGCGCGTGCAGCACGCCGCCCATCTGGCCGCGCAGGGACTGATAGACGATCTGGTGCTGCTGGACGCGGGATTTGCCGCGGAAGGATTCCGAGATCACGGTCGCGGCATAGTGGTCGCCGTCGCCGGCGAGGTCACGGATGGTCACCTCGGCATCGGGGATCGCTGCCTTGATCATCGCCTCGATATCGTGGGCGTCCATGGGCATTCGGGTCTCGCTCCTTCTGGTCTCGAATCGCTGCCGGGGTCCCCTCTCCGGCAGGGCCAAACTTAGCGTGAACGGACTTCTGCGTCACGCTTTCCGGCACTATATCCATGATCCCATCAGGATAAAGGCACGACAAAGTGCCGCGCGCGGCAGATTGATCGAAAAGGCGTGAAATCATGAAGCTTCCAGGGCCCGACCATCCCATCACCATCACCCAAAATCCCCGGCGGGTCCGTGTGACCGCGGGCGACATCGTGATCGCCGAGACCAGCAAGGCGCTGACGCTGAAGGAGGCCAAATATCCAGCGGTGCAATATGTGCCGCGGGAGGACACCAACATGGCCCTGCTGGCGCGCACCGACCGCGTCACCCACTGCCCCTACAAGGGGGATGCGAGCTATTACAGCGTCAAGGCCGACGGCAAGGTGCTGGACAACGCGATCTGGACCTACGAGACGCCCTTTCCCGCGATGAGCGAGATTTCCGGCCATCTCGCCTTCTATCCGGATAAGGTGAAGATCGAGGAAGTGGGGTAGGCGCACGCGCTGTGACGCCGGGGCGATCCTGGATCGCCTCCTTCCAGTCGACACAAGGCACGAGATGCCGCGCCGGGCCACAAGACTGATTGGGGTCTCGTTGCTGGGATTGTCCGGCATTTTTGTTGTGCTCGCTGCTGCCGGGCTGGGTTTTCGTGCCTATCGTCAGCACCTGGCTGCCCAAACTCTCGCGATCCGCTCTCCTGCCGGCGTGCAGGAGGGAGAGTTCATCGAGATCGGCGGCATCAAGCAATGGATTCAAATCCGCGGTGAGGATCGGGATAACCCGGTTCTCCTGTTCGTCCACGGCGGCCCTGGCGGCTCTACCCTGCCGATCTCGTCGGGCTGGCGCCCCTGGGAAGAGCATTTCACCGTTGTCCAATGGGACCAGCGCGGCACCGGCCGCACCTTTGGCGCGGCTGGAGACGCGCTCGCCCCCACGATGACACTGGAGCGGATGACGCAAGACGGCATCGAACTGGCCGAGTACCTGCGCACGCATTTGCACAAGGACAAGATCGTCCTGGTCGGGCATTCCTGGGGCTCATTCCTGGGAATTCGAATGGCGAAGCAACGTCCGGATCTGTTCTCGGCCTATGTCGGCACAGGCCAGGTGGTCGGCAGGGCGACCTTCGAGAAGGCCTTCGAACTCACGATCGCGCGTCTGCAACGGCTTGCGGCAGTGGCCACCAACAAGGAGGCTCTGGCCGAATTAGCGCCGATCGCTTCGCGGCCGGTCCTCACTCCGGAGAATCGCCTGATTGCGGACAAATGGAGCAATGTGCTGGGTCTGCCGCTCGCCGACGGCTTCCAGCCGGCCGGTCCCATCCCGCCGCTCTTCATGCCGGACGTCTCGCTGCTTGATCTGTACAATTGGCGGAAGGGCGCCGCCTTCTCCGCAAAGTATTTGACGGGACGGAACGGGCCGATGTTTCAGAGCGACACGGCCTCGCTCGGATTCGAGTTTTCAATACCCATGTTCTTCATTGAGGGCGATGCAGACGCCGTGACGCCGGGAGGACCTGCCGAGCAGTTTTTCCACCTGATCACGGCCCCGCACAAGGAATTCGTCTGGGTTCGCGGCGGGGACCATTTCATTCCGTTCGATCGCCCCGATGAGTTCTTGGCGGAGCTGATGGCTCGCATAAGACCGTTCGCAAGCCATTGACGGCCTGCGCCTGGGAGCCGGCGCCCTGTTCCGGTCCGACCTACTGCCCGCTACGCCCTGAAGATCGTCAGCCCTAATATCAGCAGCACCAGGAAGATCACGACGAAGACGTAGAACAGGAAGCGCGCGATATCGGCGGAGGCGGCCGAAATGCCGGTGAAGCCGAGCACGCCGGCCACGATCGAGACAAGTAGGAAGATCAACGCCCATTTCAGGATCGTCATTGCCAGCTCCGAATTGCGCCGCTTGTCGCGGCCGTCAGCCCTTCCCTTCGGCGGACGCTAACTTCGCTGCGCGGAACTGGTTCCTACGGGTGTCAGGACCCAAGTCGGGGTCAAGTGGGGGCTCAACTACGGCGCAAACGAGCCTTGCTGAATCCGGCTCGCGGCGGCACAGTCCGGTCCCGGGGCAGGAGTGCGGGGCGACCAAGATGACGATGGCAGATTCAGCGACGATCGGCGCGGAGGTACATGCCGCGCCGAAGAGCAAGGCGCGCAATTTGGCGATTGATCGCGCCCGCACCTTCCTGACTCTGGTGGTGCTGCTGCATCACGCGGTGATCCCCTATACTTATTTCGGTCATACCGATCCGAAGTACTTCTTCGGCTTCGACATGATCGTGCTCGCCACCGACAGTTTCTTCATGGCGATGTTCTTCTTCCTGTCGGGACTGTTCGCCTGGTCTGGCATCGCCCGGAAGGGAGCACGGAGCTATTTGGCAGATCGCCTGCTTCGGCTTGGCTTACCCTTCGCGATCTGCGCCCTTACGGTCATTCCGCTCGCCTACTACGCGATTTCCGTGCGGCAGCATCCCGAGATCGGCTTTTCGGAATTCTGGTGGAATATGGTCACGAAGGGCCCGTGGCCGAGCGGGCCGATTTGGTTCCTTTGGGTCTTGTTCGCTTTCGACCTGGTTGCCTGCCTGCTGCACCGGCTGTCGCCCAATCTGCTCGATCCGATCAATCGCCTCTCGCTACACGGTCGCCGTCGGCCCGCCGTGTTCTTCGCGGTCATGCTTACCGTCACCGCGGCGTTCTACATTCCCGGGAGGGTTCACTTCGGACCAAGCAGTTGGTTCGAGTTCGGGCCGTTCTCGGTCCAGCACGGGCGCGTGATGCTCTACGCGACCTACTTCTTTTTCGGTGCAGGCATCGGCGTTGCGCAAATGGATCGCGGGCTGCTCGCTGTGGACGGCCGGATGGCAAAGGTCAGCTGGGACTGGATGGTGCTGGCGATCGTTCCGTATTGCCTCTTGTGGGTGCTGATCTTCATCAAGCGCGAAATACTGGGCAACCCGTCGCCGTTGCCGGACTGGTATGAAGCGCTCTATGCCATCTGCTTCACTGTCTTCAGCGTGGCCATCATGTTTCTGATCCTGGCCTTTTTCCAGAGGTTCAGGCAATCAGGCTCAGCCAAGCTGCTCGATCCAATGCAGAGCGACGCGTTCGGCATGTTCCTGGTGCACTATCCGATCGCACTGTGGCTGCAGTATTGGCTGTTCGACTATGACCTGCCGGCGATCGTCAAGGCCACGATCGGATTTGTACTGACAGTCATGGCGAGCTGGGCGCTGACGCGAGCGTTGCGGCAGATCCCGGGCGCGACGAAGGTGCTTTGAGGAAGCGGCACGGCCTCCTATCGTCGTTGCGAGCGCAGCGAAACGATCCATCTCACCGCAGGCAGCAGTGTGGATTGCGTCGTCGCGGAGCCTGTCATCGGGCCCGCCAAAGGCGGGACCCGGTGGCTCCTCGCAATGACGGAGAGATGGCGTCGCTACGCCGCCTTCCCACCCATATATTCCGGCAGCCAGCGCTCGAACGACTTACGGAGCGCATCGATCGTAACAGGCGCCTCGCCCGCGATCGCGATCGCATTGCCGCCGGTGGTGCCGATCCGCACGCAGGGCACTTCGCAGCCGCGCATCTTGGCAAGCACGCGGCCGGCTTCGGTTTCCGGCACGGTGACGAGATAGCGCGCCTGGTCCTCACCGAACCAATAGGCCTGCGAGATCAGTGACGTCGGCGCCGCCAGCAGCTTGGCCCCGATGCCGCTCGCCATCGCCATCTCGGCGAGTGCGATCAGGAGGCCACCGTCGGAGAGATCGTGCACGGCGGTCGCGGTACCGCCATGGATCATGCCGCGCACGCAATCGCCATTGCGCTTCTCGGCGGCGAGATCGACCGGCGGCGGCGCACCCTCCTCACGACCGCAGATGTCGCGCAAGTAAACGGACTGGCCGAGCCAGCCGTGGGTCTCGCCGACCAGGAGGATCGCCTCGCCCTCGGCCTTGAAGGCGAGCGAGGCTGATTTGGTGAAATCGTCGAGCAGGCCGACGCCGCCGATCGAGGGCGTGGGGAGGATCGCGCGGCCATTGGTCTCGTTGTAGAGCGAGACGTTGCCGGAGACGACCGGGAAGTCGAGCGTGCGGCAGGCTTCCGAGATGCCCTTCAGGCAGCCGACGAACTGGCCCATGATCTCGGGCCGCTCGGGGTTGCCGAAGTTGAGATTGTCGGTGATCGCGAGCGGCTTGCCGCCGACCGCGGTGATATTGCGCCAGGCTTCGGCGACGGCCTGCTTGCCACCCTCAAACGGATCCGCCTCGCAATAGCGCGGCGTGACGTCGACGGTCAGGGCGAGCCCCTTCGGCCCGTCCTCGACGCGCACCACGGCGGCATCGCCGCCGGGGCGCTGCATGGTGTTGCCGAGGATGACGTGATCGTACTGCTCCCAGACCCAGCGCTTAGAGCACATGTCGGGCGTGCCGATCAGCTTCTCCAGCGCAGGCCCGAGGCCCATCGGCGCCGGCACCTCGCGCGCATGCACGACCGGCAACGCGGCGGAGGGGACATGCGGACGGTCGTAGAGCGGCGCCTCGTCGCCGAGCTCCTTGATCGGCAGGTCGGCCATGACGTCGCCGCCATGCTTGACCACGAAACGCTTGCTCGGCGTGGTGTAGCCGACCACGGCGAAATCGAGGCCCCACTTCTTGAAGATCGCCTCGGCTTCCTTTTCCTTCTCGGGCTTGAGCACCATGAGCATGCGCTCCTGGCTCTCCGAGAGCATCATCTCGTAGGCGCTCATCCCGGTCTCGCGGGTCGGCACCGCATCGAGATCGAGGTCGACGCCGAGGTCGCCCTTGGCGCCCATCTCGACCGCCGAACAGGTCAGGCCCGCCGCGCCCATGTCCTGGATCGCGATGACGCAGCCCTTCTCCATGATCTCGAGGCAGGCCTCCAGCAGCAGCTTTTCGGCGAAGGGATCGCCGACCTGCACGGTCGGGCGCTTCTCCTCGGACTTGTCATCGAACTCGGCCGAGGCCATCGAGGCGCCGTGGATGCCGTCGCGCCCCGTCTTGGAGCCGAGATAGACGATCGGCATGTTCACACCGGACGCCGCCGCATAGAAGATCTTGTCGGCATCCGCGAGGCCGACCGCCATCGCGTTGACGAGGATGTTGCCGTCATAGCGGGTGTGGAAGCGCACCTGGCCACCCACGGTCGGCACGCCGAAGGAATTGCCATAGCCGCCGACGCCGGCAACGACACCGGAGACGAGATGCCGCGTCCTGGCATGCTCGGGCGCACCGAAGCTCAGCGCATTCAGGCAGGCGATGGGGCGCGCGCCCATCGTGAACACGTCGCGCAAGATGCCGCCGACGCCGGTGGTCGCCCCCTGATAGGGCTCGATGTAGCTCGGGTGGTTGTGGCTCTCCATCTTGAAGACCACGGCCTGGCCGTCGCCGATGTCGATCACGCCGGCATTCTCGCCGGGGCCCTGGATCACCCAGGGCGCCTTTGTCGGCAGGCCCTTGAGATGGATGCGTGACGACTTGTACGAGCAGTGCTCGTTCCACATCGCCGAGAAGATGCCGAGCTCGGTGAAGGTCGGCTCCCGCCCGATCAGCTTCAGGATGCGCTCGTATTCGTCGGGCTTGAGCCCATGGGCGGCAACCAGTTCGGGGGTGATCTTGGGTTCGTTCTTCATGGATTCCAGGCTTTCGGCGGCGGTTTGGCCGTTCTTAGGAACATCGAGGGCTTCCGGAAAGCCCTTTATGACGCATTTTCCCGCTGTCCCACGTTTTGCAGGCGGGGACGGCGGGAACGGGAATTGCACGGCGCGGACGGATCGGATTTAAGGGCTAAAGACCCGTAATTGAAGGCCCATTTCCTTGCACGAATTGACCAAAGCGCCCCCGCCCCGCCGCCCCGACCTCCACGTCGCCACCGAGGGCGAATTTGTGGGCTGGCGGACCTGGATTCGCGACAGTTTTGAGTCCCATGTCGGCCCCTTCTGGCACCGGATCGAGGCGGACGGCAACGTCCGCAGCGCCTTCCGGGTCGAGAAAAAGCACCTCAACGGGTCCGGGAACGTCCACGGCGGCTGCTACATGGCCTTTGCCGACTACTCCCTGTTTGCGATCGCCACCCATGTCCTGGACAGCCGGGCGGTGACGACCAACTTCGCCTGCGAATTCCTCGACGCGGCACGCGAGGGCGAACTGATCGAATGCACCGGCGAGGTCACCCGCGCCGGCGGCTCGCTGATCTTCCTGCGCGGCAAGATGATGTCCGGGACGCGGGTGCTGCTCACCTTTTCCGGCACGATCAAGCGGATGAAGCGGAAGGCGCTACCTCAGCCAAACGCATAGCTCGGCGCCTTCCCTTTTCGGGTCCCCTCGCCCAGACTTCGCGGCAAGCGCCATCGCGCCGGGGAGCAGGAACAAGGTGGCGCAGAGCACATCGGAAGCGAGTCGCGCGACGGCGGCCGCATCGTCACCGCTGCCGTCCATGGCCGCTACCGGCGCACGCAACTGGCGCGACTATGCGCTGCTGCTCGCACTCGCCTGCTGCTGGAGCTCGACCTATCCGCTGGCCAAGCTGGCGCTTCCCACCATCCCGCCCATCACCTTCATCTCGGCGCGCTCGCTGATTGCGGCTGCCTTCCTGTTCGCGATCCTGTGGATGCGCGGCATCAGGGTCCCAACCGACGCGAAGGCGTGGAAGCTGTTCGCGACCCAGCAATTGATCAACTCGACCTTTCCGTTCCTGATCATCACCTGGTCGCAGCAATATGTGCCGGCGTCGAACACGGTGGTGCTGGCCTCGACCACGCCGATCTTCGCGTTCCTGATCACCTCGCTGATCACCCGGCATGAGCCGGCAACGCTGCTCAAGCTCGCCGGCGCGATTTTGGGACTCGCCGGCACGATTCTCATCGTGGGCCTCGACGCGCTACGCGGCTTCGGGAGCGAGATCGTGGCGGAGATCGCAATCCTGCTCGCCACCATCTCCTTTGCCTGCGCCACGATCTTCGGCCTCAGGCTGTCCGAATACGACCCGATGGTGGTGGCGGCCGGCTCGCTGCTGTTCGGCGGTCTCATCCTGCTGCCGCCCTCGCTGATCATCGATCAGCCCTGGACGCTGCAGCCGACGCCGGCGGCGATCATCGCCACCATCGTCATGGGCATCGTCTCCAGCGCGCTGGGCCTGATGCTGTTCTACGTCTGCCTCGGCCGCCTCGGCACGCTGACCACGAACGCTCAAGGCTATCTGCGCATCCCGATCGGCGTCGGCCTCTCCGTGTTGCTGCTCGGCGAGAGCGTGCCGTCGAACCTGGCGCTGGGCCTGCTGCTGGTCATGGCGGGCGTCGCCGCCATGACCATACCGGCGGAGCGGCTGAAGCTGCGCTAGGCAGCCATGTTGGGTTGCCGGAAGGCCGCTTCCATCTCGCGGCGTACCCGCACCGCGAGACTGTCGGGATCGTACTCGACATCAGCCCATTTCAGGCGCTGGCCCGACTCGATATCGGTCTTGAGCTTGACATGGTGGGCGAGGCCAAGCGGCAGATACCCCTGCTTCAGTGAAGCGTCGGCCGGGGTCTGCTTGCCCCAGACACAGAAGCCTCCTTCGCCGTCGAGCATCTCGCCGGCCTTCAGCTTGCGCTTGGCGGTCGCGACCACGTCGGAGTTGAACACGATCGGCGCGCCGGTCGGCTCCTTCCGCAGCGCCGCGGACGCGACGGAGATACCGAGCTCGAGCCCGATCATGTGGATCGGCCGGTACAGCGAGGCATATTTGCCGGTCTTGTCCGGCAGCATGCTGTATTCGCGGAAACACTCCTCCGAATAGGCGCTGTCGGTCTCGAACACGACATAGGTGCCCATCACGAGGCTCTGCGGAACGTCGGAGCCGTCGCGATAGACCGACGAGGTCACCTCGGTGACGCCCGATTTCTCCAGCATGCCGCCATCGGATTTCGGCTTGCAGATTTCGGCGTGCTCGAAGCGCGTGGCGGGCGGGAACGACAGGCCCTCGCTCTGCGCATGCAGCCCGGTTGCATTGCAGACCGCGGTCATCTCGATGCCCGATTTGGTGCCGTCGACGAACGAGTTGAACATCTTCGGATTGATCGAGTTGCGGTCTTTGATCTTCATGTATTTGTCGAGAATGTCCCAGACCGTATCCGGCGTCGACTGGTGATAGGTCGGGTGGTAGCGCGTGCCCTTGCCGGCGGCGACGACCTTGAAGCCGGCTGCGCGCGCCCAGTCGACGTGATCGGCGATCAGCGCCGGCTGGTCGCCCCAGGCGAGTGAATAGACGACGCCGGCCTGCTTCGCCTTGCGCGCCAGGATCGGGCCCGCGACTGCGTCCGCCTCGACATTGACCATCACGATGTGCTTGCCGTTCTCGATCGCCTTCATCGCGAAGCGGATGCCGGCGCCGGGATCGCCGGTCGCCTCGATGATCACCTCGACCGCCGGATGGGTGATCAGCGCGTCGGCGTTATCGGTGACGACCGTGCTGCCATGCTTGAGCGCGTCATCGATCGTGGCAGCCGCGTATTGCTGTTCCGGCCAGCAACCGAGCTTGAGCTGCGCGCGGGCGCGGGCCGTGTTCAGGTCGGCGACGCCGACGAGATGCATGCCGTCGGTCTGGCGCACCTGCGACAGGAACATCAGGCCGAATTTTCCGGCCCCGATCAGGCCGATGGTCACAGGTTTGCCGGCGGCCTTGCGCTCCAGCAGCATGCGATGGAGATTCATCTGGATTTCCCTAAACGTTCCTCGGGTGACGGCGATCGTTGCGGCCGTGAGGTCCGGCCGTGCTCGCCTTGCACGGAAACGTTAGGCAGCGGCGAATCCGGGAGCAATTCAGATTATCTGCCGCGACGATGTAGACGCGCTAAACAATCCGTGCGGCTTGCTGCTCATTCCAGCTGTCACGTTCCCCGCGCAGCCAGTCGAGGAAAGTGCGGGTCTTGCGATGGCGCAGATGGCCGTGCAGGCAGACGATCCACTGCGTGGTCAGGACGACCTCCGGCGGATTCTTGACCGGACAGACCAGGCGGCCGTCGCGCAATTCACGCCAGGCCAGCAGCTCGCTTTCGAGGCCAATGCCGAGGCCGTCGATGGCGGCGTCGATCGCCATGTGGCTGCGGTCGAACAGCACGCGCTTCCAGCGTTCCGCGGGCTCGATACCGGCCTGCGCGAACCAGCGCGGCCATTGCATCTGCGATTTCACCGAATGGATCAGCCTGTGCTTGAGCAGGTCTTGGGCGGATAGGCTGCCCGCCGCAAACGATGAAGGCGCGCACAGCGGAAAAAATCGCTCTTTGCCGAGGCTTTCGACGAACAGACCGGCCCAGCCGCCTTCGCCGTGCCGGATCTCTAGGTCGACATTTTCCTTGCGGAAGTCGGTCGGCTCATTGGTGCCGTCGAGCCGCAATTCGATGTCGGGATTGGCATCGACGAAGCTCGCGAGCCGCGGCAGCAGCCATTTGCTCGACACGCTCGGGGCCGCGCGCACCGTCAAGGTGGTGGCGGAGCGGATGCCGCGGACATGCTGCGTCACGTCGGTGACATGCTCGATCTCGCGGCTGATCATCTCGAAATAGCGCTCACCGGCCTCGGTCAGCGTGATGTTGCGTCCGACCCGCGAGGTCAGGGCGGTGCCGAGGTGCAGCTCCAGCGCCTGGATCTGCTGGCTGACGGCCGACGGCGTCACCCGCAGTTCGTCCGCCGCACGGGAAATGCTGCCCGCACGCGCCACCGCGTGGAAGACAATGATGGCGCGGAACGGTATCTGCATCGGAAAACCTTTTAGGCCAGCTAAAGTGACGAAGAATATAATTCAATTGTCGTGCATGGCCAGCGATCTAGGCTTCAGGGTCAAAGCAGCCCGCGACAGACGGGCGCCGATCGAGGAAACAGGACGGCCCAGAGCGCCGATCCGCCCGGGGGAAGGAACGTACGGCTTAAGCCCTTTCACCAGACAAGCGACTTTGACGACACCGCCGCAGGGCTTGCGCGCGGCAATGAACAAACACGCGTCGAAAAGGCGCGGCAAACGAGCACCAGGGGAGGACGAACGATGTCGGGTCAGCGCCACACCATCTCGCGCCGCAATTTCATGACTGCTGCCGCGGCCATACCTCTGGTCGCAATCCGCACCAGGCCGGCGCAGGCCGCCGAGTTCGAGTACAAGCTCGCCACCGGCCAGTCGCTGACGCAGCCGATCAACACCCGGCTCGACCAGGCCGTGAAGCGGATCAAGGAAGCCAGCGGCGGGCGGCTGGAGATCAGGTTCTTTCCGGCCTCGCAGCTCGGCTCCGACACGGATCTGTTGACCCAGATCCGCAGTGGCGGCGTCGATTTCCTCAACATCGCCGGCTCTGTGCTGTCGACGGTGTCGCCGGTGGCCGGAATCGCGAACGTGGGCTTCGCGTTCTCCGATTACACCCAGGTCTGGAACGCGATGGACGGCGATCTTGGAAAGCTGATCGCGATCCAGATCGAGAAGACCGGCGCGCTGGTCGTGGCCAAGCCCGCAGACAACACGTTCCGGCAAATTTCCTCCTTCACCAAGCCGATCAAGACGCCGGGCGATCTCGCCGGCTATCGCATCCGCGTACCGGTGTCGCCGATCTTCACCTCGCTGTTCAAGTCGCTGGGTGCCAACCCAACCTCGATCAACTTCAACGAATTGTACACGGCGTTGCAGACGCACCTGGTCGACGGGCAGGAGAACGGCCTTGTCACGATCGAAGCCGGCAAGATCTATGAGGTACAGAAGTATATTTCCGAGACCAATCACATCTGGGATCCGTTCTTCATCCTCGGCAACCGCCGTTCGGTGAAAGCGCTGCCCGACGATCTGCAGGCGCTGGTCCGTAAAGAGTTCGACCATGCCGCGATGGAGCAGCGTGCGGACACTGCAAAGCTCAATATGACACTGAAGGATCAGCTGGTCGCCAAAGGCATTACCTTCGAGGCGTCCGACAAGGAGGCCTTCCGCAAAGGATTGTCGAGCGCCGGATTCTACAAGGAGTGGCGCGGCAAGTTCGGTGAGGACAATTGGAAGACGCTCGAGGCCGCCGTCGGAGCGCTCGCGTGAGCGCCGTCGTCGGGATGCCCGAGGCGGTCACGCTCGGCGAGGCACGGTCGATCCGGGGACGCTGGCCGGAGCAGGCGCTGCGCTGGCTGGTGGAGATCCCAGCGGCAATGGCCGTTGTCGCGGAGGTCATCATCCTGTTCGCCGGCATCGTCGCGCGCGGCGTCTTCCATCGACCGATCATCTGGTCGGACGAGCTCGCCTCGATCCTGTTCCTGTGGCTCGCCATGCTCGGCAGCGCCATCGCGGTGCAGCGCTCGGCGCATATGCGCCTGACTTTCTTCACCTCCCATTTGTCGCCCCGCGCGGAGGCGTGGACCTCAACGCTCGCAGCCGGCTCCGTCGCCCTGTTCCTAGCAATCATCCTGCATCCGGCGCTGGACTATGTGGAAGACCAGGCATTCGTGGAGACGCCTGCGCTGGGCTGGTCCGGCGTGGTCCGTGCCGCGGCGATTCCGGCCGGTTGCATCGTCGCGCTGGCCAGCATCTGTCTCACGCTGGTCAAGCGTTCGGCCAAGGATCTGTTGGCCGTTGGACTATTGTTCGCAGCGATCGCCGGTGCACTCTATTTCGCCGGGCCTTCGCTGAAGTCGCTCGGCAACTGGAACCTGCTGATCTTCTTCGTCGGGCTGCTCGGCTGCGCCGTGATGGCCGGCGTGCCGATCGCGTTTTCCTTCTGTCTTGCGACCGTCGCTTTCCTGCTGACGACGACGCGGACGCCGTTGTTGGTCGTGGTCGGACGGATCGACGAGGGCATGAGCTCGCTGATCCTGCTCGCGGTGCCGCTGTTCGTGCTGCTCGGGCAATTGGTCGAACAGACCGGCATGGCGCGCGTCATGGTCGCCTTCCTCGCCTCCGTGCTCGGTCATGTCCGAGGCGGGCTATCCTACGTGATGCTCGGCGCCATGCTGCTGGTCTCGGGTATCTCCGGCTCCAAGACCGCCGACATGGCCGCGATCGCGCCGGTGCTGTTTCCCGAAATGCGCAAGCGCGGCATGAAGGATGGCGAGCTGGTGTCGCTGCTCGCGGCGTCGGGCGCGATGAGCGAGACCATTCCGCCGTCGATCGTTCTGATCGCGATCGCCTCCGTCACCGGCGTATCGATCGCGGCCCTGTTCACCGCCGGCATCCTGCCGGGGATCGTGCTGGCGATCGTGCTTGCCTTCGTCGCGCGTTATCGGGCGGGCACTGAGGAGAATGCCGGGGTCAAGGTCGCGCGCGCCCCCCCGTCCGTGGTCGCAAGAACGCTCTGGGTAGCGCTGCCGGCGCTCGCTTTGCCGTTCCTGATCCGCAGCGCCGTGGTCGAAGGCGTTGCGACCGCAACCGAAGTCTCGACGATCGGCATCGCCTACTGCCTCGTGCTCGGCCTGGCCATTTACCGCGGCAGCCTGACATGGAAGAACGTGCTGCCGATGTTGGTCCAGACGGCCTCGCTCTCCGGCTCGATCCTGTTCATCGTGGGCGCCGCGAGCGCGATGGCTTGGGCGCTGGCGCAATCCGGGTTCTCACACGATCTGGCGGCGCGCAGCCGCCGGATGCCGGCATGCGCAGGATCTGGATCTATCTCGCCTGGCTATTCCTGGGCCTCCTGCTGATTACCTTCGTGCCCTGGATATCGCTGGCGTTCCTATGAAGCTCCCGGCCCGCCCCGCTCAGGTCGAAAGCTGCTTCTCCGCGATCGACAGCCATTCGGCCTGCGCCTTGCGCAGATATTTCGGCGCGCGCCGCATCTGGATCAGGAGCTCGTTGAAGACCATGCGTGCCTCGGCGCTGCGGCCGACCGTTTGCAGCAGGATGCCGTAGCGCACCTGCGCTTCGGCGCCCGGGAAGTAGCCGGCGAGCGCGTGATACTCCTCTAGCGCCTCGTCGAGCCGCCCGACCTCGGCGAGCGCGCGGGCATAGAGCAGATGCGCGTCGGCGGAATCGAAATCCGGCCATTGCTTCTGCAGATCGTCCAGTGTCGCGAGCGCATCTGCGGGACACCTGCCGGAAAACTCCGCTTGGGCCTTGCGAAGCGCATAGGCCGGATCGTGGCCCATGGGCAGCTTCAGAATGTGATCATAATGCTGCGCGGCCTCGCCGAACCGGCCGATATTTGCGCACTCTTCGGCCAGCGCTGCGCGATTGGCGATGGTGTCGGCGCCAGCCAGGTGGTCGGACAGCTCACGATAGCGTTTCTCGGGATCGAGCCGATTGGCGACGCGCTGCCGCGCCTGACGCGCGCCGGGGCTGGAAAACCATTCGGGAACGAGCTCGACGGCGATATAGGCGAGCGCGCCGATCAGCGGCACCATCAGGATGATGAAGGCCCAGGGCTGCAACCGCCCGGTCCGCGAGGCGTGATAGATGAGCGTGATATCGAGCAGCAGAACGACGAGAGCAACGGGCATGTGACATCCGGAAGCACAACGACAGCACAGGCTTCCTGATATCGCAACTCATGCGATGAAACAACTTTGAGTTGCCGCTTCTCGCGAAAATCCACGATATCGAACGCATGCGCCTTGATGGCAACGAGGAGTCAGTCGTCTTGAACGCAATGAAGGTTCATGAGACAGCAGCAGCGCGCCTGATGTCTGGCGCCGCGAGCTGCGCATAGCGGGACACGAACATGTGCATCATGCGCAGTCAAACCGGCTTGAGCAACAATCCGCTTGCCAGCGCTCGAAACGCGTCCACGGCCTTGTCCAGCACGACTTTCGGATCGTCGGCTGCGGCGACCCATAACGCGGCACTGAGCGCGGCGCCGTTCAGCAGTCGCCCGGCTGCTTCAACATCCAAAGGCTTCACCACCTTCTCGTCGATCAGTGACCGGATCGTTCGCATGGTGATATCCAGGCAGGCGTTCTCGCCGGGCCATTTGGATGGATCACCGAGTACGGCAGGGCCATCCAGAAGCATGATGCGCTGAATTTCAGGATCGAGCGCCATTTCGATATAGGCACTGCCCTCTGCGAGCAGGCCCTGCCACAAGGTTGGCGCCTGCTCCCGGATCGCGCGCAGCCGCTCCGCCATTTCGCTATCGATCTGCGCGACGACGGCCCCGAGCAGCCCCTTCTTGTCTTCGAAATTGTGATAGAGCGCGCCCCGCGTCAGCCCGACCGAGGCCGTCAGCTCATCCATCGACGCTTCTGCATAACCCTGCGTGGCGAAGGCCTTGCGCGCAGCGCGGATGAGCTTGGCCCGATTTTCCGCCATGGCTGCGGCACGTTTTCCCTCGAGCATGCTCGACCCATTTTCTGTTGACATACGCCACGTATGTGAGAGATAAGCTCACATACGAACCGTATATCAACAATGTCACGGCCGGCGCCGCAAGGCAATTCGCGGTCGCCTGCCCCCTTTCGAAAGGCACAGCCCATGCTCCAGCGCGAGGCCATCTTCCCCGCTCACCGTCACGCACTTTATGAAGCCCATCGGTATTCTGCCGCGATCCGGACCGGCGACTTGCTGTTCGTCTCGGGACAGGTCGGCAGCCGCGAGGACGGGTCACCCGAGCCCGTGTTCGAGGACCAGGTCCGGCGTGCGTTTGCCAATTTGCGCGCGGTGCTCGAAGCTGCCGGATGCACGCTGGACGATGTGGTGGATGTCACCACGTTTCACACCGATCCTGCCAAACAGATCGATACGGTGATGGCTGTCCGTAGCACCGAGATCGGCGACGCGCCCTATCCGAATTGGACGGCTGTTGGCGTGAATTGGCTTGCCGGGTTCGACTTCGAGATCAAGGTCGTCGCGCGGATTCCTTGAGTCGCGCAAAGCCGTCTCCCGCCAATGCCGGAGCCGGCAGGAGCGGCCTACTACTTGGCGTCGTCCGCCAGCATTTTCCGATATTTTTCGACGTCGCGCGTGACGAGCTGCTGCAGCAGCTCCGGCGTATGCTCGCCTGCATCGGGCGCAACGGTCGAGAGGTCAGCGAAGCGCTTCTTGACCGCGTCGGTCTCGACGGCGGTGCGCGCGGCGGCGTTCAGCTTGGCAATGACGGCCGGCGGCGTGCCTTTGGGTGCGAACAGGCCGTTCCAGCCCTGTGCCTCGAATTCGGGCAGGCCCGCCTCCGCCGAGGTCGGCAGGTCCGGCAGCGTGGCGAGCCGCACGGTCGAGCCGACCACGAGCCCCTTCACCAGCTTCTCGTTGATCGATTGCGAGACCGAGGCCGCGGCGTCGCAGACGCCGTCAATCTGGCTGCCGACGGCGTCGGTCAGCGCGGGCGCCGCGCCGCGATAGCCGACCAGCGTCGCGTCGATGCCAGCGGCGGTGACGAAACTCTTGCAGATCAGATAGTTCGAGGAGCCGACGCCGGCATGGCCGAGATTGATCTTGCCGGGATTGGCCTTGGCGTAGGAGATGAACTCCTTGAGGTCCTTCGCCGGAAAATCCTTGCGCAGCGCGATGATGCCGAACGTCTTCGCCACCATGGCGATTGGCACGAAAGAGTCCGGCGTGAACGGCAGTTTTGGATAGATCGTGTAGGTCGCGGCATTGGTGCCGGCATTGCCAATCGCGATGGTGTAGCCATCGGGCTCGGCGCGAGAGGCGCGCGCCAGCGCGGTCGAGCCGCCGGCACCGGCGACGTTTTCGATCACGATGGTCTGGCCGAGCGCGATGCCCATCTGCTCGGCCACCGCGCGTGCGATCACGTCCGAGGTGCCGCCAGCCGCGAACGGCACGATCATGGTAACAGGACGCTTGGGATAATCCTGCGCGAACGCGCCAGTTGCGAGCGAAAAAGACGCGAGCGACAGCGCCGCGATTGCAGCGAGAGCCCGCTTCACCGCGAACGCAATCACGCGGCTTTTTCCAGGTGCGCGGTCAGGCCGGCAAACAGGCCGCGACCGTCGGTGCAGCCCATGATGTCTTCGACGTGGTTTTCCGGATGCGGCATCATGCCGAGCACGTTGCCCTTGTCGTTGACGATGCCGGCGATCGAATGCGCGGCGCCGTTAATGTTGTGGGCTTCGTCCACCACGCCCTCGGCGGAGCAATAGCGATAGAGCACCCGCCCCTCGCCTTCGAGCCGCTTGATGGTCTCTTCGTCCGCCTCGTAATTGCCTTCGCCATGGGCGACCGGCACGCGGATCACCTGTCCGGCATTGTAGCCGCGGGTGAACGGCGTGTCGGACCGCTCGACGCGCAGATGCACGTCATGGCAAATGAATTTCAGCCGCTCGTTGCGCATCAACACGCCCGGCAACAGGCCGGACTCGCAGAGGATCTGAAAACCGTTGCAGACGCCCAGCACGAGGCCGCCCTTGGCCGCATAGTCCCGCACCGCGTCCATCACCGGCGCGCGCGCCGCGATGGCACCGCAGCGCAAATAGTCGCCGTAGGAGAAGCCGCCCGGCACCACCACGAGATCCGTGCCCGCAGGCAGCGACGGCTCGGCGTGCCAGACCATCGCCGGCTCGCTGCCCGAAATCATCCTCAGCGCCCGCGCCATGTCGCGTTCGCGGTTGATTCCGGGAAAGACGAGGATCGCGGCTTTCATGTTCAGGTTCCGACGGTGATGGGAATCGGGCTGGCCAAAGGGCCAATTCGTGAAGAGACATAGCCATTTGACGGGGATTTTACCAGTGCTAGCCTCGCGGTGCGGCCTTGTACACAGGCCATAGCCGAGGCACTTTTGCCCGACGATCTTGCCCGGGATTGAAGCCATGAACGTCCCGTCGCCGCCCACATCCCCCTCCGAGCCCGTGTCCACCGAGGGCGTCGTCGCCGCCGGCGCCTATGTCGACGGCCGCCGCATCGCCAATATCGCCATCAGCGAGGCCTCGAGCTGGCGGGCCAAGCCCGGCCACGTGGTCTGGATCGGCCTGCACGAGCCCGACATGGCGCTGCTCGGCGCGGTGCAGAAGCAATTCGACCTGCACGAGCTCGCGATCGAGGACGCCAACCACGCCCATCAGCGGCCGAAGATCGAGCAATATGGCGAGGCTCTGTTCATCGTGGCGCGAACGGCGCAACTGGTCGAGGGCCGCATCGTCTTCGGCGAGACTCACATCTTCGTCGGCGAAGGGTATCTGGTCTCGGTGCGCCACGGCGCCTCGACGTCCTACAAGCCGGTGCGCGAACGCTGCGAAAGCTGCCCGCGCGCGCTCGCGCGCGGCGAGGATTACATCCTCTATGCGATCCTCGATTTCATCGTCGACAATTACTCGCCCGTGCTCGAAAGTATTCACGAAGAGGTCGAGGAGATCGAGGACTACGTGCTCGCGCACGCGATCACCAAAGCACAGATCGAACGTCTCTACATGCTCCGCCGCGACCTCTTGCGGCTCCGCAACGCCATAGGGCCGCTGGTGGAGGTCTGCCGCCGTCTCGAGCATGACGAGCTGTCAATGGTGCGGCAGGCCATGCAGCCGCTGTTCCGCGACGTCACCGACCACGTCCGCAACATCCAGGAGCGGATCGATTCCATGCGCGAGGTGCTGGCCTTCGCCTTCGAGGCCAGCCTTCTGGTCGGCCAGGCGCAGGAGACGGCGGTGTCCAAGAAGCTCGCCTCCTGGCTTGCGATCATCGCGATCCCGACCGCGCTTGCCGGCATCTACGGCATGAACTTCAAGCACATGCCGGAGCTGGAATGGGAGTACGGTTACTTCATGCTGCTCGGCGTGATGCTGACGGCGTGCGGCGCGCTGTACTGGCGGTTTCGCCGCGCCGGGTGGTTGTGAGGAAATTGCTTCGTAGCCCGGATGGAGCCAACGGGTCGGCGCGAAGGGCCGCCCGATGACAGGCTCCGCGCAATCCGGGACAGTGCCACAGCGAACAGCCCGGATTTCGCTTCGCTCCATCCGGGCTACAAAGGCGGGCCTAGCTGAGCAGCTCGACCCGATAGTTCTCGATCACGGTATTCGCCAGCAGCTTGTCGGCGGCTTCCTTCAGCGCGGCTTCCGCCTTGGTCTTGTCGGCGCCGGCGAGCTCGATGTCGAACACCTTGCCCTGGCGGACGCTGGCGACGCCGTCGACGCCGAGCGACTTCAGCGCGCCTTCGATGGCCTTGCCTTGCGGATCGAGGATGCCCGTCTTCAAGGTAACGGTGACACGTGCCTTCACGTCGAAAATCCCCTCAGCTCTTCACCAGCACCGGGCCGGAGCCCTGCGGACGCTCGTTCTCCATGAGGATGCCGAGGCGTTTTGCAACTTCAGTATAGGCCTCGAGCAGGCCGCCGAGATCCCTGCGGAAACGATCCTTGTCGAGCTTCTCGTTCGACTTGATGTCCCACAGACGGCAGCTATCCGGCGAGATCTCGTCGGCGACGATGATGCGCATCATCTCGTTCTCGAACAGGCGTCCGCATTCCATCTTGAAGTCGACGAGGCGGATGCCGATGCCGAGGAAGAGGCCGGTGAGGAAGTCGTTGACACGGATGGCGAGCGCCATGATGTCGTCGATCTCCTGCGGCGTCGCCCAGCCGAAGGCCGTGATGTGCTCTTCCGACACCATGGGATCGTTGAGCTGGTCGTTCTTGTAGTAGAATTCGATGATCGAACGGGGCAACTGGGTGCCCTCCTCGATGCCGAGGCGCTGCGACAGCGAGCCGGCGGCGACGTTCCGCACCACCACCTCGAGCGGCACGATCTCGACCTCGCGAATCAACTGCTCGCGCATGTTGAGACGGCGAATGAAGTGGGTCGGCACCCCGATGTCGTTGAGGTGCTGAAACAGGTACTCCGAGATCCGGTTGTTGAGGACACCCTTGCCCTCGATCACCTGATGCTTTTTCGCATTGAACGCGGTCGCGTCGTCCTTGAAGTGCTGGATCAAGGTACCGGGTTCCGGGCCTTCATACAGAACCTTTGCCTTGCCTTCATAAATACGACGCCGACGGCTCATGGGGATGTACCGTGTTTTGTTGAAATCCATGTATTTGGTGTGCTCCGGTTACTAGGATTACGACCCACAGCGGAGCTGCCGTGAACAGCCCGGAACCCCCTCTATAACCCTTGGAAACAGAACGGGAACCAAGCCTTCAGGCAACCTATCCGATTGGCTGACCGAGCACAATCGATCCGGCCGTCCGGCGCCAACTTATACCGTCTTGCCCTGCGGCTTAACGGCCCGTTGTTTTGCCGATTCGTGCTCTCTATGTAGGCATGCAGTCGGGTCGCCGCAACGGAAGGCTCCCGCTCCATCAGCACGGGATTTGGAACAAGGCATGAGCGAGTTCGACAAGCGCCAGGAAGGTTTCGAGAAGAAATACGCCCTCGACGAGGAGCAGAAATTCAAGGCGGAGGCCCGCCGCAACCGGCTGCTCGGCCTGTGGGCGGCCGAAAAGCTCGGCATGTCCGGCGATGCCGCCACCGCCTATGCCAAGGAAGTGGTCGCGGCCGATTTCGAGGAGGCCGGCGATGACGACGTCCTGCGCAAGATCACGGCCGATTTCGCCGCCAAGAACGTCGCCGTCACCGAGCAGGCGATTCGCGCCAAGATGAGCGAGTTGCTCGCGGTGGCGGCCGCCGAGGTGAAGGCGGGGAAGTAAGCCATTCAGGCAAGACGCCGGCGCGCAACGGCCTTGCGCGCCGGCGTCTTCTTTCTGACATCCTGCGCGGTCGAGACATCCGGCGCACCATAGTCGCTGCGGATCGTCTCCAGGAGGCGCTGAGCGGCGAGGCTCAGGAAGCCGCTGCGGCGCGTCACAAGGACGATATCCTGATCCGCGGCAAGATCGCCCACGGCGATCGTCGCGATCGAGGCCGCGCGCAGCTCCTCAACGACGTGGCTTCTCGCCAGCAGCGCAAGACCAAAGCCGGCCTCCACGAGGCGTTTCTGCGCGGTGAGGCTGTCGACTGCCGTCCATTCGACCTCGCCTAGCCCTTGCGTGAGAAACAGCGCGAACACATGGGCGGCGGCGATCTCGCGGCGTCCGCGCGTTTCCGGGAATGCGATCCAGCGTTCACCGCGAAGCTCGGCAAGCCGCCTCACGCGCTTGCCGGCAAGCGGATGTTCGGGCGCACAAACGACCTGCAACGCCTCGGTCAGCACGAGCTCGCAAGCGAGATCGCCGGCGCGGTCAACGTTGTAGCGCAGACCGATCGTGGCCTCGCCGCGCCGGATGAGATCGCTGACCTCCGCGCTGGTCGCGGTCCGTAAGGTCAGCGCGACGGCGGGATTCTCCCGGGCAAATCGCTTCATGATGCCGGACAGACGGCCGTCGGCCAGCGTCCCGGTCACGGCGAGCGCGACCGGCCCCGCATTGTGTTTGGTCAGCGCGCGTATCGCCTGCTCGGCATCCTCCGCCGCGGCGACGGCGCGCTCGGCATAGGGGATCAGCACGCGCCCGGCTTCACTGAGCCGCGTGCGGCCCGCTATGCGCTCGAACAGCGGCACGCCGAGCTCCTGCTCAAGCAATGCAATTCTGCGCGAGATGGCGGGCTGCGAGCGGTGCAGAAACTTGGCGGCATTCGAGATCCCGCCTCTGCGATGAACGGTCAGGAAGGTGTTGAGGGCGTCGCTGTCCATGCCGGACACCTCATGCAAAAAACTGATAATGTTCAGAGGAATAACAAATTTGGCGGATGAAGAAAACGGGCCTAAGGCTGCCTCGAACGGACAAGGTGAAGCGGAGGCAAGACATGACGAGCCAGCTGGACAAAGCGAGAGCGTTTCGCGCGCTGCACGAGCGCCCCGGCGCGTTCATCATCCCCAACCCCTGGGATGCCGGCACCGCAAGGCTGCTCGCCGCCCTCGGCTTCGAGGCGCTTGCGACCACGAGCCTCGGCCTTGCCAACATGCAGGGAACGTCGACCGTCAGCCTGGACGCCATCCTCGACAATTGCCGGACGATTGCATCCGCCACCGCTCTGCCGGTCAGCGTCGATTTGGAAAACTGTGGCGCACATGAGCCGAGGCGCGCGGCCGAAGCGATCCTGCGCGCCGCCGAGGCCGGTGCGGTCGGCGGCTCGATCGAGGATGCAACGGGCGACCGCGATCGGCCGATCTACGACTTCTCGCTCGCGGTCGAGCGCGTGCAGGCGGCCGTCGAGGCGGCGCGCTCGCTGTCATTTCCCTTTACGCTGACGGCGCGGGCGGAAAACCTTCTCCACGGGCGCAACGATCTCGACGACACGATCCGGCGACTTCAGGCGTTCGAAGCGGCGGGCGCGGATGTCCTCTACGCCCCCGGGGTCCACGACCTTGCCACGATCAGGACGGTCGTCGCCTCGGTCGGAAAGCCCTTCAACCTCGTGATGGGTTTTGCCGATCCGACGCTGACGGTCGCGCAATTGTCCGCGGCCGGCGTCAAGCGCATCAGCGTCGGTGGCGCCATGTCGCGATACGCGCTGGCCGCCTTCCTGAAGAGCGCGCGCGAGATGAAGGAGAATGGCTCCTTCACCTATGTTCGCGAGATGGCACCGATCAAGGACCTGCGCGCCGCCTTCGCCGCGGTCACTCCTCCTTGAAGCCGTATTCCGGCACGTTGCCGCTGGCGCCGTAATATTTGTACGGCAGGAATTTGCCGCTCATGGTGATCTTGACGCGGTCGCCCTTCGGGTTGGCGACGCGTTCGATTCCCATGTCGAAGTCGATCGCCGACATGATGCCGTCGCCAAATTCCTCTTCGATCAGTGCTTTCCAGGCAGGACCGTTCACCATCACCATCTCGTAGAAGCGATAGATCAAGGGATCGGTCGGCGGCATCGGCGTGCCGGTGCCGCGCATCGGCACCTCGTTGAGCATCGCAACTTCCGCCTTCGACAGGCCGAACAGCTCGCCGGCATTGGCAGCCTGCGGCTTTGTCAATTTCATCTGGCCGAGAATGGCGCCGACGATGAGGACCTCGGAATAGCCGCCGATCTTGTCGCAGATGTGCTTCCAGCTCCAGCCCTTCTCGCGCTTGATGTCGAGCAGCTTCTCGGTGAGGTCTTCGCGTTTCATGTTAGGTCTCCCTTGCAAGGCGTCGTATCAGCCTGCCGCTTTGAGAGGCACGAAACGTGCCAAAAAATGAGGCTAGAGCCTCGCCCCGGCGTCCTCGCCTCGCCTCTGCAAGCCGTCGATGAATCGCGCGATCGCCCCGAGCACCGGTCGCTGATCACCCGCAAAGAACCAGTGATCGTTGCCGTCGAGCTCGACGAATTCCGCACCGCTGATCCGGCTCGCGATATCGCGGCCGGCCGCGATCCGCACCGCCTGGTCGCCGCGCCGATGCAGCACCAGCGTCGGCACCGCGATCTGCGCCAGGAGATGCCGCACGTCGGCGTCGCGAAAGGCCTCGAGCACGGCCGAGATGCCGCCGGGACTGGAGGCCGCGCGCAATAGCCCGGCCCACCAGGCGCGCGCCTGGGGATCGCCGGCCAGACTCGGCGCAAACGTCTCGATGCCGACCGGGCCGCCCCATTGCGCGACGAGCTGCCTGCTCCAGGCGTCATACTGGCTGGCGCGCAAGGCGTGCGGATAATCCTCCGACCAGCAACCCTTGGCCAGTGCGCCGAACAGGATGAGCCCGGCCACACGGCGCGGCTCATCGACCGCAAATTTGACGCAGGCCGGCCCGCATTCGGAGGCGCCGAACAGCACGACGCGGCGCGAATCCACTGCCCGCAGTACGGTGCCGATGTCCTCCGCAGTCACGTCGATCCCAGGTGCCGATCCGACCCGGTCGGACAACCCGATCCCGCGACGATCGAAGACGATCAGCCGTCCAAGCTTCATCAACGACGCCAGGAACGTCCGGCTTGCAGGGCTCTCCCAGGCCCGCTCCACATGCGACACGAAGCCGGGCATCACCAGGATATCGAGCGGGCCGCTTCCGTAGGTCTGATACGCCAGATGCACGCCGGCGCCCTTCACATAGCGCGTGGTCGGAACAGCGTGCAGCGCCGTTGCGGGACTCATGAGCGCCTCGGTCTCGGCTTCCGGTGCAACCCCAAGCTCGTCCCGCAGCCGCTGTGTCAGGGCCGCATGATAACGCTCGGCCGCGCTGCGGTCGCCGGCCAGCAGCAGGCTGCGGATCAGATGCCGGCCATAGACCTCGCTGAGCGGATCGAGTTCAGCCAGGCGCGCCGCATACGTGGTCGCTGGAAAATGATCGCCGGCGGCATTCTTGTCCTGCACCAGACGCTCGAGCGCATGCATCAGCCGTCCTCTCAGCGCCTCGCGGCGAAAGAACGCCCAATCGTCGAATTCAGGGCAATCGTCGAGAGCGAAGCCCGCAAGGAAGTCGCCGCGATAGACCCGGCAGGCCGCTTCAAAGTCGCCGCGGTCGCAGGCGCTCTCGAATGAATGCGCATCGACCTTGAGTACGACCGCCGGAGACCACCGCACGCTGGTGCGATCGGTCTCGAACACCGGCTGGCCGAGCGCGAGCTCGACGCGATGAAGCAGCCGCCGCAACCGCGCAAGGCCCGTCTCGCGATCGGTCTCGGGCCAGAGCAGCGTGGCGATGACGTCGCGCGCGACCGCAGCCTTGGCCTCCGCGAGATAGACGAGCAGCGCAAGACCCTTGCGCAGGTTCAACTTGATCGGGCCGCCGTCAGCATGGACCTCCGGGAACCCGAATGTCTCCAGCGAGAAAGCCGTCATGGAAACCCTCTTACCCCTTGGGACGTCCCTAGGGGACGCACAGGGGACGGCGCCGCGGTAGCCATAGGCCCAGATCGAGCCCGCTGGCCGGCGACCGCCTCTAGCTCTGCATGCGGCACCGCTGGATCAGGCACAATAGGAAAAACCATGTTCTCACGCCTCGCAATCCTGCTCTACGCAATCGTGAGCTATGCATTATTCACGGTGTCATTTCTCTATGCGCTCGGTTTCGTCGGCAATTATGTCGTACCGAAGTCGGTCGATCAGGGGACCGACGTCCGCAGCCTGACCGAGGCCATCGTAGTCAACCTGCTGCTGATGAGCCTGTTCGCGATCCAGCACAGCGTCATGGCGCGCCCGGCCTTCAAACGCTGGTGGACCAAAGTTCTTCCCGTGGCCTGCGAGCGCAGCACCTACGTGCTGCTCTCCAGCCTCATTCTCCTCCTGCTGTTCTGGCAGTGGCGTCCGATCCCGATGCCGATTTGGCAGACCAGCGGAATCGTGGCGTGGTTGCTGACCGGCGTCCATTGGCTCGGCTGGCTGATCGCATTCGCCTCGACCCACATGATCGATCATTTCGACCTGTTTGGCCTGCGCCAGGCCATCTCGGCGCTACGCGGGACCGAGCCGCAGGGTCACTCCTTCAAGGCGCCGCTGCTCTACAAGATCGTGCGGCATCCGATATGCTGGGCTTCCTCCTCGCATTCTGGGCCACGCCCGAGATGACCGCCGGCCATCTGCTGTTCGCGCTCGCGAACACCGCCTATATCCTGGCCGCGTTGCAGTTCGAAGAGCGGGATCTGATCGCAGAGTTCGGGGAGACCTATCGGCAGTATCGCCGCCGCGTCCCGATGCTGGTGCCGCGCCTTTTCGCGCGGACCCGGACGAAAGACCATGACGTGGCCCGGAGCATCGGAGCGCCGCGATGAAAGCCATTCTGTGCCACTCGTTCACCGGACCCAGCGATTTGCGCCTCGGCGAGATCGATGTGCCCAAGCCAGCCGGCGATGAGATCCTCATCGACGTCCACGCGGCCTCCGTCAGCTTCATGGACCAGTTGCTGGTCTCGGGTCTCTACCAGATGCGGCCGCAGACGCCCTTCGTGCCCGGCACGGAAGCCTCCGGAACCGTCGTCGCAATCGGCGACAGGGTGACAAGGTTCGCGCCAGGCGATCGCGTGGCCTGCAGCAGCTGGACCGGCGGCTACGCCGAACGAATGATCGCGAAGGAATCGAAGACCGTGCGCCTGCCGGACGGCGTCGCGTTCGAGGCGGCGGCAACCATCCTGCACAATTACGGCACGGCCTATTATGCGCTGGTCGAGCGGGCACGAGCCGAGCGCGGCGAAACGCTGTTCGTCACCGGCGCCGCCGGCGGAGTTGGACTGGCCGCCGTCGACCTCGGCCGCCATCTCGGCCTGCGTGTCGTCGCCGGCGTCGGCTCCGACGACAAGGCGGCCCTGGTCCGCGGCTACGGCGCCAGCGAGGTCATCAATTATCGCAGCGAGGATCTGCGCGACCGGATCAAGTCGGTCACGTCAGGAGAAGGCATCGATGTCGGCTTCGACAATGTCGGCGGCGCGATCTTCGAGCAGATGGCCCGGCTGATGAAATGGGGCGGACGGCTGATGCCGATCGGCTTCACCGGCGGCGAGATTCCGTCCATCCCGATGAACCTGCCGCTGCTAAAGAACTATTCCATCATTGGCGTCTTTGCCGGTGCCTGGGCGGAGAAGTTCCCGCACGAGGCCGCGCACATGAATGACACGTTGATGCAATTGCTGGCCGAAGAGCAGATCAGTCCGCACATCGACCGCGTCCTTCCCTTAGAGGAGGCCGGCGACGCCATGCGGGCCGTGGCCAATCGCACGGTTCAGGGACGAATTGTGCTCAAGATCAGGTAGAGTGCGCCAACGACGAAGAGAGAACCGATGACACCAATCATCATCGACAAGCGCTATTGCGGTCCTCCGAACTCCGGCAACGGCGGCTATGTCTGCGGCCGGCTCGCTCGTCACATTCCCGGGGCTGCAGAGGTGACGCTGCGCGCGCCGCCCCCGCTGGACACGCCGCTCGATGCCATCGCGACGGACGGCGACACATGGGAGCTCCGCGACGGCGGCAAGGCCGTCGCCACCGCCCGCGCCGTCAGCGTCGAGCTCGCGCAAGTGGAGACGGCCACCTTGCCGGAAGCCCGCGCGGCCGAATTGCTGGCGCTATTCAAGCCGCACGAACATCCGCTGCCACACTGTTTCGTCTGCGGTCCTGCCAGGACGAAAGGCGACGGCCTGCGCATCTTCGCCGGCCCGCTCCGCCGTCAAGCACAAACTCCCGTTCTCGCCGCGAGCTGGGCACCCGATCCGAATCTCGCCGCCGAGGATGGCCTCATCGCACCCGAATTCCTCTGGTCCGCGCTCGATTGCCCGACCGGCTTTGCCTGCAATTTCGATCAGCAGAGCGGCAGCTTCGAGAAGACCCCGCTCCTGCTCGGACGGATGTCAGCCCGCATCGAAGCGCGCCCCCGCCCCGGCGAGCGCTGCATCATCACCGCCTGGCCCACCGGCCGCGACGGCCGCAAGCGCACGGCCGACGCCGCGCTGCATGATGAAGCCGGCAGCTTGCTGGCGTTGGCGCGGACGACATGGATTGCGGTGGAGCGCGAGGTACTGCTCGGGCGCCGGTGACGGTGCGCAGGGTAGGCAAAGGCGCGAAGCGCCGTGCTCCCTAGCTGCTCGTCACTTGCCGAACCGGGGGCGGCTTCCAGGTCCCGTTGATGATCGAGGGCGGCTTCTCGTTCGGCCAGTACATGCGCAACATCAGGACGAACTTGCCCGCGGGCGCGGGAAGCCAATTGCTCTCCTTGTCGGGGCCCGGGTTGTCCTTCTGAATGTAGAGGTCGACCGAACCGTCGGGATTGGCTTTGAGATTCTGGCGGGCGCTGATCGACTGGCGGTTGATCGGATTGGCGACGAAGAAGTAGTTCTCATCATACATCGTGAGCGACCAGAAGCCTCCGACCGGGGGAAGCTGCCCCTTCGGAAAACGCATGACGTATTTGTTGCTGCCGACGTACTCCTTGCCGTCGGCGTCCTTCTGGGATGTCGGATAGCACGCATCCTGGATCCGGTTGGCGCCAAGGCCGATGGCCGTGACAAGCGCACGGTTGAGATAATTGGTGCCGTAGATGCCGGCTTCGCTGTCGAAGGCCCAGCCGTTGACGTTCTTGATCGCCTTGTTGACCTTGAACTGGAGCATGATGCGGTCGAATGCCACCTGGGGGACCCGCTTGGCGAAGGCAGCATCGAATTTGCTCGCGTCAAAATCCTTGCCGGGGACAAGACCGATCTTCGCGAATTTGGCGACCTCGGCCGCGTCGGCGGCGGCCGGCGGATTGCGCTTCATCAACTGCGCGAGAAGGGTGAAATAGGCCGCGGCGTCCAGGCGGTTGACCTGGTCGCGCACCGCCGTCTTCGTGTCGATCGACGCATCGACCTTTCCCGCTGGAGGCGTGTACGACTTGCCATATGCGCTGAGAGGGACGATCTTGAACTCGTCCTGCGCGGCGTGCACGGCCGCATAATCCTCCGGTGTGCCGGTGCAGTAGATGCGGCCCAGAATCCACACCATGCTCGTGGGTGATTTGTATTCCTTGACGCCGGCGGGAAGCGTTCCCTTCCAGCCCGGGCCGGTGATCGCATAGGTCTGCGCCCTGGTGCCGGTGGTGCGCTTGCCGGGCACCTGGAAGACATTGGTCCAGCCGTCCAGCATCGGAAACAGGAAATAGCGGTCCTTCATATCAGGCATACTCAGGACCCAGGGCTCATCTCCCACGTCGATCCAGGCCGTCGTGTAGAGCGTGTCGGCATTCGGTGCCGTGACATCCCTGAAGCTGGCATCAGGGTACTTGCGCAACTTGACGAACTGCCCCATCGGCCCATGCGTGCCCTCCACTGCCGCAACGTTCGTCATGACTCGGCGGGTCATCTCCATCGTCACAAGCGGGTATCCGTAGATATAGGCGTCCTGGGCGAGCCAGAAATCTTCGCCGCCCTCCACGGCCCTGACAACAAGACCATCAAAATCGGCGCGGGCGGCTCGGGAAATCGCAAGCGCCGACACGGCGGCGCTGAAGGCGGCAAGTGCTTGGCGACGGCTGATTGACATATCGAACCCTCTCTGTTGCCTCAAAAGCGTAACGGGCGGGGTTCCACGTTCTTTGACATGCATCAATGGCGCGGGTGGCAAAGGCGCGCAGCGCCGTGCCCACCGTGTCTGCTGCGGCGTAGTTGATCGACGTCGTGGGCACGCTTCGCTTTGCCCAACATGTGGACGCTGCAGGCCTTGAGAAGCGTTGAACCCGTGTTTGATCAAAGATACCCTTGAAGATCTTCGTCCAGAAAAAACAAGATCCAGGGGGACGTGATGGTTCGCAAGTTGATGGCATTTGCAATCGTTGCCGCGGGCACGTGGTTCGCTGGCGTCGCAAATGTTGAGGCGCAGCAGCCGGAGCTCAACGGGCCTGACCTGGTCCTCATCAACGGAAAGGTTCTGACGCTGGATGAGCGATCGACGATCACGGAGGCCGTGGCCGTCGCGGATGGAAAGATCATCGCAACCGGCACCAGTGCTTCGATGAGGTCGCTCGCCGGTGCTCGGACCCGCGTGCTCGATGTGGCTGGGAAGACCGTCATCCCCGGATTGATCGATACGCACGCTCACTTCAAGGCCGCTGGTCTTGGCGACTATGTCGTCATCATGGGCCGAGCCAAGACGGTCGCGGAAGCGCTCGAGGCCATCAAGGCATTCGCGGCGAAGAAGAAGCCGGGCGAGTGGATCGTAGGTGGCGCATGGCATCCGCCTTCACAATTGGCCGAGAAGCGATATCTGACCAGGCAGGAGATCGATAGCGTTGCTCCAGACAACCCGGTCTATCTTCGCACCGTCGGGCATTTCTCGATGGCGAACAGCATGGCTCTACAGCGGGTCGGAATCGACAAGACCACCGCGGATCCGAGCGGGGGAAAGTTTGAGCGCGACGCGGCCGGTGAATTGACCGGCGTGCTGGTGGAGACGGCGATCGATCGGGTCGAGAAGGCGGTGCCGCCCTGGACAGAAGACGATGAGATGCGGCAATTCACGATTGCCGAAGGTGTGCTGAACAGCTTCGGTATCACGAGCGTGGTCGAAGGCGCGACAGAGGCGCGCGATATTCGCATGCTGCAGAAGCATGTCGCATCCGGGAAAGCCACATTGCGCACCGGCGTGATGTTTCGACCAGAGCCTCCGGCCGATCTGACCGCGTGGGAAGCGATCATGGCAGGCAATGGGGCCTCTTCAGGCTTTGGCGACGATTGGCTGAAGTTCGCGGGAATCAAGATCTTCTACGACGGCGGCATGACGCTGAAGACAGCGCTCATGCGCGAGGTGTATCCCGATTCACACGACAACTATCATGGCGTTGCGCAGCAGACACCTGAGCGATTGAAGCAACTCATCTCCATCTGCCACCGATATGACTGGCGGGTCGGTGTCCACGTGGTGGGTGACCTTGGTATCGACCAGGTGCTCGATGCGTTCGAGGCAGCGGATATGGAGAAATCGATCCGAGACCGTCGCTTCGTCCTCATTCACGCCAGCCTGATCCGGCCAGAACAGATGGAGCGTGCGCAAAAGCTGGGGGCCCGTGTCGATTTCCAGAACGCTTTCATGTGGGATAAGGCAGCGACCGTCGAACGATTTCTCGGGAAAGCGACCGCTGATCGCGCCGTACCGACCAGGACGTTAATCGAAAAAATGGGGCTCAATAGTCTCGGCGCCGGGACGGACTTTCCCGTCAACCCGATCAACCCCTTCCTCAACATGTACATCATGGTGACCAGGAAGGACCCCAACGGAAACGTCTACGGCGCGGCAGAAGCCATTACGCGCGAGCAGGCCCTGCGACTCTACAGCAGCGCAGCCTCGCGCTACACGTTCGATGAAGCGCGCAAAGGGACTATTGAGCCCGGAAAGCTTGCGGACATCGTGGTGCTCTCCGCTGACTACACGGTCGTGCCGGAGGAGCAGATCAAGGACATCAAGGTGGACCTGACGCTCGTGGGCGGCAAGGTCGTGTTTCAGCGCTGACGTCATCCGCTGCCGACCAGCAGGAAGTGCCGTAGGGTGGGCAAAGGCGCGTAGGCGCCGTGCCCACCTTCTCTTGATGATCAGCGAGAGATGGTGGGCACGCTTCGCTTTGCCCACCCTACGAGAGCTATGCCTTACGGCACCTACATCGCTTGCTCGATCATCCCCTGCAGCCGCGCCAGCTCCGCCTCGAGATCCCGCTCCACATCCGCGGCACGAATGTCGAGCACCCGATAATCCCGCGCCTCGAGCCAGCTCCGCCGCGACGCGCGGTCCGCCGCAATCGCCTCGCCCTCGCCGGGATTGACCAGTTCGATCGCGATCCGATGCGGGAACGAGACGAAGTCCGGGATGTGGCGGCCGACCGGGGTCTGGCGCTTGAACCCACCTGCGAAGCGGCGATCACGGGTCAGCGCCTGCCAGAGCAGACGCTCGGCATCGGTCGGGTTGCGGCGGAGCAGACGGGCAAGGCCCCGCACGGTCGAGCCGCTGTCGGGCACGCCGCCGCCTTGCCCGTGCTCGGCCAAAAGCGCGCGCAGGCGCGTCGCCTGCTCGCCATCGAGCACGCCGCCCTTGGCCGGGCCCTTGCGTCCCTCGGCGATCGCCATGATCACCCCGTGCAGGGTGTGCATGTCCTGCTTGGTCGGCTCCATGCGGCTAAAGATGTTGCGCAGGTTCACCAGCATGGTGTCGCGCTTCTCGGCCGGGCGCAAAAATTCCACCTTGTCGAGCTCGCGGATGAGGTTGTCGAAGAACGCCTGCATCTGGTGCTGCGAGGCGCGCTCGGAGCGCTCCGGCATGGCGTGCGGCAGCTCGCCCGAGGTCGCTCGCTTGAACCATTCATAGCCGACCAGCAGCACGGCCTGGGCGAGGTTGAGCGAGGCGAAGCCCGGATTGACCGGGAAGGTGATGATGCGGTTGGAGAGCCCGACCTCCTCGTTGGTCAGCCCCCAGCGCTCGCGGCCGAACAGGATACCGCACCTGCCGCCGGTCGCGACGTGACCCGCGATCTCGCTGGCAGCTTCCTCCGGCCCGACCACCGGCTTGGCCTGGTCGTGGGGGCGCGCGGTGGTGGCGAACAGCAGATCGAGATCGGCGACGGCGTCTTCGACCGTGCCGAACAATTCGACCTTTTCCAGAATATGGTCGGCGCCGGCGGCGGCGCGCTGGGCGGCGATGTTGGGCCAGCCGTCCCTGGGGTTGACGATGCGCAAGGCGCCAAGGGCAAAATTCCCCATGGCGCGCGCGGCCATGCCGATGTTTTCGCCCAGCTGCGGCTCGACCAGGATGACGATGGGACCGTCGAGGGACAAACCCGCCTTGCTCTTGTCAGTCCCCGACATTTCGTTTCGCTTTCACTCTGGTTCTCAAGGCCTTGCCAGGGCGCTCTTCAGGAATTGATTCAAACCGGCCGCCGGTCGGCGCCGCCCTGCCGCCTGTCGTTTGCCTGTCCTGACAGAATTCTCAAGGAAAATAACGGGGTTAGAATCGACTTTTGAATCTCTTCTGAAGCCTCAGGCCGCCCCGCCGGGGGCCGTCGCCCGCCCCCCATCCGGGCAAGCTGGATCGGCTAAAAGTGCATAATCCCTTGGCTTTCGCCCGCCGCGCGGCGGTGCTAAGAGGCGGCGGATATTCCCGTGGCGCGCCAAAAGCGCCGTTCCCAAGAGGCTTCCCCGATCATGGCAAAAATCAAGGTATCCAATCCCGTCGTCGAGCTCGATGGCGACGAGATGACCCGGATCATCTGGCAGTACATCAAGGACAAGCTGATCAACCCGTTCCTGGATGTCGAACTGATGTATTTCGACCTGGGCATGGAATACCGCGACCACACCAACGATCAGGTCACCATCGACGCCGCCGAAGCCATCAAGAAGGTCGGCGTCGGCGTCAAGTGCGCCACCATCACCCCTGACGAGGCCCGGGTGAAGGAGTTCAACCTCAAGCAGATGTGGAAGTCGCCGAACGGCACCATCCGCAACATCCTCGGCGGCGTGATCTTCCGCGAGCCGATCATCTGCAAGAACGTGCCCCGCCTGGTTCCCGGCTGGACCAAGCCGATCATCATCGGCCGCCATGCCTATGGCGACCAGTACCGCGCCACCGACTTCAAGTTCCCCGGCAAGGGCACCCTGTCGATGAAGTTCGTCGGCGAGGACGGCACCGTCATCGAGAAGGAAGTGTTCAAGTCTCCCGACGCCGGCGTCGCGATGGGAATGTACAATCTCGACGACTCCATCATCGACTTCGCCCGCGCCTCGCTCAATTACGGCCTGCTGCGCAACTATCCGGTCTATCTCTCGACCAAGAACACGATTCTGAAGGTCTACGACGGTCGCTTCAAGGACATCTTCCAGGACATCTACGACCGCGAGTTCAAGAAGGAATTCGAGGCCAAGGGCCTGACCTACGAGCACCGCCTGATCGACGACATGGTGGCCTCGGCGCTGAAATGGTCCGGCGGCTATGTCTGGGCCTGTAAGAACTACGACGGCGACGTGCAGTCCGACACGGTCGCACAGGGCTACGGCTCGCTCGGCCTCATGACCTCGGTGCTGCTCACCCCCGACGGCAAGACCGTGGAAGCCGAAGCCGCCCACGGCACCGTGACCCGCCACTATCGCGAGCACCAGAAGGGCAAGGAGACCTCGACCAACTCGATCGCCTCGATCTTCGCCTGGACCCGCGGCCTGTCGCACCGCGCCAAGCTCGACAACAATGCCGAGCTCGCCAAGTTCGCCAACACGCTGGAGAAGGTCTGCGTCGACACCGTCGAGGCCGGCTACATGACCAAGGACCTCGCGCTGCTGGTCGGCGCCGACCAGCGCTGGCTCTCGACCACCGGCTTCCTCGACAAGGTCGCGGAAAACCTCACCAAGGAGCTGGCGGCCTGAGCCGACCGCAATTTCGCCCGACTGGGCCAGACATCATCACGGGCCGCGCAACAGCGCGGCCCGTTTCTTTTTGAGACCTTGCGCGGAGATGCCACCATGTTCATCAAGCTTGCCGGCCCCACCATGCTGCTCGCAGCCCTGATCGGACCGGCCGGAGCTGCCGAGCCGCTTCCCGAGGCCATCGCCGTATCAGGCGAGAGCGTCGTGCTCAGCGTCCACGCCGAGGGTGCGCAGGTCTATGAGTGCAAGGCCGGCGCTGAGGGCAAGCTCGCCTGGAGCTTCCGCGAGCCGATCGCGACGCTTCTCTCGGACGGCAAGACGATCGGCCGGCACTATGCCGGACCGAACTGGGAGCACGCCGACGGCAGCGCCGTCGTCGGTAAGGCGATCGGAAACGCGCCGGGCACCACCGCGGCCGATATCCCCTGGCTGAAGCTGGAAGTTACGGCCCGCCGCGGCAGCGGCGTGCTGACGCCCGTTACCACCGTGCAGCGCGTGAGCACCCAGGGTGGCAAGCTGGACGGTGCCTGCGAGAAAGCCGGCGAATTCAGGAGCGTGCCCTACTCGGCCGTCTACGTCTTCCTGAAGAAAGGTTGACCGCTCAGCGGTCGGGGTCGTCCTTCTCCGCCTGTGCGAGCTCGGCAACGGCGAGGTCGCCGGTGTCGGCGAGTCTCGCCTTGGCGGTGGTGTGGACGTGGTCGGCGAGCGTCGGCATGCGCGCGATCAAGGCGTGAAAATCCTGGGCATCGAGCACCAAAAGGCGCGTCTTGCGCGTCGCCATCACCGTGCCGCTGCGTTTTGTTTTGTGCAGCAGCGCGATCTCGCCGAAGAAGGTGCCGTCCGTGAGGTGCACATGCTGGCTCGGCAGCGCGATCTCGACCTCGCCCGCGGTGATGAAATACATCGACGAGGCCACATCGCCCCGCCGCACCAGGATCTCGCCCTGCTCGATGGTGCGCGCCCGCAACAGCCGCATGATGTCGGCGATCTCCGCGGCCGACAGATGCGAGAACAGCGGCACCCGCGCCAGCATGCCCCAGGTGACGACGAAATCGCGCCGCTTCACCTCTTCGGCAAAGGCGGTGGAGATGATCGCGACCGGCAGCGCGATCATGGCGAAGCCGCTGATGATGGCGAAGGTGGAGACCAGCTTGCCGAGCGGCGTCACCGGCACGACGTCGCCATAGCCGACGGTGCCGAGCGTCACGATCGCCCACCACATCGCATCCGGAATGGTGCCGAGCTTGCTGGGCTGCACGTCGCGCTCGATGGCGTAGAGCAGCGAGGCGAACGTCAAGACCGCGCCGATCAGGATGACGACGCAGCCGATCAGCGCCCGCCGCTCGGCATGGACAGCCGCGAGCAGCGAGCGCATCGCCGGCGAGTACCGTATCAGCTTGAAGAACGGCAGCACGCCGAGCGCCGCCAGTGTCGCGTGCCGGCCGGCGGCGAGCACGATTGCCGCGGGCAGGAACGCCATGAGGTCGATGATGCCGAGCGCCGAGAAGGCGTAGCCGAGCCGGTCGGACAGCGAGGAGCCCTTGCGCTGGGTGTGGCCCGCCACGGTCCAGAGACGTGCGGCATATTCCAGCGCGAACACGATCACGGACAGGATGGTGATGGCCGAGAACACCGTGCCGAACTGCGCGTCCAGCTCCGGCACCGAGGCGAGGATCATCGCGGCCACATTGAGCACGATGACGCCGATGATGATCTGGATGAAGCGCGACCCGGCTGAATAAGCCAGCGGATCGTGCTCCAGCAGTTCGTAGAGGCGATCCCTCAAGTTCGGATCGGCTGAGCCACGTCCTCGCGGAACGGGGCGCACGGCCTCACGCGCCCGCCATCGCTTTTTCGATCGCGCTCAGCGCCTCGGTCGCCTTGGCGCCATCAGGGCCGCCGGCCTGCGCCATGTCCGGCCGGCCACCGCCGCCCTTGCCGCCGAGCGCCTCGGAGGCGACACGCACGAGGTTGACCGCGTTGAAGCGCGAGGTGAGGTCCGCGGTGACGCCGACCACGATGCCGGCCTTGCCGTCCTCGGTGACGCCGACGATGGCGACGACGCCGGAGCCGATCTGCTTCTTGCCGTCGTCGGCGAGGCTCTTGAGATCCTTCATCTCGATGCCCTCGACCGCGCGCGCCATCAGCTTGACGTTGCCGACCTCGCGCACGCCGCTGGCTGCGCCATTGCTGGCCGCAGCGCCGCCGCCCATCGCCAGCTTCTTGCGGGCCTCGGAGAGCTCGCGCTCGAGCTTCTTGCGCTCCTCCATCAGCGCGGTGATGCGCGCCGGGACGTCGTCGAGCGACGTGCGCAGCTCGTTCGCCGCGGTCTTGGCCAGCGCCATGGTCTCGTTGGCGTGCCTGCGCGCATAATTGCCGGTCAGCGCCTCGATACGGCGCACGCCCGAAGCAACCGCGCTCTCGCCGGTGAGCGTGATCAGGCCGATGTCGCCGGTGCGCCGCACATGGGTGCCGCCGCAAAGCTCGACCGACCAGCCGAGCGCGTTGGCGCCGCGCTCGCGCGCGGTCCTGCCCATGGAGACGACGCGGACCTCGTCGCCGTATTTCTCGCCGAACAGCGCACGCGCTCCGGCTTCGCGGGCTTCATCCACGCCCATCACGCGGGTGGTGACCTCGTCATTCTCCAGCACCACGTCGTTGGCGATGTCCTCGACGCGGGCCAGCTCCTCCGCCGTGATCGGCTTCGGATGCACGAAGTCGAAGCGCAGGCGATCCGGCGCGACCATCGAGCCGCGCTGAGCGATGTGGTCGCCGAGCACCTGGCGCAGCGCCTCGTGGATGAGATGCGTCGCCGAATGATGAGCCCGGATCGAGGAGCGCCTGGAATGATCGACCTCGAGCTGCAGCGCAGTGCCGAGCTTCAGCTCGCCGCTCTCCACCGTGCCGACATGCACGAAGAAATCGCCGAGCTTCTTCTGCGTGTCGGTGACGCGGAACTTGATGCCGCCCTCGCCCGTGAGCACGCCGATGTCGCCGACCTGGCCGCCCGACTCCGCGTAGAACGGCGTCTGGTTCAGCACGATCGCACCGGTCTCGCCGGCCTTCAGGCTGGCGACCTCCGCACCGTCCTTCACCAGCGCGGACACCACGCCTTCAGCGCTCTCAGTCTCGTAGCCCAGGAATTCGGTGGCCCCGAGCTTTTCGCGCAGCGGGAACCAGATCGCCTCGGACGCAGCTTCCCCGGACCCCTTCCAGGACTCGCGCGCCTTGGCCTTCTGCCGCTCCATCGCATCGGAGAAGGAAGCCTGGTCGACGCTGATGCCGCGCGACTTCAGGGCGTCTTGCGTCAGGTCGAGCGGGAAGCCGTAGGTGTCATACAGCGTGAAGGCGACGTCGCCGTCGAACATGTCGCCCTTTTTCAAGGACGCGCTCTTCTCGTCGAGGATGGCAAGGCCGCGGGTCAGCGTCTTGCGGAAGCGGGTCTCTTCCAGCCGTAGCGTTTCCTCGATCAGATTTTCCGCACGCATCAGGTCGGGATAGGCTTGGCCCATCTCGCGGACCAGCGCCCAGACCAGCCGATGCATCAGCGGCTCTTTCGCGCCGAGCAGCTGCGCATGGCGCATCGCGCGGCGCATGATCCGGCGCAGCACATAGCCGCGGCCCTCGTTCGAGGGCAGCACGCCGTCCGCGACCAGGAAGGCCGAGGAACGCAGATGGTCGGCGATGACGCGGAACGAGGCGACGGTCTGCTCGTTCGGCCCGCTGCCGAGCGCGGACGAGGCCGCATCGATCAAATGGCGGAACAGATCGGTCTCGAACACGCTGTCGACGCCCTGCATGATGCAGGCCATGCGCTCAAGGCCCATGCCGGTGTCGATCGAGGGACGCGGCAGATCCACGCGCTCCTCCTTCGTCACCTGCTCATACTGCATGAACACGAGATTCCAGAATTCGAGGAAGCGATCGCCATCCTCTTCCGGCGAGCCCGGAGGGCCGCCCCAGATGTGATCGCCGCGGTCGATGAAGATCTCCGAGCACGGGCCGCACGGACCGGTGTCGCCCATCGCCCAGAAATTGTCCGAGGTCGGGATGCGGATGATGCGGTCGTCGGAGAAGCCGGCGATCTTCTTCCAGAGCCCGTGCGCCTCGTCGTCGGTGTGGTAGACCGTGACGAGCAGCTTGTCCTTGTTGAGCCCGAAATCCTTGGTGATCAGCGTCCAGGCGAGCTCGATCGCGCGCTCCTTGAAATAGTCGCCGAAGGAGAAGTTGCCGAGCATCTCGAAGAAGGTGAGATGGCGCGCGGTGTAGCCGACATTGTCGAGGTCGTTGTGCTTGCCGCCGGCGCGCACGCATTTCTGCGACGTGGTGGCGCGCTGATACGGCCGCTTCTCGACGCCGGTGAAGACGTTCTTGAACTGCACCATGCCGGCATTGGTGAACATCAACGTCGGATCGTTGCGCGGCACCAATGGCGAGGACGACACGATCTCGTGGCCGTTCTCGGCAAAGAAGTTCAGAAAGGTCGACCTGATCTCGTTGACGCCGCTCATGTTCATCCAATCGGGTGTGCTTGGACCCGCTTTCTCGCCATCCAAACCGAAACGTTAAGGCTGATATCTGCGGGCCACAGCGCTTTTAGACAAGGCCAGCTTCGCTGTCCAGAAACTGTGCAAGGAGATCAGAGGGTTGCCGCAGCCGCTCAATCCCCTTTGCAATCCCGTTGATAGGGCAAGCGGACGCGTTGACAGGCTTGGCCGCCCTGTGGTCTGTACCCATCTGTATCGTACGGCCACGTCGGGAGAGACCGGCTTTAGGCAGCCGGCGCCGAAGGAGCAACCGCCCCGGAAACTCTCAGGCAAAAGGACCGCGTGGCTTTGACAGCATCTGGAAAGAGGCGCCGACGGGTTTAGACCCGGATGGCACCCGCCGACGGGATAATACTCTCAGGCACAGCGACAGATGGGGCTTCGACCGGTGTCCTCAGGGAATCGTCCCAGGGGAACCGCCGAGGGCCCCTGTGATGCTAGCGCACGACGACCAAGATTCCCTGAAACGTACGCCCCTTCATGGGCTTCATGTCTCCCTGGGCGGCAAGATGGTGCCGTTCGCGGGCTATGACATGCCCGTGCAATACCCCGCGGGCGTGCTGAAGGAGCACCTCCATACCCGGACCTCCGCCGGCCTGTTCGACGTCTCCCATATGGGCCAGATCGCGCTCAGGCCGAAATCCGGCAGGGTCGAGGACGCCGCCCGCGCGCTGGAACGGCTGGTGCCGCAGGACATCGTGGCGATCGCGCCGGGACGGCAGCGCTACGCCCAGTTCACCAACGCCGATGGCGGAATTCTGGACGACCTGATGGTCGCTAATTTCGGCGATCACCTCTTCCTGGTCGTCAACGCCGCCTGCAAGGACGCCGACGAGGCGCATCTGCGCGCGAATCTCTCTGAAGACTGCGTCATCGATTCCCTCGCAGATCGCGCGCTGATTGCGCTGCAGGGGCCGAAGGCAGAGGCCGTGCTGGCGAAATTGTGTGCAGAGGCGCCCGCCATGAAGTTCATGGATTCCGGCCCCCGCAAGGTGGCCGGCCTCGGCTGTTTCGTCTCACGCTCCGGCTACACCGGCGAGGATGGTTTTGAAATTTCGGTTCCCGCAGCCGATGCCGAACGTCTCGCCAAAACGCTGCTCGAAAACACCGATGTGCTGCCGATCGGCCTGGGCGCCCGCGACAGCCTGCGGCTGGAAGCCGGGCTCTGCCTGTACGGCCACGACATCGACACCATGACGACGCCGGTCGAGGCCGCGCTGGAATGGTCGGTGCAGAAATCCCGCCGCAGTGGCGGCGCGCGCGCCGGCGGCTTTCCCGGTGCCGAAAAAATCCTCGCCCATTTCGACAACGGCGCGGCCCGCCGCCGGGTCGGCCTGCTGGCCCAGGGACGCGCACCGGTGCGCGAAGGCGCGCTGCTGTTTGCTGACAGCGCCGGCGGCGAGCCGATCGGACAAGTCACGTCGGGCGGTTTCGGCCCAAGCCTGAATGCGCCGGTCGCGATGGGCTACGTGCCCACGAGCCAAAGCGCGCTCGGCACACAACTCTTCGCCGAGGTGCGGGGCCAGCGCTTAGCCGTGCAGGTCGCCGCGATGCCCTTCGTCAAGAACACCTACAAACGCTGAGGATTCGAGAATGACCACGACGCTGTACACCTCCGACCATGAATGGCTCGCCATCGAGGGCGACGTCGCCACCGTCGGCATTACCGACTACGCCCAGCAGCAGCTCGGCGACGTCGTGTTCGTCGAATTGCCCAAGGTCGGCCGCACCCTGAAGAAGGCGGAAGCCGCCGCCGTGGTTGAGTCCGTCAAGGCGGCCTCGGACGTGTACGCGCCCGTGACCGGCGAAGTGCTCGAGACCAACGCCGAGCTCGCGGCCGAGCCGGCGCTGGTGAACTCGGATGCGCAAGGCAAGGCGTGGTTCTTCAAGATCAAGATGGCCGACAAGGGCGAACTCGGCGGCCTCATGGATGAAGCCGCCTACAAGGCACATACGGCTTAAGGACGATGGAGCAAGCGATGACCGCGCACCGCAAAACCAACGGCGACGCCGCCGCCAGTTTCGTTCGCCGCCATATCGGCCCCTCAGTGCGTGACGTCACCGCCATGCTCGAAACCGTCAGCGCTAGAAGCGTCGACGCCCTGATGGCGGAGACGCTGCCGGCCTCGATCCGGCAGGCCGCCCCGCTCGATCTCGGCAAGCCGCTCAGCGAGACCGAGGCGATCGCGCATATGGGCGAGCTCGCAGCCCAGAACCAGGTCTTCACCTCGCTGATCGGCCAAGGCTATTCCGGCACGATTTTGCCCGCGGTGATCCAGCGCAACATCCTTGAGAGTCCGGCCTGGTACACGGCCTACACGCCCTACCAGCCCGAGATCAGCCAAGGGCGGCTGGAGGCGCTGCTCAACTTCCAGACTATGATCTGCGACCTCACCGGGCTCGACGTCGCCAACGCCTCGCTGCTCGACGAGGCCACCGCCGCGGCCGAAGCGATGGCGCTCGCGGAACGGCATTCGCAGGTGAAGGCGCAGGCCTTCTTCGTCGACAAGGACGTGCATCCGCAGACGCTCGCTGTGATGCGCACCCGCGCCGAGCCGCTGGGCTGGACCCTGATCGTCGGCGATCCCCTCACCGATCTCGCTGGGAGTGACGTGCTCGGCGCGCTGCTGCAATATCCGGGCTCTTCCGGCGCGGTGCGCGACCTCCGGCCCGCGATCGCAACATTGAAGGCCAAGGGCGCGCTCGCGATCGTTGCCGCCGATCTCCTGGCCCTGACGCTGCTCGCCTCGCCCGGCGAGCTCGGCGCCGACATCGCGATCGGCTCCGCGCAGCGTTTTGGCGTGCCGATGGGTTATGGCGGACCGCACGCGGCCTATATGGCGGTGCGCGATGCATTGAAGCGTTCGCTGCCCGGCCGCATCGTCGGCCTCTCCGTGGATTCGCGCGGCGCGCCCGCCTACCGGCTCGCGCTGCAGACCCGCGAGCAGCACATCCGCCGCGAGAAGGCGACCTCGAACATCTGCACCGCGCAGGTGCTGCTGGCCGTGATCGCCTCGATGTACGCGGTCTATCATGGCCCCGAAGGCCTGACGCAGATCGCCCGCAATGTGCATCGCCGCGCCGCCGTGCTCGCCAGCGGCCTGCGCAAGCTCGGCTTCGCGCCTGATAGCGAAAATTTCTTCGACACGATCAGCGTCGATGCCGGCGCCAAGCGCGCCGAAATCGTCGCACGCGCTGCGGCCGAGAAGATCAATCTCGGCGTCGGCGCCACCAGCTTGCGCATCGCGCTCGACGAGGCCACCACGGCTGCGACGATCGAAGCGGTCTGGCGCGCCTTCGGCGGCAAGCTCGCCTATGCCGAGTTAGAGGCGACCACACGCGAGGCGCTGCCGGAGGCGCTGAAGCGCGCGACCTCCTTCCTCACCCATCCCGTCTTCCACGCGCATCGCTCGGAGACCGAGATGCTGCGTTACATGCGCAAGCTCAGCGACCGCGACCTCGCGCTCGACCGTGCGATGATCCCGCTGGGATCCTGCACCATGAAGCTGAACGCGACCACCGAGATGATGCCGCTGACCTGGCCGGAGTTCGGCTCGCTGCATCCGTTCGTCCCGCGGGAGCAGGCCAAGGGCTATCAAGCGCTGTTCGCGCGCCTGGAAAAATGGCTGTGCGACATCACCGGCTATGATGCGATCTCGCTGCAGCCGAACTCGGGCGCGCAGGGCGAATATGCCGGCTTGCTCGCGATCCGTGGCTACCATGCCGCGCGTGGCGAGACGCATCGCAAGATCTGCCTGATCCCCTCCTCCGCCCACGGCACCAATCCGGCCTCGGCCGCGATGGTCGGCATGGACGTGGTGGTGGTCGCCTGCGAGAAGAACGGCGACGTCGACGTCAATGATCTCCGCGCCAAGGCCGAGAAGCATTCCAATGACCTCGCCGCGGTCATGATCACCTATCCCTCGACGCACGGCGTGTTCGAGGAGCACATCCGCGAGATCTGCGACATCGTGCACGGCCATGGCGGCCAGGTGTATCTCGACGGCGCCAACCTCAACGCGCAGGTCGGCCTTAGCAGGCCCGGCGATTACGGCGCCGATGTCAGCCATCTCAATCTGCACAAGACCTTCTGCATCCCGCATGGCGGCGGCGGCCCCGGCATGGGCCCGATCGGCGTGAAGGCGCATCTGGCGCCGTTCCTTCCCGGTCACCCCGCGACCCAAGGCGACGCACCGGTCGGCCCGGTCTCGGCCGCGCCGTTCGGTTCGGCCTCGATCCTCACCATCTCCTACATCTACATCCTGATGATGGGCGGTGAAGGCCTGAAGCGCGCCACCGAGATCGCGATCCTCAACGCCAATTACATCGCCGCGCGCCTCGATCCGCATTTCCCGGTGCTCTACAAGAACGCCAAGGGCCGCGTCGCCCATGAATGCATCGTCGATCCCCGTCCGCTGAAGAATACGAGCGGCGTCACGGTCGACGACATCGCCAAGCGCCTGATCGATTACGGCTTCCACGCGCCGACCATGAGCTTCCCGGTGCCGGGCACGCTGATGATCGAGCCGACCGAATCGGAATCCAAGGCGGAGCTGGATCGTTTTTGTGATGCCATGATCGCGATCCGAAAAGAAATCGCCGAGGTCGAGGCCGGCCGTTTCAAGATCGAGGCCTCACCGCTGCGCCACGCTCCGCACACCGTGCACGACATCGCGGACGATGATTGGAAGCGCGCCTACACCCGCGCTGAGGGCTGCTTCCCCGCCGGCACTTCGCGGGCCGACAAATATTGGTGCCCCGTGGGCCGCGTCGACAACGTCTATGGCGATCGCAACCTGGTGTGCTCCTGCCCGCCGGTGAGCGATTACGCGGAAGCTGCGGAGTAGGCCACGACGGAGGTCTCGTAGGGTGGGCAAAGCGACTTGTCCGCCGTAGCTCGAAAAGCGAAGGCGGAAGCGTGCCCACCGCCTCTGCATGACGTGAAAGATCGTGGGCACGGCGCTTACGCGCCTTTGCCCACCCTACGGCTCCTGACCTAAGGCGCGATCAACGAGCGACTCTCCTCCCGCCACCGCCACAGTCGATCGTTGGTCAGCAACGTACCGCCCCACCAGCGCCGAATCGGGTTATGACGGCGAAAATCCTCCCGACCTTCCAGAACCGCTTTGCCAAACTCCGTCAGCGACAGCCGGCTCCGGCGAAAGGCGGCGTTTCGACCTCGCGCATCGTGCCGGGGAAGCGTCTCGAGTTTCGGATCGAGACCTGCGACCGCCGGCATCGGGCCGGACGCAAGCCCTTCGAGCAACGGCCCAAGCTCCCACTGGTCAAACACGCGCGTTTCGAGCAGCCCGCCCGGCTGAAACAGCTCCTTTGTCCGGCTGCAGCCCGCCGCAATCAGATCGAGAAGCCGTGATTCCGTCGCGCCCAGTCCAGTCGTCGTTGACGGCAGTTCAGCCAGCAATTGCTCCATCGCCGGATTCAGGAAGGGCAGCGTGGGAAACTCACGCCCCAGCAGCCCAAAACAGAGCTCCGGCGTGGGGGCCCGATAAGCTTCCCAGGCCATGCGAGCGGCCTCGAAGTCGGGCTCCGTTACGTCGAACACCCGCACGGCACGATCGCGCAGCCTCACAGCGTCTGCTTCGAGCAGATCGAAATCGACGAGCCGCAATTTAAGTCGCTCGGCCATGTAGGATTGTGAGCGCAGGTAATCGAGAATCCAGACCAGCTGCAATTGATCGTTCGGACGGGGATCAAACCACAGTTCGATGAGATCGAAGCCGTAGGCCTTGCAGAACCAATCTAGCGGGAGCTGCTTGTGCGCGAGGCCGGCCTCGGGAGATCGGGCAACAAGATCGGACCACCGCACTTCCGGATCGCTGCGGTGCGAGACACCCGTGAGGTAGGTCTCAAGGTGGTGCGACGTAGGCAGGGGCCCAGATACGAATCGAAAGATCAACGGGACGACCATGTCAGCGCGATCGGCATAGGTGAGGCCAGCGCCGGACGAACTGGTCAGAATCATCCGTTTCATCGTCGGCGCGCCCCACCCTCACGCAAAACGAAACGGGCACTGACGACGTCGGCAACTCAACGTCTTCAGCGCCCGCTCCTCGCGAAAACTCTTCGCGTTAGATTTTACTCCTCCGTCGGCTCCTCGCCGTCGGCGTCGCTCTCCGGCGTGCCGGCCAAAATCTGCTCGGAGATCAGGCCGGAGTTCTGGCGGATCGAGGTCTCGATCTTGGCGGTGATGTCGGGGTTGGCCTTCAGGAACGCTTTCGAGTTCTCGCGGCCCTGGCCGAGGCGCTGGCTGTCATAGGAGAACCAGGCGCCTGACTTCTCGACGATGCCGGCCTTGACGCCGAGATCGAGGATCTCACCCATCTTCGAGACGCCCTCGCCGTACATGATGTCAAACTCGACCTGCTTGAAGGGCGGCGCCAGCTTGTTCTTCACCACCTTCACGCGCGTGGTGTTGCCGACCACTTCGTCGCGCTCCTTGATCGCGCCGATGCGGCGGATGTCGAGGCGGACGGAGGCGTAGAACTTCAGCGCGTTGCCGCCGGTCGTGGTTTCCGGCGAGCCGTACATCACACCGATCTTCATGCGGATCTGGTTGATGAAGATCACCATGGTGTTGGACTTGTTGATGGAGGCCGTCAGCTTGCGCAACGCCTGGCTCATCAGACGCGCCTGCAGACCCGGCAGCGCATCACCCATCTCGCCCTCGAGCTCGGCCTTCGGCACCAGCGCGGCGACCGAATCGATCACCATGACGTCGACCGCACCCGAGCGCACCAGCGTGTCGCAGATTTCCAGCGCCTGCTCGCCGGTGTCGGGCTGCGAGATCAGGAGCTCGTCGATGTTGACGCCGAGCTTGCGGGCATAGACCGGGTCGAGCGCGTGCTCAGCGTCGATGAAGGCGCAGATGCCGCCCTTCTTCTGCGCTTCCGCCACCGTGTGCAGCGCCAGCGTGGTCTTGCCCGACGATTCCGGCCCGTAGATCTCGACGATGCGTCCCTTGGGCAAGCCGCCGATGCCGAGCGCGATATCGAGCCCGAGCGAGCCTGACGACACCGCCTCGATGTCCATGGACCGGTCGTTCTTGCCGAGCTTCATCACCGAGCCCTTGCCGAACTGGCGCTCGATCTGAGAGAGCGCGGCGGCCAGAGCTTTACTCTTGTCCATGGAAGATCCTTCGACGATACGCAGGGCAGTGGCGGACATTGGGTCGTGCTCCTTATGGCGAGGATTCGCGTGAGGGACAAACGATTGGCGAGGCGGCTCGGCGATAAAAGCAACGTACCCTATTTGTTCTAGGTTCGCAATATGTTCTTTTGCGGATTTGGGGGTTTGTCCGTGAGCATCTCCACGTCCCCCTCCCTATTCGCGTTGTGCACACAACTGGACAGACGCGGCTCCCGTTAATTGTCCTTAATGGGCCATCACCGCACGAAGCGAGGCCACTATCGGTGATGAGAACGCCGATTGCGCTCCCGCCTTCCTCGCACGGAAAGGAGCGCGCCATGTCCAGGCGGCGACGTTTCAAGCAGCAGCTGACGCTTCAAGACCGACTCTCCGCATGGGTGAAGCAGGTCGAGGAACAGGCCTCCAGGCTTCCGCCCGGGCCCGAGCGGGACGCCCTGCTCACGAAGGCCCGCCAGGCCGACGTCGCCAATCACCTGCACGACTGGGTCATATCCCCCGGACTGCAGCCGCCGAAATAGCAGGGCTGCCGCAACGTGATTCCCCGGCCGAGGCTGACGCGCATCAAAGACGCATGGCCCGGCCGCCGTCAGAATTCCGTAATCCTGCGGCAACGAACCTTTTCGCGGTCTCGGGCCTTCTCCAGGATGGGACCGCAACTCTGGGGACCTCAGTCATGACGGACAACACCAACCGCGATACGATCAGGCGCAATCCCCTGCTGAAGGCGGCACAGGAGGAGCTGATAAAGTTCGAGCGCGCGGAAAACGAGTTCCGCAAGAAGGACCGCCAAGAGCGCGCCGCCGAGCTCCACCTTCCCCTGAACGAAATCAAGATCCACTAGATCCGGCCGGGGGCTTCCGAAGCTGACAAACGCGCGCCGACGATACGGTGGCGGCCCTTCTTAAGACCTTGGGTGGCGGCGGGAGGCGGTCGCCTTATCACCGCAATCTGTCGGGAGGCCCAGGTCGGGCCGATTTGACCGGCCCACAGAGCGCCATGACGGCATCTAAACACCAAACTTAATCCATTGAAAAGACAACTGAATTTCCATGCGGCCTACTGTGCATGGGGTTGTTTTCCAGTTTTTGAGAATGCGGCAACCCCGTACCCATCATCCAGGGGAAGGCTGCGCCTGCGCCTGTCCTAAAGCAGCGCCAGCAGCACGAGGCCGATCACCAGCACCACGAAGCCAGCCGCTGTCGCGGCGGCGAATGACCGCTCTACGTTATCCATGATGCCACCCCGTGGTCGGCGTGCCACGTTTCCCCCATGGCTGCGCCGAACGCTGTGGAATCTTGCCGACGGGTGTGTCCGCAGTTGTGCGAACGGATGTCGAAATTGGGACGGGTGCGGGGCCAGTCTGCGGCCTCAGTGGTCGGGCTCGGAAATCTGCCGCCTGTCAGGCTGCCGTAAGCGGAGCCGGCTAGGATGATGAGGCTATGGTGTTGCAGCCCAGCACCTCAGCCTCCAATAACTTTTTGCCCCGTCTGGCTCTCCCCAGGCGGGGCTTTTTCATGCCTTCCGGGCGGTTCGCGGGTCCCGCTCCTCCTGGGTCAGGAGCAGCGAGAAGGTGCGGATCGCGGGCGCAGCCAGCAGCACGATCGGCAGCATCGCTGCCCAGGCGATCAGCCACGACACCATCCAGTGCCCGACGAAGCTCATCGCGCTGCCTGCGGGCAAGCTGGCGATTCCCGCCGCGATCAGCGAGGTCAGTCCGGACTGGATGATGCCGAAGACGAAATGACTGTAGCGGCGGGGAATGCCGAGCATGACGGGCCCTTGCTGTTTTTGCCGTCGCCAGACCAAGCAAGGCATATGCCGCCGCTTGCACGGAAACCGGTAACCCTCCGCGGGGCCCCTGCGGCCCGTCCGATTCGGCGCACCGGCGCAGCCGGGTGCAGCCCAGGAACTTTGTTCATGGTCGGAGAACCACGGGTATGCGACAGCCTCACTGTCTCACGGACCGGCGTCTTTCGAGAGCCGGTTTCGCCTGTTTCGGGGGCAGGCGCGCTTTCGAGATATCCCCGAACTGTCCGGGGCTTACCGACAAAATTTGCTTGTCTCCGGAATATTGGGACGCCCAACATGTTTGCAGTCATGGAGAGTGAATCGTGGGAGGTCGCCATGAATCACAGGGGCGTCGAGTTCACCGTCGCCAAGACGGCGATTCCCGGAATCTGGCAGTGGCAGTTCCGCATTGGCGAGCAGGTCAAGACCGGCAAGACCGAGACGAAAATCGACCTGTTGGCGATTCGGCGCGTGCAGCTGCGTATCGACCGGGAGCTGAAGCGATCGGCCAGGCGGCCCGAACCGGCCGGATGAAAGTCGGCATCGGATGGCGCCTTCTGCGCCGCTGCACCACGGCTGGCGGTGGCGGCGGAAACATCATCCGTAGCCGCCCGGAATTGATCTGACGGTGGTTTGGGATTGGACTGCGCGCGCCCATGGCCTTGGGGGCGAGGCCATCACGCGCGCGATCGGTGCCAGCTATGCCGTTGTATTTCTTTCGAATCCGGAATGGAAGTTACTCCGGCTGCGCCGATCAGGCGACGGAATTTGCCGATCGCAATTCGGCTTGGAAAGAGATGACCAATGTCTGCGCCGACATGACGGCCGGCATTGCCCGCAAGCTCCAGGAAAATTCCGAATGGCACATGGAGCTGCTGGACGAGACCAAGGAGCCCGTGTTCCGGATCCGCATCGTTGCCGAAACCCTCGACTAGCAAGCAGCTTCAATCCGCGCTGGGCAGGCGCCGCATGGTGAATTCGATGTCGCCGCCGGGCAGCTCGCGCCAGCTCTCGACAACGCTCATATAGCCGGCCTTGGGGTAGCGGGCGAAGAAGGCCTGCGCCCTTTCCCGCGCCGCCGCGCGCGGCAGCGTGAAGGTCTCGCGCAGATAGCCGTCGCCGACCGTTTGGCCCGGCTTGCCGGCGATCTTGCGCCGGCGCGCCATCCGCTCGGCGAGATCCCGCGGACGGTCGGCCATGTCCTCCTCCTCTACGCGCTACGCTCCAGCCAAATGTAGGGCGTGGGCCGGACGAAGAGGAGTCCCCTCCCGAAGGCGTTGTGCCGCCTCCGGATGGAGCTGCTGTCAGTTGGCGGCCGCGCCGCTCGTCAGTTGGCGGCCGTGCCGCTCTTGGACTTCTTCGGCGCGCTGGTTGCAGCCGAGGCCTTCGGCGCCGCCGGCTGCTTCGGCGGATCGGCGCGCATGCCGCCCCAGGGATCGTTGGAGGTCTTGGAATCCGGGATCTTCTTCAGCGTTTCCTTGTAGGCCTTGTCACGCTCGGCTTCCGCGGCCTTTTCCTCGGGGGTCTTGCTCGGGGCGTCCTGCAGCAAATTCAGATTGGGCATTTGCGCATAGGCAGGTCCCGCCAGCACGGCCAGCACCGCGGCCAAACGGAAAAGCTTCATCGTCTACTCCTTGATCATCCATGGAGGCACGGTTCGCCCGTGCCTGGTCATCCTTGTCGCGGCCGGTCGCGACCGCTGAGGCCGTCCGGGGCCCGCTAGAGCCGATCCGATCTGCACGATTTCGGCGCATGCAGCCAGTCGTCCCAGATCGGACCGCATTTGGTGCACCCGCTCAGCGCGAGGCCGAGCGCGGCCATACAAAAGACGAGGACACACCGACTCAACATCATCCACCCATACCCCGAGCAAGCCATCATATCGGGCCAAGTCAGGCATTTTCAAGCCGACGGGACCGGCGCCAGACCGGGTGACTTTGCCGCGCAGATGCGCGCACAATGGGCCGAAACACCCGGCAATACAGGAGAGCGCGCCAGCAATGCAAATCCAGCCAGAAGCCGAATTCGGCCTGCCCGACGCCAGACGCATCCTCGGCGAGGTTTTTGCACCCTGGGTCCAGGATCTCAACCTCGCCGTCGAGCGCCTCGAGCACACACAGCCGGCGGATGTGCCGGACTGGCAGCCGGGCGCGCTGCTGCGCATGCCGTTCTCGGAGCGGCTGTGCCGGAACGGCGGCGTGGTCTGCGGCCAGGCTCTGATGGCGCTCGCCGACACCGCGATGGTGATCGCGATCCTGGCTGCCAATCGCGGCTATCGCCCGATGACCACGGTCGACCAGACCACGCATTTCATGCGCGCGGTGTCCTCGTCGGATGTGCTGGCGGACGCGCGCGTGGTGCGGCTCGGGCGCACCATGAGCTTTGGCCGCGTCACGCTGCTCTCGGCGACCGACAACAAACCGATCGCAATGGTATCGAGCGCGTTCGCGATGCTGCCGGGCTGAGCAGCATCTCAAAAAAGGAAAGCCGCGTGAGCGCAAAGCGCACCGCGGCTCTCCATCACGATCGTGTCGAAGCAAGAGACCGAAGCGCGATCGCATCCTCGCTTCGGTCCGCACGCTTCATGACTTGCCGAGATTATTTTCCGAGCACTTCGTCGGCCGCGGTGACGATGCTGGCGGTCGGATTCTTTCCGCAATAGGCACCGAACTTCTTGGCGTTCTCGATGAACACGTCGGTGTCGATGATCGCGTTGTCCTCGTCGCCCTTGTACCAGCCGTCCATCCAGGTCAGCACGACCTGGATGTTGTCTTCGCCGCTATCGAGAAACTGCTTGCAGCTCATGGTCGAGAGGTCCCACTTGACGGCGTGGGCGGGCATCGACGACAGCGAGAACGCGGCGGCGAGCAAAATCGAAAGCGTGGTCTTCATCAGTATCTCCATCGGCGCGTAGCGCCATAAAAGAAGAGCGTGTGGGGAAAGTCGGCGGAGAGATTCTCCGCGTCAACGTCGTAAACGAAGTCTGAAGAGCTGTGCAAGTAGCGCCAGTATTGAGTTTAGTTCAACGTAATTTCTATGCACTACTTCACAATCATCATGATGGACCAACGCGGATGATCGAGAAGCGTGCAGCGCAGCGGCACCGTGTTTTCAAGGGTGGAACGATCACCTTCGAAAGCAGCGGCATCCCCTGCACCGTGCGAAACATGTCAGCGGGCGGCGCGGCGATCGACCTCGATACCCCCGTCACATTGCCGCAATCGTTCACGCTATCGATCGCGCGCGACGATTTCGTCCGCAATTGTCGCACAGTTTGGCGCAGTGACAAGCGCGTCGGCCTCGCCTTCGTGCAATAGCGGGCGCGATGTGAACGAACGTTCGCATCGCATCCACAACACGATTATGATCGCGTGATACGACGACGACGGCGACGCCAGCGCAGGCTTGCGATCACGAGCGCGGCGATTGCGATTCCGATCGCCGCCGATGCCCCGAAAAATCGGCCGCCGGGACGATCGATGGTGCGCGACCACAATGTCGGCGCCTCGCCCGGCCGCGCCAGGCGGAACGCGACCACGCTATCGCCGATCGAGGTGCCGACTTCGGAGTGGCCGCCGGCGCCGATCGCGACATATTGCTCGCCCTTCCACAGATAGGTCATGGGATTGGCGACGCCGGGCACTGGCAGCCGTCCCTGCCACAGCTCCCTGCCGCTTTGCGCATCGAAGGCGCGCAGATAAGCATCCATCGCGCCGCTGAAGACGAGACCGCCCGCCGTGACCGCCAGTCCGTTGACGAGAGGCGCGCCCCAGGGCAGCGGAGTGCCGAGTGGTGCCAAGTCTTCGGTGGTCCCGACGGTTGAACGCCAGAGGATCTTGCCGGCCTTCAGATCGACCGCAACCATCTCGCCCCAGGGCGGCTTGTTGCAGAGCAGACCGAGCGGCGACATCGCCACCGCGCGCGACATCGCAAACGGCGCGCCGCGCTGCTGGCCGAAATCATGCCCCGGCGGCGGATTGAATCCGGCAGCCTCCGTACGCGGGATCAGCCTGATGAGATGAGCGGCGCGCCCGGTGTTGGCGTAGAGAATCTGCCGGACCGGATCGAAGGCCGCGCTGCCCCAGTTCACGCCGCCGCCGGTGAAAGGAAACTCCAGCGTGCCCTGCACGGAAGGCGGCGTGAACAGCCCCTCGTTGCGCGCCTCCGTGAACAGGCGCTCGCAGGACGAGGGGCGCAGTTCCGGCAACAGCGAGAGCGCGTCGTCGGTCGAGATCGCCTGTGATGTCAGCGCCGGCACATGCGTCGGAAACGGCTGCGTCGGCGACAACGTCTCCCCTTCCGCGCCGCCCTGCGGCACCGCGCGTTCTTCCACCGGCCAGACCGGCTTGCCACTGTCGCGGTCGAGCACGAAGACAAAACCTTGCTTGGTCGGCTGGATCACGACGTCGCGCTGGCCATCACCGGCATCGAGGCGCGCGAGCGTCGGCTGCGCCGCCAGATCGTAATCCCAGACGTCGTGATGCACGGTCTGGAATGCCCATGCGAGCTCACCGGTCTCGATGCGCAATGCGACCACCGAATTGGCATGCTCGTTGTTGCCCGGCCGCTTGCCGCCCCAGAAATCCGGCGACGGCGAGGACGTCGGCAGGAACACCAGGCCGCGCGCCGCGTCGACCGACATCGGCGCCCAGACATTGGCGTGCCCGGCTTCGATGCCGTCACGCTTGAGCGGCTCGAAGCTCCAGCGCGCCCGGCCGGTCCGCGCGTCGAACGCACGTACGACGCCGCTCGGCGCATCGACGCGTCGGTTGTCGGAGATCGAGGAGCCGACCACGACGACATCCCGGCCAACGGCCGGCGGCGAGGTGATCTGGAACTCGCCGGGCCATTCCAGGGCAATACCGATATCGAGCTTCACCTCGCCGGCATTGCCGAAACCGGCACAGGGAATTCCCGTCTTCGCGTCCAGCGCGATCAGGCGGACGTCGTTGGTGCCCATGAAGATGCGCGATCGACAGGCGGCATTCGCGGGCGCCTCATCGTCGGTCCAGTGGGTGACGCCGCGGCAGACGTAACGATTGGCGGGACGCTGATTGGTCGCGATCTTCGGATCGTAACGCCATTTCTGCGCGCCCGTGCCGGGATCGAGGGCAATCACCTCGTTGAAGGGCGAGCAGAAGATCAGGCTGTCCTCGACGAACAGCGGCGTTGCCTGGAATTTGGTCCGCCGCATCACCTCCGGCGGGCGCACCGTGAGATCGCCGGTGCGGAATTCGAAGGCCCGAACCAGATTGCCGACATTGTCGGGCGTGATCTGTTGCAGTGGCGAGAAGCGCGAGCCGCCGGCATCGCCGCCCCAACTCTCCCAGGCCGCGCTCGGCCGCGCGAGAAACAGCAGCAGCGCAACGAGCCCGATCGGAAATCGCAGGCCGGTCCGCAACGCTCGCCTCGCCCTATTTCGGCTTCTTGGCGGGTTCACTCGGACGGGCCCCGCCCCACGGGTCGTACTTGTCCTTGGGCTCGGGAATGCGCTCAAGCGCGGCCTTGTAGGCTTTCTCGTCGACCTTGGGCTTGTTGTCCGCCGGTTTAGCTCCGTCATTGGGTGGCCGCCGGCCCTGCGCCTGCGCCGAGGCAACCGTCAGCGCCATGACCGCCGCCGCTATGACCAAAATCCTCATTGGTGCAATCCCCCTCGTCTGGGGTACAAACTTAGCCTGCAATTCCGGAATATGAAATCCGCGAGTTCCAAGGTTTCCATCAGGCTTCCATAAAGACTTCAGCAAATCTTGATCGCCGGGGACTTCGCCGGATCGCATTCCTGCCTATCTGTTGGCCCGCAGGGGACCTTCACGGATGTTGCGGATCATTGCTCATGCGGCGCTGCTCGCCGGCGCGCTCGCGCTCGGCGCCTGCGGCGTTGCCGACAGCCGCGCGCCGGTGCCGGAATTCATGCGCATGAAGGAAACCGAACAGCCGCCGCCTGAACCCGCCCCCGACGTCAAGCGCGTGGTGCGCGAGCAGATCGACGTCGTCTTCCTCGCCACCTCCTATCCACGCGAGGTGCACGTCGCTTCGCCCCATCGCGAGGTGCGCGGGCCGGGCTGGACCGCCTGCGTCCGCGCCCAGCTCACCTCCGCGACCGGCACCTCGCTCGGCGCCCAGACCTACATCGTGACGATATCGGGCGGAAAGGTGGTCGATCGCCGCCGGGCGGAAGCCGAGGACATCTGTGGAACGGAAACCTACGAGCCGATCTAGCAGCGAATCCGCGTAACAAAGCTCCGGTTCCGGGAAAAACCAGCATCGCAGCCGGGAACGATCGCCGCCTCCCCTTCTTGTTACCGCCGAGGGCAGTTTCGGTGGAGGACACGATGAAGACATTTACGATTGCGCTGTTGGCGGGTGTCGGCGCGCTGGCCGCGGCAACCGGTGCCAAGGCGGCGGACATCTATTCGACCAGCGAATACACGAACTCCGATCTCATTCAGGAAGTCCGGCTTGTCTGTGACGACGCCGGCAATTGCTACCGCACCCGCGGCGGCTCGCGCGTGATCGTGCGCGACTCCTACGCGACCATGCCGCGCGATCGCTATTATGAGCGACGCACCTATCGCGACTGGGACGATGGTCCGCGTGCCGGCGTCGGCATCCGGACACCCGGCGTCAGCGTGGGCGTCGGTGTCGGCGACCGCTGGTAGTTGATAGATCGAGCACGGACGGGACCGGGCGAGACAGCTCGCCCGGTCCCGTCGCGTGCTTGACTCAGATCACCGCGTCAGGCGGCGACCGATTGCTGCTGAAACTGCTCGTAGGCCGCGATTGCATCGGCGGCGTGGCGGGCCCGGGCGAGTGCGGAAAACCCTTCATGGTTCCCCAGCTTGTCCATGAATTTTACTTGCTGCAGTGACTTCAGGTTTCGAGCGGATCGGCCGGCGCGACGAAGCGCGTCAGTGACGGCAAGTGGGCGACAAAGCGTGCGAGCACCATGCCGGCGCACATCGCCGCGACGAAGATAAAGGCGGAAGAAGACCCGAACCCGAGCGCGGTCAGCGCCGGCCCCGGACAGAAGCCGGCCAATCCCCAGCCGATACCGAAGATCGCCGGACCTGCGACGATTCTGAGATCGATATCGTTTCGCGTCGGGAGGAAAAATCGTTCGGCAAAGAACGGACGCGCGCGCCGCAGGACGCGATTGAAGCCGATGAAGGTCACGGCCACCGCGCCGGCCATCACGAAGGCAAGGCTCGCATCCCACGTCCCGGCCGGAATGCCGCCGACGTCGAGGAAGTTCAGAACCTTCGCCGGGTCGGACATGCCGGAGACGATCAGGCCGAGACCGAAGATCAGGCCGATCACGAATTGAACGAGAATGGCCATCGGCGTCAGCTCCAGTGCCGCATCACGAAGACGGTCGCCATGCCGGCTGCCATGAAGGTCACGGTCGCGACCAGCGAACGCGTGGAGAGCCGGGACAGGCCGCAGACGCCGTGGCCCGAGGTGCAGCCGCTACCCCACACCGAGCCAAAGCCGGTGAGCAGGCCGCCGACAACCAGGATTGCCGTGCCCGCCTCGATCGTCTGCGGCGGCAGGCTTCCCGTGGCGAGCCGCACCAGCACGGGCGCGGCGACAAGACCGGCGACGAAGGCCAGCCGTCCGGCGAATTCGTCGTCTTCATAGGGCGGAAACAGCCGTGCCGCGATGCCGCTGACGCCGGCGACCCGTCCTTTCGCCCACATCAGCAGAACGGCGGACAGGCCGATCAGTGCGCCGCCCACAAGCGAAGCCATTGGCGTGAAAGACGTCGCAATCATTCGACCCTCCGCAAGATGCGCGCATTGAGCCTGATCAAACCCAGGCGGGACGGCCAGACGATATACTACAGCATCGCGAGCCGGGAAGTCCGCGTGGTGCTGGAGACGCTGTATCGCCTCTTCTGCGCACCCTAGGACTTCGCCGGCGCAAACGCGGGAGCGCGGCATGACCGACGACACCTTCATTGAGGGGCCTCTCTACGAGAAGCGCAGGAAGGTCTATCCGCAATCGGTCCACGGGCCGTTCCGCCGCATCAAATGGGCGATCCTCTGCGTCACGCTCGGGATCTATTATCTCTTGCCGTTCGTGCGCTGGAACCGCGGCCCTGGCCTGCCCGACCAGGCGGTGCTGATCGACCTGCCGCATCGTCGCTTCTATTTCTTCTTCATCGAGCTGTGGCCGCAGGAGGTGTATTACTTCACAGGTCTGCTCATCATCGCGGCGATGGCACTGTTCCTGATGAACGCAGTCGCGGGGCGACTGTGGTGCGGCTATTTGTGCCCGCAGACGGTGTGGACCGATTTGTTCTATGCCGTGGAGCGCTGGGTCGAAGGTGACCGGCGCGAGCGCATGCAGGGCGACAAGCGCTACTGGACGTTCGACCACATCCGAAAGGTCGCGCTCAAACACTTCCTCTGGATCATGATCGCCTGGTGGACCGGCGGCGCCTGGGTGCTGTATTTCGACGACGCGCCGACGCTGGTGAAGGAGCTCGCTACCTTCCAGGCCCCGTTCATCGCCTATCTCTGGATCGGGATCCTGACCGCGACGACCTATGTCTTTGCCGGCCACGCCCGCGAGCAGATGTGCATCTACATGTGCCCGTGGCCGCGCATTCAGGCGGCATTGACCGACGAATGGGCGCTCAACGTCACCTATCGCCGCGACCGCGGCGAGCCGCGCATGTCGGTGAAGAAGGCGGAAGCCGCCCGCGCCCATGGCGATTTCGCCGGCGATTGCGTCGACTGCCACCAATGCATCAACGTCTGCCCGACTGGCGTCGACATCCGCCACGGCATCCAGCTCGGCTGCATCCAGTGCGGCCTGTGCATCGATGCCTGCGACAACGTCATGCGCGAGATCGGCCGACCCAAGGGCCTGATCGGCTACGACACGGACATCAACATGCAGCGCCGGCGCGACGGCAAGCCGCCGATCTATCGCATCGTTCGCGCGCGCACGCTGATCTATACCGCAGCCATTGCCGTCGTCGGCACCATCATGGTCTACACCCTCGCCACGCGCGCGACCATGGACGTCAACGTGCTGCACGAGCGCAATCCTCTGTTCGTTCAGCTCTCGGACGGCGGCGTGCGCAATGATTACATCGTGCGCATCCTCAACAAGGGCGCACAGCGATCGTTTGCGATCGAGGTCTCCGGGCTGCCCGGCGCGAGCATCCGGGTTGCGGGCATCGAAGCCGCTCCCGATGGCAAGCCCGTCGTCGAGGTCGGACAGGACCAGACCCGCGAGGTCAGACTGTCGGTGCAAGTCGGGCCCGCCGATCTGCCGAAGACCTCGCGCGATCTCGAGGTCACGATCACCGATACCGCCAGCGGTGGAAGGGCAAGCGCCCGTGATCACTTCCTGCCCGGCGACAAATAAGGTCTGCGTTGGACATCCGGCGCCGGATGCTCAACGAGACGTTAACATTACCGTTCGAATTGGAGCCGCGTCCCAACGGTATTTTCCAATCTTTGCGCTAAGCATGGCCACGTGACGCGGCATTTGCCCGCGTGAATGGGACGAGGGGACGTGGTCGATATCGCGCAGCAGGCAGCGATCCATCCGGCATCCGGGGATGCCATGGCGGCGCGCGTCCCGCTCATTGCGATCGATCCCGGCCAATGGCGCGCGCTCGCGCAGCGGGCGATCGAGCCGAACGGATATTACCTGCCCGCCTGGGAGCTCGCTGTCAGCGCAACCGCGCGCGGCCGCACCTCGGCCTCGGCATTGCCCGCATTCGACGGCGCGTCGTCGCGACTGATCGGGCTGATGCCGGTGATCCCGCTGTGGCGCGCCCTGAAGATTCCCCTGCCCGCGCTGGTGAGCGCGCATCCCTACGGCACCCTATGTAGCCCGCTGATCGACCGCGACGCCCCGATCGAGGCGGCCACGCAACTGTTGCAGCGGGCGCGCGGGGCCGGCGCGCATGCGCTCGTGCTCAACGACGTCGCGCTCGACGGCGCTGCGATGACTGCGCTCAGGCAGGTCCTGACCCGCGACGGCCTGAAGCCGCGCGTGCTTTCCTCCTACATCCGCGCCAGCCTCGATGCGACGCAGGATGACGAAACGCTGCTGCGCGACGGTCTCGGCACCAAAAAGCTCAAGGACCTGCGCCGTCAGCGCCATCGGCTCGAAGAGCACGGCCCTGTTACATTCGACGTCGCACGCCGGCCTGACGAGATCTGGCCCGCACTCGAAACATTCCTGCAGCTCGAAGCCAGCGGCTGGAAGGGCAAGCGCGGCACCGCGCTGGTTCAGCACGCAGGTGATGCGACCTTCATTCGCCGCGCGGTGCCGGCGCTGGCGGAGACCGCGCAGTGCGAAATCATCACGCTTCGCGCCGGGGCGACACCGGTCGCCGCGGGCATCGTGCTGCGCCACCAGGACCGTGCTTTCTTCTTCAAGCTCGGCATTGACGAACGCTTTGCGAAATATTCGCCGGGCGTGCAGCTAACCCTCGAGCTCACCCGCCATCTTTGCGCCGATCCCGCCATCGCCAGCGCGGATTCCACCGCGAGCGCCGATCACCCCATGATCAACCCGATCTGGCGCGGGCGTTTTGCGGTCGGCGACGTGCTGATCCCGCTGCGGCGGCACGATCCGGTCGTGGCGCTCATTCACGCAGCGTTGGTCGGCCTCTACGCCGCGCATGAGGCTGCGCGAGGCGTGGTTCGCCGGCTCCGCAAATAAGCGAAAGCTACTCCGCCGCCTGGGCGTTGATCTCCTCCGAGACCTGGCGGATGGCGCGCGCGAGCAGGTTCGGGTCCTGCGCACCGGAGACGGCGTATTTCTGCGCGAACACGTAGGTCGGCACGCCGGAGATTCCCTTCTCGGCGGCCTCCTGCGCGTCGGCCGAGACGCGCGCGACGTCTTCGTCGGTGGCAAGGCGCCGGCGCACGTCCTCGGCGTCGAGGCCGATGTCGGCGGCCGCCTGCACCAGCACGTTCACATCGGTGAGATCGCCGCCGTCGCGGAAATACAGCTCCATCAGGCGCTGCTTCATCTCGGGCGCCTTGCCGATCGCTTCCGCCCACAGGATGAGGCGATGGCAGTCGGTCGTGTTGGGCTGACGCGCCACCAGCTCGGGCTTGTAGACGAGGCCCTCCTCGCTTGCGGCCGTAACGACGCGCCCCGCGATCCCTTTATAGGCTTCGACCGAGCCGAACTTCTGGGTGAGATAGGCCTCACGGCTGATGCCCTCGCGCGGCACCCACGGATTGAGGAAGAACGGGCGGAAATTGAGCTTGACCGGAACGTCCGGCACGAGCGCCAGCGCACTCTCGATCCGGTGCTTGCCGATATAGCACCAGGGGCACACCACATCGGAAACGACATCGATCTGGAGCGGTTTCAGCGTGCTCATGTCAGGCGCCTCCTTCGGGCGGGTCACGGGTTCGCCGGAAGATAAGCCGAACCGGGGGCGGCGCAAGCCGCCGGCCCTGCATGGCTCACGACTTCACCTCTGCGGTTATTGTGACCGCTGCACCCCGCCCCGATACTTGCGGCCACAATCAAGTCCGAGGGGAGACCGCGATGAGCGCCATTTTCAGGCCGGACGGCCAACAGTTCCGGGCCACGGAGCATGCCGGCGGTCCGTGGTCTCCGGACATGCTGCAGGGAAGCGCCACCACCGCCCTGATGACCCGCGAGGTCGAGCGTCTCGCCACCGAAACCGGCTTTGCGGTGCGACGCCTGACCTTCGATCTGTGGCGACCGGCGGGCCTGCGCGCCTTCAGGACCGTCAGCGAATTGCTGCGCGACGGCCGCAAGGCCAAGACCCTGCAGGTGCGGCTGATGGACGGGGAGACCGAGATCGGCCGCTGCACGGCGCTGCTGACCGCGTCGAGCGGGGAATCTCCCGCCGATCCCTTTGCGAGGCCCATGGTGGTCGACAAGGCGCCCGAGGCGGGCAGCCCGCCGCCGGCCTTCGCGCAGAAATGGAGCCGCTATTTCCAGAACGTGTCGGTGCGGCTGATCGAGGGCGCATTGGAGAAGTCGGGCCCGGCGGCGGCCTGGATGCGCCTCGATGCGCCGCTGATCGAGGGCGAACCGAACACGCCGCTCCTGCAGGCGGTGCAGGCCGCGGATTTCGCCAGCGGCGTCGCGCAGATCGTCGACATGCGCGACTGGACCTTCATCAATCCCGAGATCAGCCTCTACTTCTTCCGTCCGCCCGAGAGCGAATGGATCCTGATCCGCGCCGCCACGCGCGTCGGCGCCAATGGCGCCGGCCTCACCACGGCGACCTTGAGCGATCTCAAGGGTCCGTTTGCCGAGGTGATGCAGGCCATGAGCTTCGAGCGGCGTGAGGCCGCGCAAGCTCAGGCCTCTTGAGCCGCAAGCGCGACAAGGGTCGCCTCGGACGCCGCGTCCGCCGGCATGAACATCTCGACGCGCAACTCCTGCAACGTCACATCCTGCGGCGTGCCTAAAGTCAGAACCGCGCCGATCAGTGAGACGCCGGCACCGCCCTTGCGCAGGCGCACCTCGCAGAGCGGCCCCGGCACGGTGTCGTCCTCGATTGCAGGCGTGGGCAGCTCCGGCAGCCGCATCAATTCGCGCCAGGTCGATTGCAGGGCTTCGTCGAGCGGCGCGGCCATTGCCTCATGGCGCGCACGCGACAGCAGAGCCGCGGCCACCGCGGGCCAGTTCTCGACGAACGGCTTGAGCTCGTTCGGCGCCAGGAACATGCGCATGTGATTGAGCGGCCGCTGCATGCGCTCAGGGCCGAGCAGCATCGTCATCAGGCGCGAGGCGGCACGGTTGGCCTGCATGACGTTCCAGCGCCGGTCGGTGACGATCGCGGGAAACGGCTCGTGACGCCGCAGCAGCAGATCGATGGCCCGGCGTGCATCGGCAAGCTCGGGCGCGGCGAGGTCGCGCTCGCCATATTGCCGGGCGAAGCCGCCGGCCTCGAGCAGCGCGTTCCGGTCGCGCAGCGACAGATCGAGGGCGGATGCGAGCTGCAGCAGGATCTCCCGGCTTGCCGCCGCCTTGCCGGTCTCGACATAGCTCAGATGCTTGATCGAAATGCCGGCCTCGAACGCCAGCTCCGCCTGGCTCAACGCCCGGCGCATGCGCCAGGCGCGCAAGAGATCGCCGACGGGATTGGCTGGCCGCGATCGCCGGAACGAGCGTGTGTCCATCGGCGGATTATGCGGGGACCGCTGCTGCCTGTAAACGCCGCTATGACAACCCGGCCGCCATCTGCTTCAGCCGTTCGGCGGTGCGCTCGTCCGCCGGGAAGAAGGTCTCCAGCGCCAGCTCCGACAGGGTGATGTCGACAGGCGTGCCGAACACCATCGTGGTGGAGAAGAAGCTCAGAACTTCTCCGCCATGGCGTAGCTTGAACGGGATCGCGACGTTGTCGCTCGACAGCGGCCCCGTCCGCGCCGGGATCGGATAGCTCTTGAGGTCGTTGTAGAGCTTGATCAGCTCAGGATCGGCCGTCACCTCGCATTGCCGGTGCAGACGCTCCAGAAGATGGCCGCACCACTCCGCGAGATTGACCGTGCGCGGCGCCAGCGCCTCGGGATGAAAGGCGAGCCGCAGCACGTTGAAGGGCTGGCCGAGCAGCCGCTGCGGAATGCCGTCGAGCAGCGGCGCCACCATGCGGTTGGCCGACACCAGGTTCCAGTGCCGGTCCACCGCGAGCGCGGGATTGGGCTCGTGCGCCCTCAGCACGAGGTCGATCGCCTGGCGGGCTGATTTCAAGGCGGGATCCTCCAGCGGGCGCTGCTGGAATGCGGGCGCATAGCCGGCGGCGACCAGCAGCACGTTGCGTTCGCGCAAGGGCACGTCGAGACGCTCGGCGAGCCGCAGCACCATGTCGCGCGAGGGCGCGGCGCGGCCGGTCTCGACGAAGCTTAAGTGACGCGCCGAGATTTCGGCTTCGCCCGCGAGATCGAGCTGGCTCATGCGGCGGCGCTGCCGCCATTCGCGCAAATGGTCGCCGATGTGAACCGGCTGGCTGCGGTCGGCCTGTGCCGTGGATGCATGTGCGTTCATGACCAGAAACCTATCATGCGGATTTCGGCCCTTCCATTACCCACGAGGTAATCGAATTGGCCCCTGGGCCGGCGCATCTTCGGTTGCAACAGGAGATGACCATGATCGCGCTGCTGTTCTACCGGACCGTCGCAGACCACCTTGTTCCCTGGGCCACGGCCTTCGCAACGCGGATGCTGGCGCGCAGCCTCAACATGCCGGAGCCGCTGGTGCATTCGACCGGCGACTATGTGCTCGCGCAGGTCACAGCCTTCGAGCACGGCGTCGGCAGGAGCCTTTGTCCGTTCCGCATCGCCCGCCTGCTCCGCGCCTGGTGGCGCGCATGGCACTGAGTTTCACCCCGAGCCCACCCTGACCATGGAGACCTCTGATGATCGACGCTTCCACCTTCCTGCGCCGCGCGCTGCTCGCCGACGCTATCTTCAGCGGCGTCGCCGCCCTCGGCTTCACTTTCGGCGCGAGCGCGTTCGCTGCGCTGTTCAACCTGCCCGAAGTGCTGCTGCGTGAGACCGGCCTGTTCCTGATCGCCTACGCCGCGCTGGTCGGCTGGCTGGCGTCACGCGCCTCGGTGGCGAAGGCGCCCGTGCTGCTGGTCGTGATCGGCAATGCGGCCTGGACGGTCGGCAGCATTGCGCTGCTGTTGTCGGGCGCGGTGTCGCCGAATCTTGCCGGCGCGCTCATGGTCGTGGCGCAGGCGATCGCCACCGGTGTGTTCGCCGAACTGCAATATGTGGGATTGCGGAGAAGTGCGAGCGTGGTGGCGGCTTGAGGCCCGGGCTTGGCCGCGCATCATTCGCGGCCATCGCCCCTCGGCTACGCGCTCGCCCGGCCGACCTTGCCGGCGAAGTGCTTGCCGTTCAGCTTCTTCTTTTTCGCCGTGCTTTTCGGGCCCGTCTTCTTGGCCTTGGCTTCCGTGCGCGCCTTCACCTTGGCGGCTTCCGCCCGCGCCTCGGCGCGCAGCTTCTTGCGCTTCTTCTCGCAAGACTCGCACTTGCAACCGATCGGCTTCAGATAGGCTTTGAAATAGTCGGTGCCGTAATCGTAGTTGATCTCGTCACCCGGCTCGATGTTCCTGATGGCGCGGATGAAGACCTTGCGCTCGCGCGGCCGGACGTCGGACTCGGCGTTGGGCCGGCAGGAATGGTTGATGTAGCGGGCCAGGTTCTTGCGCACCGAACCGTCGATGGTCCAGCGGCCGTTGAGCTCGAACAGATACTTGTTCTCGACGTCGTCCTGCTCGGGGATCCGCGAATCCAGGATCGGTCCGAAATAGCGGATGATCCGGGTGCCCTTCTTGATCGGCTTGGTGGCGAAGAGGCCGAGCCCGGTCTTGGAGCGGCCGACGCGATAGGGTTTTTGCGAGGAGATGGCTGGCATGATCAAGTAAAGGAGGACGCGAACGAGGCTGGAAGAGCCCAAGCGAAGCCGCTCTTCTAGAACGATTCCGCGCCGCTGTCAGGTCTATCCCACCCCTGTTTGAACCTTGCCCACAATGAAGACGTCTGATGGTACGGAGTTCCCTACGATCGAAGCCTCATGATGAACCGCGTCACCTGCATAGGCCTGGCTGTCTTGATGATCTGCATCGGCCTGAACAGCGCCGTCGCCCAATCCGTGGGCAGCACATACACCTCGACCGCGCCCAAGGATTGCCGCCAGATCGGCAAGCCCAGCGAGCTCGACGGCAGCACCACGCGGGCATGTTCGGGCAAGGACGGCCTCCTGGTGCTGATTGCCGAGGACGATCTTCGCGAAATCGTCTCGGTCGGCCGCAATCGCAAGCAAGCGGCCGAGGAACCGGCAGCCAAGGTCTGGTTCGCGCCGTTCAATTCGTCGGAGACCACGATCGAATGGCGCGCCGTGGGCGCAAAGCCGTTCGCGATCATCCAGCGCTGGCACATCGCCGACAATGCCGATCCCGACAAGCAGGGCCGGCCGAACACCAAGGCCATGCTGGTCGTGACCCGGCTGCCGCCGGGACCGGTCTGTCACGTCGCCTATGTCGATGCGATCGCAAACCCCACCGCCAACGAGCTTGCGCGCAAGGCCGCGGACGATTTCGCCCGCGGCTTCGCTTGCGGCAAGGACGAGGTGAAGATCATCGGCACGCGCGGCCACGCCGTCGAGCTGGCGACGATGCGCTAGGCCTTGGCGGGTCCAACGGCCGCTATGCGGGGAGTTTCGTGGTGATGGGCGCCGTCAGCATCGCCTCGAGCAGCCGCTCGGCCGTCGTCCCCTCGGGCAGACGTCCCAAGATATCCTTGAGCCGCCCGTCGAGCAGCAGCATGGTGAAGCCATGCACCATCGACCAGGCACGTGCGATCGCGGCGCCCTGGCTCAGCGTCAGCGCGTCTTCGCTGATCTGCTCCTGCCGCATCATGCCGATCGCATTCGCAAGCCCGGCGAAGGAGGCTTCGGCCGCCTCGTGCAGCGAGGGCCTGGAATAATCGAGCCGCTCGGTGCGGAACATGATGCCGTACATGCCGGGATGCGCCTGCGCATAGGCGACATAGGCCTTGGGCCGCGCCAGCGCGGCTTCGAGCGGCGTGGTGGCGGCATTGCATGACGACGCCATCGCCGCGTTGAACTGGCGGAAGCCGACGGCCGCGAGTTCGCTGAGCAGGCCGGTGAGATCGCCGAAATGGTGGGTGGGCGCGGCATGCGAGACGCCCGCCTCGCGCGCCACCGCGCGCAATGTGAGGCCAGCGAGCCCGTCGCGTTCCAGCACCCGTTCGGCAGCCTGCAGCAACGCCTCGCGCAAGGCACCGTGGTGATACGGCGTCTCGGACTTCGCGCTCGCCGCGCCGCGCCTTGGGCGCGATGCCGCAGTCGAAATCGTCTTTCTGGGGGCACGCGCGCTTCGCGCCGTTTCGCTCTTGGTATCGCTCTTGGCCATTTGCAAGCTATATGACGCAATATTGACAGTGTAAAGATTTTGCTTGACCGGCGCGACGATCGGCGCTAATTCATCTTTACGATGTAAAGATAGGGAGGGATACGCCGTGCAGCACGACGCCGTCGCCGAGCGCCGCAACAATATCGCGCCGATCCCGTTCGAAGCAGACGCGCCATTCCTGAAGATCATTGGCGAATTGCCGCGCGAGCTGAACGGCGCGCTCTATCGCAACGGCCCCAATCCGCAGTTCGATTCCCCCGGCGCGCATTGGTTCGTCGGCGACGGCATGCTGCACGCTTTCCATCTCGAAAACGGCCGCGCCAGCTATCGCAACCGCTGGGTCCGCACGCCGAAATGGCTCGCCGAGCACGATGCCGGCCGCGCTTTGTTCGGCGGCTTCGGTCGCAAGCTGCCGGATGCCCCGGCTGAGCTCACCGACGGCGGCGTCGCCAACACCAACATCATTTTCCATGCCGGCAAGCTGCTGGCGCTGGAAGAAGCGCATCTGCCGACCGAGATCGAGCCCGGCACCCTGGCGACGCGCGGCTATCACAACTACCACGGCCGCGTCGCCGGCAGTTTCACCGCGCATCCGAAGATCGATCCCGTGACCGGCGAGCTGGTGTTCTTCGGCTACAACGCGGCGGGGCCGCTGACGCCTGCCCTCTCCTACGGCTCGATCGACGCCGCCGGCAAGGCGACGCGCTTCGAGCGGTTCGAGGCGCCCTATGCCAGCATGGTCCACGACTTCATCGTCACCGCGAACCATGTGCTGTTTCCGATTCTGCCGATCACCGGCAGCATGGAGCGCGCGATGCGCGGGCAGCCGCCCTATGCATGGGAGCCGGACAAGGGCGCCTATGTCGGCGTGATGAAGCGGAGCGGCACGGCAAAGGACATCGTCTGGTTTCGCGGTGAAGCCTGCTACGTCTTCCACATCATGAACGCGTGGGAGGACGACAACCGCATCATCGCCGACGTCATGCAGTTCGAGGAAGCGCCGCTGTTTCCGCATCCCGACGGCCGGCCGACCGATCCGGAGAAGTCGCGCGCCCGGCACTGCCGCTGGACGTTCGATCTCTCCGGCAATACCGATCGCTTCCAGCAGACCTATCTCGACGATCTCACCGGCGAATTCCCGCGCATCGATGACCGCCACGCCGGGTTGAAAAATCGCCACGGCTGGTACGCCTGCGCCAATCCGAAACTGCCGATGTTCGGCGCGCTCTCCGGCGTCGTCCATGTCGACGGCAACGGAAGGCGTCTCGGCCATTATCTGCTACCCGCCGGCGACACCATCTCCGAGCCGGTGTTCGTCGAGCGATCGAAGGATGCGACTGAGGGCGATGGCTGGCTGCTCGCCGTGGTCTGGCGGGCGCGGGAGAACCGCAGCGACCTCGCCGTGTTCAACGCCACCGATGTCGAAGCGGGTCCCGTCGCGCTGGTGCAGCTCGGCCACCGCGTGCCGGATGGTTTCCACGGCAATTGGGTGGAAGCGCGGTAGCTCCCGTCCTTCCGGGGCGTGCCACTTGGCGCGCGCCCGGAGCCACAGCACGGACGTGTCACCAAAGAGGCCCGTATCCAGATGCCCTCAATCACCGCAGACTTCCTCGCCATCCTCGCCCTGGTCTGCGTCGCGCTCACACTCGAAGTGATCCATTTGCGGCGGAGCGGCCAAGTCATCTTCAACGGCGTCATCTTCAACGGCGGCATCCTGCTCGCCCTCGGCCTCGCGATCGCCTGCACGCTGCCCATTCTGTCGCGCCTGAACTGGGCGGATTTGGTTGACGAGGTGTCCGACCAGGCCGTTGCGGCCCTTCATCTTTTGGAGGTTGCCTACGTTATTTTGACACTGTAAAGATTTCACTTGACCCGACCTCACCTCTGAAATATTGATCTTTACATCGTAAAGATCGGCCTGACCGAGGTAGGCAATGGCGATTTTCCTGATCCTTGCGCCCTACGGCGCTTACAGCCTCCTGATGCTGGTGACGTCGGCCGCGATCAGCGTATTCGTGGCCTCCGCGATCTGTCTCGCCACCATCGCAATCGACATGGTACGCGGGCGCTCGGTGAAGACCCTGGCCGCAGGCGCGGCGATCGTGTTCGCCGCAATCGGCCTCTACCTCGCGCTGCTCGACCCGCAGCTCGGGACGCTCGGCGTCAAGCTGTCGGTCGATATCGGCATCTTCGTCATCTCGCTCGGCTCGCTGCTGGCCCGCCGTCCCTTCACCCTTGCAATATGCGCTTGAAGCAGTGCCGGCCGAGACCGCGGCGATGCCCGGCTTTCTCACTGCCAATTATGTCATCACCGGCGCCTGGACGGTGGCCGCGCTGTTGATGGCGGCTGGCAATCTCGTGCTGCTCTACGTCCCCGGCCTGCCGCTCTGGTCGAGCCTTGCAGTCGCCTTCGCCGCCCGCAACAGCGCCATTTACTTCACAAAATGGTATCCCGAGTATCGCCAGATCAAGTACGGTACGCCTGCCCGCGCATTGCCCAACGCCCGCTGAACAGGATTGACGATGAAGGACGTATTCGCCCGCCTCGGCTCCGATCTCTTCTCCGCCATCCTCTTCCTGGTCATCTATCTCGTCACCGACAACGTCATCCTGGCGACGTCGGTGGCGATCGCCGGCGCGATCGCGCAGGTGATCCACGCCCGCATCAAGGGCCAGCAACTCAACTACATGACCTATGCGAGCCTCGCGCTCGTCGTCGGACTGGGCGGGATCACTCTGCTGACCCATGATCCTCGCTTCATGATGGCAAAGCCTTCGATCGCGCATTTCGCCATCGGCGCGATCATGCTCAAGCGCGGCTGGATGCTGCGCTACATGCCGCCGATCGTCGTCGAGACCGTTCCGGAATATGTGACGGCTGCAGGCTATGCCTGGGCGGCGCTGATGTTCGTGATCGGCGTCGGCATGATCGTCGTCGCCTCCACGGGCGATCTGAAGCTGTGGGCGTTCTACCTCACGGTGGTCGCCGGCGGCGCCAAGATCCTCGCCTTTGCCGTGCAGTATGTCGTGCTCCGGCTCATCGTCACCAGTCGCCGTCGCGCTGCAGCCCGCGCCTGAAGCGCGATGTGATCGCGCTTCAGGTTGTTGTCTGAGCATGATCTTTTCCGAAAACCGCTACGCACTTTTCGGGATCATGCTGCTATGCCTCCAAGGCAGGGTTAGGCAGGAGCTGCGAGTTGGGCTATAGGCTCGTCCGGGACTGGCCGCGGATCGTCGCGGTCCGCCGGGATTTGTTCGGGAGACGGGAATGGCCGTAGACGGCAACTGGAATCTGACCATGACGACGCCGATGGGCGAGCGCCAGGCGACGCTGAACCTCAAGGCCGCCGGCGGCACGCTCACGGGCACACAAGGTGCGGAAGGTAATACCGCCGAGATCTTCGACGGCACCGTCTCTGGCGACAACGTCTCCTGGAAGGTCTCGATCACCAATCCGATGCCGCTCACGCTCGAATTCGCCGGCACCGTCTCCGGCGACAGCATGAACGGCGAAATGGGCATCGGCCCGATGGGCAGCTTCCCGTTCACGGGCGCCCGCGCCTAAGGCCGCGCAGCATCATGCGCGTGCTTCGTCTTATCGCGGCGACCATGCTGTGCGTCGCGACACAAGCGGCGCGCGCGGATGACACCGAACCGGCGTGGCGCGCAAGCGCGCTCGCCATGGTGCCGGCAGGCTATGTCGCCGGTGTCGCTTATCGAACCGATGGCTCGATGGGATATCTCGCCGTCTATCCCGCGCCATCGAACGATCCAAAAACACCGGCAAGCGTGTTCGCTGCGCGCCAGGCCCTCGTGGTCACGCTGACACCGGATGCGACACGCGCAGTTTCCGCCGAGCTGAAGCCGCGCGCGGAGCCCGATCCCGACAATGACGAGACCGATTTCGCAAAGCTGCACGCCGATCTCGCCGCCGGACGTGCAAAGCTGCCCGAGGGCACCGAGCCCTGCAGTCTCGGCGCCTGGTCCATCGACAAGGACCCTGCTGGCCTCAACGTGCGCGCCGAACCGTCAACGACGGCGCGTGTGCTCGGCACGCTGCCGCCGCCCTACCGCTTGAAGTTAGGCGGCGCTGAGAACACGCCCGACGGCGGCTGGCTCACCGAATTCCGCATCATCGGCTCCAAGAACGGCTGGTTTCTGATCGAAGGCGCGAAGCCGCCGGGCAAGGACTACGAGGACGAGAAGAGATATCCGCGGAGCGCGCCCAAACCCTATGCCGGGCGCGGCTGGGTCGCCTCCAACAAGGTCGGCGCGAGCTTCGCCAACGGCTACACGCGCGCGGGCGGGCTGTTCCAGGCTCCCTTCGTCGACGCCAAATGGATGCCGGCGCAGCGTGAGCTCGGCGGCCCGATCGATGGTGACGGCGGCCCGAAGCGCCTCTTCGCCTGCAGCGGCTTCTGGGGTCTGGTCGAGAGCCATGACGGCGTCCGCGGCTGGTGGCGGTCGTTGTGCTCGAACCAGGTCACCAATTGCAGCTGAGAAGAGAGCGCTCCGCGACATTCTCGCTCTTGTCTTCTTAACAATTCAGGATTGTATTTGAGCATTGCACCCGGGAGGGAAAAATGCCGTACAGCATCACCCATGCATTTCATCGATCACTGACAGCCGCGTTCGTTTGCATTCTGCTGGGAGCAGCGATGTCGACCGGACGCGGCGAACAATTGCCGCCGAAGATTGCCCCGGAGGCAACCGCCTGGAAGCCCGCCTCGATCTTCGAAAAAGACGACAAGGACGACAAGTTCAAGGATCAGCCACGCATGAATCTGAGCGGAGCGGCGTGCGTGCCGACCACGCCGAAGTTCACCTCGTGCCTGATTGCCAATGATGAGAAGAAATACGCACAGTTCTTCTCGATCGAAGGCAACGTCCTCGTTCCCCGGAAGCTCATCCGGCTTTCGGATGACGACAAGGACCCCGATGCCGAAGGCGTCGCGTATGAAAAGGGCTTCTTCTATGTGACGGGCTCGCACGGCCGAAGCCGCAAGAGCGACAAGGAGAATCTGTCGAGCTATGTCGTGTTTCGGATCGCCGTGGATCCGCAAACCGGTGCTCCCAAGACCGAACCCAACGCCAGGAAGGTCGAAGGCGTCGAGTCGACCCCGCGGCTGCGTGAGGTCATCGAAAACGACAAATTCGTCAAAGCGAAATTCAACAAGCCGCTTGCGGAGGGCGGCGTCAACATCGAAGGAATTGCGGTAAGGAACGGCCGCATGTACTTCGGACTGCGAGGACCGTCGCTGGAGCGGCAGGCTTTCGTGCTCAGCGTCGATGCTGCAGCGCTCTTCACCAAGCTCGACGATCTCAAGCCGGACTCGGCCCCGCTGGAACTCGGAGAGAATACCGGGATACGGGACCTTGCCGTAGTGAACGACGGCATCTTGATCCTCGCAGGCCCGACACGGGACGAAACGGTCCCCTATACGGTCTGGCTGTGGGACGGCAGCAGCAAAACGGCAAAGCCCTTGGCTACGCTCGATCTCAGCACGGTCACAGCGGGCGCCAAAGCTGAGATTCTGCTTCCCCTCGAGGAAGACACAGCCGGCATTCGCACTCTCGTGATGTTCGACAGCGCGGAAAATGGCGGCGCCATATCGTTCAATCTAAAACGCTGAGCCGCGCTACGCAGATCGTCCGCCGGTCCGAAAACCGGCGGACGACGCAAGATCGGACTAGCCCAGGTTCAATTCCTTGAAGAAGTCGTTGCCCTTGTCATCGACGATGATGAACGCCGGGAAGTCGACGACCTCGATGCGCCAGATCGCTTCCATGCCGAGCTCGGGATATTCGAGCACCTCGACCTTCTTGATGCAGTGCTCGGCAAGGTTCGCCGCGGCGCCGCCGATCGAGCCGAGATAGAAGCCGCCATACTTCTTGCAGGCCTCGCGCACCGCCGGGGCGCGGTTGCCCTTGGCCACCATCACCATCGAGCCGCCGGCGGCCTGGAACTGGTCGACGAAGGAATCCATGCGACCCGCCGTGGTCGGACCGAACGCGCCGGAGGCGTAGCCCTCGGGCGTCTTGGCCGGGCCGGCGTAGTAGACCGGATGGTTCTTGAAGTAATCCGGCAGCGGCTCGCCCTTCTCCAGCCGCTCGCGCAGCTTGGCGTGGGCGCTATCGCGCGCGACGATCATGGTGCCGGTCATCGAGACCCGGGTCTTGATCGGGTGCTTCGAGAACGTCGCCAGAATGTCCTTCATGGGCTGGTTGAGATCGATCTTGACGACCTCGCCGCCGAGCGCCTCTTCGACCTCAGGCAGATATTGCGCCGGATTGTGCTCGAGCTCCTCGAGATAGACGCCGTCCCTGGTGATCTTGCCGAGCACCTGGCGATCGGCCGAGCACGACACGCCAAGCCCAATGGGGAGAGAGGCGCCGTGACGCGGCATGCGGATGACGCGGACGTCGTGGCAGAAGTACTTGCCACCGAACTGCGCGCCGACGCCGAGCGATTGCGTCATCTTGTGAATTTCCTTCTCCATCTCGACGTCGCGGAAGGCATTGCCGTCGGGCGAGCCCTGGGTCGGCAGCGCGTCGAGATAGCGGGCTGAGGCGAGCTTCACCGTCTTCATGCAGAGCTCGGCCGAAGTGCCGCCGATCACGATCGCGAGGTGATAGGGCGGGCAAGCAGCGGTGCCGAGGGTGAGGATCTTTTCCTTCAGGAAAGCGAGCAGCCGGTCCTTGGTCAGCACCGAGGGCGTCGCCTGGAACAGAAAGCTCTTGTTGGCGCTGCCGCCGCCCTTCGCCATGAACATGAACTTGTAGGCGTCATCGCCTTCGGCGTAGATCTCGCACTGCGCCGGCATGTTGTTGGCGGTGTTTTTCTCCTCGTACATCGAGAGCGGCGCGACCTGCGAGTAGCGCAGATTGCGGCGCAGGTACGCGTCGCGCGCCCCTTCCGACAGCGCCGCCTCGTCGTCGCCGTCGGTGATGACGTTGCAGCCCTTCTTGCCCATGATGATCGCGGTGCCGGTGTCCTGGCACATCGGCAGCACGCCGCCGGCGGCGATGTTGGCGTTCTTCAAAAAGTCCAGCGCGACGAACTTGTCGTTCGGGCTGGCCTCGCCGTCCTCCAGGATTGCGCGGAGCTGCTTCAGATGGCCGGGGCGCAGGTAATGGTTGATGTCGCCGAAAGCCGCCTCCGACAGCGCCCGCAGCGCCTCGCGCGACACCACCAGCATGTCCTTGCCCAGGACCTTCTCGACCCTGACGCCCTCGGCCGAGATCTTCTTGTAGGGCGTCTCGTCCTTGCCCAGCGGGAATAGCGGGGTGTGCTTGTAGGGCGGAACGGGCTTTGACGGGTCGGGGAAGGCGGTCGGAGCGTTCATGGGGCAAATCTCGGGGTTTTGGGGCCCTGGCGGGCCTCTCAGCATAGAAGCGTTCTAAGCCCATTTTGAGCGGAAAAGAAAGGGAGCGGCGCGCATGGGGGAGGCCGGCCCGGGGCTCGGGAAGGCACTGGCACAGCACGTGGAAATGGCCGTTCCCACCCTTGCGCTTCGCGCCCGACGACGCTTGAATGCGCGCCCTAAGGGGCTTTTCATCATGACATTGAAACTGGACGTCCGCGGCGCGATCCTGGTCGCCGCCGCCATCACCGGCCTTGTGACCCTCATTTCGCCCGCACGCGCCGACCGCTGCGACGACAGTGCCAAGGAGCTGGCGAACCAGGTCGACCGCCTCAAGGTGAACTTTCGCGCTGCGAACACCGTCTATCTGACGCACCCGGCGGCCAAGGAGCTGTCCGTGGGTTGCCGCGGCGACAAATATTCCATCGAGCTCTATGCCAAGGGTGATCGCAAGCCGACGCCGGAATTCTATGCGCTGGTCGGATCGATGGCGGCGATCGTCTTCACCGTGACCAAGGACGACACCACGACGGGCGCGACACGCTGCCTGAAGCGGATGGGTCTGCTGCGCGGCGACAAGATCAGCATGCGCTATCGGCGACTCAACATGGAATGCACCCGCACCAAAAAGGACGCGTCCATCGCGATCACGCGCGGCAAGGACGAATAGGCGGAGGCCCTCTTCCGCATTGCTGCGGACAAGGTGCAGTTGTGACGCGACGCAGCTCGCCAAGTACTCTGTCATTGCGAGCGAAGCGACTTGTCCGTCGAAGCCTTGGCGAAGGCGGAAGCAATCCAGAATCCTTCCGCGGTGACGGTCTGGATTGCTTCGTCGCAAGAGCTCCTCGCAATGACGAGGAGGGTTTAGTCGTCGCTCGCATAAGGCACGATGCGGGGCACGAACAGCGCCTCCTACCACACCAATCCCTCGCATTTTAACGATTGCCTTGAAGGAATTTTCGCTCCTCGCAGCGCAGGGTCAATTGTTTCCATGTGTGAGGATTTGCGGATGAAGGTTTCCACCGTTGCGCCGCCGCCGATCGCGATCGTGGTTCCGAGCTACGACACGACCAAGCAGCAGGACGACCAGACCAGGACCAAGGACGCCGACCCCACCTACAAGCCGCAGCCGCCCGCGCCGCTGCCGCCGGGTCAGGGCACGCGGATCGATCAGCTCGCCTGATCGATCCTCTCGCGGACTAATCGCCCGATCCGGTCGATCGGCCTGTTTCGCGTCCGGCCGCATCTTCGCCGGATAGCGGGAACATCATGCGCGGCCTGCGCATGATCGCACGACGGCCCTTCCTTAACACCACGCTCGTTGCCGCCATGGGCGCGCGATCGTTCGCGTCCATGCGAACGTTGCGCCCGGCCCACCTGCCCCAGCGCGGCCATTTCCCCCCTTCGCGCACGATTGGGCCATAAACCACCGCCGCCTCCGGGCTCGGAGCGCGGCTTCAAGTGTGATCCGGCTCATCAAATTTCCGCATACGGCGTGCTCATCTGCGAGGCCGAACGAGCATGCGTCGATGGGACAAACCAATGGAACTGAATGAAGAGCTGCTGTCGCTGGTGGCGGACATCTACGATGCAGCGCTCGACGATTCCCGATGGTCGGCGACGCTTCGTTGCATCGTCGACCTGGCGGGCGGCCAAAGCGGCGGTCTGGTCCGGATCGGAGCAGCCGGCGAGGCCGTGATCGCGCATGCCGTCGGTGTCGAGCCCGCCTACGTTCAGTCCTACATCGAAACCTATGAACCGTTCGATCCGTCGCGCAGCGTGCTCCACGCGCCGGTCGGCCAGATCCAGACCATCAGGGACTGGATCGACGTCGACGAATTCCGCACCACCATGTTCTACAACGAATGGACGCGGCCGCAGGCCCTCGAGGATGCCGCCAATCTCCTGCTCGACAAATCTGCCGAGGGAATATCCCGCCTCTCGATCATGAAGGCCGGCGGTCCCGTCGACCGCAGGATGTATCAGGTGATCTCCCACCTCACGCCGCACGTGCAACGGGCCATGGTCGTCAGACAGAAGCTGCAGCAGCAGAACGCATTGGAGACGATTTCGGTCCGCACGCTCGACGCCCTGCGAACCGCCGTCCTGCTGCTCGATGCCGAGGCTCACATCACGCACGCCAATGCCAGCGCGCGCGACATTCTGGACGAGGCCGACGTGCTTCGTTCGGTCCGTGGCCGGCTGGTGACGTCCGACCCGAATGCCGATCGCGTGCTGCGGCAGGCGCTGGCGGGCACGGTTGTCGGAGACCGCGCGATGACGAGCGCAAGCATCTCGTTGCATCTGGCGGCCCGCGACGGCTCGCATTTTGTCGCGCATCTCCTGCCGCTGACCGCCGGGCGCCGGCAAAGCTTCGCAGCGAGTTACGACGCCTGCGCCGTCCTGTTCGTCAGCGAGGCAGCGCTCGATACCGTCGTCGCGCCCGATCTCATCCGCAAGCTCTTCAAGCTGACGCCGACCGAGCTGCGCGTCTTCCTGTCCATTGTCGAGATCGGCGGGGTTCCCGACGTGGCCAGGAGCATGGGCATTGCCGAATCGACGATCAAGACCCATCTCGCCCGGATCTTCACCAAGACCGGAACCAAACGACAGGCGGATCTGGTTCGGCTCATCGCGGCCTTTACACCGCCCATCAAGGTGTGAACCCGGTCGCAGTTGCATCGCGCCGCATGTTTGCCGGAAAGAAAGCTATCCATGCGCCGTGCGGAATAGAACAAGATCGACAATGATCGCCAGACTGCTGCTGCAGAACACAATCACCACCGCCGCGATGGGCGCGCTGCTGTTCGCCTCCGCAGGGACGCTGCGCTGGCCCTCGGCCTGGGTGTTCCTCGCGACATGCACCCTGATCGGCCCGCTCTGCGGCTGGTGGCTCTACCGGATCGATCCGGCGCTGCTCGCCGAGCGGCTGCGGCCGGTGCTGCAGAAGGATCAGCCCGCAGCCGACAAATTGTTCATGAGCGTCTTCGTCGTCGCGATGCTGGCCTGGCTGGTGCTGATCGGCATCGACCGACGCCTTCAATCGTCCGACATGCCGGTCGCGCTTCAGGCGTTCGGCCTCGCGCTGTTCCTGGCCTCGACATTGTTCACGATGTGGGTATTCCGCGAAAACTCGTTCGCTGCGCCGGTGGTGAAGCTGCAGGCTGAGCGCGCGCAGCGCGTGATCTCGACCGGTCCCTACGCTTATGTGCGTCATCCCATGTATAGCGGAATGGTCCTGTTCTTCGGCGGCGTGCCGCTCCTGCTGGGCTCGTGGTGGGGACTTGCGATGGTTCCGATCCTGGTCCTCCTGTTCGCGATCCGCATTGGAATCGAGGAACGCACCTTGCGCGAGGGCCTGCCGGGCTATGCCGATTATGCGGCGCGGGTGCGCTATCGCCTGATGCCGGGTGTTTGGTGAGCGCGCATCGCGCTGCCTCCTCCGAACGGCTGACGCCTGGGAATGCGGACTTCGCTAGACAGTGGCGGCACGCAACGCAACGAAAGACGCGACGATGTTCTGCAAGCCGCCCTGCCCCGACGAGCATGACCTCTCGCCTCTGCCCGATAATTCAGACGTCCGCTCTGGGCCGCAGCGTCTACAGACGCTCGCCGGCCACGACGCGTTCGGGCGATTGATCGCGCCCGAAGCGGCCGGTCCGGAACGGGGGCTGCCGCCAGCCTCCCTCCGGACCGGCTAAAGTTTCTTCTTTTGACGCGAACCGGTATCCACTTCGCTCGAAAACGCTCTAGCCATCCAGTTCGCGATAGCGGCGGAAGATGCCCTGCTCGTTGAAGGGAATGCGGCGCTCGCTCGCCAGATAGGCCTTGATGTTCGGCCGCGCGGCGATGCGGTCGTGCAGGGCAATGAGGCCCGGAATGTCTGTCTCGAACGCCTTCATGCGCCTGGGGAAGGCATAGCGCAGCCCCGCGACGATCTGGAACAGCGAGAGATCGACATAGGTCAGCCGCCGGCCAGTGACATAGGCGCCGCCATTCTCGGTGAGAAGCTGCTCGAAATAGCCGAGATATTTCGGCACCCGCTCCTCCCAGAAATCGGCCGTGCGTTTCTTCGCCGGCGGCTTCTGGTCCTCGTAATAGAGCGAAGGTCCGAGCGGATGATGGGTGTCGTGGATTTCGACCACGAGGTCGGTGATGGTGAGCTGAAGCTGGTGCACCCAGAGTTGCCCGGCCTCCGTCTTCGGCGCGAGCGCATGGCGGGCGCCGAGATAGAGCAGGATATTGGCGGTCTGGCCGATGACGAGCTTGCCGGCTTTCAGGAACGGCGGCGCAAAGGGCGGCGCGCCCTGATGGGCCTCCATCATCTTCATCATCGCAGCCGTGCCGCGCGGCCCGCGCGCGACGTCGACATAGGCGGCGCCCGCCTCCTCCAGCGCCAACCGCACATATTCGCCGCGGCCCTGGATCTCGGGCCAGTAGTAGAGCTCGTATTTCATGGGAGAGGTCCTTTGAGACGCAGGCAGTACAAGCCTAGCATGCGGCGCAAGTTCCGTCGTGGTGAGGCGGAACGCCGGCCCCACGTCATTGCGAGCGTAAGCGAAGCAATCCAGAGTCTTTCCGCGGAGACAGTCTGGATTGCTTCGCTACGCTCGCAATGACGAGTCGAGAGAGCTCCCGCTCAATTCGCAGCGAAACAATACAGCAGGCCGTCGCCGCCCGTGCTCTTCAGATCGGCCTGCGAGCAGCCACCATCGGGACCGCGCGAGGGGTGCGAGCTGTTCCAGGACTTTGACGGTTCGTCGTCGCGCAGGCCGCGGCGATCGAAATGGCCGACCATCGCGGTGCCTTGCGTGCTCGACGTCCAGTTCTTGCACGTGCGATCGTCCGGACCGGCAAACGCGGTGCCGTCTGGTTGCGATCCCGTGAGGACGTCGTGCCGGTTCGGCTGGTCACCCATACCGTTGATCCCCTCGCCCTTCTCGCTGAGCGCGGTCTGCTTGGTGAGGTTGTTGGCGGGGCTGTGCAACTCGGCAACATCCTTGGCAATGACCGCGCCCTTGGCATTCTGCCACGGTCCCTTGCCGATGCGATCGCGCGCGTTGACGGCCGGCTTGCCATCGGCGGCCTGCGTCGAGAGATAGGCGCGCCAGGTCTTCGCACCGACGCCGGCGGTCTGGGCGAGCCTCGCGCACTGCGCATCGGCTCCCTCCAGGCCGCCGAGATCGGCGCCCTTGCCCGGGCCATTGGACGTCACGAAGAACGTCATGTCGGCCGACTGCGCCTGCACGGCTGGTGCCGCAAGCAATGCAAGCGAGGCCGCAGCGAGCGCTGAAATCGTCACGGATCTCTTGATACGGATCATCTTGTCCTCCCGTTGTGTTTGTCGTTGGCCGCCTGATTTCAACCCGATGCGCCCCCACTTATTCCGATGCCGCGGTGAAAGGAGGCGCAAAAGAAAAGGGCGCCGTGCCGGAGCACGACGCCCTTTGTTCTCCATCGCTTTGCGATCAGTTGGTCTGCTGGATCGCCGACAATTCCCAGCCGCTGCCGGGCCGTCGGGCAAAGGTCCAGACTTCGGTGACTTCGCCCGGCTGCTCGCTGCCGGCGACGACCGTGCCGCTGTTGCGATCCAGCGTCTTGTCGGTGAGCGCGAAGCGCAGAGCCACCGTGGCGTAGTCGGTCTCGCCTTCGCGCCAGGCTTCCGCGAGGTCGCCCTGCAGCAGCTTGACGCCGGTCACCTTGTTGACGACGTTGCGCGCGCGGTTCTGGGCGAGGTCCTGCTCGAAATAGGAGACCATCTCCGGCGTCGCGAGCGTGTGCAGCTTGGCCACGTCCTCGTTCGACCAGGCGGTCTGGACATCGCCGAGCAGGCGCTCGAACGCCTCGTAATCGTCCGGCTTGATCTCGAGCGGCGCGTTATTGGCGTTCGCGCCGAAGCCGAAGCCGCCAAGACCACCACCAAGGCCGCCGCGCTGGTTCGGCTGCGGTCCGGAACCTGCGCCCGCATCGGCATTGGCATAGGCCGCCTGCGGCGTGTGACGGCGCTGCCACCAGGACATCGCCAGCCGCACCACCAGCACCACGAGCGCAATCTGGATGATCAGGCCCAGGATCGAGGACAGGCCGCCGAGGCCGCCGAACAGGCCGCCGCCGAACAGCATGCCGAGCAGGCCGGCGCCGAGGAAGCCGGCCGCAAGGCCGCCCATGAAGCCACCGGCGCGGCCGAACAGGCCGCCGCGCGCCGGCGCGCTAGCTGCCGAATTCATGCCGGCACCCGGCTGGGTGTAGGTGCGGTTGAACTGCGAGGCCGAGCCCGGCGCCGTCGTGGTCGAGGGCGGGGCCGAATAGGTGCGCGAGCCGCGCGAACCGGACGAGCCGCCGCCGCCGACACGCGCGTCGGCAGACGAGATCGCCAGCGCAGTCGGCAGCGCAAGCGCCAGCACGACAGCGATCGTCTTGAAGAGACTGCGGGAGCGTAGCGAGAAATTCATGTGCGTTTCCCAAATCCCCGGCATGGGGACGTGCGCCTAAGATGGGCAGACTTCCCGAAAAGTGAAGCCGGTTTCGGAACCTATGGCTGCGGCCCTCAGTCGCGGGGATGTGGCAAAAGCCCATATTTGGCGGGGGCTTGGCCGGGCGCGCCGGGGAACCGTGGTCGCAGGATGCCGGCGGCGTTAGAGGGTAAATTCCGGTTTTTCCTCGTCATTGCGAATCCAGACTGCCTCCGCGGAAGGACTCTGGATTGCTTCGTCGCACCTGCGCAAAATTGCTACGCAATTTGTCGCGGGCTCCTCGCAATGACGGAGGGGCGAACAGCGTGCGCCGCCTACCCTCATCCCTGCTTCGCCATCGTCTCCTTGACCGCCGCCACGAGCTGGCTGAGCGTGAACGGCTTCGGCAGGAAGTCGAACTGCTGGCCTTCGGGCAGGCTCTTTTCGAAGGCGTCCTCGGCATAGCCGGAGACGAAGATGAACTTGATGTCAGGATTTTGCTCCCGCATCGCCTTCAAAAGCGTCGGGCCGTCCATCTCAGGCATGACGACGTCTGAGACGACGAGATCGATCGCGCCGCTCTGCTCCTCCAGCACTTCCATAGCCTCGACGCCGTTCTCGGCCTCGACCACAGTGTAGCCGCGCGAGCGCAGGCCGCGTGCGTTCAGCGCGCGCAGGCCCTCTTCGTCCTCGACCAGCAGGATGGTGCCCTGCCCCGTGAGATCGGTGCGCGGCTTGGCCTCGGCCGCCGCGGCGTCCTTTCCGGCGCCGCTGGTCGCGCTCACCACAGCCGCGGGCTGCTCGACCTGCGCTTCGGGCTCGGCATGGTGACGCGGCAGGAAGATGTGGAACGAGGTGCCCTGGCCCGGCTCGGAATCGACGTAGATGAAGCCGCCGGTCTGCTTGACGATGCCGTAGACCGTGGAAAGGCCAAGGCCAGTGCCTTTGCCGACTTCCTTGGTCGAGAAGAACGGCTCGAAAATCTTGTCGCGGATGTCGGCGGGAATGCCGGTGCCGGTGTCGGCGACCTCGATCCGGACATAATCCGCGGCCGGCATGCCCTTGTAGGCGAGCTTTGCCGCTTCATCCGCGGTGACGTTGGCGGTGCGGATGATCAGCTTGCCGCCGTCGGGCATGGCATCGCGCGCGTTCACCGCGAGATTGACGATCACCTGCTCGAACTGGGAGACGTCGACCTTGACCGGCCAGAGATCGCGGCCGTGGATGGTCTCGTGCTTGACCTTCTCGCCGATCAGGCGGCGCAGCAGCATGGCGAGATCGGACAGCGCGTCGCCGAGATCGAGCACCTGCGGCCGCAGCGTCTGCCGCCGCGAGAACGCCAGCAGCTGCCGCACCAGTGTCGCGGCCCGCGTGGCGTTCTGCTTGATCTGCATGATGTCCTGGAACGACGGGTCGGTCGGCTTGTGCGCGTTCAGCAGGAAGTCGTTCGCCATCATGATGGCGGAGAGCACGTTGTTGAAGTCGTGGGCGATGCCGCCGGCGAGCTGGCCGACCGTTTCCATCTTCTGCGACTGGTTGATCTGGTTCTCCAGCGCGCGCCGCTCGGTGGTCTCGAGCATGTGCACGATGGCGGCTTCCGCCTCGTTCTCGGCGGCATCGACCGGCGTGACGAAGAACTGGCCCCAGCGCTCCTTGGTCCCTTCCAGCGCCACCTCGACCGGGGCGATGTCGGCCTGGCCGTCGGCGGCCTGGTTGATGGCCGCGATAAGCAGATGACGGTCGCGCGAATTGACCGCGCGGAAGATCGACTTGGAGGCGCTGTCGAGCCCGAGCGCCTGGCCGAGCTTGGCATAGCGCGCATTGGCGCGCACCACGTTGCCGCCGCGATCGACGGTCGCGATCGCCATCGGCGTATGGTCGAAGAAGCGCATGAAGCGCACTTCGGCGGCGCGGTCGGGATCGCTGCGCTCGTCGCGGGCGCGGCTGATGACGAGCGTGCGCGACGGCCCCGGCGCGCCGTCGGCGCCGAAGGCGAGCTTGTGATAGAGCCGCACCGGCATGGTCTTGCCGGTGCGCATCCGCAGGTCGATGTCGAAGACCTCGGTCTTCACCTCGCCCGGCACCGCCACGATCGCGGTGAGCAGCGAGGCGCCGTCGCCGGAGACGATGTCGGTCAGCTTCAGGCCGCCCGAGCCGATCTCGGCCAGGTCGTAGTCGAGCCAGTTCGCCAGCGTCGCGTTGACATAAGCGAGTTCGCCGGCGGGATTGACCGAGAAGAAGCCGCATGGCGCGTGGTCGAGATATTCGATCGCGTGCTGGAGCTCCTGGAACACGTCCTCCTGGCGCTCGCGGTCGCGGGTGATGTCGGCGATCGACCACACCGCGTATTTCGCCTCGCGCTTGCCGGTGCCGAGCGGGCGCACCCGCATGCGCAGCCAGCGGCCCTGGCTGCCGTCCTGGCCGGAGATGCGGACCTCTTCCTGCTGCCGCTTGCCTTCGCGCGCGGCCTTGAGCAGGCGGAACACGGCTTCGGAGACGTCGGGGTTGCCGATGAAGACACGCTCGACCGGGCGCACGTCCTGCGGACCGGTCGCGCCGGTCAGCGTCAGATAGGCGGCGTTGGAATAGACCACGTGGCCGCGCGGATCGGTCACGGCGAGGCCATCGAACCCGTGATCGGCGATGCGGCCCACGACCGGATCATCGAGACTGCGGTCGGCGAAGCGGATGATGCCGGCGGCGAAGGCGAACAGGTTGAACAGGCCGACCATGGCCAGCACGGCCAGGATGCCGAGGATATAGGGCTGCGCCTGCGCGCGCCCGAGCGTCATCAGCCCGACAGCGACGGCGACGAGGCCGGCGGCCACCAGCAGCACTAGCGCAATGCTACCCGAGCGCGGCGACGGCTCGTGCGTCGCAACGGGCTCGCGGGTGAGGTCGTGGTCGGTCTCGGCGGTCATTCTCGAGCTGGCGCAGCCTGTCGGCAGAGAATCAACGCGCTACGGGGCGCGTGGGGTCCTCCCTGCCTGAATCGGACCCGCAGGCGCAAGGGCAGCAGGGGCGAAAGGTACGCTGATTCCCAGATTACGGCCATTTCCGGTACTTTTCGGGTGTTTTATCCTCGCCCGGCGCTGAATCCGCGCTTCAGCCGCATGACGTAGCCGATGACTTCGGCGACCGCATGGTAGTGCTCGGTCGGGATTTCCTGGTCGATCTCGACGGTGGCGTAGAGCGCGCGGGCGAGCGGCACGTTCTCCACGATCGGGATGTCGTGCTCGCGCGCGATCTCCCTGATCTTGAAGGCGAGATTGTCGACGCCCTTGGCGACGCAGATCGGGGCCGTCATGCCGCGCTCGTAGGACAGCGCCACCGAATAGTGGGTCGGGTTGGTGATGATCACCGAGGCCTTGGGAACCGCCGCCATCATGCGCTTCTTGGCGCGCTGCTGCCGCAACTGCCTGATCTTGCCCTTGATGTGCGGATCGCCTTCGGACTGCTTGAACTCTTCCTTGATTTCCTGGAGCGACATCTTCTGCCGCTGGAACCAGCTGCGGTACTGGAAAAAATAGTCGGCAATGGCGACGATCGCGAGCGCCGCGACCACCGCACCGAGCAGATGGATCGTCATGCTGGTGCTGGCGCCGAGCATGGCCGCCGGATCGAGCCTGACCATCGCCTCCATGCGATGCCGCTCCGGCCACAGGATCATGGTCATGACCACGCCGAGCAGCACGAGCTTGCCGATGCCCTTGAGAAAATTGGCCGCCGCCTGCTTGCCGAAAATGCGCTTGAAGCCGGCGCCGGGCGAGATCTTGCTGAACTTCGGCGTCAGGGATTCGGTCGACCAGACCAGGCGGTGCTGGAGCATGTTTCCGGCAATCGCCGCCACCATCAGCATCAACAAAGGCACGCCGATCGCCGCGAGCAAGGCGAATTCGATCTGCTGCATCAGCGCGAGCAGAGCCTTGCCGTCGGTCTTGATCATCCAGGAATTGGCGAGCAGGTTGCGCATCGGCGTCAGCAGCCCGCTGCCCACCGAGCCCGAGAAGGTCGAGACCACGAGCGTGCCGCCCGCCATCATGAACCAGGTGTTGATCTCCTGGCTCTTGGCGACGTCGCCGCGTTCGAGCGCGTCGTCCAGGCGCTTTTGCGTCGGGTCTTCTGTTTGACTCTCTGGGTCCTTGTCTTCTGACATCGATCTACCGTGACCTCAGCGGCATCAACTGGTGCATGACACCGATGAAGTAATCCAGATACGTCCCCATCATCGCCGTGAGCACCACGGCGAGCACCAGAAAGCCCGCGAAGATCGAGAGCGGCACACCGACGAAATAGACCTGCATCTGCGGCATCAACCGCGCCAGCACCCCGAGCCCGATGTTAAAGACCAGGCCGAACACCAGAAATGGCCCCGAGAGCTGCAGGCCCAGGCGGAACGCGGCGGCAAAGGCGCGCGTCGCGAGCGAGGCCACATCGCCGCTTGATATGGTCTCACCCGGCGAGAAGATCGCGTAGCTGTCGTTCAGCGCCGCGATCACCAGATGATGGCTGTCGGTGGCGAACAGCAGCGTTACCCCGAGGATAGTCAGAAAGTTGCCGACCAGCACGCCCTGCTGGCCCTGTGTCGGGTCGACCGAGGTGACGAAACCGAGCCCCATCTGCTGTGCAATCACCGATCCCGCAACCTGGAGCGCCGACAACGTCACGCGCGCGGTCGCGCCCAGCACAATTCCGATCGCGATCTCGTGCAGCATCAGGACCAGGAGCGGCGCGAGCGAGCCCATGTCGACATGGTAGGCGTTCCGATGCAGCGGCAGGATGATCAGCGTCAGCAGCAGCGCGATCGACAGCTTGATCCGCGTCGGAATATTGGTCTCGCCCAGCCCCGGCAACAGCATCACCATCGCGCCGACCCGGGCGAAGGCGAGCATGAAGGAAGCGGCGAGCGCCGGCAGCAGCGAGACGTCGATGCGCATAATTGACGCATCTTGCCTCAGCCGCCGATGATTCGCGACGAGATCCGCAGCATGTGGGCGTGGAGCGCGTCGGCCATGAACGGCAGCGCCAGCAGCATCGTGGCAAAGATGGCGAGGATCTTCGGCACGTAGATCAGCGTCTGCTCCTGGATCTGCGTCAGCGCCTGGAACAGCGACACGATGACGCCGACCACGAGACCCACCACCATCAGGGGTGAGGACACGATCACGATCGTCCAGATCGCATCGCGCGCAACGTCGAGGGTTTCGGGTCCGGTCATTGTTTGATACTCGCTCTTGGTTGTCTGACGTGCCGGGAAATGCGAATGGCGAGTAGCGAATGGCGAATCGGAGACGTCCCCATTCGCCACTCGCTACTCACCATTCGCCGAAATCAGATCGGCATCTTCATGATGTCTTCATACGCCGCGATCACGCGGTCGCGGACCGAGACCAGCGTGGACACCGCGACGTCGGTGTCCGCCACCGCCGTCACCACGTCCATCACGTTGGCCTTGCCGGAGGCCATCGCCACGGTCTGCGCATCCGACTTGCGGCCGGACTCCATGACGCTGCCGACGGCGTCCTTCAGCATCGAGGCAAAGGATTGCCCGCCCGCCTCGGTGGCTTTGCCGGCACCGCTGTTCTCCAGCACCCGGGCAAGGTTCGCATAAGCGTTGGCGGCGATTGTCGGTGATGCCATGGCTCAATTGTCCTGTTCAGCTCTTGAGGATGTCGAGCGTGCGCTGGATCATCCGGCGCGTCGCACTGATGATGTTGAGATTGGCCTCGTAGGACCGCTGCGCGTCGCGCATGTCGGTCATCTCGACCACCGAGTTCACGTTGGGATATTTGACGTTGCCGCTGGCGTCCGCGACCGGATTGCTCGGCTCGTATTTGACGCGGAAGTTCGACTGGTCGGGCTTGATCTTGCCGAGGGTGACGACCTGCGCGTCGAGCGTGCGGTCGAGCGCGGAGGAGAAGGTCGGAACCTTGCGCCGGTAGGGATCGCCGCCTGATGTCTGCGCGGTCGAATCCGCGTTCGCGATGTTTTCCGAGATCACCCGCATGCGGCCGGCTTGGGCCCGCAGACCGGAGGTCGCGATCGCCATCGAGCGGGCAAAGTCGCTGCTGTCATTGGCCATGATGCGCCTCCTCTAGCTCTTCTGTTGCCGGATCATGCGGCTAGCCCTTGCCGATCGCGGTCTTGAGCAGATGCAGGCTCTTCGAATAGAGCGAGGTCGCCGCCGCGTAGTCCATCTGGTTGCTGGCCGCCTTCATCATCTCCTCTTCGAGATTGACGGCGTTGCCCGCGGGGCGGGTCTCAAAACCCGCGTTCCTGTTCTGGTCGAATCCGGAAGCAGCCCCTGACGGCGTCATGTGAGAACCGCTGGTGCGGGCGAGCGCGAGGGGGCCCATCGAGCCGGTGACCGCCCCGGACTTGTCGAGCTTCGGCTCGACCAGGTCGCGCGGCCGGAATTTGGGCGTGTCGGAATTGGAGACGTTCTCGGACAGGACGCGCTGGCGCTCCTGGTGCCACTGCATCTTGGTGCGAAGCGCCGACAGCACCGGGAGGTCGTTGATGGACATCGTCGCGGCTCCTTCCGCCTCTTGCGAACCTTGAGGTCCGCAACTAGGCAGAATTTGCCGCGTGTATGGTTAACAGCTGGTTAAGGACGCCCTCGAGGCGTGTCCCCGGGCGGCACACTATTTTGCGCCCCCGTGATTCTACGCCTCCAAAAATGGCATTAACCCAACCATTTGGCGGCGCATTCACGGGCCAAGAAGTCGTTTTGGATCGAGCGATTCATAGGTTATTAAGAGTTGGGGACGGCAAAACTTGCCGTGGGACGTTAAGAGATCGCAGTTTGGGGCATCGTTAAGCCGGTGGTTGGCGCGTCTGACCATGGGCACGAGAACAGCGCCATTTGTCGGGGACAAGTATGCAAGGCAGCCCTATCACCTTCATCGTCGCGTTCATCGTCGTTCTGGCGTTGATCGGCGTCGCTGCCTGGCTGGTTCGCCGATTCGCCGGCAGCCGGGTCGGCGCCAACACCCAGCGCGGCAGGATGCCCCGGCTCGCGGTGATCGACGCTGCCGCGGTCGACGGTCGGCGCCGCCTGGTGCTGGTCCGGCGTGACAATGTCGAGCATCTCCTGATGATCGGCGGGCCGACCGATATCGTCGTCGAGCCCAATATCGTTCGCGCCGCGCCCGGCCGCGACCAGCTTCCGCAGCGTCCGAACGCCGCGGAACCGCCGCGGCTCGCGCCCATGCCGGATACCAGCAGCTGGGCCGACGAAGCACCGCGGCCCGAACTGCTCGATCATCCCGAGCCGCAAATGCCCGAGCCGCCGCCGCGGCCCGCGCGCCCGTCCTTCGCCGACGAGGTGCGCCGGCCCGCTCCCGCGCTGGCCGAACGCCGCAGCGATCCCCTCGCCGGGTTTACGGCCGAGCCGATCGCGCCGCGCCCCGAGCGCGAACCGCGGCCCGAGCCGCTGCCGCCGCGCGTTCCGCGCAGCGAGCCGCCGCTGATGCCGCGGCCGCCGCGCCAGAGTGAGCCGCCGAAGATGCCGCCGGTGCGCGCCGAGCGTGCCGCGCCGCCGCCTCCGCCGCCGGTGCCGCAGTCTCCGCCCGTTCCGCCGCCGGCTCCGGCCGCGGCCCCCTCCAGCGCCGAGCAGAATCTCGCCGAGATGGCGCAGCGGTTGGAGGCCGCCTTGCGTCGCCCGGCCGGCGAAACGGTCGCGCCTCCGGTTGCGCCCGAACCGCCTGCGCCGCCGCCCCGCGCCGCACGCAGCGAGCCGCCGGCGCCACCGACCCCGCCCGCAAAGCCGGCCGCGGAAAAGACCAGCTTTGAAAATCTCGAAGACGAGATGGCCTCTCTGCTTGGCCGTCCGAAGCCGTCTTCGTGAGGCTGCCGTCCCTCCCGCGTAGAGTTGTTTTCCTTTCTGTCCTGATCGGCGCGGCATCGGCAGCGATGCCGGCGCATGCGCAGGACATCAGCATCAATCTCGGCGGCGGCGCTGGCGGCGGCGGCGTCACCGAGCGCGCGATCCAGCTGATCGCGCTGCTCACCGTGCTGTCGATCGCGCCGTCGATCCTGATCATGATGACGTCGTTCACGCGCATCGTGGTCGTGCTGTCGCTGCTGCGCACCGCGTTGGGCACGGCGACCGCGCCGCCGAACTCGGTGATCATCGCGCTGGCGATGTTCCTCACCTTCTTCGTGATGGGGCCGGTCCTGCAAAAATCCTACGACGACGGCATCCGCCCGCTGGTCGCCAACCAGATCGGCGTCGAGGACGCGCTGCAGCGCGCCTCCGTTCCCTTGCGCGGCTTCATGCAGAAGAACGTGCGCGAGAAGGACCTCAAGCTGTTCCTGGATCTCTCGGGCGAGGCGCCGCCGGCTACCCCCGACGACCTCGCACTGCGCATCCTCGTCCCCGCCTTCATGATCTCCGAGCTGAAGCGCGCCTTCGAGATCGGCTTCCTGCTGTTCCTGCCCTTCCTGATCATCGACCTCGTCGTCGCCTCGGTGCTGATGTCGATGGGCATGATGATGCTGCCGCCGGCAACGATCTCGCTGCCGTTCAAGCTGATCTTCTTCGTGCTGGTCGACGGCTGGTCGCTGGTGGCGGGGAGCCTGGTGCAGAGTTACGGGGGGTGAGGCAGGCAGCGGAACGACGTCGCGTCGCCTCCGCCCTCAGCGATCACCTCCGGGCCCACCTCGTCATTGCGAGGAGCTCTTGCGACGAAGCAGACTGCCGCTGCGGATAGACTCTGGATTGCTTCGGCCTTCGCCAAGGCTTCGGCGGACAAGTCGCTTCGCTCGCAATGACCGAAGATCTCGCACCGTCACGGGCCGCGCTTGGCGCGGCAGCAGTCCTACCGCGTCATCTTGATCTGCCGCACGACCGGGATCGTCGGCAGCGAGCCGGTGTGGTCGACTTGTTCCTTGGCCTGCGGTGAGCCGGGGGCGCGGGCGGTGGCGTCGGGGAAGCGCTGCTTCATCTCGCGCAGGAAGCCGTCGAGCGTATCGACGCTGGCAGCCAACTTGGCGATCTCGGCGAATTCGGCGCTGGAGGCCGCGGCCGGCTTGCTGGCGATGTCGAAGGCGAGACGGTCGGCGCTCTCGCTCATCAGCGGCGCGTATTTCTCGCGGAAGCGCGACAGGCCGATGGAGTCGTCGGCGAGCGCATAGCCGACGGCGGCGCGGATGATGTCGCTCTTCTCCACCGCGTTGAGCGGCTTGAAGTCGCGGAAGCGCTCGCCGTAATAGAGCTCGATCTGCTCGGCGGACTCGCGCCAGCGCCGCCCCGCCCAGAAGATGTCGGAACGCAGGCGCAGCACTTCGCGCCCGGAGACGTTGGAGACGATGTCGAGCGCGAGATCGTGACGGCCGACGTCGCTCTGCGCGCGCGCTTCCAGCAGCAGACGCTGCTGCCTGAGCTCGCCGGAGAGATCGCTGATGCGGCTCGCGCGCAGCGCGGTGATCGCCATGTCGGGCTTGCGGTTGGCAAGATAAATCATGGACAGGCGCGCGGCGACCTGGGCGCGCGCGGCGCCTTCGAGGCGGTGGTCGACCTGGTATTGCAGCAGCTCGGCGGCCTGGTCGAGCAGGTCGATCGAGGCGAGACGGTCGGCGAGACGGCGGATCAGCTCGTCGCCGCGCCGGCCGATCGGCGTCAGCTCGCGGAATTCGTAGAACATCCCGAGCGCCTCGACCGGCGGCAGCTCGTCGCCCTTCGGTCCCAGGAAGATCTTCGTGAACAGGTCCGAGGCCAGATCCTGTGCCTGGCGCGAGGCTTCGGCGTTCGGCTGCAGCCTGGTCGCGGTGCGCGCCGCGGTGAGCGCATCGCGGTAGCGCCCGTTCTCGGCAAACATCTGCGACAGCATCTGCAGCGTCTTGACCTCGATCGCGTCGCCTCGCCAGGTCATGGACAGGGTCTCGAGCTCGCGCAGCGCGTCTTCCTTGCTGATCTCGTCGCGCTTCTGCCGCAGCGCGACCTCGAGCTGCTTTGCTTCGGCCGCAGCCGGCCGATCGGCCGAGGCGGCCGCGAACTTGTAGTCGTCGAGCGCGTCCTTGTCGTGGCCGAGCGCCTCGGCGAGCCGGCCGCGCAGCACGGCGAAGCCGGGTGCGGCCTCGGGCGAGACGCCGACCACCTCGAGCTCGCTGCGGCGCTTGGAGGCGCCGGCATAGTCCTTCACCTCGAGCGAGGCGCGCATCGCGTCCATCGTCACGATGCGCTGGATGTCGAGCGGCAGCGAGGCGATGGCGAATTCGACGTTCTTGAATTTTTCGCGCGCATCGGCCCATTTGCCCTGGCGCGCATAGGCGAGCGCTTTCCAGAGCTGGGAATCGTGGCTGTTGCCGATCACGGGATTGGCGAGATCCTTCAGGCCCTGCGCCGGCCGGCCGATCAGGATGCTCGCGATCGCATGCATGATCAGCGCGCCGCTCTCCTCCTTGTTGAGCGGATCGCTCAGCATCAACTCGGTCACGGCCTTGGCTTCGTGATACATCGCGCGCGACATGTAGAACTGCGCGAGATCGAGCCGCGGCAGGGAACGCAGCGCCGGCTCGACGGCCGAGATCGCCGTCATCAGCTCGGCCTGGCGCGCCATGAAGTTGTCCGACTGGCCCTTGCGCCAGCCTTCGGGGCTGAAGATCGGGCGCACCGCGGTCGGCGCGCGCTCGGCCGAGATGTCGACCGGCGACAGCGTCAGTCCGCCCTTCTTGCCGAGGATCACCTTGTCGGCGCCGACCTCGACGCCGACCTCGTCGGAGTTCGGCCGGACCGCGATGCCGTGCGCGGATTCCAGCAGCGAGAGATCGACGAGATCCTGCCGCTTGATGAAGCCGCGCACCGGCCGCTGCGCGGTGACGACATAGAGCGTGTCGCCGGCATCGGGGTCGGTGAGCTTGTGCAGCAGGCCCGGATTGGCGAAGGGGATGGCGATGTTGGCGAGCGCGGGGTCGGTGATGTTGCGCGACATCATCAGCGGCAGCGGCGTCGACTGGATCTTGTCGGCGAGCGTCAGCAGCCAGTTGGTCTCCTTGCCGACCTCCTCGCTCGCCAGCGAGTAGACCAGCGGGCGGGTGAGACGGATACGCACCGCTTGCCCCTTGTCGAGCGGGATGCGGCCGACCTCGCCGATCATCGCCCCGCCCCTGGCACGGATCGGCTCGACGTCGATCGGCTTCGGCGTATCGAACACCAGCCACACCGTGTCGCCGCGGCGGAACGCCGCCGCCGGTGTTGCGACCTGAATCGGGAACGTCACGCGCAAGCCGTCGCTGTCGCGGCGCGCATCGACGCTGGCGATCGTGGGTTGCGGCGCGGCCGGCGCTTCGGCGGGCGCCGGCTTGGCCGGCGCGGCTGCGGCTTCGGAAACCGGCGGCGCGGGCTTCAAAGTTTCCTTTGCAGCTTCCTTCGCCGTTTCCTTGGGCGCTTCCGGAGCGTGCACAGGCTCAGTCGCGGCAGCCGGCGCCGGTTTCGGCGCTTCAGCGGGCGGCATCGCGGCGGGCGCTTCGGGCTTCACCTCGGGCTTGACCTCGATCTTGGCTTCGCGCGCGATCGTCTCGGAGGTCGGCGGCGCGACCTCGCGATGGGCGTCCTTCGGCTTCTCGGCCGCGGGCTTGTCGGGCGCCGGTCCGTGACCGACAGGCTTCATCTGCGCGATCGCCGCCTCGGGCGTCGCGGCGGTCTTGCCCTTGTCGGGTTGGAAGGAGACGTCGACGACGTAATTCTTCTCGTCGCGGAACGAATGCACGTCGGAATCACCGATCAGCGCGATCTCGACATTGGTCTGGTCGATGTCGGCCTTCTGCTTGATCGAGGCGACGTTCGGCGGCGCCGCGACGACCGCGTCCGCCAGATCGAAATTGAGGTTGGCGTTGAAAGCGAGCGTGAGCTTCTGCTCGTTGAGCACGGAGGAGACGCCGACGCCGTCGGGCATCTCGAACACGAAGCGCACGAAAGTCGGCTGCACAGAGGCCCGCACGCGGATCTGCGGACGCTTCTTGGTCTCGGCCGCGGCGCGCTGGGCGCGCAGCGCGCGCTCGGCCACGCGGGCGCGCTCGGCGAGCTCCTTGACCACGTCCATAGGCAGGCTCGGCGGGGGTCCCTTCCAGCCCTCGGGCAGGAGGTCGACGAAGGTGCGCTCGCCGGCATTCATGGTGTTGACGGTGACGCGCCGCGCCAGCGACAGGCGGATGGCACCGCCATCAGGATCGCGGCGCGCGGAGTTGACGTAATCGGGCGCACCTTCGGGAACGCGGTCGACGGGAACGTCGACCGCCCGGTCGAAGCGGATGATGAGGATGGAGCCTGCGGTCGTCACCTCGGAGGGAACGTCCTCGCCGAGCTTGATGACGAGCCGGGCAAAGCCGCCGCCGGCCGAAAAGCTCGCCTCGCCCCTGATCGGATCGGCCGCCCGGGCAGGCGCACCGAGACCGGTCAGTAGGCAGGCCGCCAGCACGCCCGCCGTTCGGACATGACGCGACAGCCCCGGCGCCAAAGCGCGGGCTCGCGACACAAATCCAGCGGCAGCCTTTCGCGCCATTGGCGGCATTTCTTCCGGTTCGGCGGTCCATGCCGGCATCAAGGCCGGCCCATGCCGTCGACTGTAGGTCCCGCCAATTAAGGACTTGTTAATGCTATATCTTGATTTGCTTTGGGGCAGCACGCCGTGCACGCATCGAGCGTGGGCGGATCCGCCGGGTCTGAATTTGAGACGCCGATGGTTAAGGATTCGTTAACACCTGCAAGACGGTGCTGTCGCGGTCGGCCAGTCCCTTCACGGACACCCCATAGCGGACAAAGGCTTCGTCGATTCCAGCGTCGATTTTTCTGGCCGCCGAGATATCGCTTTGGCCACCAACTGCGTCGCCGAGCTTGAATCTGGCAATCCCTCGGCCGTAGAGCGCGCTCGCAAGCTTGGGCGCCAACCGCAGCGCTGAGTTGTAGTCATCCACCGCCGCGGAGAATTGCCCCATTTTCAGATCTATGAGAGCGCGCGAGTCGTATGTTGCCGCGCTGTTTGCTCCCGATCGAAGCGCAATATCGCAATCTTCCAGCGCAGCCTGCAGAGCGCCAAGGACGGCTCGGGTCCAACAGCGTCCGCTCCGCGCAGCCTCCAGCTTCGGATCAAGGCGAATTGCCTCGTCATAGTCCCGCGCTGCGCGGTCGTACGCGTTCCCCTGCAGGTAGGCCGCCGCACGGTTGGCAAAAGCCGCGCCATAGTTCGGGTTGAGCTTGAGCGCCTCCTCAAAGGCGCCGATCGCCAGATCGCGCGCCCCCGTTCTCAGATAGGCCACGCCGAGGTTGTTGAACGCTTTCGCATAAGTCGGGTCAAGCCTGGTCGCTTCGACGAAATCCTTGATCGCGCGTTCGTAGTCGGCTTTGGCGCTATAGGCATTTCCCCTGTTGTTGTAGGCGATAACGAAGCCGTTCACGGCTCCCTCGCCCGCATCGATAAACGCCGTGCAGCCATCGATCCGAGCTTCGGGTGACACGCGGTCTGAGCCGTTGCACAGTTCAACATTCTTGAGGGAGCTGCCCTTCTTCTGTGCCCAGCCCGACGAACTGGACAGCCCAAGGACAAGAATGAGCATCACGGCCTTGATGAAACTGGCTCTTGCGGTCATTTCCACACCAAGTGTCCGACACCGACGGCGAACGAAGCGCCCTGATCTCAGTGCCGGCCGGCACTGCGGCGTCACGGCGGCTTCGGGCCAAGCAAGTTTCTCAGCACCCCCGACAGATGTTAAGCCTCCGATTGAGGCTTCGATCGGGCTCCGGCGCCGCGGATGTCGGCGGTTTCTTCAAGAGCTTGCTCTTGCCCTCTTCGATCAGGGTCGAAATTTTGACCGCCCCATCATCCGAAATCTCGATATGCGGCGTCGTGCCTCGGATCCCCAGCGTGGCGACGGGAGTATCGACCTTCATGTCGCCGGTCTTTGCGACACCGCCCGCAACAAAAGTAAACGTTCCCCTGGCGAGATTGAACATGGTCGCATTGGACTTGCCGGCCGGCTCATACACATAATGATCCAACACCATACGGGCGTTGCTCGATAAATTGAACGAGCTGCCGTCGGTAAAGTTGATACCGACGCGGCCGTCGGCGCCGGTGTACACCACATCACCAAGATATACGGGATCACCCGTGTTGGTGCGGCCAGGGTCACTCGAGACATTCGCCTGAACAATCACTGCGCCTGCATGTTCGATCGTGACCGAGCCCGTAACCACCACCACCTTCCCAATCGGTTTCGACGATGAGGCCGCGACGGCGGGCTTGGCGGAATCGCTTTGCGCTTGAGCCGCGCTCGGCGAGAAATTGGCAAGCGTCAAAACAAGGCCAGTCCCCAAAGCAACGATCGTAGGTCTGCACATGATCCCCCCTTTCTGAGAAGATCTTGTCGCTATCGGTGGCCCATTTCTTGAACCGCGTAGCGCAGCCACAACAAATAAAATTGTTGTTTAATTATATTAATCAGCCTAATTTATCTCCAGCGCCACGCAAGCGCCACAAATTAAATGCGTTCCGTTTGTCAATTTAATCACATTGGCGGGAGGGGGCACGGCGGGAATGGCGGTACGCGTCGCCGTCCCTCCGCGCAACGCGTCTCTCTCGATCAGACTTGATTATTTCGGCGGGCAAGCCTTTCGGGCTGCCAGCGCCCAGGAAATTTTTGTCCCTTGGCGAGGGCCCGAGCAGGATCAGGATTATGGCAGCACGCCGAGCCTGAATCGATCACCCAGGTGAGGTCGAGCCATGTTAGTTGCATCCGGCATCCACGCTGATAACGGGGCCGCCATGGCCCTGCCCGTCGAGCTCATCGGCCATATTCATAGTGTAGTCGGTTGCTGTGCGCTTACGCGAGCGGGCGGCGTCGCCACACAGGCGGTAGCTGGTGCGCCTATCTACCGGGGCGACGTGCTGGAAACCGATGCCGACGGGCAGATCACAATCGGCTTCATCGACGGTACTTTTTTCAACATCGCCTGCGGCACTCACGTCGTGCTGAGCGAGTTCGTCTTCGACGTCGAAGGCATGTCGCCTGCAGCCTTGTTCGACGTGACCCGAGGGAGCTTCAGTTTCGTACCGGGCCGGCTGGCGGAAACCGGGGCGCTCCGGCTGAATACACCCATTGCAGGCATTCGCGCCCGGGGCCACGCGGGCGGTTTCGGGATGCTGACCCTTGCAGCATTGACCTTCTCGGCCGTGCAGAATGCCGAGGCCGCGGACCCGGATGTCACATTCCTGGATGACGACTCCATTACCTACAAGGACCTTGCGCACGGCGCATTTGAGCTCGTGACCAAGGAGCGGGTCCCGCGACACATCATCGTCGAAGATCCCGGCGAGACGATCGTCATCAAGAAGGTGGGATCCACCATCAGCGTCAATCAGGTCGCGAATACGGCGGCTCGCATGGAGGAGTTGCGCGCCGCCCAACAGGATGTGCTCGTCAATCTAGGAGAACAAGGGCCCCGTGGCTCAAGCACGCCTTTCTTCGTCAAACCCCAGCCACTGCAGCCGATCAATTTCATTCAGCCGGATGCGCCCACGCTGCAGATCTTGCCGACCACGTTGCCAGTCATCACTTTCGCGCTGGTGGACCCTGTACCGCCGACTCTCAGCACCGGGGCTGGGCCAATCGAGCTCGATACGGTCGTGTTTGACACATTCACTGCGACGAAGGGAACTTTCAGTGCCAGCGGCACCAACAGCGGAGGCAATCTGACCTTCGGCGTCGCCGGGGCCAGCACCGGCAATACGGTTCTGGATGGAGTGACGTACGATCTGACGAAGACAAGCGCCTACGGGATTCTCTACGTCAACAGCACGAGCGGCGCTTATACGTTCGTGCCTGACAATGCGGCAATCAACGCGCTGAAGGCGCCCACGACCGACGGTTTCGTCGTCACCGTCTCCGACGGATTCACCTCTGTCACTCAGACCTTCACGATCACCATCAACGGTGTCAACGACGCTGCGATCATCTCCGGCACCACCAACGGTTCGGTCATCGAGGCTGGCGGCATCGCCAATGGAACGCCCGGCACGCCGATTGCGACCGGCACCCTTTCCGATACCGACGTCGACGATCCGCCCAATACATTCACGACCGTAAGTTCGCCAACATCGAGCACCGGCGGCTATGGCACCTTCACGATGACGGCGGCAGGCGTGTGGACCTACACCTTGGACAATGGCAACCGCGCGGTGCAGGCGCTCAATGCCGGCGAGACGCTGACCGACACGTTCACAGTGACTACGATCGGAGGAACCGCCCAGGTCGTGACGATCACCATCCTCGGAGCCAGTGACGCCGCGATCATTTCCGGCGCGACGACCGGCGACGTGATCGAGGCCGGCGACGTCGCCAATGCAAACCCCGGCACACCCACCGCGACCGGCACCCTCAACGATACCGACGTCGACACGACCGCCAATGCTTTCACGGCCGTCGGCTCGCCGATGGTGAGCGCCGCCGGCTATGGCACCTTCACCATGACGGCAGCGGGCGTGTGGACCTACACGCTCGACAATGCCAACGGCGCGGTGCAGGGACTCAATACCGGCGAGACACTGACCGACACGTTCACAGTGACCACTCTGGACGGAACTGCCCAAGTGGTAACGATCACCATCCATGGCGCCAACGATGCTGCCATCGTTTCCGGCACCACAACCGCCTCGGTGACCGAGGCCGGAGGCGTTGCCAACGCGACACCCGGCAGCCCGAGCACCACGGGCACGCTCTTTGCCGCCGACGTCGACAATCCGTCCAATACCTTCACCGCGGTGAGTTCGCCCAAGGCAAGCACGAATGGTTATGGCACCTTTACGATAACCGCCGCCGGCGTGTGGACCTACACCTTGGACAACGCTAGCGGCGCGGTGCAGGCGCTCAATGTCGGCGGCACGCTCACCGACAGTTTCACCGTCAACACCCTCGACGGTACGCCGCAGGTGGTGACGATCACCATTCAGGGCAGCAACGACGCCGCCCTCATTTCCGGCACCACGACCGGCTCAGTGATAGAGGCAGGAACTTTCTCACCCGGCATTCCCGTCGCGACCGGTACGCTCACCGATACGGACGTCGACAACGCTCCGAACACGTTCACCGCAGTCTCTTCGCCCGCTGCGAGTGACGGCGGATACGGCACCTTCACGATGACCGCAGCCGGCGTATGGACTTACACCCTCGATAACAACAACACCGTGGTTCAGTCGCTCGATGTCGGCGACACCTTGACCGACACCTTCTCGATAACTGCCATCGACGGTACGACGCTGACGGTGACCGTCGCCATTCATGGTGCCAGCGACGCAGACCCGAACGATTTTGATAATTTGGCCACCGGATCTGCCGTGATCTCCGATCCCCCCAACGTGTATGGAACACCGGGGAGCGAAACGATTGCCGGCGGCGGCAACACAGGTCAGATCATCTACGCGGGGGCGAGCAGCGACACGGTCAACGGGACCGGCAAGGCCGACGTTCTCTATGGCGGCTCAGGCGATGACACGATCAAAGGCAATGATGGGGATGACACCATCTATGGCGGCTCGGGCAACGATACAATCAACGGCAACAACGGCGGCGACACCATCACCGGTGGATTTGGCGCGGATCAACTCACCGGCAGCAATGGAAACGACCGCTTCGCTTACTTGTTCGTAGCCGATTCTCGCGCAGGCCAGTTCGACACCATCACCGACTTCGCCTCAGGAGCTGACAAGATCGACTTGACTGCTATTGGCGCGCTTGGATTTGTCATACTGGCCTTAAGCTCGAGCAGCACGGCCGTACCGGCACATACGATCGCCTGGCTGTATGACAGTGCGGCGAATGAAACGATCGTATACGTCAATCCAACTGACCAAACCCTGCACGTCGGCGATTCCAGCCTGCTCGAAATTCATTTGCAGGGGATTGCAACCATCGACGCGTCGGACTTCATCACGGCGCCGGCAGCGGCGCCTGTGACGGCGGTTGCCGGCGAACTGCTCGACCTCATCGCAACCTCGCAGGGTGACGCGACCGCCGTGATGACGACCACTTCCGGAGTCCCGTCCGATTCCGGCAGCGGCGACGGCTCGCTTCTCGCTGCAGGGAGTTCGACAATCCAATCGACCGAGGCGGCCACCAGCCTCGATTCGAACTGGGACCAGATCGGACAGACCGAATATTCCAGCTTGTCCAGTTCAGACGAAGTGCAAACGCTCGCGATCGAAACGCTCCGCAGCGACGCGGTGGCTCCCTCAGCCGACGGACTGTCTCTGATCGTGCAGCACGTGGTCCCGCTCACCGAGGCCAGTTTTGTCTTCAACAACCCGACCGGGTTCGACGCAGCCTCATTGGCTGGCAAAAATGGCGCGATTGCCGCAAGCGGCCAGGTGCCTGACGTCGCCATGCTGAATTTTGCCCACGGCGCTGCCGAACAGCACGCAGGTAGCGGGCTTGCGCTCGGACACGAAACAGGGAATGACGGCGTCGCGTCATCAAGAGGCGCCGCCCAGGCGGCTCATGCCCACGGTCATACCAGCGATCAAACGGCAGACACTTCGCTCAACCCAAGCCTTCTGAAGTCATCGACCGGCGGTGCCAACCATTCGCTCTCAAGCGAGGCGGACCTGCACAACCCGTCCCAGGGAGCGTCTGGATCAAAGCCTGCTGATCCGCAGCAGTTCGGCGACTCGTTCCAGTTCCGGGATGACGCGTCGCAGGGCTCACTGCATAGCGCGATGTTGGATCATCTCTCAGACTTCGTCGGTCATCACGAGCACGCTTGGGAATTCCATGGATCCGAGCCGGCATTCATGCCTGAAACATCGCCGTCCGATGTTGATCCACCTTTCTCGGCAGCTACCGTTCACGGCCATGTGTCGCACGATCTGATCGTGTGACGGCCTCGAGCCGATTGCGGCTTCAATGTTGCTTGCCGGCGCCTTCCGGTGCCGAGGAGCTGTCTTCGTCGAGAGAAGATTCATCATCGGTGCCGTCGGCGTTTTCTGGCGGCGCTGCATGCTGATGGCTGAGGGCGGATGTCCACGCCGATGTCATCGCCGCTATGAGCAGCCGGTTGATGGCCTCGATGACGCGTTCTGCGGCGGACGAGTAGTTCATGGCCTCCTCCTGCGCTGCCGATTGCGACTAGCCAAGCGTAGGACCGGGCCTTGAGCGCCACTGTACGCCACTTCACACCTGCGCGCGTCAACTCATCGCAGTCCCAGAAGATGCCGCCAGGTTCGACTGCATCCGCCACGGGAGCTTGATCCGCCGCCTTGAGGAGTTGCTGAGCGCGCGCACTCACAACCTTCGGAGCGTTGCGGTTTGCGCGCGACTCTGAATCAGATGTGACCTCGGCGATGCGAATCGCATTGGTTAGCTTTGGGGGTAATCAATGAGCGGAGAAGCCGGTTGCATTGTGTGTAGCAGGGCAAGAGCGGTCGTAGCGATCGTTCCGATCGCCAGAGGATATGCCCTGAAAATATATGAGTGCTCCTGTTGCCATAGCACCCTGCAGCTCGTGACTCGCGTCACGAAGGCAGCGCTGATCAAGCAGCAGGTCGATACTCTTCCTCGGGTGGAGAAGCAGCCGCCTGTTCGCAGGGTGCAACAGGTCTTCGCGAACTAGACCCGCAGGGCGTCTGGCTGGGTTCGAGTTGACGACCCACGCGACAACGCGCGGGGTCGCAATAGCGCGGTTCGCCTCGCGCCCTCAATTCGGCTTTTGCGTCGGCTTGCCGTCGATCTTGGGCAGCTCGCCGGCCGAGGCCGACTGATCGCCGCCGCCATTGGCACGGCGGGCCATCTCGACCGTCAGCTTCTCGGCGGCCTCCGGCGACATCAGTCCCATGATGTCCGACATCTTTCGCGGCGCGATCGCCGAGGCGATCTCGATCAGCACACCCATCTCCAGCCGGTCGAACACCCGTGCGGCGTCCTTGGGCTTCATGCCCTCGTACATGGTCACGAGGCCCTTCATGCGCTGGGCTTCGGCGGCCTTCTGCTCGGCCTGCGTCGCGGAGATGCGGGTTTCCACCGCCTTCATCTCCTCGACCTTGCCTTCGATGCGCTTCTCGGCCGACTTCAACAGGCTCTCGCGGATGTCGATCTCGCGCTGGCGGGCCTCGATCTCCTGGCGGCGCGCCTGCAACCGCTCGAGGATCGCGCGCTCGGAGGCCGAGACCTGCGGCTGGGCTTCGTCGACCTTGACCACGGTGCCTTCCGGCTTGGTCTCCGGCGCGGCGGGCTTGGGCGCCTCCTTCGGCGCGCCATGGGTCGAGCCGGTGATGATCTCCGGCTCCTCGCGGCCGGTCGGGAAGTTCAGATTCTCCTGCGCCCAGGATTTCTTGGTCTGGTTCGGCTTGTAGTCGAACACATAGCCGCCATTGATCACGAGGCCCGCCACCTTCAGCGTGGCGAGGCCTGCGACGGCAACCAGGACGACCGGGATGACGCGGATGTTACGAAAGGACTTCATACCCTGACTTTATGCGGCAAGGCCGTTGGATCGTCGGCGCTCGGAGAAGGCTTCGGCCGCAGCCGCCACCGCCTTCGCCGTCGATGGCTTGGCCGCGGGCGCGACGACCGTTTCCGGACCGGTCATGGGGCGCGCGGCGATCGCGATCTTGGACAGCCGCCGCACCACATTGTCGGCCTCGCCGAGCTGCTTGTAGAGCTGGTCCGACATCTGCGTCGCCGCGGCGAGCTGGCTGCCGAGGTTCTCGTTGACGTCGCGCACCGCCAGCTTCAGCCCGCCGATCGCGCGCTCGGCGATCTCGGTCGCGGTGATCAGCTCGCCGATCACCGCCTTCAGCGAATGCTCGTCCGCCTTCAGCCGGGTCAGCCGCTTGTTGAGCATGACGCAATAAACGATCGTCAGCATCAGCAGGATAGCCACCAGCGTCTCGATCGCCATTCCCAGGGAGTGGTTCATGGGGCCTCCATCATCTTGTTCTGCTCGTCCACCTTCTCGAACATCGCAAGTGTCGTACTTGGCTTGCGCAAGGGTTTCGTCACGCGGATCGCGACGCGGTCGCCGACCCGGCCCATCCGCCCCTCGGTCAGCGTGACGTCGCCGCAGCGCACGGTGACGTTGGCGTCGGCCCGCATGTCCAGCGGCAGGGTGTCGCCGACCTTGAGCCGCATCAGCTGCTTGAGCGGGATGTCGGCCTCGTAGAGCACGGCATCGACGGCGATCTCGGCCTGCACGATCTCGGTGGCGAAATGGCCTTCCCAGACCGGGTCGCGGCCGAACTTTTCGCCCATGAACATCTGGAGCAGGACGCCCCGGATCGGCTCGATGGTCGCATAAGGCAGCAGCAGCTCGATGTTGCCGCCGCGGTCTTCCATGTCGATGCGCAAACGCACCAGGATCGCGGCATTGGCGGGCCGGCTGATCGCGGCGAAGCGCGGGTTGGTCTCGAGCCGGTCGATCGTGAAGGTCACCGGCGACAGCGGCCGGAACGCCTGCTCGGCGTCGGCCAGCACCACCTCGACCAGCCGCTTGACCAGCTCGGTCTCGATCGTGGTGTAGGGCCGGCCCTCGATGCGGAGCTGGCTGGTGCCGCGGCGACCGCCGAGCAGCACGTCGATCATCGAATAGATCAGGTTGGAATCGACCGTCGCCATGCCGAAATTTTCCCACTCCTCGGCCTTGAAGACGGTGAGGACGGCGGGCAGCGGGATCGAGTTCATGTAATCGCCGAAACGCACCGAGGTGATGCGGTCGAGCGAGACTTCGACGTTGTCGGAGGTGAAATTGCGCAGGGACGTCGTCATCAGCCGCACCAGGCGGTCGAAGACGATTTCGAGCATCGGCAGACGCTCGTAGGAGACCATCGCCGAATCGATGATCGCGCGAATGCCGGAATGGTCGTCGAGGGTGACGTCGCCGACGGTGAAGCCGAGGAGATTGTCGATCTCCTCCTGCGACAGCACCCGCTCGCCGGAATTCTTGCCGCTGCCGAGATCGCGGCTGCCGTCCTCGACCATGGCCGCCCATTGCAGGGCCATGGTCTCCGACAGCTCGTTCTCGGCCGCAGCCTTCGCGGCCTCGGCGGGATCCTCGGAATCGAGCGATGCCTCCCATTGGGCGGCAATCGCATCCTGATCCATTTGCTCGTTGCCGGCCATGACGCTAGCCCATCACCTTCCGCAGCGTCCTCACTGGATCACGACTTCCTTGAACAGCACCGCGCTGACCTGGACCGGAGCGACCGCCGCGTTGACGCGCTTGGTCAGCTCCTCCTTGAGGCGGAAGATGCCGGCGGAACCGTTGAGGTCGGAGGGGCGCAGCTCGCGCACATAGGTCTGAAAGATGTCGGTGACGCGCGGCATCGTCGGCTTGATCGCCTCGATCTGCTTCTCCTCCTTCAGCTCCAGCACGATCTTCAGCCGCAGATATTGCACGCGCTCGCCGGGCGCGCCGGCCAGGTTGACCATGATGTCGGGGACGTCGACGAAGGACGGCGGCTTCGGCGGAGGCGCGGCCTCGGCATGATGCTCGTCGTCGCCATGACGGAAGAAGAAGAACCAGGTCGCAGCACCGCCGCCGAGAACGGCGAGCAGGCCGACGGCCATGATGATGAGCTTCAGCTTGTTCTTCGGCGGAGCGGCTTCCGCGCCCTCAGTGGCTGCGCCGCCTTCCGCTTCATTCTCTGCCATGGTCGCCGCGCCCGGATCTCTCAAAGGGGTCGAAAGAGCGAAGCCTTAAGACAAGGACGCGATACAAATGCCCCGGCGCAATGCGCTCCTCTTCATGGCAAACGCTACGGTAATAATGGTTAACGGAATCTTTCGATTGGGCCTCCACTAGGAAAAATCTGCCGGGCAGACATGGCTAACAGAACCTTTCTGCCGCCCTCCTGCGCCCCTTCGAAATCAACAAGCCACTGAAATTACGAAGTTTTTCAGGTTGGCACGGCTTTCGCTGAGAAAGGGCCGAGACCCAACGGTTTGGGAGAACCCGACGGTCTCGTTCACGGGGTCCGCCAAGGCGCTTGGGAGAGCGAAATGGCAGATCCGCTCAGGGGAGATTTCCGATGCAGAACGCGCTTCTGATCGGCTTGTCACGGCAGATGACGTTGGAACGGCAGATGGATGTCATCGCCAACAACGTCGCCAATGCCAACACCAACGGCTTCAAAGCCGACCATTCGCTGTTCGAGGAGTACCTCAACTCGAACGCGCGTGAGGACAATTTCATCGGCGCGGACCGCCGGGTCTCCTATGTGCAGGACCGCGGCACCTACCGCGACATCGGCCAGGGCCCGATGGAGCCGACCAACAATCCGCTCGACATGGCGATCGACGGCAACGCCTATTTCGCGGTGCAGGCCAATGGCGGCGAGATGTTCACCCGCGACGGCAAGTTCTCGCTCAACTCGACCGGCCAGCTCGTCACCCCCGACGGCAATCTGGTGCTCGGCACCGGCGGCCCGATCACCTTCCAGCCGACCGATCACGACATCAACGTCGCGCCCGACGGCACCATCACGGTGCTCGAGGGCACTGCCAAGACCGACTCGATCCGCGGCAAGATCCGCATGGCCTCGTTCGACGATCCGACCAAGCTGACCAAGCTCGGCGCCAATCTCTATGCCGCCGGCTCCGCCACCCTGCAGCCCGATGCCAAATCCAGCAGCGTGCGCCAGGGCTATGTCGAGAAGTCGAACGTGAATTCGGTCGGCGAGATGACCCGCATGGTCGAAGTCATGCGCAGCTACACCGCCATCGCCAATCTGCTCCAGCAGCAGAGCGACCTCCACAAATCGGCGATCGAGAAGCTCGCCGACGTTCCGGCCTGATTGAGGGAGAACTGACATGCAGGCGCTTCACACCGCAGCGACCGGAATGGCGGCACAGGAACTCAACGTTCAGGTGATCTCCAACAACATCGCCAACCTGCGCACCACCGGCTTCAAGAAGCAGACCGCGGCGTTCCAGGACCTGATCTACGAGCACGTCCGCCGCGTCGGCGCGCAGGCCTCGGACCAGGGCACCATCCTGCCCGTCGGCGTCGACATCGGCGGCGGCGTCAAGACCGTCGGCACGCCGCGCAGCATGACGCAGGGCACGCTGTCGCAGACCGGCAACGATCTCGACCTCGCGATGTCCGGCGAGGGCTTCTTCAAGATCCTGATGCCCGACGGCACCTACCAGTACACCCGCGACGGCACCTTCCAGATGGACAATCAGGGCCGCGTCGTCACCGCCCAGGGCAACCCGGTGCAGCCGAGCATCACGATCCCGAACAACGCGTCCGGCATCAGCGTGAGCGAGCAGGGCCAGGTCTCGGTGACGCTGCCGGGCTCGTCGACCTCTTCGATCGTCGGCCAGATCGGCGTGACCCGCTTCATCAACAAGGCAGGCCTGCAGCCGGTCGGCAGCAACCAGTTCACCGAAACCCCGTCGTCCGGCCCGCCGCAGGACGGCACCGCGAACTCCGAGGGCTACGGCAAGATCACCCAGGGCAGCCTCGAGCAGGCCAATGTCGACGTCGTCTCGGAGATGAGCGACCTGATCGCCGCCCAGCGTGCCTACGAGATGAACGCCAAGGTGATCAGTGCCGCCGACCAGATGATGCAATCGACCACGGCGCTGTTCCGCTGAGGCAATGACTATGATCCGCACCACCCTCGCCACGATCTCCGCCCTGCTCGCGCTGGCCCTGCCGGCAGCGGCCGCGGACGACTTCATCGCCTCGCCGACACTGCGCGCGAGCGTCACCGTGACCTCGGACGTGGTGCGGGTCGGCGATCTCATCGACAATGCCGGTTCGGCCGCGCTGATCCCGGTCTACCGCTCGCCCGATCTCGGCACCACCGGCACGCTGACGGTCGCGCAGGTGCTGTCGGTGCTCCGCGCAAAGCAGGTGATCGGCGTCATGACCGGCGACCTCAAGGAGGTCCAGGTCACCCGCCTCGCCCGCACGCTCGCGAACAAGGATCTCGAAACCGCGGTCGCCTCGGCACTCGAGCGCCGCTTCGGCCTCGGGGACGCCGCCAACATCACTGTCACCTTCGACCGCGGCGTCGCCGAGATGCGGCTGGATGCCTCCAACTCCGGCGCGCTCCAGCCGGTCGCAACCCGCTACGACGCCCGCAGCGGCCGGTTCGACATTGCGTTCGAGATTGCCAACGACAGCAATCCGACCCCGACCAAGCTGCGCTTCACCGGGACCGCGATCGAGACGGTGGAAGTGGCCGTGCTGACGCGCGACATCGAGCGTCTCGATCTCTTGAAGTCCTCCGACGTCACGCTGGAACGCCGGCCGAAGGCCGAGGTCACCGGCGAGCCCGCCTCGCGCGACCGCAGCATCGGCATGCAGCTGCGCCGGCCGATGCGCGCGGGCACCCCGCTCCGTGCCGCCGACATCGTCAAGCCCGATTTCGTGGTGCGTGATCAGAACGTCACCATCATCTACCAGGTGCCCGGCCTCTATCTCACGTCGCGCGGCAAGGCGATCGAGAGCGGCGCCGAAGGCGACACCGTCAGCGTGCTCAATGTGCAATCCAAGCGGACGCTAACCGGCGTCGTCACCGGCCGCGGCCAGGTGACGATCCAGGGCGCCAGCCAGTCCGCACCGATGGCGCCCGCGGTCGAGCAGACCTCCTCGCTCAAGCGTGATGAGGCGCCCGCCCCCGTCGACACCGCAGCCCTCGTCCGGAACCTAGTGCAGGCCCCCGCCTCGCCGGCCCAGATCGCAGAAGCCCAGATCCCGCAAGCTCGCGTCTCGCAAGCTCAAGCCAAGTAAGAGTTCGTCATGTCCGCTTTCAGTTCGGCTTACCGTCTTCGTCGCATCGCGATCTCTGCGCTACTGCTGGCCAGTTGCGCGCTGGGCGGTTGCTCCTCGATCGACCGCCTGTCGCAGATCGGCGAGCAGCCGAAATTGTCCGCGATCGACAATCCGACGGCGCAGCCGGGCTACAAGCCGGTGCAGATGCCGATGCCGAAGCCGGAAGTCGCCTCCTACAATCCGAACTCGCTGTGGCGCAACGGCAGCCGCGCCTTCTTCAAGGACCAGCGCGCCCGCCAGGTCGGCGACCTCCTCACTGTGACCGTCAACTTCACCGACAAGGCCAACATCGCCAACGAGACCCAGCGCAGCCGCACCAACTCGGAAAACTCTCAGGTCACCGACTTCCTCGGCGCGAAGACGATCACGCAGGCCAACAAGATCCTGCCCGGCAGCCTCCTCACCGCCGGCTCCACCGCCTCCAGCGACGGCAAGGGCTCGGTCAACCGCACGGAAGCCTTGCAGACCAACGTCGCCGCGGTCGTCACCCAGGTGCTGCCGAACGGCAACCTCGTGGTCGAGGGCAAGCAGGAGATCCGCGTCAATTACGAGATCCGCGAACTCGTGGTCGCCGGCATCGTCCGCCCCGAAGACATCCAGAGCGACAACACCATCGATTCCAGCAAGATCGCGCAGGCCCGCATCGCCTATGGCGGCCGCGGCCAGATCACGGACGTGCAGCAGCCGCGCTACGGCCAGCAGGTGATGGACGTGCTGCTGCCCTTCTAAGTCTCTCCCGAGCTCCCACATCGTGTTCGTGAACCTAGGCGCGAACGACGATGTACTACGCGGCCTCCGGTAGCTCCCCTGCCGGAGGCCGCATGTATTTTGAAGACGAAAGCAGGCTGCGAGCTGCGGCTCAGGTCCGCGCGGTTGTAGAGACGCCGCCCCCCAATCTCCGTCATTGCGAGCGGAAGCGAAGCAATCCAGGCTGTGTCCGCGGAAACGATTCTGGATTGCTTCGTCGCTAAGGGGCTCCTCGCAACAACGGCGGAGAGAGTGTGTACTCCTTACGCCGCATTCGCGACGGCGCGTATTTCCAGATGCACGCCGGTCTCCTTCTGGAGCGCATGGATCACCGCCATCAGGTTCTCGGCCGTCGGATTGCCGCGCTGCCCGAACATCCGCATCAGGCTCTTTGGCGGACGGTCAAGCACCTCACCCAGCCGCTCGAAACCGATCGTGGCATTGATGTAGGTCCGCAGCGCGGTACGGCCGTAGTCGACATCCCCCTGCAACAAGCCCTGCATCGCCTCCAGGAACAGCGCCTCGCGAAAGGCGGGATCGCGCTCTGCCCGCGCGCGAATGGTCTCTTGAAAACTATGGGTCAATGGCATTCGTCTATCCCTCGTTCCGTTTGCGCGCCTTGTAGTCGCGCCACCGGCGAAGCGCGACACTGATATCGGTCTGCTGCCTCTGCTTGGTGCCGCCACCCAGCAGGATCACCAACACGCTGCCGTCCCACCCGAAGTAGACCCGGTAGCCGGGGCCACGATTGATCTTCAATTCAGCGGCGCCCTCGCCGATCGACTTCACGTTCGAAGTGTTTCCATCGGCGAGGCATCCGATTGCAACGGAGACTGCCGCGGCTGCCTGCGCGTCGAGCCCGTCGTGCCACTCCCGAAACGGGCTACGACCCTCGATACGGTATCCATGGTACCATATTCGTTACCAATTTTCTATTTCAGAATTTTCGGATTTTAGAAATTCTCGTTGACCCAGCGAGGATGTGCGCGGACGGAGAAGTCGTGTGGTCCTGACGCTCGGGGTCTGTGCGTCAAGTCCTGCGGTGATGTGGCGGCCAACCGGTGCGCGCATCGATCATCCGCAAGGCGACGGGGGCAATAGTGCATCGCTCCCCGAGGAGAGCACGAAGGACACCGTGAAAACCATCGCGCAGGGAGGAGCCCGGCGTCACCTGTGATCCACCCGTGCGCGTATCCTTCGCACACGGGATTGCGGGTGCCAGCCGGCGCCCGGCCTTCCCTGCGCCTTCTTGATCTTCAGGAGGGCAAGCCGACAGCAAAGCTCGGGCCGAAGATGCCGCGAGGATGCGGAGGCGTGTCTGCGATCGCGATGAAAGAACGAAAGTGGTGTCTGCCGGACGAAATCGCGCGCGTGTCCCGGACAAGCCGCAGCGCGTCAGCGGTGCGGCGCAGAGCCGGGACCCAGACATTTACTCGACGCGCTGCTGCATGGGCCCCGGCTCTGCAGCGCACCGCACCGGACGATGCTTCGCATCGCCGGAGCACTGCGCTGCGTCTGGGGCGAGAGACCATGTTTGTCTCAGGTAAACTTCACCTCCACCGCCCCCAGCCCGTCCAGTTCCATGCGCACCTTGTCGCCGGCCTTCAGCCACAGCGTCTTGACCAGGCTGCCCGTCAGCACGAGCTGTCCCGCGTGAAGAGACTTGCCTTCGGCGGCGAGATGGTTGGCGAGCCAGGCGAGCGCGTTGTGGGGATGACCGAGCACGTCGGCGCCGGTGCCGTGGCTGACCTCCTCGCCGTTGAGGATGGCGCGGCCCTTGACCGCCTTCAGGTCCGGCACCGACGAGCGCGGAACCGCCGGGGCCAGTACGCAGCCGGCCGCGAAGAAATCATCGGCGATCAGCGTCGGCGCGCCCATCGACTCCCACTTCACGTAGCGGTCGTCGACGATCTCGATCGCGGGATGATAGGCCTCGACCGCCTCGCCGACCCACTCGGCCGTGAACGGCGCCTCGCCGGCGGCAAGGTCGCGCTTCAGCCGCACCGCGATCTCGCATTCGACCCCGACCCGGACATAGTTGGAGGCGGCGAGCTTGGCGCCGGTGTCGTGTACGCCCTTCTGGAATACGCCGCCGCCGCAGGGATGCGGGATGCCGATATAGTCCTGCATCACCTGGCTGGTGCAGCCGATCTTGTAGCCGACCAGCGGCCCGAGATGCGGCAGCAGCAGATCGTGCACCGCACGCTGGACCTGGTAGCCCTCGGCCTCATCAATGGGGGGACGCTCCAGCGCCGCGAGCGGCGCATGGTTGCGGCGCGCCAGCGCGATCGCCTTTGCGGCTTCGAGAATCTTATCCATCGGCGCCGCCTCCCACGCTACGCAACATTGCCGCTCAGTTCAGCATCCCCGTCCGCGCCTGACAAGCGCTGGTCGGCGCTCGGGCGGGCCGAATACGGGGGCTCCCGCCGCTTAAGGAAATATTGAGTTGGTCCGGTCTTTATGGAGCCACGCGCCAGGCCCGCCCGCCCCGCGCGGAACGAGACCCTGATTGCAGCGATGAATGAAGCCGCTGCGCCGCCGTCTCAAGATGCCGGTCGATCTCCTTGATGCGACTCGCAAAACTTCCCGCACCTGAAGTGAAGGCTTTTTCTCATGCGAACTCACGTGAGCATGCAGGATTCGACTCTAGCCCATTGATCGCGATTCATTTTTCGCGATCCCGGCAATTGGCATCGGACGACAGCGGTGTTGTGGCGCAGGAACCCGCCACAACGCCGCGTGCAGTGACATCGCTTCCGTCAAATGCGTCCAAGCGCGAGGCGGATGGCGACCTCGACCGGCGAGTAGTCGCCCTCGCTCCGCTCCAGCCGGTACGGCTCGGCGAGATGCAGCGGTGGTTGCGCCAGGAAGCGCGGTCGCGTTCCCCGATGCTTCTGCGCGGCATGAACCAGGAAGGGATGACAGAGATAGACCGTGCCGGCTGCACCGGTCGCGAGCGCCACCGGACAATCGGCCCCCATCTGCTCCAGCATCATGTCCGCCCGCCCCGCATCGCCGGCTGGCGCCAGGTAGCGCGCCATCGGCAGATGCGAGCCGACCCGGATCCGCGTCGGCGCATCGTCGTCACCGACATCGGAGAACAGGAACAGCAGCAGCAGCGCCCGCCCCCGCGAGGTGATGTTGACGCGCCAGGCCGAGAAATCCTGCGTCTCGTTCGGGTTGCTGGCCTCGCCGGGAAAGCTGAGATCGACATGCCAGCCGTCGTCGCCCGGATCGTCCGGATGCGGAAAACGCACCGGAAAGGTGCCGATGTCGCGTCGCGGCCGCCATCGCCCCTGCCCGACGATCTGGTCGAAGGCGGTATGGAGCACGGCAGTGTTGATGGCATCCCGGAACGGCGGGCCGCCATAATAGGGCAGCCGCACCACGGGCCGGGTCCAGCTCGCGGGGTCGTGTTCGCTGCATGGCGGATCGCGCCAGATGATGACGCGGGCCGCCTCGGCGAGCTCACGGGGGAAAGCATTGTCGATCCGGACAAAGCCGTCACGGATGAATTGGGCTATTTGCGCGTCGTCGAACGCGCGCGGATTGGCAGTCATGATGATCTCTCAAAGGCTCGCCAGCCCTCATCGTCCGCTCGCTGCGGAACCGGCTGGCTCGATCGGTTGGGAAGCCGCAAGTCGAACTCGCGGGACGCAATGCCTCCGCGGCGGAGGCGCTTGCGTTCAGCCCAGGAAGAAGACCGATGCGATGTTGAGAGTGCAAATCATCATGGCGGCGCGAATCTACGCGCCGGACCGGCGGCGTTCAAGCGACGCCGTGAGCCAAAAACAAAAGAGCCGCACGCGGCGGCTCAGGCTCTATTCGTCGCGATAAACCTTCTCGCGTTTCTCGTGGCGCTCCTGCGCTTCCACCGAGAGCGTCGCGATGGGCCGGGCTTCGAGCCGCTTCAAAGAAATCGGCTCGCCGGTGTCCTCGCAATAACCGTAGGTGTTGTCCTCGATACGCTGGAGCGCGGCGTCGATCTTGGCGATCAGCTTGCGCTGGCGGTCGCGGGCACGGAGCTCGATGGCACGGTCGGTTTCGGACGATGCCCGATCGGCGAGATCGGGGTGGTTCACGTTCTCCTCCTGCAGGGCTTGCAGGGTGAGCTTGGACTCTTTGAGGATCTCATCCTTCCAGGCGAGGAGCTTCAAACGGAAGTACTCCTTCTGCCGGTCGTTCATGAAAGGCTCTTTTTCGGTCGGTCGGTAGTTTTTCAACTTTTCCAAGGGCGGCCTATCTGTCTAAGCAACGACTCGCACGCGGAACGAAGTCCGCTGAGCGGGGCCTTATATAGCGGCCACCTGTGACAGACAATATTTCCTTAATCACTCGGTTACCGCCCCCAAACCCTTGCACAGGAAGGTTTATCCGCAAAAGCCCGGGGGCGGCCGAAGGCCTAGTAACCGACCGTGAAACGCTGCTTCAGATGGGCCGGTTTTTCGATCTCATCAGCCAGCGCGATGGCGTAGTCGGCGAAACTGATCCAGCTCTTGCCGTTCGCATCTGCGAGAAGCTGATCGGTGCCGAGGCGGAACTTGGTCGTGCGTTCCCCCTCGACGAACAGGGCCGACGGCGAAATGAAGGTCCAGTTCAGATCCTTTTCCTGCCGCAGCAGGTCGAGGAAGACCGAGCCTGCCTCCGCTTCCGCCTTGTATTGGGCCGGAAAATTGGGAGTCGTGACCAGTTTCACGCCCGGTGCGACCTCGAGGCTGCCGGCGCCGCCGACGACGAGGTAACGACCAACCTTGGCGTCCTTCGCCGCGCCGATCAGCTTGAGAGCGTCGCTGGCCAGGAAGTGCACGGAACTCACGGCGACGTCGTGCCCGGCCCACAGCTTGGCAAGGCCCGCCTGGTCGAGCACGTCCCCCTTGGTCGGCGTGACGTTCGGCAGGGCCGCGATCTTCTCGGGGTTCCGGGCGATGGCCGTGACCGCATGGCCGCGGCGGGATAGTTCCTTGGTGATTTCCGACCCGGCCCGACCCGAGGCGCCGGCAACTGCGATTTTCATGGAAGGCTCCTTTGCTTCTGTGGTAACTAGCAGTGACTAGATATCGCAAAGAATGCTGGTGTTAAGAGAGCACTTTGTGCTTACCTGATTACGCAAGGGTAACTGCCACGCGCACCGCGAGCGACGAAAACGGATTCCGAGGACCGACGATGAAACCCGACGTCTATGCAGCGAACTGCCCCACCCGCCAGATTCTCGATCGCATCGGCGACAAATGGGCGGTGCTGATCCTGCTGCTGCTGCGCGAGGAGCCGATGCGCTTCAATCAGTTACGCCGCACGATCGAAGGCATTTCGCAGAAGATGCTGAGCCAGGTTCTCAAATCGCTCGAACGCGATGGGCTGATCAGGCGCCATGCCATTGCGACCGTACCGGTGACGGTGGAATATTCGATCACGCAGCTCGGGCTGACGCTCGCCGGCGCGGTCGATCCGCTGCGCGATTGGGCCGAGCAGAATCTGAAAGACGTTCTCGCCGCCCAGCGCCGCTACGACACGCAGCAGAAGGAGGAAGCGGCGTAGGCGCGCGCGGGGCGCACTCCGCACCCCAACCTCCCGCTGTCATGCCCGGCTTGATCGGGGCATCCAGTACGCCGCGGCTTCTCGACTCTACAATGACTGTCTCTGGAATACTGGGTCGCCCGGTCAAGCCGGGCGACGACTGTCTAATTAAGCCCGTCCGGCCTTGGCGAGTTCGACCTCGACGCGCAGCTCGATCTCGGACAGCACCGCATCGAGACCGGGATCGCCCGAGGACGATTTCAGGTTCGCCGCAGCATCGCGCAGGCGCATCACGGTCGAGGCGTCGAGATTGCCGGCCAACAGCCCCATCTTGAGATCGTCGAGCACGTCGAGCGCGGTCCTGCCGCGGGTGACCGAGCGCTTGCGGCGCTCGACCGGATCCTCCTCGACGCCCTGCAGCGCGAGCAGCCCGTCGATGTTGGTGGCGGCCTTTGGTGCGGCAGCGCTCCGGGTCTCCTGCGCCGACGAGGTGTCGGGCAACACGAAGATGCCGGAACCGGTCCGCCTGGCCTGGTTGGCCGGCGTTCCAAGCGTCGTGCCGTTCGGTCCGTAGATGCGCATCGGAGGGAATCCGGGTGATCGATGCGGTCACCTTCGCTGTCTTATGGTTAACGGCGCGTAAACGGCCCGGCAAAATCTGCCGACGGGCGGCAGTTTCGCTCCTCAGGGACAACGCCGGCTGACACCGGTCGAAACAGATTTATTCAACCTATTCAGCGGTCTATCACCGCCGCCCCGGGTTGGCACAGCCCTCGCAAGGACAGCGCCGGACCAGCTCGTCATGGGAGTGTCGTGCAGGTCCTTCCGATTTGAGGAGCCTTTTGAGGATCCTTGGGGAGCAGAGGATGCCAAGCGTTCGTTGGGTGAGGATTGTTGGGGTGGCCTGCGCGGCGCTGTCGGCGCTGGTGCTGTCGCTCGCGTCGGCGGCTGCGACCTCGCGCATCAAGGACCTCGCCAATATCGAAGGCGTGCGGCAGAACCAGCTCATCGGTTACGGTCTCGTCGTCGGCCTCAACGGCACCGGCGACACGCTCAACAACATCCCCTTCACCAAGCAGTCGCTGCAGGCGATGCTCGAGCGCATGGGCGTCAACATCCGCGGCGCCACCATCCGCACCGGCAACGTCGCCGCCGTGATGGTGACCGGCAATCTGCCGGCCTTCGCCACCCAGGGCACGCGCATGGACGTCACCGTCTCCGCGCTCGGCGATGCCAAGAACCTCCAGGGCGGCACTTTGCTCGTCACTCCCCTGTTAGGTGCCGACGGCAATGTCTACGCGGTGGCGCAGGGCTCGCTCGCGATCTCCGGATTCCAGGCTGAGGGCGAGGCGGCCAAGATCGTGCGCGGCGTTCCCACGGTGGGACGCATCGCCAACGGCGCCATCATCGAGCGCGAGATCGAGTTCGCGCTCAATCGGCTGCCGAACGTGCGCCTGGCGCTGCGCAACGCCGATTTCACCACGGCCAAACGGATCGCGGCCGCGGTCAACGACTATCTCGGCGTCAAGACCGCCGAACCGATCGATCCCTCCACGGTGCAGCTGTCGGTCCCGCCCGAGTTCAAGGGCAACGTCGTCGCCTTTCTCACCGAGATCGAACAGCTCCAGGTCGACCCGGATCTCGCCGCCAAGATCATCATCGACGAACGCAGCGGCATCATCGTGATGGGGCGCGACGTCCGCGTCGCTACCGTCGCGGTCGCGCAGGGCAACCTCACCGTCACCATCTCCGAGAGCCCGCAGGTGAGTCAGCCCAATCCGCTGTCGCGCGGCCGCACTGTGGTCGCGCCGCGCAGCAGCGTCACCGTCACCGAGGACGGCAAGAAGCTGGCCGTCGTCAAGGACGGCGTCTCGCTCCAGCAGCTCGTCGACGGCCTCAACGGCCTCGGCATCGGCCCGCGCGACATGATCAGCATCCTCCAGGCGATCAAGGCCGCCGGTGCGATCGAAGCCGACATCGAGGTGATGTGATGCAGACCAGCACGATCAACACCCCTCGCCTCGCCACCACCTCGGCTTTCTCGGTCGAGAGCCGCAACGGCCGGCCCGATTTCGAGCTCGCTGCGGCGCTACAAAAGGTCTCGCCGAAGCAGCAGGCCAGGGCGCAGAAGACCGCCACCGACTTCGAGGCGATGTTCCTCAACAGCATGTTCTCGCAGATGACCTCGGGCCTGAAGGGCGAAGGCCCGTTCGGCGACACGCCCGGCACCGGCGTGTGGCGCTCGATGCTGACCGAGCAATATTCCAAGAACTTCGCCAAGGCCGGCGGCGTCGGCGTCGCCACCGAGGTCTACCGCACCCTCATCATGCAGCAGGCGAAAACGATCCGCACGGCATAAGGTCAAACGAGATGAACCATTTCAACGCCTCACGTCAGCCGATGCAACAGCGCCCGAACACCGCGCCCGGCAGCGCCGAGGCGCGCAAGCTCGCAGAAGACCTGATGGACGCGATGAGCGCCCTGCTCGGACTGATCGAGCGCGAGACCGAGCTCGTTCGCGCCGGCAAGGTCCGCGAGGCGATGACGCTCGAGAGCAAGAAGCAGGAGCTGTCGCGAAACTATGTCGGCGCCGTCAGCCAGTTGAAGGCGAACCAGGCGCAGCTGGCGAAATCCGCGCCGGAGCTGCTCTCGACGCTGCACCGGCATCACGATGCATTCCGCGCGATGCTCCAGGTCAATCTCACTGTGCTCGCGACCGCGCACGCGGTCTCCGAAAGCGTCGTGCGCGGCGTCAATGCCGAGATCCAGAAGCGCAACGTGCCGAACACCTATACGGCCGCAGGTCGCCGCGCAGCTCCGGGCCCGCGTCACATCACGCCGCTCGCGGTCAGCCGCTCGCTCTGAGCGCGCACAAAAACAAGCGACAATTTTACGAAAAACCGCGCGGCGAAATCGTCGCGCGGTTAGTCACGTTTCCTTACCGGGTCTTCAGTCCTGGTGTTCCATGGTTGCGCTATTAGAGGGGTTGGGATTTGACTCACGTTAGGCAACCAGGAGGCTGCCATGAGTACAGATTTCAGCATCAGGCCGGTGGGGATCCCGGCACCCGTGCAGATCGTAACGACGTCCAATGCGGCGGCGAACGAGGCTGTGCAAACCGATCTTCCGGTGAGCCAGACGGTCGCCGCGGCGGATACGAGCGCACCCGTGCGCAACGATCTGCCGAACCACGAGAACGTCTCGCGCCAGGTCGTGTTCGACCAGGCGGCCGCGTCCTTCGTCTTTCAGGTCGTCAACGACAGGACCGACGCGGTGGTCAACCAATTCCCCGACGAAGCGATGCTGCGCCGGCGGGCCTATTTCCATGCCATGGATATGAAGTCCGAGCCCTCGCGTCCGCTCAGCACCGACGTCAGCGCCTGACGATCGCGTATCGAACGTAGCGGGTGTGACGGCGGCCTGGTTCGGCTGGCCGAGGCAATCGCTGGCAAATGCTCGCGACGCCGACCATCACGAGTCCTCGTCACGGCCGTCCGGACAGGCCCGCAGCGATATTGCGGTTGATCTCGATCAGCGGACGGAAGTGATCGAACTGCGGGCTCATCTGCAGCGCGGCGGTCTGGCTCAGCACGAACACGCTGATGTTGGCTATCTTCTGCCGGACGTCGATCGGCTGCGGATTGTTGTCGCGCATCGCCTCGCTCAGGAAGATGGTCCAGAGCTTGCGGTTGAACATCAGCGCCTGCATGGTCTGCTCGCTGAGCGGATCGGCGTTGTTCACCGCATCCTGGAGCTTGTTCGCGGCCTTGAGCAGGGTCTGCGCCTCGATGTCGCGAGGAGATGCAGTGGTCGTTGCAACGCGCGCGTAAGCCGAGGCAGCGGAATTCGACATCAATCACACCCTGGAGGTTACCTAGCGCGTTGGACACGCTTAAGGATTTCTTTCCCAACCCTAGGCAGCACCGCTTAAGATTTGCTTACGTGTTGTGCTTGGAAGCCCTCCGGATAATTACGGGTTACGGAGCTCTTCGTCAGCGCAACGCTAGATCCACACATGAACGATGTAAACTCGCTCGCGTGATGCGTGTCGATCTCAGCTAATCTTGTCTTAGCGATCTCCCTCAAAAGAACGGCGGAGCGTTAGCCCCGCCGCGATATATCGTGTGGCGAGCTTGCGCTGCGAGATTAGCGGAGCAGCTGCAGCACGCTCTGTTGCGACTGGTTGGCCAGCGACAGCGCGGACACCGCGATCGACTGGCGGGTCGACAGCGCCTGGCTGTTGGCCGCTTCCTCGTTGGTGTCGGCGAGCGTCAGGTTGGACGAGCCGGTCTGCAACACGTTGATCAGGTTCTTGGAGAAGTCCTGACGCACCTGCACGATCGAGAGGTTCGAACCGAGCGAGGATCCTTCCGAGCGCAGCCTGCTCGAGGCGGCATTCAGGCTGGCCAGCACCTTGTTGGTGGCGCCGTTGTCGATGAAGTCCGTGCCGGGAACGAGATTGCTGAGGCCGAGGCCGGCCGCGTTGAACACGACGCCGTTGATGCCGAGCGTGGAGCTGCCGGTTTCGTTGAAGACCAGCTTCAGCGTGTCGCCGTTGAGCAGGTTGATGCCGTTGAAGGACGAGTCCTGCGACGTCGTGTCGATCTGCGCCAGGATGTTGTTGAACTGGCTGACCAGGCTCGAACGCGCCGTCTGCGCGACGGGATCCTGAACCGGCGGCTGCGCGGTGGTAAAGGCGAGCACGCCGGTGAGCGTACCACCGACCGCACCGCCCGCGGCCGTCGAGCCAAGGGTCGAGGAGGCGTATTCGTTGACGGTGGTGACCGTCAGCACGCCGTTGGCGTCGATCGTCGCCGTCAGGTGGTTGGCCTGAAGCTGCACATTGAGCTGATCGAGCGTCTTGACGGTGCCGTTGGTGCCGTCGCCGAAGGTGACGTTCACCGGCGTACCGCCGTTGAAGGAGGAGAAGGTCAGAGTCTTGCCGCTGACACCGCCAACACCGGAGGTCCGCGCCGCGGTGAAGGCGGTCGCCGTTCCCGTATTGCCGCTGAGGCCGAACGCGCTGAGGGCGTTGCCGGTGCCGGTGATCGAGAGATCGGCGTTGATGCCGGTGGAGAGCGCAAGCTGACCGCTGCTGTTGACCGACGACGGGATCTGGCCCGCCGTGGTCGACAGTGCCGCCGCGCCGTTGAAGATGCTCGCAGTCTTGACGCCAGTGGCGAGGTCGACCGCGTTGAGCAGGTCGGTCAGCGTCGCGCTCTGGATATAAACGGTCGAGTTGCCGTTGCCGTCGGTGACGATGTTGCCGCTGACGCCACCCGACGTGACGCTTGCTGCCGATTGCGGCGTCTGCGCGTTCTTGAAGGTGATGGTGTGACCGTCGATGTTCAGGGTCGAGCCGTCCTGAACGAGAGAACCGAGCGAGCCGGCGGTCGTCGACCGGTTCGCGGTCACGCTCGCATTGCCTGCGCCGGTCGCCGCGGTCAGACCGAGCTTGTTGAGGAAATCGGCCTTGCCCGTCACGCTCAGATCGGCGCCGGTCGAGCTCTTCAGCGTGACCTGGCCGCCGGTGATGGACGATGCCACCTGAAGCGTGCCGACGGGACCCGCCGAACCGCTGACCGCGATGGTCGCCGCGCTCGCGCTGATCGTGGCGGTCTTGACGCCGCTGGCGAGGTCGATCGCGGTGAGGACGTCGTTAACGGTCGCCCCGGGCGCAGCCGCCGTTCCTTCATAGACGATCGAATTGCCGTTGCCGTCGGTGGCAATGTGTCCGCTGGCGTCGAGGCCCCAGCCGGTCGGTTGCGTGCTCGGAGCGATGCCGGTGCGGAAGGTGATGGTCTTGCCGTTCACCGTGATGGTGTCGCCATCCGCAGGCGCACTCCCGAATGTGGTGGATGCGGTGGTGCCGACCAGCGTGGCGGTGCCGGAGAGTGCGGTGGTGCCGTCGGCCGCCGTCGCGGCGAACCCGACCACCGTACCCGCGCTTGAGCCGAGCGACGCGCCGAGCGCCGCAGTCCCGGTGACCGGGGTCGTACCACCGGCAGCACCGGTATAGAGCACGTTGCTCTTGGCGGTCGCGCTCGCATAGGAGGTCGTGCCGCGCAGATCGGCGGGCGTCGCACCGGGAATCGTGGTGGAGACGTTCGACTTGGTGGAATAGCCGACCGTGGTCTGCAGCGCCTGGTTGGCGATCGACTTCGCGCTGTCGATCAGCTTTTGCAGCGAGGTGATGCCGGTGTTGGCGGCCTGCAGCACCTGGACACCGTTGTTGATGCCATCGAGCAGGTTGCTGATGTCGCTCGCCCGGTTGTCCAACCCCTGCGCCGTGAAGAAGTTGGTGGGATTGTCGAGCGCGGTATTGACCTTCTTGCCGGTCGACAGCCGCTCCTGCGTCGTGGCCAGCAAGTCGGCCGTCGACTGCAGCGACAACAGGTTCTGGCGAACGGACGCCGAGAGAACGATGTTGGACATTGGCGAGTCTTCCTCTTGAACCGGATACGAATCGGCCGCGCGGTCTCGAAAGCGGGCTTTTGTCCAGTTTTAGGGGGTGTCCTTTAAAGTATGGTTAACGCCGGTTTAATCGATAGGGTTAACCGCCGGTGAACGCCCCTGCCCGCCTCCGGACGCAAAAAAGAGCGGCGGGGCAAATGACCCCGCCGCCCGGTTTTATCTAGTAATTTCAGTCTCTTATTAGCGGAGCAGCTGGAGCACGCTCTGCTGCGAGGTGTTGGCCAGCGACAGCGCGGAGACCGCGATGGACTGGCGGGTCGACAGCGCCTGGCTGTTGGCCGCCTCGACGTTGGTGTCGGCCAGGGTGAGGTTGGACGAGCCGGTCTGCAGCACGTTGATCAGGTTCTTGTTGAAGTCCTGACGGATCTGCACGACCGAGAGGTTCGAACCGAGGCTCGAGGCTTCCGAGCGCAGCGTGCTCGACGCGGCGTTCAGGTTGGTCAGCACCCTGTTGGCGGCGGCGTTGTCGATGAAGTCGACGCCGACGGTCAGGGCAGCAAGACCAAGACCCTTGGAGTTGTAGGTCACGCCGGTGATGTTCAGGCTCGACTTGCCGGTCTCGTCGAACACCAGCTTGAGCTGGTCGCCGTTCAAGAGGTTGACGCCGTTGAACGAGGAGTCCTGAGAGGTCGTGTCGATCTGGTTCAGGATGTTGTTGTACTGAGACACCAGATTGGCACGCGCCGTCTGGGCAACCGCATCCTGGACGGGGTTGGAAGCCGTCGAGAACGTCAGCGCCGTGGTGAGCGTGCCGCCGATCGCACCGCCGGCAGCCGTCGAGCCGAGCGTCGAGGACGCGTAGTCGTTGGACGCGGTGATGGTCAGCAGGCCGTTGGCGTCGATCGTCGCAGACAAGTTGTTGGCCTGAAGCTTGGTGTTGAGCTGATCGAGCGTCTTGACCGTGCCGTTGGTGCCGTCGCCGAAGGTGACATTGACCGCCGTGCCGCCATTGAAGGAGGAGAAGGTCAGGGTCTTGCCGCTGAGGCCGCCGACGCCGGAGGTCCGCGCCGCGGTGAAGGCGGTCGCGTTGCCGGTGTTGCCGGCGAGGCCGAACACGTTCAGCGCGTTGCCGGTGCCGGTGATCGAGAGGTCGGCGTTGACACCGGTCGATATCTTGAGCTGACCAGACGTATTGATCGTCGAGTTCGACTGGCCGGTGGCGGTGGTGAGCGAGGCAACGCCGCTGGCGTTGATCGATGCTGTCTGCACGCCGGTGGCAAGGTCGATCGCCTTCAAGACGTCGTTGACCGTGCCGGCCTGCAGATAGACCGTCGAGTTGCCGTTGCCGTCGGTGACGACGTTGCCGCTGACACCGAAGCCGCTCGGAACGCTCGGAGCACCGGTCGAGCCCGGAACCGGCGCGTTCTTGAAGGTGATGACGTGACCGTCGACGTTCAGCGTCGAACCGTCCGCGATGGTCGCGCCCAGCGAGGCCGCGCTCGTGGTCCGGGGGACGTCGATGGTGGCATTGCCTGCACCCGTGGACGTGGTCAGGGCGAGGGCCTTGAGCAGGTCGGCCTTGCCGGTGACGCTCAGATCCGCGCCTGTCGAGCTCCTCAGCGTGACGGCACCGCCAGCAACGGTCGAGACACCAGCAGCACCACCTGGCTGGCTGGCGCTAAAGGTGATCGACGCAGCGCCCGAAGTGATGGACACCGTCTTGACCCCGCTGGCCAGATCGATCGCGCTCAACAGATCGTCGACGGTCGCGAGCGTTGCAGGCGTGCCGGTGCTGCCGAGATAGACGGTGGTGTTGCCGCTGCCGTCGGTGACGAGATGGCCGCTGAC
>NZ_JAVAYO010000154.1:0-255 GCF_054863005.1 Bradyrhizobium sp. 25ACV
GGTCCTTGTCTGCTGAGGCCGCCGCTTCATCGGCGGTTAGAAGTTCTGCCACTGCTTCGCCCTTCGTCTTGATCTGGTGCCGCTACTTTCCCGGCTGGTCTCTCTTGGCGGGTGACTAAATCCGCGCCCCGAGTTCGGGCATCGGGCCGGGGTGGATCGTACCCGGCCGGATCTGATTAGGGTGGGGGTCGGTCGATATTACCGAGCACGACGCGGAAAGTCAGCGCGACAACATCGGGATTGCCAAGCCATTGC
>NZ_JAVAYO010000155.1:0-255 GCF_054863005.1 Bradyrhizobium sp. 25ACV
TGAATGACGAGTGTTGCCTTCTGTTCGCAACGCAGCCACATATCCAGCTGCTTCATCGGCGACAAGACGATGAAGGCGACGGCGGTCGCCACCGTCCCGGTCAGGACCTGGCCGCCGCCGAAGCAGAGACCGACGACGGTCATGAACCACATGGTCGCGGCCGTGGTGACGCCGGTCATCGTGTCTCCCCGCCTCAGGATCGCGCCGCCGCCGATAAAGCCGACGCCCGTCAGTACGCCCAGGGGAAAGCGCAGC
>NZ_JAVAYO010000156.1:0-254 GCF_054863005.1 Bradyrhizobium sp. 25ACV
CTGAAGGTCGCGGCCGTCAAGGCTCCGGGCTTCGGCGATCGCCGCAAGGCCATGCTGCAGGACATCGCGATCCTGACCGGCGGCCAGGCGATCTCGGAAGATCTCGGCATCAAGCTCGAGAACGTCACGCTCAACATGCTCGGTCGCGCCAAGAAGGTGATGATCGACAAGGAGAACACCACGATCGTCAACGGCGCCGGCAAGAAGGCCGACATCGAGGCGCGCGTGGCCCAGATCAAGGCGCAGATCGAGGA
>NZ_JAVAYO010000157.1:0-254 GCF_054863005.1 Bradyrhizobium sp. 25ACV
GGCATTCCCCTTGGCGGGGACACGGACGCGCGAACCGGTATCGACGCCGGCCGGAATGCGCACTTCGAAGCTCTCCGGGCGGCGAATCTGCCCGCTGCCGTTGCAGGCCGGACAACGCCGCTTGTGCTTGCCGCTCCCGCCGCATTCAGGACAGGCCACGGCGAAGCGCATGACTCCGGCTTGGCGGCTTACTTTTCCGGTCCCGCCGCAGGCCGTGCAATTCACCGCCACTCCGCCGGCCGAACCCGTCCCGC
>NZ_JAVAYO010000158.1:0-252 GCF_054863005.1 Bradyrhizobium sp. 25ACV
TGACGCCGGCGTCATTTTCGCCAAGCGCTTGAGCTCGCGCTCGCATTCTTTCTTGGCTTCCGCCGGCATCCCGGACTCCTCGACTTTTTTGCGCAGTTCGTCGATTTCCTGCGTCGAATCGTCCGATTCGCCCAGTTCCTTCTGAATCGCCTTCATCTGCTCGCGCAGCAGATATTCACGCTGGTTCTGGCTAACCTGCTCCTGTACTTGCTCGTGAATTTTCGAACGCAGCTCGAGAACTTCCAGCTCCTT
>NZ_JAVAYO010000159.1:0-252 GCF_054863005.1 Bradyrhizobium sp. 25ACV
ACGTCACCGCGCTGCACGGGCGGTATTGCCCTAAGATGGCAGCGACTCCGAATCAGCTCGCGCAAACTCAGCGGCCAGGATGCGGTTCTGCGCGAGATACCTCTCGTCCGTCGCCATCTCGGCGAACTCCGCGTCGATCATGCGCTCGCGAGCTTCTTCGACAAAGCGCTGCAGCGCGTTCACCATGACATCATTCACGCTGGTCCCTTCGATTTGGTGCTGGTCGAGCATCTCCTTGAGTTCCTTCCAGCA
>NZ_JAVAYO010000160.1:0-251 GCF_054863005.1 Bradyrhizobium sp. 25ACV
GATGATCGTCGCGCGGCCTATGACATGACGCGGCATCTGGGGGCGCTTGGGCACAAGCGGATCGGCTTTATTACGGGCGACCCGAAGCAGACCGCCAGTGGCGAGCGGCTGGCGGGATACCGTGCCGCGCTGTCCGACCTTGGGCTGGCCTTCGCGCCCGAGCTCGTCGGCCAGGGGCTGTTTACCTATCGCTCGGGGCTCGACGCTGCCGAACGTCTGCTGGATCTGGCCGAGCGGCCGACCGCGATCTT
>NZ_JAVAYO010000161.1:0-251 GCF_054863005.1 Bradyrhizobium sp. 25ACV
GCTTGAGATCGACGGCAACAAGATCATGGTCAGGCTCACCGGGGCCTGCGTGTTCTGCAAGCTCGCCAGCGCGACGCTGGAAGGAATTCAGGCCCGCCTGATCGAGCGGCTCGGCGAGTTCGTCCGCCTGATCCCCGTTGCCGGAGCAGCAAAGCCTCGTCACTGAACAGCTTCGACGTTGGGAGAGGGATTCCGTGCGGCCGATCTACCTCGACAACAATGCGACGACCCGCACGGATTCCTCCGTCGTC
>NZ_JAVAYO010000162.1:0-251 GCF_054863005.1 Bradyrhizobium sp. 25ACV
TAGAGCGAAGCGAAACCCATCAATCCGTCTGCCTATGACGAAGCATGATGGGTTTCGCTTCGCTCTACCCATCCTACACGCTACTGACGTCGGCGCAGCCGTGAACCGAGCGTGACGCTCATAGTTGCTTGCGCATGATAACGAGGGTGTCAGTTTGGTCGCTTTGGGCAAATCCAGCGGCCTCATACACGCGACGCGCTCGAGGATTGTAGGTTCTGACGCGAAGACGTAGAGCGCGAGCTCCGAGTGTC
>NZ_JAVAYO010000163.1:0-251 GCF_054863005.1 Bradyrhizobium sp. 25ACV
ACGATCAACAACAAACTAGATCAACTAACTGATAAAGCAAACGCCAAACTTAAAAAAGGATTAGATAACGTTGTAGTACAAGAACCTCTAAACGTACAAGGAGACAAACTCGAATTGTCTATGAACGTTGAAGACATTTCAACAAAAGCAGTACAACAAAAGAAATTCAAAGCAAAGGTTTCAAATACAACTCCTGTTTTTGGTTTTGCTCATGAAGTAAGTGGTAAATTTACTTATGAAAAAGGCAAATT
>NZ_JAVAYO010000016.1:0-183513 GCF_054863005.1 Bradyrhizobium sp. 25ACV
TCAACCGCGGCGCCGCCGAGACCGGCTCGGCCTCGGAGGAGGTGCTGCACTCGGCCAAGACGCTGTCATCCGAAAGCGCCCGCCTGCGCGCCGAGCTCGATCGGTTCATGGGGAATATTCGGGCGGCGTAGGAAAGCCCTGAGGCCCTCGCTCTCGCTTCATCCTCCGCTGTCGTCCCCGCGTACGCGGGGACCCATACCCACAGGGAGCGGATATGGAGCGGACGGACAACTCCGAGTCTTCGCCAAACCACTGCCTGTGGTTATGGGTCCCGGATCTTCGCTTCGCTCGTCCGGGACGACATCGGAGTGATTGGTGCGAGAATCACTCCCTTCCGAACGCCCGCTTCAGTTCCAGCTTCGCCTTCTCCAGTCGCGTGCGTTGCGTCTTCGGCAAGGTCTTGCCAGCGCGGTTGATGTAGAAGGTCAGCATCGACAGCGCCGAGCGATAGGCGCCGGCCTTGCGGCGTGAGCTGTGCTCGGCGGATCGCTTCAGCGACGTCGCGATTCTCTTTGGGCTGGTCAGCTTGAACACGCCACGCTTCAGGTCGAGCGCGTCGCTCTGCTTCGTCACGCGCTGCGACCAGCGCTTCGGCGCAGCGCGTTTCGAACTCTTCCGCACGGTGCCGCGCTTGGCGCTCGTCGTCCTGCGTGCGGCTGTTTTGCGGGATTGTGTCGTCTTTCTGACATGAGCCATGCGTCAATTCCTTGCAGCTCCATCGGAAACGGACGGTACGAAGGGCCGTTCCCGTGGGAACCCGGCCTCGCCGCAGACGTTGTCGCAGGTGGCAGGCGGAATGCCGCACCCCGATGATCGGATCGACCCCGTCCACATCATGTGAACCGGGGGCGCTTTTATTGATCAGACACAACAACCCGATGGAATTGCAGCAAAGCCCAGCGCCGAACTATGCTCCTGTGGTCGCGGCAGCCGCGGCCGATCGCATCGTCGAGACCAGTATCCCCGCGCGGCTCGACGCGCTGCCCTGGAGCGGCTTTCACACCCGCGTCGTGCTGGCGCTCGGCATCACCTGGATCCTCGACGGGCTCGAGGTGACGCTGGCCGGCGCGCTCTCCGGTGCGCTGAAGCAGAGCCCGTCGTTGCAATTCACCAATCTCGATCTCGGCATTGCCAATTCCGCCTACCTTGCCGGTGCCGTGCTCGGTGCGCTCGGCTTCGGCTGGCTGACCGATCGCATCGGCCGCAAGAAGCTGTTCTTCATCACGCTGGCGGTCTACCTCTCGGCGACGGCCGCGACCGCGCTGTCATGGGATGTCGGAAGCTACGCGCTGTTTCGTTTCCTCACCGGCGCCGGCATCGGCGGCGAATACACCGCGATCAACTCGACCATCCAGGAACTGGTGCCGGCGCGCTATCGCGGCTGGACCGATCTCGTCATCAACGGCAGCTTCTGGATCGGGGCCGCAATGGGCGCGGTGGCGTCCATCGTGCTGCTGGATCCCGCTGTGATCAATCCCGATCTCGGCTGGCGCCTGGCTTACCTCATCGGCGCGACCGTCGGTCTTGTCGTGCTCCTGATGCGGATGTGGATTCCGGAGAGTCCGCGCTGGCTGATGATCCATGGCCGCCCCGATCAGGCCCACGCGATCGTCGACGAGATCGAACGCTCGGTGATCGGACATGACCAGGATAAGAGCGATGGGCGCTTCACGAAAATCCGGCTGAAGATGCGCGATCACACGCCGATCCGCGAGGTCGTGCACACGCTGTTCTCGGCATATCGCCAGCGCGCGCTGGTCGGCCTCGTGCTGATGAGCGCGCAGGCGTTCTTCTACAATGCCATCTTCTTCACCTTCGCGCTGGTGCTGACCGATTTCTACGGCATCAGCGCCGATCATGTCGGCTGGTACCTGCTCCCCTTCGCTGCCGGCAACTTCCTTGGGCCCCTGTTGCTCGGCCGGCTGTTCGATACGCTCGGACGCCGCGTCATGATCATGTTCACCTATGGCGTATCGGGCCTGTTGCTGGCGATCTCGGGCTATCTGTTCTCCATCGGCGTGCTCACCGCGCAGGGGCAGACCATCGCCTGGATGGTGATCTTCTTCTTCGCCTCGCCGGCCGCGAGCGCGGCCTATCTCACCGTCAGCGAGACCTTTCCGCTCGAAGTCCGCGCGCTGGCGATCGCGGTGTTCTACGCGGTCGGCACCGGCATCGGCGGCGTGATCGGGCCGGCGCTGTTCGGCGTATTGATCGATACGGGATCACGCACCAGCGTGTTCGCCGGCTATCTGCTGGGGTCATTCCTGATGATCGCAGCCGCGATCGTGGCGTGGCGCTATGCCGTCCCTGCGGAGCGCAAATCGCTCGAACAAATCGCGCGGCCGCTCGCCTTTATGGAGTAGACTGATGAAATCGGAACTTGCAGAAATGGCGTTGGACCAGAAGCGCACCATGCCTGACGACGAAGCACTCGATGCGGTGCCGGTGCCGCACGCGCTGGTGCCGCATCTCAACGAGACCGCAATTCTGCTCGACATCGACGGCACGCTGCTCGACCTGATGCCGACGCCGCGCGAAGTGTGGGTGCCGCCGGGGCTGTCGGACACGCTGAACCGATTGACCGAGCGCACCTCCGGCGCGCTGGCGCTGGTCAGCGGCCGCTCGCTCAACGACATCGACCTGATCTTCGCGCCCGATGTGTTCCGCGCCGTCGCCGGCCACGGCGCGGAGATGCGGCTGTCGATCGACAATGAGGCCGATGACGTGCACGCGCCGCCGCTGGACAAGGAGCTGAAGCGGCGCCTGGCCGCGATCGCCAAGCTTTCGCCCGGCATTCTGCTCGAGGACAAGGGTTATTCACTCGCGCTGCATTATCGCCTCGCGCCGCACGCGGAGAAAGCGATCTACGAATCGGTCTCGGTGATCCGCGCCGACCTGCCCAATGCGCCGATCGAGGTGCTGCCCGGCAAGTTCGTCTGCGAGATCAAGCATTCCGGATTCACCAAGGCGACCGGCGTGCGCGAACTGATGAAGCGGGAGCCGTTCAAAGGACGGCGTCCGATCTTCATCGGTGATGACGTCACCGATGAAACCGTGTTCGCGATCATGCCCGACATGAATGGACTTGCCTTCTCGGTCGGCCGCCGTGCCCTGGGCGTGAATGGCCATTTCGACGCGCCGAGCGATGTGCGTGCGTTCCTTGCCCGCCTGCTCGATCCGAGGTGAAACAAAGGCAGCGCCATGTCGCGGACATGATGCGCTCGGGACAGCGCCGCCGCGCGCTGCGATGCGTGCTGCGCAACATGGCCGCACAGCCTGTCTTTGCAGCGAAATCTAGGGTTCCCGAAGCGAAACCAGTTCCAACGCGCGTGCCCGATTTTGGTTTCAATTGGTTGAAACGATGATCAGGAACCATATTGATGAACGGCAGTTAAACGGGGTGGAATGAAACAGGAGGGGACGACCTGTGAATTTAGTCGTCGTTTCGAATCGCGTCGCCCGCGGCAAGCCTAACGAGCCCATGACGGGCGGCCTCGCGGCGGCCTTGTTGCCGGTTGTGGAACATTCGGGCGCGATCTGGGTGGGGTCTTCAGGCCGTGTGCGTGACGGCCATCAGAAGGAACCGTTCGCGGAGATCGAAGCGCTCGGATCGGGCGCGATTGCGACGTTGGACCTGCCGGCGGCGCATTACGGCGGCTATTACGAAGGCTTTGCCAATTCGGCGCTGTGGCCCGCGCTGCATTCGCGCAGCGATTTGATCCGCGTCTCGCGCGACGATTACGTCAGCTATCGCGAGGTCAACGCCTTCATGGCGCGCGCCTTGATGCGGTTCCGAAAAGCCAAGACCGCGTTCTGGGTGCAGGATTATCATTTCCTCGCGCTCGGCGCCGAACTGCGTGATCTCGGCGTCGACGATCCGATCGGCTTCTTCCTGCATACGCCGTGGCCGGTCGCCGCGGTGATGCAGGGCGTGCCGAATCATCGCGAGCTGATCACGGCAATGCTCGCCTACGATCTGCTCGGCTTCCAGACCGAGGAAGATTGCCAGAATTTTCTCGGCTATGTCGCCAGCGAGCTTGGCCTCGCTGTCGAGGATGGCGTTGCGATCTCGCAGCATGGCCGCACCCGCTGCGAGGTCTTCCCGATCGGCATCGATGCGGAGAAGTTCGCGCAATACGCGGCGAAATCGGCCTCGCATCCCGACGTGTCGCGGCTGCGGCGCAGCCTCAACGGTGAGCGCCTCGCGATCGGCGTCGACCGGCTCGACTATTCGAAGGGGCTCGTCAACCGCATCAGCGCGTTCGACCGGCTCTGGACCGAACAGCCGCAATTCTCGCGCAGCATCTCGCTGCTGCAGATCGCCAACCCCTCGCGCGGCGGCATCGAGGCCTATGGCAATCTCCAGAACGACGTCGCGCGCCTCGTCACCGACGTCAACGGCCGCCACGGCGAGGTCGACTGGACGCCGATCCGCTATTTGAACAAGGGCTTCAGCCAAGCGGTGCTCGCAGGGCTCTACCGGACCGCGCAGATCGGCGTGGTGACGCCGCTGCATGACGGCATGAATCTCGTCGCCAAGGAATATGTCGCCGCGCAAAACCCGGCCGATCCCGGCGTGCTGGTGCTGTCGAAATTCGCAGGCGCGGCCAACGAGCTCGACGCCGCGCTGGTCGTCAATCCGCACGACATCGACGGCATGGCCCGCGCGATCGCGATCGCCGCCGCGATGCCGCTCACCGAGCGCAAGATGCGCTGGGACGCGATGATGAAGAAGCTGCGCGGCCACACCATCCAGCAATGGTCGGCCGATTTCGTCGCCGAGCTCGAGAAGTGCCGGACGGAGAAGGCCGCGGTGGCCCCGCTCGCCACGCAGCCGCCGCAGGCACTGCGCTGGCTGAGGTCGGCGATATCAGGCGTAAGGTTGATATAGGATTCCGCGTCATGGCCGGGCTTGTCCCGGCCATCCACGTCTCACTGCTCGACCATGAGAGCGTGGATGCCCGGGACATGGGCGAGCGGAAGCGACGCCGTCCTTCGGACGACTGTGCCCGGGCATGGCGTCGTACTGCGAGGGCAACCTGCGGCCTCAATAGCAATACGACACGCCATCCAGGATCGCGCATTGCCGCTTGTTCGGTGCGTTGGGATCGTCCATCGGCACCATGCCCTTGCCCTGGCCGACGAACACGCCGGGCCCGACATGCACCGAGCTCTTGTTGCCGATGATCACGCTCGGATGCGGCGAGGCGCTCGAGCGCGTGCCGTCCGGCCAGATGATGGCATCGCCCGACAGCACCCCGCGCCGGCCGTCGTTGCAGCTGACATCGACCCCTTGCCGGGTGCAGACCTGGGCGGCCGCCGGCACGGCGAAGGCGGAGCCAAGGGCCGAAATCAGGCTGAGGGCGAGGATGGTGCTGCGGATGGTCATGGCGTCCCCCGTCGTGTTTGCTGTTCTCGCGTGAATCGTCGCGCCAAACCCGTCACCGGTTCAGCCGGCAGGCGGGTCAGGGCGCCTGCCACGCCAGATATTATCTCCTAAATACAATATCTTACGGAAAATTCACCCGATTTACCCGCGGTCTCTTGCAAAATCGTCGGCGCCCCTTCAAGAGAGGGCGCTCCGGAGAGATGGCCGAGTGGCTTAAGGCGCACGCTTGGAAAGCGTGTGTGCGGGAAACCGTACCGTGGGTTCGAATCCCACTCTCTCCGCCACCCGGCAAAAGCGATCTCGTACTTGGAGCCGCGGATAGGCCCGAAACTCGGCCGTTTTCCTGCTTTTTAGCGGGCGGAGAACTCCCAGCGGTCATCCAATAAGGGGCTGGATGAAGCCGGAGAACCGAATTTTCTCCGAATCTTTGAACCCGCAAAATCGGTCTAGTACGGCATTTCTCAGAAAAAGAACGGCTTGGCGCGTGGCGGTTTGAATCCGTCTTGCTCAAACGACATAACCCCGGTCGCAAACGTGGGTTTGCTAGTTCGGCTTTTTAGCCTGGCACCATTGAGCTTCTGAGCAACGCGAACAACCAGAATAGACCCTCTACATCGCCGGGAATTTTTTAGAGGCCGACATCCAAAGGTTCGCCAACGAACGTGCTGCTCGGATCATCGGTGAATACATTGAGGTGGAGTGGCAGGGCGAATGAACGGCCACAATGCCAAGGTCACCGGAGCGACGCTGGTAATCGCAAAGCTCGATCGACTTCTCGCTCGGCATCTTCCACGCTGGCTCTAAGAGACAGCGGCGTGAAGTTCGCCTGCTGTGATATGCCGGAGGCCAATGATCTCACGATTGGCGTTCTTGCGGTAGTCGCCCAGGCTGAGGCACAAGCAATTTCCCGGCGTACCAAAGACGCGATGCAGTTAGCCCGAAGACGCATCGGGGAAACAGGCAGCGTGGCCATCCAGAGGTCAGGCGACCGGGCAATCGCAACGGCGCTAATTCCCTCAGCGAGCCGGGAAAGGCAACCTTGCGGCTATAGCGAAAGTGCAGGCCAGTGCCAGCCAGCGTGCCAATGATCTGCTGCGGTGATAAAAGACATCAGGGCCAGCGGGGCTGTAACCTTGTCAGTTATGGCAGACGAACTGAGCAGCCGTGAGATAATGACCGCGCGCGGTGGAAAGTGGCACGCTTCATCGGTGGCCAATTTGCTTCGCAGGCTCGGGCGTGGCTGACGGCCTCATATTAACCTGGTGCACGGGGATGCTTAGCGCCGCAGTCCTTCTAGTTGTGTCTCGCGTAATCGACCCAAATTTCTCTTATCAGCCTCTGAGATTTGTGCCCAAACGTCAAAAAGTAATGCAACCCATAGCTGCCGACATTATAGTCGTCGCAACCTGCGTCAGGCGGAATGTAGGGCACCGCGATGCAGCTTGATGGGCACGAAGTCGCAGTAATGCCTGCGCAAGAAATCAGGGAGCAATATGACTGATCCAAAAATCCAAGAAACGCCCCCCGTAAAACTTCGCTTCCTCCATTTCTCTGACATACACTTCGGTCAAGAAAAGAATGGCGCGTGGGTGCATGACGACATCCGCAGGGAGGTTTTAAACGACTGCCAGAAGTGCCTAAACGAGGGCACGATTAGCGGGGCGCCAACCGCTATCATAATAACTGGTGACGTTGCATACGCCGGCAAAGAGGCAGAGTTCAAGCGGGCAGTAGACTGGCTAGATCAGCTAACCTCCATTGTCGGATGCGACCGTCTTGCCGTTCACGTGATCCCCGGCAATCATGACGTTGACGTGAAGGTTCTCGGCTCGGCAGGCGTTGCATTGCAGGCAGAGCTTCGAAAGAAGAGTGTCGAGGATGTTCATGCATTCTTCCACAAGATTGTAGATGAGCCTGACAACCCGGTGCTCGCTAAATTTAAAGACTACCGAAGTTTTGCGGCGGCGTATGGAAGCGACTTCAAAAGCTTTCAACAGCCAATAATAGTCAAGTCGTATCAATTGAGCGGCGGAAAGGGATTGCGGTTTATTGGCTTATGTTCGGTGCTCCTCTCAGATCTGGACGAAGCTCCCGGTAATCTCGTCCTCTGCGAAAGTCAGTACGCGATCAACAGGGACGAAGACTTTGAAGAGATTGTGCTGGTGCATCATCCGTTGGGCTGGTTCATGGATCAGCAACAAGCTTCCCGATATTTCAATACGCGAGCAAGAGTCGTAATCACAGGTCACGAGCATCTACCTGAATTGACAGTTAGCACGCGCGGCGCTTGGCAGCAGCTTCATGTCGCAGCCGGGGGCGATGAATCCTCCAGCTCAGACACAGTTGAACCCTTACACTTATAATTGGCTGGAATTCAGCTGGCTAAGCGATAGTGGCCGCGCCATTTTAGAAGTGGTCGTTTCTCCCAGAGTTTGGAATCCAACTGAAACTAGATTTGACCCAGACTACCACCGGACCGACGGAAAAGGTTTCCGGAAACTCTCTCTTGATTGCGGTTCGTGCGAATCAAGTGCTGATCCCAAAAGTATAGCCTCGGATTCGAGAACTGCTGCAGCTGAGGTCGCGGATATGCCGGAAACGAATCAAGTGCCGCCAGCGGTTCGCGATCAAGCGTCTTTCGAACTACTTCGCTTTCTGTTCTGGCGCCATCTCAGCGTGAAAGCACGGTCGGAAATACTTGTTTCCCTTAAGCTGCTTACGGCTGCGCCGACAGCACCGTTGCCGTACGCATTTGAGCGACAAGCGTTTGATCTAGCGGCTCAGCGGGGTCAGTTAGGAGAGCTTTGGGATTTGACGATGGGTCAAGTTCCTGAAAGTGAGCGAAAGCCAAATCCGTTCAATGGGGGGAACAATGCTGGCTGAAATTGGTGATTGGTATCGGATCATCGATCCCGTACTAAACGATGAGCGCCTTGGCCAGAGGAAGGAAACTGCCTCGACGCTTGCCGACGCTTGGCAGGATGCCGATCAGGGGACGCTGTTAGCGATCGTCTCGCTCGTTAATGAGCTAACAAGTTCGACTAAGAACTTATCAAATAAGGCGCTCGCTCCAGTAGTCGACGCGATTATTGTGAATCAACCGTCGTTCGACCGTAAAGCCGACATCGCAGCAAATGATGTTCGAATCTGTGCAGCGGTCGCTCTAGGAGAGGTTCTTCACCGTGCTAAACGAACGGGGGTGAAAACGACCGGAGTCAAGGCCGCAGCTTGCGTTGTGTCGAGCCTTCGATTCCGTAGCTGGAGCGGTCCAAGAGCGGTCGCTGATCAGCTGCAACTGCTGCTCTCAGGCGCCCAAGCCCTTCTTCGCATTGCCGATATACTTCGCAGGCGTAGAGCAAATGAGCCGTTCTTGCAGCTCGACGAGGTTCCAGCTGATTTTTCGAAGGCCAAAGAGGATTATGAAGCCGCATTTGCGCTGCTTGAAGCGGAAATATTGAAGGATCGTGAGGAGCTGCAGGCGCTCTGGTGGCTATTCGGCGGCTATTCCGTATTAAGATCAGAAAAATACTCGGACATAAAAGTTGGAGCGGGGTTGTTAGCTGGACACGAGCTGTCCACGATTCTGTCCCCTCCACCTTCCTTAGGAATGGCCGCTCTAGCTGCAAGAATGGTGCGAAGTGCATTCGGCGCAAATCGGTCCATAGCGCTAACGAAGCTTTTTACCGAAATTCCACTGGATATGGTGAGAAGCCTCACTCCAAGTTCTGCTGCGGCCGAGCTGATCCGTCACGAGCACGAAGTATTTCCTTTACTTTCGTGCGTGATACGGGCCGCAGAGGGCGAGACTGATGCCGCCCAGATTGTGAGAGCCGCTGGAAACTGGCGGCCTAAACTAACGATTGGCGAAGAACAACTCGCTGAGCAGTTCTACTTCGAGAATAGTCTCCTTGAATTGCTTATGGAGGTCTAGGCGATGGCAGTTTCCTGCTCAGATCGTCAATGCCTGTTTGGGGACACCGGCATTTGCTTCAAAACCGGGGAGCCTAACGCTTGCGAGAATGCAACTTCGGATATCGAAGGTGAGATTGAACGGTTGACTGGTTCTGCCGCGCTGCATGAACAGGAAGATTCCGAGCGGTCGGTGATTTATCCTGGTATCGAGCTGGGCTTGGACGACGTATCGAAACTACTAAACTTAGGTTCTGGTTTTCTCGTTGGTATATTGGGCGACGTCGATGCGGGCAAGACGTGCTTTATCAACGCACTGTATCTGTTGTTCTCGTCAGGGGCAGCGGAAAGCCACGACTTCGCCTTCGGGGGCAGTTTCACTCTCTTAGGATTTGAAGACCGTGTACGGGGTACTCGACGGTGGGAAGCGGGCCGGATGCCGGATCGAATGTCGGTGCATACCAACGTTGCAGATGGCCGATCAGCGGGTTTCATGCACCTTGACGTGTTTCGGTCGGACGAACTTTCGCGCACCTCGCTAATCCTTTCAGATTTACCGGGAGAGTGGACCACGCAACTAATTCATAACGCGCGACATTCCGATCGATTCGAGTTTCTGAAGCGTGCGGACGCCACGATTATAATGATCGAAGCGTCCAATTTGGTCGACCCGACGCTCAGGCATTCCGAACTTGAGCGACAGAAGACGCTAATTGATAGGCTGGTGCCTCTTACGGCAAGGGGCCGGCCTTTGCTTATTGTGGTGACTAAGGCGGACAAGATCGAATTTCGTGAACCAGAGCTACTTGATGAATTGGCCAGTCACGCTGCGCATTCGGGATTTTCCGTGAGCTGTCAGTTGATATCTTCATTTTCAAGCAGCCCCGCGATCGCATCCGGCACCGGTGTTCTCGAGGTAATCGGTACATTAATATCATCTGTCCAACCCCAACCGGTTAGTGAAGCGCGCGGTGAACGCCTATTTGGTTCTCTGCCTGTCGCTCAAGGGAACATGCGATGATGTGGCGACGAAACGTCGTGATTGTTGGGGGAGTCGATGCAGGCAAGACAAACTATTTGCTTCGGTTTTGGCTGGCCATGCGTGACCGAAAACATCGGGCTCTGGTTCCCGACGGGCTGCCGATTGATGCAGAGTATCTTAATCTCGGCGTGGCTGAGCAATTAAAGGGGCAATTCGCCGGGCATACACAACGAGGTACAAGAACTATTTGCGAGATTCCGGTGAAGATTGGCGATCGCCCGGCCGCGCTCGTTGTTCCCGATGGCCCCGGGGAGGACTGGCAGCGCTTGTATGTGGAGCGGCGGTGGCCCGCTGACTGGGAAAGGCTTGTAGGGGAGGACTCCTCATTTCTCATTCTAGTGAGGGTGCACTCCGACGAGATTCGGTCGCCTCTGGATTGGATACAAGTGCAGAATTTGTTCGGAGCAAACGCAAACTTGGAGGGCCATGTTGCGGGGCATTTACCTGACGGGCCGCCTACGCAGGTCATCTTGGTCGAATGGATTCAAATGATCATAGCGCTTTGTAAGCAGCGGAGTGGTCCGACCGTTCGTCCCCGAATAGGAGTGTTGATAACGGCCTGGGACCTTCTATCGCAAGATGAGCAGACTGAGGGCCCCAACGGGTATCTTAAGAGCCAATATCGCTTGCTTTCGGATTATTTGCGATCCAACGAAGATCGGGCCGAGTTCGCTACATTCGGAGTAAGTTTGTTTGGTGGCGATCTGAAGATGCAGCCGTAGTTTCGGGATGAGTTCTTGAACGTAGGAAATCCCAGAGAGCGCGGCTTCGTTGATTATTCTGACAACGGGAAGCTAAAGCGTAGCGCCGACCTAACGTTGCCTGTGATGTGGGCATTGGGCGTTGCATGATCGCTAATCAAGATGTTTTGGTTCATCAGGCGGTTCATGGCTATAGTCGCGGGCACGGCGCCCTAGCGGCAAGTGTTGCGCTTAGTCCGGATGACGCGGACTGCATAACGCAGCTGAGTGATCTGTCCGGGTTGCCGGTCCAGAACGAAATACCTTCGTACATTTCGTGTTACCCGTTGCCGAGCGGCGAATATTACGCCATCGGTCGGACATGGCCGGATAATGACGCGCCTCGGGACGGTTGTGTTCTTACGCATACAATATTAGTGCCCACGAACGTCTGGAAGTCAGGAATTTCGGCTAGCCGATTGCTAAGATTGCACTCACGTCCCAAGCGATCATCTTTGGAGAGCTTTACGTCTGCGATTGTATTTCGGGAAAATCGGGAGGCCGACACTTCACTCATCGTTTCGTCCGCTGATGGGGGAAATCTAAACAGATTTATCTTGCAGTACTTCGGATACGGGAAGTCGCCGGTGGTTTGGTTTGGGGACGGACAACCGGATGCCTTGATCCTTTCCAAACTGCTTGATTTTCTTTGGCCGTCTTTACGTGTCGAATTCGCTGCCTGCACGTATGCGCTTCAGATTATGTCGTATAGAAAGCGGACATTTAACCTAATGTTCGCCCCCAGGTCAGCTATCAGCCGGTTCAGTCGGCTACCGGACCATCAGCTTGTCGGTTATAGCCCCTCAACTGATGATGCGCGAATCGATCAGCGCTCATCTGAGCTCATAAGCGCGGTTCGTATCGGACTGGCGAGCGGGAAAATTCCAAATCTCAATCTCCAGAGACTTACGCCGTTTTTGCCAGCGGACCCGACTGCATTATTGAAGCTCTCCGTCTTGAATGAGCTTGAAGCACGTAGTGAAAGTGCTCCTGCTGCTGCCGTCGCGATGCTTGATGTACTAGCCGCACTCGTGCCTAACTCCAGCGACGCTTTGGCGGAAAAAAGTGAAATTCTCTCAAAGGTTATTGGCCGAGTGCGGAGAGAGCCGCCTTTCGCGTCGATCGAGTTGCTGTCAGCAATTGGTCAGCGATGCACTAGGTCAGCGTTCCGCTTTCTGAAAGCATTGCGACGAGAAGTGCGGGAAAGCATAGCCTATCATGCGGCCAACGAGCCATTCACAGCTTTGGAGCTGCTTAGCAGAAGCAGTAATCTAAATGGGCCAGCAATTGCTGGTATTGCGGACGGTCTAGAGCGCTCGCACGTGAATTACCATGATGCTATGCGCAACCTTTCGATGTTCAGTCCGAAACGCATCGATGCGCTTTTGGCCTACTCTCCTGGGTTGGCTGTGACCTACTTGAAGCTGGCCCACGAAAGAAATTGGAACGCAGCTGTAGAAGATGTTGTTTCCTGGCATAATCGTGCTCGGCAAAGGGTCCGGGGCCGTTTGACTGAATTATTAATTTCTTCCCGGCTAATTGCGCAAGACCGAAGGCTTTTGGAAGCTGTGGCGTCTTCGCTCAAGTCAAAGCAAGTTGCCTCGATTTTTCGTGGAGTCCGTCGAAGTGAGGAGTTCTTGCCGGAGCTAGCAAGACTTTCCAGGATGTTTCCGTCCGAAAGCCGAGAAGCGCTTGCTGGGCTTGAGGATGACTCCCCGACGGTAGCATCGTTGATGGCCTCCACGTTTGAGCCCACGGAGCATGGACTATCGCGACTGTCTCTGTCTTATCAAAAAGGCGCGTGTTTCGAAGCGTGGTTGACCGCAGCGTTCCTTGCGCGTGCAGATGTTTGGGAGAGCCTGCGACAACCGATCCTATCGAGAGCAGGTTATTGGATCGGCAAATTACTCGGCGGTAAATGCCTGGAAACCAGCGAATTGGTCGCGGTGACCTGTCGGTTGCTAGAACAGGGGAGTACTCTTGACCTCGTTGATTATATCGAACCGGGAGTAACGATAGAGAATGGCGAGGCGCGACGTCTGCTCGCTGCTCAGGCTCTCCTCAGTGCGTCATTTAGGTTCTGGAATGGTGAACTAAGCGAGGAGCGACTTATTCAGTGGCTTGCGGTTGGAGCAAATCATCGGGTGTTTGATGATAGGATGGTTGGTCATCTTGTTCGTCTAATCAACCAAGTGGAAGTGACCGAAAAATCATCTCTTCTCTTGTGGCAGTGGGCTGAAACGCTGTCAGCGTCGGTAGAACCTCAATTGCAAGCCATTCCGGACCTAGTTCTTCCAATATTCGAAAGGACGCGGGCGTGTTGGGTTGAGGGGGGTACAGGTAGTTGGTGCGCAATACTCGATGACGCAAGGCGAGGCAGCTCCTGGCTTCTTGCTGCGGTTCAAAAGCAGGCGTTCGAACTTGCAATCGCACATCTTGAACTACCACTCAGCAATCTGATCGTCCGAACATTTCCTGCGATTTATTCTGCGGCAACGTCGAACAACAGCCAGAGTATTTACGAATTCCTCTTTATTTTTCCGGACTGGGATAAGGGAAAAGAGCTGCGACGAAGATTGGTGGATGCTTTCCTTCGATCGCGCTGGCCGCCCGGCGACTTAGCAATCACGGCGGATAGTGCGGGAATTCTCGATAAAATCCTTTCTCGGATTTTACGAGCCGGCGCGACATCTTACGTTGATGCAATCGCAATAGATCTAGAAGTAAGGGGCTACTTTGACTTGCGAACAAAAGTGAGGGAGCGGCTTCGGTTCAGAAGGCTTGAAGACTGGGATTGAGAACTGTCGCTGGCTTGCCAGCCGCTATTTAGGCGAGCCAAACTGTCAATGAACAAATCCTGGAGCGCTATAAGCTTGTGGCCAGAACCCCCCGTTTCCTAAAGGCCCCAAACAACTGCTTACGAGGCTGCTCGACGGTTCGCGGATTGTCTCCTTCACTGCAAGTAGTAGCGCGGGAAAAACGGCAGTCTGTTCAACAAATTTTGGATCCTCCCAGAGTTCCCCCTAGGGAGAGGCGCCCAATCAAGTTCCATAACATTCGATCAGCGAATCCGCGCCCGAAATCGCACCCTTTGACAGGGTCTCTACCTGTCCTCTCAGGAACAGGTAGGCCTAATGCTTTGGCTGGCGGAAAATGGCTTCTTGCTCGTCCCATTCGGCTGGGATCGATTTCAAGAGCTGCGTCAGCTCGAGCGCAGCGGGCTGCAGGCCGTTCAGGATGGCCTCGGTAATTGTCGGCGAAAGCAGAGTCAGCCGGAGCACGCGGCAAAGATAGGACTCGTTGATCTTCTCCGCCTTGGCAAGCTCTCGCACTGAACTGAACAAGTTCGACTCGAGCATAGAGCGCCAACGATGGGCCCGCACCACGGCTTTGATTAGTGTGTTGTCGACCTGCGGCTTCGCAGGCGCCCAGGCTTCCAAATTTGCAGGCGTGACCACGCGCTTGCGTCCACCCGATCGCCGAAATGAAATCGGGATGCTCACAACCATTGTCCGGCCATCGCGGCTGAGCTTGGGTTTCCCGATAGGGCCGAGGGTGAGGGTGGTCGGTCGGTTCATTCGGCGGCCTGCTGGAAAGCTTGAGGCTGCAATTCTGAGGAGAGCGAAGTCAGGCCCTGGACCTTCAATGTGATGTCCATCCGCTCGGCATGCATGTCGATGCGCTCGACGAGCAGCGCGACGATGCGCGCCTGTTCTGCAGGAAACAGCTCATCCCAGAGCTCCTCAAAGTCGAGCAGGGCCCTCCGCACCTCCGCCTCGCTAACATCAGCGGGTTGCTTGCGGAGAGAACGCCAGGTCTGAACGATGACTTCAGGCGTTTGCAGCAACCGCCGAACTTGATCGATGATGATTCGCTCTAACTCAGCGGCGGGCACCAACTTAACGGGACAGTCCGATCTGCCCTGCTTCATCGCGGTCTGACTGATGTAGTAGCGATAGAGCCGGCCAGACTTCCGGGTGTGAGTTGGCGACATCGCCGCGCCGTCGGGCCCAAACAACAGACCCTTCAGCAGGGCAGGGGTTTGTGCCCGGCTATTGTTGGCGCGCTTGCGCGGGCTCTCTTTCAGGATGGCGTGGACCTGATCCCAGAGCTTCCGATCGATGATCGCTTCATGCTCGCCTGGATAAGAGGTGCCCTTATGAACGGCCTCGCCAAGATAGACCCGGTTGTGAAGTATTTTATACAGCACGCCTTTGTCCATAAGGTGTCCGTAGCGATTGCGCTCGTTGGCCGCGACCAGCTCGCGAGCCAGCAAGGTCGCGGATTTGAGCTGAACGAAGCGCCGGAAAATGGACCGAACTCGATCTGCATCGGCCGTGTGAATGAGCAATTTGCGGTCGCGGACTTCATAGCCAAGGGGCGTCCAGCCGCCCATCCATTTGCCGCGTCTACGAGAGGCCGCGACCTTGTCGCGAATGCGCTCCCCAATCAGCTCGCGCTCGAACTGGGCAAAGGTCACCAGGATGTTCAGCGCCATGCGGCCCATGGCATCTTTGGTATTAAACGATTGGGTGACTGAGACAAACGTCACCCCATGGCGTTCAAACAGCTCCACCAGGTTGAGAAAGTCGAGCATCGACCGTGAGAGTCGATCAATCTTGTAGACGACGATGACATCTATCTTGCCAGCCTGGACAGCAGCGATGAGCTGCTTCAGGGCAGGCCGTTCGAGGGTGCCACCCGAGAAGCCGCCATCATCGTAACGGTCGGAAACTGCGGTCCACCCCTCGGCCCGCTGGCTGACGATGTAAGCCTCACATGACTCTCTCTGGGCGTCGAGCGAATTAAAGTCCATGTCGAGGCCTTCTTCGCTCGACTTGCGGGTGTAGACCGCGCAGCGGATCTTTCGGACGCCTGGCCGGCCTGTGGTTGCACTCTCGAAGGAGTTGGCGAATAAGGAGGCTCGGCCCTTTTGCCGCTTGCGGGAGTTCATTTGCCCGTCGACTTTTTCAAGCCGAAGAAGACCCAGCCATTCCAGTTTGTGCCGGTGATCTGACGGGCAACCGAGGACAGGGACTTGTAGGGTCGGCCGAGATATTCGAAGTCGTCGTGACGAACAGAGACGCAGTGCTCCACGCCCTCCCATTCGCGAATCAGCTTGGTCCCTGAAACGGGGCGGAGAGGGGGGCGGGCCTTGCGGTCTGCCGGCTTCTGATTGGCATATTGCTCGGCCATGGCCTTGAGCCGTTCGGTGGTTTCCCGGCTTAGGCCGCCATAGGCCAATTCCTGAATGCGGTACGCCAGCCGGCTCTCCAGGAAGCGCCGGTTATAGGCGGGTGGTTCGCTGTCAAAAAGCTCGCGCCAGCGGTCCTTCAGGGCGGGGGCCGAGGCGCCTCTCAGGGCCGCCAACTGCGACAAAATGGACTCTTTCACGAGGTGACTTCCTTGGCTTTGCCGGCCACATCACCCTCGGACTGTTGGTCACAGTCGAGCAGAGTTTTTGCCCCACGGCTACTTTTTTGGCTGGACTTTCGCTCGGAAAGACGCTGGTGGGCGACCGCAAGAGTGGCCGCGATTTCGCGAAGGTCGCTGTCCGAATCGGTCATGAACTGAGTCCCAAGTGGCCCAGACCGTGTACTCGACAGCTTTTTCAGGCGTCTCGGTTGAAAAATGGCAGTGAAAGGAAGAAGAATCCCGGCCTGACAATTTGGAGATTCTCTCCCGAGTCATGGCCGCCTCAAAATATATAGACTTCGTGGACCTGGTGAATGAGTGGTCCGATCAAAGCGGCGAGCTACCGTTGCTCACCCTGCGCCGGATCTGCGACTGGGCGATCTCCGGCCATTTTCCAGCAGGAACATTCGTGCTCTCAAATGGCCAACCAATCGATATTCTTGAGCTGTATTGGGCGATGAAAACGCAGGTCGGGGTGCACGCACCAATCGATCGGGATTATGCAGCCAAGCTCATCGATCGGGCCATAGTCAGCAAGCTCGGGATCCTAAACTTTTGTGAGGATCATGGGGTAGAGCCGCCTCCCGGCATCTGGTCACTAAAATCGCGAATACGCCGACTGGTAAGGAGGCCTGGACACCTCGGCCCTCCCGATTGTCCCGAAGGGTCGGTCACTGCGGTCCGGCGAGAAGCGATATACTGGGCGCTGCCTGGCCTACGAGGTTTGGAAGACCTCATTGCAGCAAGGCGGCACTCCACCGAAGATGCGCACGAACGTGAACTCGATGCTTGGTGGCGTCGCTACGACGATGTGCGGACCAAGGTGCAGGCAAGTGACGCCCCCGAACTACGAGCGAAGCTTAGTGAGCTCGAGAGCGAATGGAAGAGCCTCATTCCCGGGTCACAGCCTGCGGGCGAGGTGATTACTCAGGAGGTTCAACCGCTTGACTCTCCGAATAGGCGGGGAGCCGGCCGTCCCCCCGGTTCAGGCTCCTATGGAGCAGGAGATCTAGAACTGGTCGAGGAGATGCGGGCCGATATCCTTGCAGGCAAGCATACATCCATCGCAAGCGCTGCGCGGGCTCGAGTGTCGCGAGCGGCCGGTTACGGCAGCGAGGCCTCTAAGGAAAAGCGTCTCACGACGAGATACTCCGAACGGTATCCCGCCTGACACCAGTTATTCTGCTTTTTCTCCTCCATTTAACTTCCGAGACTCGGCGGTTGTATCCTGGCTAGCTGCAGGCGCGCTGGATCGCGGAATCGTCCGCTTATAAGCCGGCGCCGAACAGTGCGCCGACGATGCCTTTTCAACCCAATGATATCTTGCTTGCCTTCAAGCACATTGCGATGTCGGAACTGCTCAATGGTACCGAGAAGCAGTTCGCGGTTTTCCTGATCGATAGTTTCAATCGGAAGACCGGCCGGTGTGATCCTTCGGAAGAAACGGCCGCTCACATCCTAAAATGCAGCACGCGGACGATAATCAGAGCTGGCAATCGCCTCGTTGAAGCCAAGTTATTCCGTAAGCGCAAGCATGCAGGCAACCGGCACTGCAACAGCTACGAGCCGAACTGGGAAGCCTTCCGCGAGTTTGAACACCGGTACAAGCTCCGACGGAAAGAGTGGGCTGCTCGTTTTGGGCGACCAAACTTGTCACCCTCACAATGCCAACCTTGTCACTCTCACACTGACAGTCTCGGTTCCTCAACCTGCCAATCGCGTCACGGTCAGCCCGACAACGATGTCATACAAACCTCTCCCACCAACTCTATTGAAGGAATGGGGCCCACTAATCATATCACATCAACCTTGCCGACCGACACTCGCGATGAGCATCTCCCCCGTTGGAATAGAAGCAGGCTTAGCGATGAAGGAGGGGCTTCTGACGCCTCTCTCCCCTACAGCGGACAGCGTATGAGTTCTGCAGCAGCGGCGGCGGCGGAGGCGTCAGCCACTCGTAGGTGGAACAACGATCTACTGCTTGAATTCCGCTCGACGCCAACGTTAGCCGTAATCGTGGACGCGATGGATCTTGCCATGCAAGAAGCAGCTACGGCGGCCGAACTGAAACATAGGGGAGGCGGCCGGTTTTACATTATTGAAGAGCTGTTGGCTCGCGGAGTGTTGGAACGTGTCTAGGCCGAGGGGGAGCCACGGGTCCTTCCGGCTTTTAGATCGCTTCGCGGGTAATTCGCACCGCGCCACTGCGCTAGCCGAAGGTACTGGAAAGTTAGGTTGACAAGGTTGACACGGTTGACAAGTCGGGTTGACAAGGTTGGGGGTGACCAAAAAGTCTGCCGGGAATGCTCTGGAGACCGGTCTCCCTGGTTCACACGCAAAAAGTTCAGAATAAATACAAAAAGCCCACTTGGCTCATAGGGGGTGGGGGTGGTGAAATCCTCCGAGCCTTCCAGCGCACGGACCGGCCCCACTCTCATTCACGGATTTTTTTTCCCGGTTGCGCGTGTTTTTGGCGACCGCCTTCGATGGTCGTACCAAACTGCGTAGTGAGGCATCGGCAAAAGGCGATGTGCTTCCGTCATTTAGCAGGCGCAGGACTTGACATCTCGCGGGCAATCGCCAGAGGAGTGGCGTATTTTCGCTATTTATTTCCCGCGACCAGATCAGTGCTTACCTGCGGCATAGCCCGCAAAATGGCAGGCGAGGGGACTGAAATGGCTCTTCGCCGGCAGAGCGTATCTGACCACGGTTCTCTTCACGGACATTGTCGATTCCACCAATCGGGCTGCTCAGATTGGCTGGCGCGCTTGTTGGATACACACGATGACGTTTCCGGCCGCCTTATCAGCAAGCATCGGGGTACTCTGATCAAGAGCACGGGGACGGGGTTCTGGCCACGTTCGACGGCTTGGGACGAGCAGTCCGTTGTGCGCTCGCCCTCAGCGAGGAAACCAAGAGTATCGGCTTGCCCGTGCGAGCAGGTTTGCATTGCGGCGAAAGGAAGTCCGGCGCCGTGATATTGGGCATCGCGGTTCACGCCGCGGCCCGCGTCATGTCGCAGTCCGCGAGTAGCGAAGTGCTTGTCTCTCGGGTCAACCGACTTGGTCGAAGGGACGGATCCGAGCGCGGATCCTACGAACCGAAGGGGCTGCCTGGCAGTGTTTGCGGCCAGCAGATGACTTGACTGACCTCCAAAAACTCGAGTTAGCGGAGGTCGGCGGCGAACATTGCAGCGGTTCCATTTTGGACCATTGCAGACCCGCCTGAACTGCGCCTAGTCTGGGCAAGTTTTTGACGGGGGCGGCTGCCTCACCATTCGAACAATTGTTTGATCGCTGACGTAACTGAGGATTATCGGTGGTAGACGTTCAGGTCGAGCGCCGGCTAGCGGCAATTTTGGCGGCTGACGTCGCCGGCTATTCACGGCTGATGGGCGAAGATGAGGAAGGCACGCTTGCTGGATTGAAAGCGCATCGCCGAGAGCTGGTTGATCACAAACTCAAATCCCATCGAGGGCGCCTGATCAAGACAACCGGCGATGGCATGTTGGTGGAGTTTTCAAGCGCCGTCGAAGCTGTGAAATGCGCGGTCGAAGTTCAGCGTGGGATGGTCGACAGGAATGCAAGTGTGCGTCCGGACCGACGCATCGAGTTTCGGGTAGGGATCAACGTCGGTGATATTATTGAGGACGAGGGCGATATCTTCGGAGATGGTGTCAACGTAGCTGCGCGCCTTGAGAGCATTGCGGTGCGAGGCGGCATTTGCATCTCTCGCCAAGTCCTTGACCAGATCGATGGCAAGCTTAATTTCCCTTTGCGCGAGTTAGGCCGGCAGAATCTAAAGAACATCGCGCGGCCAATCGAAGTTTATGCCATTGACCTGAACGAGGAAGGATCGCCCGCAACGCGAGTTCTATCGGCAGCCAACCTGAAGCAGCAAATTCGCTATTGCAGAGCCACGGATGGTGTGCGGTTAGCCTATGCTAGAGTGGGAGCAGGACCTGGTCTGTTGAAATCGGCACATTGGCTCGGCCATCTCGAATATGACTGGGATTTTCCGCTCCAGCGCGATTTCCTGCTTGGACTTGCTTCGTCATTTACCCTCGTCAGGTACGATGCGCGTGGCAACGGTCTGTCTGACTGGGATGTCGGAGAGCTCTCCCTTGATGCTTGGGTCAAGGACATGGAGAGCGTAGCCGACGCGGCCGGTCTCGACAGGTTTCCGCTGCTTGGGTTTTCGCAGGGCTGCGCGGTTTCCATCGCATTTGCAGCGCGGCATCCCGAACGCGTCTCGCACCTAATTCTTTATGGTGGATTCGCCGTCGGCGCGAACAAGAATCCTAACTTCTCAGCGGCTGATCGAGAACGGTTTGCTGCAATGAAAACGCTGATGAAACTTGGGTGGGGCGCAGATGACCCGACTTTCCGGCAACTGTTCACCGCTTCGATGTTGCCGGATGCCACGAAGGAACAAGTAGACGCCTTCAATGAGCTTCAACGTCTAAGCGCCTCAGCCGAGTGCGCAGTGCGTTATATCGAAACGGTGTCCGACTTTGATGTTCGGCCTTTACTCAAGCACGTGAAGGCGCCAACGCTTGTTATGCATGTTCGCGATGAGCGCAGAGTGCCGGTGGCCTCCGGCCGCGACTTAGCTGCGGAAATTCCCGGAGCGAGGTTTGTAGCACTCCCTGGGAAAAACCATATGCTGCTACCACAGGATCCCGGCGCGCCAATATTTCAAGAAGAACTACGCAAATTCCTTCTTTAGTTTTCATGGGACTTGTATCGCTGCTCATCTAATTAGCTCGATCGGTCACTGGCCGACTTCTTCCATAACAACTCATATCCGAATGATGTCAGGTCCTGGCCAGAAAGCGGACGCTCCGTCGCCGCAAGCCACCCGTCCGCTTTTGACCCAACACGGACCTTTGAACCCCAGACTTTCAACGTATCGCGTACGGTAGCTTAACAGTGAGGTGAGAATCTCCGTCAAGCGACAGCGGTCAGTTGTCGCGCGGACTAGAGCGCTATCAATCGATAATAGCTAACGCAACGGAGGGAACATGGCATTCAGATCAGCGACTTTCATTCTTTGCCTGCTGCTTGCCATTCCGCCCCGCTCGATTGCGAGAGAGACGCTTGATGCTGCCGCCATGGACGAGATGCACAGGCATTTTTCAGAAGCGTACAATCGCGGTGATCTGGACACTATGGCCGCAACATTTGCAGAGAACGCTGTGCGGGTGACGCCTAGCGGCATCTTTCAGGGGCGGGACGCCATACGCCGGAGCTTCGGCGACGCCCTCAAGCTCGGACTGCATGACTATTCGGTTCAAAGAACCATCTCGCGTCCCGAAGGCCCCTTCGTCTTCAACGCTGGAACATGGCAAGCCAAGATAGGAGACCAGCCGTTTCACGGCTATTACTCATCGATACTTACCAGCGAAGGTGGACAGCCGAAGATTATCGAAGAAACGGTCGCAGTTGCTGCACCCTGATCGTCTCGCGGTGATCAGCAGAGAAGGCTGGAACTTTCCGCTTGTGGCCCAACTGCGAAGTTGCGCCGCATCTGCTAGAGGTCCGCTCACCGCTCCTCAATGGACATCGCGCGATAGCATGGAGCGGGCTCCGTTGCTTTTGGCACTCTCACGAGATTGACTGCCAAGTCAGTAAGGAACAGGCTTGTTTTTCGTATCACCCGCCACCTGCCTTCAATGTTAACGCGAGAAGAACATCTCAAACGGAGCAAGAAAGCCGCGCTCGCGCTTCTGAGCGCTGGCCGTATGCGCGAGGCGGTTTCTTCGATGATGACGGATATCGTCAAGTGCCCAAGCAGCGCATTGCCTCATGAAATCCATGCATTCGGTATCTGTGCTGCCGCGGCTGGCGACACAAAGGCGGTGCGAGAATACATCGAAGGCTTTATCTGATATCTCTCAGCTCTATGACCCGCATTTGGCCCTTAACCGAACAGGGTTGAGCGCATCCCGGTGTCGTTATCCACGGCAGGCCGGATGCGAGGCCGTGCCCGCTTCGATCGCCGCTCGCTTGCGAGCTATCTGCTGGCGAAAAATTGCTAACCCATGACGGTCTTATCCAGCGGTTTTGGTCCCAGGGCGCATGCGACGATTGGCTAGCTTGCGCTTGGTGGGCGACGCCTGTCTCCTGTCCAGAGGGAGGAAATCGCTATGAATTTGTGGAGCGGTTTTGCGTTCCTTGTGATCGCACTCATCCTTTCGTTTGTCGGCCGTCCGAACAGGGCGGGAGAGCATCCTTGGTTCTTACGCTTTGATACCGCTGTCGTACTCTTTCCTCCAATCGTTTTGGTGTTCTTCGCGGTCGGCTTTGCCGCCGTCCTGAATGCATGGCTCACCAAATAGAACGCAGCCCTTGTTTCGGGCTTGAATTGCCACCATCGACTTGTATAAGGACGCATGGGTGCTCGCTGAATTGGGCAGCGACAGGTAATGCGATGGTCGGGCCGCCACGCGGATGACCTGCGCCCATGAATCACAAGCCTACCTTTGGCGATTTGCCCACAGCCCAGCGGCTGGCGGAACAGGCGGCGAACACACTTCATCGATTTCTGCATGTCGAGGCGGTAAGCGGTTTAGCGCTTCTCGTTGCAGCGGCTGCGGCACTGTTCTGGGCAAATTCGACGGCAGCACATAGCTACCACGTCTTTTGGAATCTCCCGTTCGCAATTGGTCTTGGCGAGCACGTCTTTTCCCAGTCACTGCATTTCTGGGTGAATGACGTTTTGATGACTGTCTTTTTCCTTGTTGTAGGCATGGAGATTCGGCGGGAGGTTCATGAAGGCGCATTGAGCCGCCTCGACCAGGCCTCTCTGCCGCTAGTTGCTGCGGCCGGTGGCGTCCTCGTACCGGCGCTCATCTATTTGAGCCTCAACAATGATCCTGCTCGGGGGCACGGCTGGGCGGTGCCGACCGCGACGGACATCGCCTTTGCCGTGGGCGTCCTCGCCCTGCTTGGACGAAAAATCCCGGTCAATGTCCGAGTTTTCCTGCTCGCACTAGCGATTATAGACGATATCATTGCAGTCTTGATCATCGCCGTCTTCTACACCGAAAGTCTGCAGTGGGGCGGCTTTGTTATCGCAGCTTTTGGCATTCTTGGGGTCTTAGCATTCCAACGCGTCGGGATCGGTGCGGCACTGCCTTATTTGGTGCCGGGCTTGTTGATTTGGGGCGGTTTCTTCATCGCCGGGGTCCATCCAACACTTGCTGGAGTGGTGCTCGGGCTGATGACTCCGGCTCGCCCCTTAGCAATGCGGGAACCTCCGCTTGATGCGGCATCGCGAGCACTTGGACAGTTGAAGACTAGCGATGCGATGAAAGCAGGTGATCCGCATTCGTTGCAGCAAGCGTTGCGCGACCTTCGCGTCGCTCGCCGCGAGATTCTGCCGCCTGTGTCGCGCGTGCAAATGGCACTGCATACGTGGGTAGCTTACGGAGTAATGCCCATCTTTGCGTTGGCGAATGCAGGGGTCAGCATAACGGGTACGGATGATCTCCCTGCTGCCAGCCTGCTGGTGATGATGGGCACGGCACTTGCTCTGATAGCAGGGAAGCCGCTCGGCGTTGTCGGGGCAACTTGGATCGCCGTACGATCGGGGTTCTGCCGCCTTGCTCCCGGAGTTTCTTGGGGCGGCGTCCTTCTTGTCGGACTCCTGGCAGGCATCGGCTTCACCATGTCCATCTTCATCTCGATGCTGGCTTTCTCCAATGAAGATTTGTTGAGGGCGGCAAAATTGGGCGTCCTGTTGGGCTCGGTCATAGCCGCCACGCTTGGCCTTGGCTGGGGCGCCTTCTGCGTGCGACGTCAGTGAAGGCGATTCAATGTCCTTCAAAGCTCCGCACGTGTCCTTCGTATCATTTGCCGTTGAAGTTCTGCCCTCTGGAATCACTCAGGTAATGATTGTCGAAACTGCCTTGCATCTAAACCCCAAGCACCCCTCATACAACCAATCTGCCGACGAAACCCTTATTTCGGCTGCGCAGAAGTACGCTGGCGCCAATATTGAAGGTCCTGCCGCTATTCGGCTTGTTTCAACTCAAAGCGGTGAGATATGACTGCCAACCGCTGGCCCTGGTCCCGCTGAACTTCATCATCTCGCTCTGATCGCGAGCAGGTATCGATGAAAGACGACAAACTCCTCCTTTCGCTTTCAGTAGCAGTGGGCCTTCTTGCTTTTGGCTACTCGATATACCTTCTCTACTTCATTTTCGGTTGAACTGATCAGGGCTGCGGGCCAGCGCCTGATACGCGCACTTCCGCTTCTGGCCCGTAGCGGACCTTCACGGGGATGCCCGCTGAGGGCCGCTTGTGACCCGAAGCCGACGTTTGGCAATCCGACAAGAGACGTCGTGCGGGAACGTCGAACAGCTCGCTGCAAACAGAAGGGATGGCCCGCAGTTCAATGCAGCCTCACCCCCTCCATCCGGCCTTACCCAAACCGTCGACGAGATGCGCGTGGTCTTCTGGACGAAACCACGGAGCTCTGTTGCGGACATACATATCTAATGCCCCCGGTGCGCGCGAGACGGCCTTTTCCAGTTCTTCCTTCGCTTCCGCTATGCGCCCAAGCTGGCCCAGCGCCGCCGCGGACCAGCGGTAGATCATCGGAAAATTCGGATATGACCGGATCAGGCGTTTTGCGGCCTCGATCGAAGCTTCGTATTCGCCGCAGAAATATAAACCGCACGCAATGTGCAACAAGCGGACTGCCAGATAGGGATCTCGGGGATCGAGCCTGATACACACGTTGAGAGACGTGACCCCCTCCTTGTGCCGTCCGGCAAAGATCAGCGTCGCGCCTCGATGGCCGTGCGCGATCGCCAGATTTGGACTCATAGAGAGAGCTCGCTCGATCTCCGCCAACGCATCGTCAGCCTCGCCGCGTGCTTGCAAGGCCCAGCCAAGGCATGAACGGGCTTCGGCATCGGCACCATCGAGCGCGACCGCCCGGCGGGCCAGGGCCTCCGCCGAATGTTGCGCGTCTCGCAGGCCTATCTTCTGGTAGAGCGCGGCCGCTTGCAACTGGTACAGAGCGAGAGCGCTGTAGCTGCCGCTGAAGGTCGGGTCGAGATCGATCGCCTGTCTGAAGAATTTCTCGGCGCTCTCATCGTCCTCTGCGGTCGCTTTGCTCAGATGCCACAGGCCGCGCTGATAGGCGGCCCAGGCATCAAGGCTGCCCGGCGGCCTGCGCATGGCCCGTCGGAGCTCGGCGTCTGCAATGGCGGGGGCGAGCGCAGTCGTCAACGCCTCGGTGAGCTCATCCTGCACGGCGAAAATATCTGCGAGATCGCGGTCGTAGCGCTCGGCCCATACATGATTGCTGGTTGCCGCCTCTATGAGCTGCGCGGTCACGCGGATCCGGCTGGCGGCCTTGCGCACGCTTCCTTCAAGCACGTAGCGGACGCCGAGCTCGCGCCCGACCTGTCTCACATCAACCGCTCGCCCTTTGTAAGTGAACGACGAGTTCCGTGCGATGACGAACAATGAGGGATAACGCGATAACGCCGTGATCACATCTTCGGCGATACCGTCGGAGACGAATTCCTGCTCGGGGTCGCCGCTCATATTGGTCAGCGGCAGCACGGCGACAGATGGCTTGTCAGGCAATGCGAGCGCCGGAATCTCGCGTTTGGGCGTCGCAGTCCGTAGGCCCGGGTCGATGATGATGCGGTAAACGTGGACGGGCCGGGCGATGTTCTTCAGAGTTTGCTCACCCGCTTCCTCAACGTCGAACGGCACCTTGTCGCGCGCGTGATTGAAGACAGTCTGAGAGATACAGATGCCGCCGGGTTCGGCGATGCTCTCGAGCCGGGCCGCAATGTTGACGCCGTCTCCAAAGATGTCATGGGCTTCGACGATGATATCACCGATATTGAGCCCCACACGGAAGAGAATGCGCCTGTCTTCCGCGTCGTCGCAGGTAAGTTCGTTGATGCGGGACTGAAACTGCATGGCAGCCCGCACCGCTTCGACCGCACTTGGAAACTCAGCCAAAAACCCGTCGCCGGTGTTCTTCACGATGCGGCCGCCGTGCTGCGCAATTGCGGGCTCGACACCTCCGGCGACAAGTGCCGTCAGCTTGGCGTGTGTCGCCTCTTCGTCATTGTGCATGAGCCGAGAATAGCCGGCCACGTCGGCGGCCAAGATCGCTGATAATCTTCGCTCGACTCGGACCCGCTCTTGCACCATGGCCGCACCAGGCCCCACCAACCTACCATACTCTAAACGGATCAGAGCGCAGCGCCAAACGCGCCTTGACTTTTGAGGTATGCGCTAAGTTGAAACGTCAACTGTGCTGACCCGGGGGGCGCCTGAGCTGACCCGCGGTGCGCACCAAATAGAGATCGAGTCCGCCAATGTCGCCTTCTGGCCCCATAGCTGACGTCAGCTCTGAATTTTTGCAAGCCCGCTAAGCCGATCAAGCCAGACGTCGGCCTCTGGCCGGCTCTTCCATAACAACTGATATCCGAATCTCTCTAGATGCTGGCGAACAGCTCTCCGGTGTGTCGCCCCGCTTCGATGTCGGCTGTTAGCCCATCAGCGAAGTTGCGTATCGGCGGTCGGAAGTCAGCTCGTTGAGCCAGAGCGGACCAGATTTGTTCAACCTGAGTTCTTCGCAGTTTGACCCGTAGCAGACATGGCGGCCTACCACTGTGTCCTGTCGCCGCGAGCAGCCACAACCTGACCTGATTATGAGCGCCTTCTGATCTCATTCTCGATTTGACCGATCAATTGGAGGACTTCGGCTATATCCATACCATCGGCGGCTTCGACGATATCCCTGTAGCGCTCAACAATAGTCATTCATTTTCATTTTCGGAAAGAGGTCCGTCACGATCATTCATCGCTATCTCCCGCCTACATTGGCGGGAGCACTGCGGCTCTCAGTCACCGATAGATGCCAACGGACCGGGCGGTGATGCGAAGACGTTAGATCGTATGGTACGCAGTGGCTGCAATATAATTCACAGGAACAGCGTCGGCCGGCAGTAGCGTAAGCTCAGCCGGTTTTGACGCCCGGGCGCGCCGGATTTTGACCGGAAGCGGCACGTGCCAGTTTCTTCGGTGGCAATTTCTAGAACTAGCGTCGCTGCGCCCCCAGGACCCTCGGTTTCGTGGTGGTATTGTCCCTACATCAGCGGCCGAGGCTCTGCCCGGAGGCGTCGATGGCAGAGAGACATTGCTGTGCTCCCGCCTGCAAAACAGGGAGCGCGGCCATGCCGATTCACCGCCACATCCTTCATCCATTACAAATTGATGCTGCACACGTCGAAATGGCGCGCCACTCTATCGCGAAGCGATTGAGGTGCTGAGGCTGCCTCCGCTGGTCGCGAAACCTACAAACCCTATCCGGAAAGAAAACACGGAAAATAACATAAGCGATGGCAACGGAGTTTCGCGGCCGGCATTATTGCGGGATGAATGATCCGCTGCTCGCACGTGCCCAGCTTGCGATTGAAGATAGTAGAGCTCTTCAAAAGGATAAAACTCGCTTGCAGGCAGATCAACGGCATAGCCGCGACGTACTTCGCCTATCGGTGATGGAGAGCGCGATGTATCGGACGGAAAGCAAGGCATATCGGGAAGATCGGGACTAGATGGACCACTCGGCGAACGCAAAACGTTACCGCAACCAAGCCGAAGAATTTCGAGCTAAGAGTGATCTGATGAAAGGCCCGGAGACGCGAGCGCTCGGATGGTCCTGACCGCAGGGCCATGGTTCACGGCGACTCGTCTAGTTCGCGCAATCGTCGCATCTGCCTTTCGAGGTTCGGCGGCAACTCGGCTTCTTCTTTCAGCAATGCTCGCAGTCGCTCACCAATCTCGCGAACGATTGCAAAGCTTTGTGACCTGTCGATGTCGATGTTGCGCATGGCTTGGTTCCCGTGAGCCAGGTCAAAAAACAATCATTACTGACCCTGCCCATGCCTCATTCTCAAACGGAAGAGGCCGAGACCGTCGCCTTTGGCTATCCACGCGGGCGCTTGAAACAGCGTCCAGTGACGTTTGGCTATCCCGCGTCGTGCGCCATCTGATCGGTACGGCGAGCGACGGTCTCAAATGTTAATGCCGCGACTGAGATCTCGTTCCGCGACCCGGCTTTCGGAGCATGTATGCAGCTATATTCCGATACGACAATGTTTCTGCTGTTGTTACGTGCCGCCGCTCGCCGCGTGTTTATGCGCAGAAAGTGGAAGCCGATCCCGAGCGCCCCCGAATATACCTGACAAAACCGGCGTCGGCTACGCTTGCGCGCCGGACTACGTAGCCACTAGGCCGCTAATCTCGGCTGATGGCCCTTAGCTGACCAATCTCGGCATGTTGCGTGATGGCAAGTTCTGACCAAGAGCCGAAATAGGCCCGTTTCACTTATCTGGGTCGATTGCGGAGGCTAAGCCCCCGAGTTAGGAGTGGCCCAAAGCTTGTCGTTGGGACTGATAGAAAAGAAAAAGCCGCCAGAGGCGGCTAGTTCAGACCTTTTCTGCTACTTCTTGAGGGCGTCAGCGGCGTCCCGCGCGGCGTCCTTCACGTCGCCAGCAGCGTTATGGGCGGAGCCCTTGGCCTTGTCCATCTTGCCTTCGGCTTCCAGGTTCTTGTCTCCCGTAAGCTTGCCAGCACCCTCTTTGATCGCGCCCTTTGTCTTGTCGGCGGCGCCCTTCACATGTTCACGGTCCATGATCGTTATCCTTTCTTGTCCGGAAGATGAGCACAACGAAACCGTTGCGCCGTCGTTCCTGCGAGACGCGTACCGCTGTTGCACACTAAGACTTGGGTGTGGCAGCGGACGAAGAACACAGATTGCACTTTGTTCTACCTACGGCTGCGTAAGATGTGTCAACGCTGCAGTCACACAGTTTTTTGTCAGTGGCGGAAATCTTCGGGGATGCGCACGTTGATCCAGCGGCGGGGCTCGATGGAGAACAGCCATGCGATACCTATCTGCAGCATTGCTTGTCGCACTTCCAGTGATGTCGATACCTGCTGCCGCCCAGCAGCAAACCGGCGCGACGTCTCAATCCGGTGTTGCTCAAAACGTGCAAACTGAAGCTGATAAAGGTATTAAGACCCGTAATTCCGGCGAATCTGGCTATGTTGGCAACCAGGACCGGCCTGGCGCGGCTTCTCATGCACCGGGAGAGTCAACGAACACGACCGGGGCGACAACCGGTAGCAGTGCGCCCGGCAATCAATCAAACATCAACAGTTCGCAGGCCGACTACAACGCTTCCTTGAAGGACGGCTCCGCGCCGAAGAAATAGCTTTCGAGAACCTCCTTAGAAGATGCCCGCGATCTGCCAGCGGCACAAGGACTGAACCCGCGAGAAAGCTAGGCGGGTTTCTTTGTTCAGATGTCGGCTGTTGGCCCGAGGCTGACTAACGCGACACTCGTCCAAGCGTCGGCTCTTAAGTGCAGACCGGACGTGGCGTGCAAGGAACCGGACCGCCGATTTTGATCCAAACCGGCCATTTCGCGCGACGGACCGGTCAAAGATAGCCTTGGGAAATGGCCGGACCTCAGCGAACTTGGCGACGCGCCTCCCTCAAGGCTCATATGTGAAATAACGATACCAGTGCCTCGTCCGGGCGACCAAACACAAGGGAGGAAACGCCATGAGCGCGATATGGCCGGAAATCCCCTTCGAGACATGGCGCGAAACCTGTTCAGCGCTTCATTTATATTGCCAAGTTGTCGGAAAGTATCGGCTCGCAAGGACGCCGTGGATCAACCATTCATGGCACGCGACTTTCTACGTGAATGCTCGCGGGCTCACGACTTCACTGGTTCCAGACGCCTCAGGTATCGAGATCACCTTCGATCTCTCCCGCCATATGGTCATCGCAGAGGCCTCTAACGGGCGCAGGATTGAAATGGCGCTCGGGCCGATGTCCGTTGCCGACTTTCACACCAGGTTTTGTGAGCTGGTGGGACGTCTCGGCGGCACACCGGAATTCGACGGGCGGCCCAATGAAGTCCCTGATCCGATCCCTTTCCAGGACGACCATCAGATCCGCCCCTATGATGCAGACGCCGCGACGAGGTTCTTCAGGGCCCTGGTTGCAATCGACGGTGTTTTTCATCGGTTTCGGACGGGCTTCACCGGAAAGGTCAGTCCAGTCCATCTCTTTTGGGGTAGCTTCGATCTCGCGGCGACGCGCTTCTCCGGACGTCCTGCTCCGCTTCACCCGGGGGGCGTACCGGGTTTACCGGATGAAGTGACGCGCGAGGCCTACAGTGATGAAGTCTCATCCGCCGGCTTCTGGCCGGGCGGAGGCGGCACAGACTTTGCGGCTTTCTACTCCTATGCCTATCCCACGCCGAACGGCTTTGCCGACGCACAGATTTTGCCGACGGGCGCATATTTCGATCAGAAGCTCGAAGAATATCTCCTGGCCTACGACATTGTGAGGAAGTCGAGCGATCCGGAGGCGACGCTCATGTCGTTTCTGGAAAGCACCTATCGTGCGGCAGCGGATCTCGGAGGTTGGGATCGTGCCGCGCTCGAATGTCCGATTGGTCACCCCCTTCGGCCCCGCCCTTTGGACAGGAAGAGATGAAGTTCGACCAGCCTTCAGGCAGAGCACCTTAAGCGCGATGTCGAGCCACTATGCTGTGCCGGCGAAGCTGCTCGTCCCATCGACGGTAGGCGGCGCCCGACCCGGATCTGCCTTGGTGTTCGCTTTAAACGCGCCGCTTGCGATCCAATTAGTCGGATCCAAAACCGATCGCGAACAAAGGCGCGTGGGTAGAGCACTGACGGTTGGTCAGTGAAGCTGGATGGGGACCCGCTCAACTGAGCTTCGCCTACGACGTGGTGGGCCATCGCAAAAAAAACTCGGCAGAATGTCTGCTTCTGGCCCGTGGCTGACCTCGCCCAGAGCGCCGCGATGTCCGCTTCCGAAAGGTGAGCCGGCCGAGATAATGCTGCCCAACGAGGGCTGCCTTTGGCCCAAAGCGGACCTCATACTCTAGCTGACTTGGAAGTCGGTCGATCGCCGCTATTATCCTTCCGGTACTCCGGCAATGTGCATTCCTTTAATAAAGCGCTTGATGCCGGTGACGAACGCCGCCTCGCCGATCACTGGAGCGCTTTTGACGCGGCGGATGGTAAACCCTGGATCAAGCGCTAGTCCTGCTTTCGCTGCGACTTGCGCCTCGTCTAACCTCCCGAGAAGCGCGAGCGCTGCAGCGTATCCGAAATGCAGCAGCGGATAATTTCGATTGGCCTCGATTCCTCGAGCAAACCAGATGGCTGCCTCAGCATCGGCAGCGATCAGCAGCTTGGAAAAGCCGGCCGTATTCATCCACCGGAACGCGGAGGTATCGCGAGGAGAGAGCCGCAGGGCTTCATTGATGTGGGCCTCGGTATCTGCAGCGCAACCCATGTAATTCTTCGCAACGCCCAGCATCTCGTAAGCGTCAGCCAAGTTTGGATCCAGCGCCAAGGCTCGCTCGCACTCAGCTATACCTTGGGTTACGCGATTGGTGCAGATGAGGACAATGGCCAAAGTGAAATGAGCCCAGGCATGGTCAGGCGCAAGGCGCAGCGCCCTCAGCACTTTTGTCTCTGCTGCTGCCAGATGTTCGTCGGGACGGTCGGTTAGAAACAACACTCCAAGTGCGGCCTCGACCGTCGCCGTCTGCTCAAGGCATCGATATGATCAGGATCAATCGCCAGGGCTTGTTCGAAAAAACAACGAGCTTCGGCCAGATATTCGGGTGTCAATCCCTTGTTTAAGGAATAGCGGCCCTGGAAATAGAGATCGGCCGCATCGGGATTCAACCTTGTTGCCGCGCGACGCGACTCTGCGGCAACGAATTGGACGTCGAGAGTCCGGGCAAGTCTGGCCACGATCTCGTCTTGCATTTCCAGCAGGTCGGCGACGGGTTTGTCGAAACGCTCGGCCCACAAATAGCCGGCACTTTCCGCATCGGTCAGTTGCACATTGACCCGGAGGCGGCTTCCACCACGCTGGACCGACCCCTGGAGCACGTAGCGGATGTTGAGTTCGCGACCGACCTGTTTGAGATCGACTGACTTGCCCCTGTAAGTGAACGCGGTGTGCCGACCGATAACCAAGGAGCCGCTGATGCGCGAGAGGTCTGTGGTCAGACTCTCGGTGACGCCATCGACGAAGTAGTCTTGCGCGGGATCACCGCTGAGATTAGCGAAAGGCAGTACAACGATCGAAAGACGGGGTGGCAAAAGCGCAACCGGCTTTGCCCGCTCAGCCCGTCCGAACGCCTGTCTATCCCGGGCCGGGGCGAAGGCCCGGACAGGCCGGGCGATATTTTTGAGGGTGAGCTCGCCAAGATCGACGAACTCAATGCCGACCTTACCTCTGACTTGATCGTGGACAGCGGAGGATATGCAGATGCTGCCTGAATCGGCGATGCCCTCGAGCCGAGCCGCGATGTTAACGCCGTCGCCAAAGATATCGTGTGGCTCGACGATCACGTCGCCAATGTTGACGCCTGCGCGAAAGGCAATACGTCTGTGTTCCTCCTCGTTTTTTGTAAGTTCGTTGATGCGCGTTTGGAACTGCACAGCGGCTCGAACCGCCTCAACTGAGCTTGTAAACTCCGCCAAGAACCCATCGCCGGTGTTCTTCACGACACGTCCGCCGTGTTCGGCAATCGCTGGTAAGACAACATGCGCTAGGAGGGTCGTTACCTTGGCGTGCGTAGCCTCTTCGTCATTGTGCATGAGCCGCGAATAGCCAGCGACGTCAGCAACCAATATCGCTGCCAACCTGCGCTCCATCGGGGCGGGGCGATCTTGTACCATAGCACTGGGCCTCGGGGACGCGACTATACGACAGAGCGGCCAAAATGCCTACTCGGACGATGTCGGCTTGTGGCCCGTAGCTGAACCACGCTGTTCCTGTTGTGATGTCGGCTATCGCTAGTAGAGCTGACGCGTGCCGCGCTCGCTTCGACCGCCGCTTGTGACCCATAGCCGACCTTCCGGTGCGATCAGCACATTTGGCTTTGGCGACGGCCGCTAACCAACCGCCGCGCCCGCCTTTCGTTCACCCTCGCGCGCGCACAAAAGCACGATCGGGCCCACCGAAATCCCAACGGCCAGCACGACGAAGACCAGCAACCATCCACCCGCATTCTGAGGCCCGCCGGCAACATCGAGCGCCAAGCCCGTTCCCCAAGCGCCGGCGGCCGAGAGGCCGAAGCCAACGGTGGAGTGAAGGGCCATCGTGGCCCCTCGATGATCTCCGGTAGCCGCCGCCGACATGCCGGCGGTCAGCGCGCCGGAATCCGCAGGTACGGTCAGTCCATACGCGAGCAGCAGGAGCGCGAGGACCCAAGCCGGCGCGCTCACATTCGCTCCAAGGAGCAGAGCCACCGCCGCTGAGGCGATCATCACGGTCGTGATGGCGCGGTGCCGGCCGAACTTCAGCGCTGCCTCGTTGCCCAAGATGCTCGCGGGCATCGACAGGATGGCGAAGACGAAGCTCACCACGACGGGCGAGAGCCATGAAGGGGCGACCTGATGGCCGATCACGAAGGTCCAGAATCCGACGAGCCAGGTCCGGATGCCGTAGAGTTCGAAGCAATGAGCGCCATAGCCGAGGATGTAACCGAGCGCCTCGCGGTTCGCGAAAACGGGCTTGAAGTCTAGCAGACGTCCCTGCTTCGGCTCGGGCCGGCGCGCGTCCATCAGGAGGCATGTGATTGCCATCGCGATGGGTCCTGCGCCGGTCAGAACGAAGGCCCAGCGCCACCCCCACGCCTCCGCGATGACCTGCGCAGCCAGGAAGGAGATGCCGACGCCTAGCGAGAAGCTCGACGTGTAGAGCGTGACGGCCCGCGACGTGTCGCCGGGCGGCAGACGGTCTGTGAGCGCCTTCAGGCCAGGCATGTAGGCTCCGGCAAAGCCAAGCCCTGCCAGGGCCCAGATGGCCGTGCCCGACCAGAAACCCTGTGCGAACACTCCGAACGCAACCGTCGCAAGTCCGCTTACGATCGAGCCGCAGAGCAGGACCAGACGCGCATCGATCCTATCGGTAAGCGTCGTCAGGATCGGAACGGCGAGCATGTAGCCGAACGCGTAGCCGCTCGCCATGAGCCCGCCCTCCGCGGCGCTCAGCCCCCAAGCCGGCATCAGGTGCTGGGCGAGGTTGGCGGAGAGCGCGACATGGGGCAGCAGATTTCCGATCTGTCCGAGACACATCGCCAAGATCAGAGATCTGCCGCTCAGGCCCGCGCTTCGAGCGTTCATCGGTCTGTCCGGTCGACTAGGAACATCCACAGCCGGCGGCGCCCGCCTTCTTGGCGCTCTCGTCTGCCGCGCAGCACGCGCTTGCATCCTGCTTTGCGGGACCGCCGCAGCATCTGGATGCGCCCGCACGCCCCTCTACGCCGCCGCGTGTGCACACCCCGGTTTCCGGCAATTCAAGCTCGACCCGCGCAGCGGCTTCCTTGTCGCCGGCGATGTCGGCCGCGATCGAGCGGACCTGTTCGTAGCCCGTCATCATCAGGAAGGTCGGAGCGCGCCCGTACGCCTTCATGCCGGCCAAGTAGAAGCCCCGGTCGTCCTGCTCAAGCTCGCGCGCGCCGTGCGGGCGCACGGTACCGCAGGAGTGCTCGTTCGGGTCGATCAGCGGCGCGAGCGCGACCGGCGCATCGATCGCCGGATCGAGCCGCAGCCGGATCTCGCTGAGGAAGCTGAAGTCCGGACGGAAGCCGGTCGCGACCACCAGCTCGTCGGCGACGATGTTGCGTCCGCAGCAGGCCAAGGAGGTCGCGATCTCGAGCCGGCCATCTGCCTGCGCGATGGCTGCGACGGGAAAGCCGGCTTCGACCTGCACCTGGCCCGAGGCGACAAGCGAAGCAAAGTGGGCACCGAGCTCGCCGCGGGCGGAGAGCTTGTCGTTCGCACCGCCCCCGAAGGACTTTTCGGGATTGCCGCTGCGGAGCAGCCAGATGGGCCGCGTACCCGGCTCCTGCTGTGCGAGGGTGACCAAGTCAGTCAGCGTGCCGATGGCTGAGTGCCCGCCGCCGAGCACCGCAATGGTCTTTCCAGCGTAGCGGCTGCGATCGTTACCGAGCACATCCGGCATGCCATAGGCGATCCGCGGTGCGGCTTCGCGCTCGCCGATAGCCGGCAGTCCGCCGGCGCCGGCCGGATTCGGCGAGGCCCACGTGCCGGATGCGTCGATCACGGCGTCGGCGCGCAGCGCCTTCGGGCCCTCGCCGTTCTGATACCGGATCTCGAAGGGGGCGGCTTCGCGGCCCTTCGTCTTCGCCTTGTCGAAACCGGCTCGACTGACAGCAGTCACGCGGCTATTGGTCTGGATCACTTCGCGCAGCACCGTCTTTGTCGCCAACGGTTCGATGTAGCGCTCGAGCAGTTCTGTGCCAGTTGGGTAGATGGCCGGATCCGGAGAATTCCATCCCGTTGGCGAAAGCAGACGTGCTGCCGCCTTGTCCACGTTAAATTCCCACGGAGAAAAGAGTTGGACGTGCTGCCACCGCCGAACCGCATGCCCGGCCTCTGGGCCGGCTTCGAGCACGATCGGCGTCATGCCGCGCTCCATGACGTGGGCCGCCGCGGCGAGCCCAACCGGACCGGCCCCCAAGATCGCGACTGTCTTCTCTCCAGACATCGAATTCTCCTCGACTTGACTGCCGCGTAATATTTCCATAAATCTGGATATATGGAAACAGAAAAATACGTGATAGCGCTCGCCGCACTCGCACAGGCAACCCGCTTGCAGGCTTTCCGCATTCTGGTCCGCTACGAACCCAAGGGCTTGGCCGCCGGCGACTTGGCCGACGCGCTCGAAGTGCCGCAGAACACGCTGTCGGCGCATCTTACGGTGCTGTCGCGTGCGGATCTCGTCACGTCGGAGCGTCAGGGCCGGTCGATCGTCTACCGCGCCAACCTCGCCGCGTTCGGCAACCTCACAACCTTCCTGTTGAAGGACTGCTGTGCAGGGCGCTCGGAGGCGTGTGCCCCCGTCGCCAAGACGCTGAAGGCCACTCCTTCCAAACGAAATGAGCGGAGCCGCGCCTGAGCGCGGGTTTGTCCCATGAGTATCTTCGAGCGTTACCTGACCCTCTGGGTCGCCCTTTGCATCGTCGCTGGCGTAGCGCTCGGTCACCTGATGCCCGGCTTGTTCGGCGCGGTCGCGGCCGCCGAGGTCGCGCAGGTCAATCTGCCCGTGGCGGCGCTGATCTGGTTGATGATCGTACCTATGCTGCTGAAGATCGACTTCAGTTCACTCGGCCAGGTCCGCGAGCACTGGCGCGGCGTTGGCGTGACGCTGTTCATCAACTGGGCCGTGAAGCCGTTCTCGATGGCGCTGCTCGGCTCGTTCTTCATTGGCCACGTGTTCGCGCCGTTTCTGCCTTCGGCGCAGATTCCGAGCTACGTAGCTGGCCTGATCCTGCTCGCCGCGGCGCCGTGCACGGCGATGGTCTTCGTGTGGTCGAACCTCTGCGAGGGCGAACCGAACTACACGCTCAGCCAAGTCGCGCTGAACGACGTAATCATGGTGTTCCTTTTCGCGCCACTGGTCGGCCTGCTGCTCGGCGTCGCATCAATCTCGGTGCCTTGGACCACGCTGCTGCTGTCCGTTCTGCTTTACATCATAGTCCCCGTCGTGGTGGCCCAGGTCTGGCGACGCTTGCTGTTGCGTGCCGGCGCGTTCGGTAAGACCTTGCGGGCCTTGCAGCCTGTCTCGCTCGTCGCGTTGCTGACGACGCTGGTGCTGTTGTTCGGATTTCAGGGCGAGCAGATCGTGAAGCAGCCGATCGTTATCGCGATTCTCGCCGTGCCGATCCTGATCCAGGTCTACCTCAACGCCGGGCTCGCCTATTGGCTTAGTCGCCGCTTCGGCGTCGCTTGGTGCGTTGCGGGCCCGGCCGCGCTGATCGGCGCCAGCAACTTTTTCGAACTCGCAGTAGCTGCCGCGATCAGCCTCTTCGGCCTCAATTCAGGCGCGGCACTCGCGACAGTGGTCGGCGTTCTCGTCGAAGTGCCGGTGATGCTATCCGTCGTCCGGATCGTGAAGGTTTCGAGAGGCTGGTACGAACGCAGCGCCGGCTCGGCGGCGGCTGCCATGGAGACAAACCAATGACCGTCACGATCTATCACAATCCCGACTGCGGTACGTCTCGCAACGCCCTGGCGATGATTCTCCAAGCCGGCGAGGAGCCGGAGGTTATCGAGTATCTGAAGAAGCCACCGAGCCGCGATCGTCTCAAGGAGCTCATCTCAGCGATGGACATCTCTGTCCGGAATCTGCTGCGCCAGAAGGGCACGCCCTACGCCCACCTCGGTCTCGGCGATCCTTCGCTTTCCGATGACGCGCTGCTCGACGCGATGATGGCTCACCCGATCCTTATTAACCGGCCGATCGTGGTGACGCCGAGAGGCGTGAGGCTGTGCCGCCCGTCGGAAGCCGTTTTGGATCTGCTCGACCGTGGGGTTGGCCGCTTCGTCAAGGAAGATGGTGAAGTCGTCGAGCGCTAGAGTGAAAATTCGGGCAGACCGCGAGGTCTGTTTATAGCCCATTGCTGACTCTTCTCTGGATGCTGCCAGGTCCGCTAAGCGTATCAAAACAGACGTCGGCCTTTTGCCCGAGTTCTTCCATAACAACGCATACGCGAATGTGGTCAGATCGATTCAATTGCGACTAGGCAGATCGGGCCGCGTTGGCTTCGGAGTCGGTCAGCCGCTGGAATTCAAACAGCAATTCCTGAACATCCTCGATGAGCTGCTTGAGCACTCGCCGGTCATCAAGATTAAGACCGCTCTTGCCACTATCCTCATAGGTCTTTTCAATCCGAAAACCGTGACGAGCAGCGTATTCGCGAATCGCCTGTGATTGGTTCGCGGTTGAATATCGTTGATGGTCGGTCGGCATCCGAACGTATTCAGCCGCGGGTCGGACGGCCTGGCTCGCGTTTCCATCAAATCAGAGGCTTCAGGAAGTGCGAAACAGCCTGCAAATTGCCGCTGACTTGCTCTCCGAAGTCAGAGGAGGACGAAGCCCGGATAACTTGTAATGAGGGTACCGGCGGAGGGTAGGCGATATTTGGCCAAGCCATTCGTAAGAAGCTGCAGAGGCATCGGAACGCCTCAAGCCTACTCTTAGAGGCTAGCTTGTCCCAAGTCAGTTCATAGCCGTGGGACGGACAAGACCGCGCGCCCAAGTGAAGGTCCGCAAAAGGGCCAGGAGCCGACAATTAATTAGCGAGTACCGTCATGCAATAGGTCGTGGCAAGGCCTTTGAAGCCTCCAGAGCGCCGAGGACACGTTCATCAAGTGCGGGACCTCCGCAACCAAGGTTGCGTCTACTCCGCCCGGGCTTTGATCTCGGGCAAGGGCGGCTTCCGTTCGAATGGTTTCTTTTTCGGGGGAGCCGGGAGTAATCCCTCCCTGATCGCCTGCTTTCGGGCGAGCTTGCGAGCGCGACGAACAGCCTCTGATTTTTCGCGAGTCTTTCTTTCAGATGGCTTTTCGTACGAACGGCGCTGCTTCATCTCCCGGAAGACGCCTTCGCGTTGCATCTTCTTCTTGAGAACACGAAGTGCCTGCTCAACATTGTTGTCTCTAACGAGTACCTGCAAATTGATGCTCCCGGGCTGCTAATGCGACACGTCCTGCAGGCAGCCAATTGCGCAGGAGCTTCGTTCTGATCTGGAAGAGATCGTACGGCGATGTTCGTCGCAGCTCGGCCGAGTCATTCGTACGTGAGGGCGAGCAGTCTTGAAGCCCGAACGTGAGCACCGCTGTGCAGCGCTGTCAATCGGTGACGTTGTGCCAACATGAGTGGACAGGCGCGGCGCAACTTCATTGGAACAGAAGAAGTCGGTTGCAACAAAACAAACTGGCTTCGCTCCTTGCAAACTCGTAAAGGTAGTATATATAGAATTTGTTCGATCAGCCGCTGTGCCTTGTTGAATGCGCCCGCAGGCTCCTTTTCCAAAGACATCGACGAAGTTGAAAATAACCGCCTGATTGTCAGGCGGGATGCGCTTGCGCGCTTTGGAGAAGAGAATGACGACAGGTACGGTCAAGTGGTTCAACGGCCAGAAGGGCTTTGGATTCATTCAACCCAACGACGGCGGCAACGATGTGTTTGTTCACATCAGCGCCGTTGAACGAGCTGGCCTCGCCGGCCTCGCAGAGGGCCAAAAGGTCAACTTCGAGACCAAGACTGATAAGATGCGAGGCAAAGTCAGCGCCGAGAACCTCTCGCTGGCTTGATATCGTGCTGCCGTTTCACGGATGTACTGAAACGGTGACTCTGCCCGCTCGATCCCAGGATTGAGCGGGTTTTGGTCGTTTACGGAGCCGGGTGAACGATGATGACGAGGAAAACGGCGGACCTGTCACCCGAAAGCGTCGCACGTTTCGAACGCAAGCGACTGGCCGCAGAAGAAGGGGCGCGAGCGTTGGCCGACGTGCAGTGGCAAGGCATCGAAGTTCGCAAGAACATGGCACGCCTCCGAGAGGCCCGTGAGGCAAAGGAAGCGGAGGAAGCTCGTCTGACGCCCGAGCCGACTCTCAAGAAGCGTTCGAAGAAACAGGCGCGATAGTCGTGCTCGACGCTGCCGGCGAAACTCGACGAGCCGGTCACATGCCGGAGACCGCAGCTCGTGCCTAGGATCAAGCCGAATCACGGAACCATCACCTTCTTTCTCGCCTCCGGCGCAGATCGGCATTTGTGCCGGCTTGCCACGACATTCAGCACTCAGAAGCAGGCATTCAGCTATCTCCAGAAGCACCGAACGGAGTTTGAGCGTCAGGCGAGGGCACGTCTTGCTTCGGGCGAGCTCGAAGATGGAATTGTCGTGCTCTCGATGATTTAATTGATGAAGCGCGCTTTCTCGCGAATAAATGTCGCGCGGACAACGACGCTGTTGGTATCCCGAACTTCGATGGCCAGGTCTTCGCTGCTCGCGCGCGGATCGAGTTCTCTGGCAATATCAGCGAGAGAAAGAGCTGCCTCGATCTCGGCAGCACGCTGACTGTGCAGATCCAAGCCCTCTTCGTCAACGGCGAGCGCCTCCCCATGCCGTATGTCGAAGTAAAATCGCGCCATGACTATTGCGCCCAGTCGCGCCGGGCTTGCCTCTCGGCCTCTCTTGCCAGACGTTCAGCCTTTAGCCGCTCTCTATTCGCCTGAAGGGCCAGTTGCGCCTTCTCGTAATCGGTCGCGGTATTCTCTGACAATTCCTTGAAAAACTTATTCGCCGCGTCGATCGCGGCCGTTCGATATTGCTGCCTCATCGTGTAGCCTCATCTTGTGTGGCGGGTGGCCCGATCTTGGCGGCTACCCCCGCTCAAATACCGCTGTTATTTCTCCGGCCATCGAGCCGCACCCGGTCGAACTCCTCGGGGCCATCAATCAGATCGCGGTTGCGGCTTGCGCGGTTGTCTGCCGTCGTCGCCATGTCGCCGATACCATCTATCGTATCGCCCGCCATTTTTCGGGCGCGCCGATTCTGCCGATCCTGGTGGGTATCGGATGCAAGTCCAAGCTCAACCAGGCGGCTAATCGCTTCGGACAAGCTCGGAAGATCGCTCTGATGCGCCATCCAGGCTGTGATGGCTCCTAGCAAGGGTTGAGAAGGCCGAAAGCAAACGGTCCGAGCGTCATGGCGCTTGTTCGCGTTCTTCCTCATACAATCCATTAGTTGCCGCAACGCGCCGGGTCGGCGCGGCTAAAGTACAAGCCTTAGGCTACCGATGCGTTCCTAAGGAAAATTATCCCTAATCGAGGCACATCGGTCTCACCCAGCGTTTCGGCCCATGCCGCGGACGTCAGGGAATTTTTTGAGGCTGGGTGGCTCGGATTAGCTCGTCACATGTTTCAACGGTCTTGTGATAGTCGAGCTGGGTCGGGGGTCGTGGAATAGCTTCCAGTTCTCTGAGGTGGCACACATCGAGGAAATGCTTTGCTGCCGGCATTCCGACAACGACCATTTGGTATGTGAGCCATATGACCAGCCCGGCACCGAGCCAACTCCAAATACTGCCGGCGGCTTTGATCATGTTCCTCAAGCTGCGCTCAAGCATCAGGCTATGTCGACTAGAGTGCTAGCACTACATTGGCCACGCGCGACGGGCATTTGCATAGCCAAGAAATATGGTCAGGCCCGCCGCGGCGGTCATGGTTTTGGATTTGCTGAAGGCAAAAGGGTCTTCCGCTCCCATGGCCGCTTGCCGTCAGCGTCGCGATCCCAAGGCCGGGCCGCTGACGAGTTTTTCTCCTCCACAGCCGCTTTCGCACGGTCAGACTTAACCTGCTCACGGTCTGACAGCGACAGCTTTTCGGCGGTTTGCCCGGCTTGTGCCAACAAAGGGAGGGCCATGAGTAGGACTGGTGAGCAATTTTGTCATTCCCGGCATTTGCAGATCAACTCATCCTTTTCCGGTTTGGATTGCAGCTTAGTGATTGCAATTGTCAGCGCAGATAGCTTGTGCAAGCTGGCGACATTCATCTTCGCGGCGCCTGGAGTCCCGAAGTACCGTTGTCGGACGCCAGCTGCGGGCGACCCCGTAGACTGATGGAGCGCGAAAACGCCATCTCCTTTTTCTTCGCCAGTCCGAAATGCGGCTGCGAGGCAGCATCTTTGGGGGTCGGTGCGGTCACTATAACCTTGGCTTTCTTTTCAGCTTCTTGGCTTCGCGGTTGCCGCGTTGATGTGCCATGTCGCTTTGCTGGGGGCCGAGTTCACCGAGTTCATTCGCCTGCAGCACGCGCCCGCGCGGCGTGCAGACGCGCACGTCCATGGTGCCGTCGCGCAGCAGTTTGCGAGCCAGCCGCAATGCGGCAGTGGCGCTGCTGCGCCCGAGATTGGCGCTGCCGTATTCGTTCGTCCCGCTGACGAGCCAGGGCACGCGCGTGCGTTTAGCCATTGAGCAGGGCCGCCGCGCAGACCAGCAACAAAAGAAACAGCGGAACGATCACCGGCGGGACGATCCACTCCGAGGCGCGAAAGCGCGACATCGCATGCTCCTGCGCGGGCACGACGAGGCGACGCCCTGACGACTGATTTGACGGCGGGAGCGCACGTGACCCTCAGTCACCGGTCGAGGCCGTAGCGGAAGATGCGGTGATGGATCAGAGTCTACGCCTGCCGCGCACCAATAGCGAGGACTAAAACGCCCCGCGACGATAATGCTGGCTATTGCTGCTGAGGAGGCGCATGGTTGCGATCATCGGCGTCGGTTTGGGGCCGCTGTCGCAGCAAGGCAGGCGTGCATGACCATCCGTTCGCGGCGGGCAACCATCGCGTCTAGGCATCCATTCCGCATTCACGGCATCGAGCGCATGCTGCCCGCCGGCGTCTATCCGGTGATTACTGACGAGGAGAAGATTGACAGCGATACCGTCTCGGCCTGGCGCCGCGTCGGCACCTCCATCATCGTGCCCGTGGAAGGCGTGCTCGGCTCGGTCGAGATGCTCTCGATCCGCGGCCGACCTTGCGGCGGCGGTCGTCGGCGACGCGGGCCTTGCTAATGACTGATCATCCCGTCGATCTCGACAAGCATCGCGGCATGGCCGCGCAGAAGGCGACCGATTTGCGCCGCGCGCTCGCCGACGTCGAGAACAATGTCCGGCAGCTGCGCGAGCGTGAGGCCGATCTCGAAAATCGCCTGATGACAGTGCCCGCCGCGTCCTGGTCCGAAGCCGCGGTGAAGGCGCGTTATCTGCTCAACCTCTATGCCGCCAGCTTGCCGGTCGAGGACACGCGCCACCGCGCGTTGGTCTCCGCGCTGTTTGACGATTTCGCCCGGCTGTCGGAGGAGAGCTGAGGCGATTTCGGCCGCTCGCTTCTCGTCACGCGCGGGAAGACGCGGACGCAATGCGGGCGGTCGGCCTCACTTGCGGCTTGCCGGGCCGCAGCCTTGGCGAAGGCCGTGGGTGAAAGCGGGCTTGCCTCGCCGTAGCTTCAGCGAAGGCGGGGGACAAAGAAGGCAGCGAACCGACCGCACAGGAGCCCGTCATGACCCTCACCAGCGGCCGCTACATCGGCCTCGAATACGACCGTATGATCGTGCTGTTCTCCATGCAGGACGGCCCGCGCGAGATCGGTTGCGCGATCTCGACCTCCGCGATGGACGATCTCGAACGCGGGCCCAAGGTCGCGCCCGAGCACCGCGAAGCCCAGTTCGCCCGCTTGCGCGACCGCATCGAAGCCTGCGCCGCCAGCAAATACCGCGCCTGCGAATTCGAAGGGACGCCACCAGGGATCGTGCTGCGGAGCATTGATTTTCGGGGGTAGGCAGACGAGCCTCGGGCGACGGGTACGTTTCGGTGCCGAGCCGCACCGTGGTGACGGATCTACCACCCGTCGAGAATACCAGTAATGGTTATAATCACGACTATGGCAGAGCGCTGTTCAGATCGTTCGGGTTACCCAGAAACAGCAATCGATGTTTGCAATGGGGTCAAAGGCTGCCCTCGTGAGGCAGCACTACCTTGGCCGGCTTACTTCTCCAAAGCGGTCCTCGCAGCGCTCTGGCACAAGGTCAGCGACGGGCCACAGCCAGACCAATCAGGCGTTCACCGAAAGGGGAGCAGAAACGACAATGTTCGCTCCCTCTGTGCCGCGTTGTTCGGTTTCGTCAAGGGAGCTCCGCACTCCCTTCAAGCGCGCTTAACAACAAAGGGCCGCCAAGGCGGCCCTCCCGGCTTTCAAAATCCAAACTCAAATCTTACAGGCATCCTGGGACCGCCAAGTTTTCCCGACTGTGCCGGTTCCGGCAAAAACATATGTGATTCGATACGGGGCGCAGGCGGCTCTCTTGAACCGCATGCCCGTCCACTCTCTCTGGGGCAATCGAGCCGCTCCCCTCAGGGAAGGAATCGGCCGGATTCATCAATTCAGCTTCTGCCGTAACTTCTTGATGATCTCCCGAAGATCATCTGCATACTCTTTGATGGTGCACCGAATCTCACTCTGCCGCACCTCCTTGTTGGCACGCCGCGACGGGTCCGGCTTGCTTGGCTTAGGCTCGGCCATGGTTACATGGGTCCTGACCCGCAGCGGCAACCTTTGATCCAGCTCAACGAATTCGAACAAAAGCACTGTTGCCGTGCACCTCCGTCAGTGCTGCGGCCGCGGGGGCGGGTCGAACCGCTCGATCTTTTCTTTGCCGCACCACAGCTCGACTGCATGACCGTCGACCAGCTGCTTGGCACGGTGTCGCGCAGCGTCCTCGTCCTCACAAATGAGGTCGATCCGGCCGGTAATATGGCCGGCCTGATCGATGAGATAGGCTCTGTATTCTTGCACTGTGCGCTCTGGTCTGTACCGCCGTCCCGCGAACATTTTAGAACGCCTCAAAATTCGGAATCAAGTCTCTCCGTCCACTCCCTCAGGGATACCGCGCATCGCCTCAGGCCCATATTATCTTCGCGAAACCGCTGTCGTAACGTCAGACCAATCCTCGACGTGAAGACTCAGGAAGGAGATAGAAGCGTCCGCAAGTTTTCCCTCAATTGGTCGAGCGAGAACGGCTTGCCGATCGCAGGCGCATCTTTGAACTCCTCTTCCAAGGGCGGTTCGCCATAGCCGGTGCTGAAAAGGAAGGGAATGCCTCGACCGCGTAAGACGCGGGCTACCGGGAAAACAAATTCTCCAGCAAGGTTTACGTCCAGCAGCGCTAGATCGAAGGAGCCGGTAGTCGCTAATTCGCATGCTCTTTTTAGATGAGCAGCAGAAGCGACAACCTTGAAGCCCAACTCCTCAAGCATGTCCTCGATCATAAGGGCGACCAGCCCTTCATCCTCAACGAGGAAGACCCTAGCGCCGTGTAACTCAGACATTGGCGGACGTCAGCCTAATGGGAAACAGCATGCGGCAGCGGGTCCCCTCTGGATCAAAGACCAAATCGAAGTTACCGGCGAGATCATGTTCGACGCAACGCTCCATCAGTCGCGTGCCGAAGCCTCGGCGCTTGGGTGGCGTAACCGGTGGACCTCCGCGTTCGCTCCATTCGCATTGTAGCGCGATTTGAGACCGTTCGCTGTCGACGATCCTCCAGGTGAGCGACACGGCTCCGCCCGGCACGGACAATGAGCCGTATTTTGCCGCATTGGTCAAAAGCTCGTTTAGAACCATGGTAATACTCAGTGCGGTACGCGCGTCCAGATCGACGTTCGGCCCGCCTGTGACAACCCGTCCGCCAGAGACCGGCGCGACGATGTCGTGAACCAGTTGCTCCAAGGGAGCATCTTGCCAATTGCGTGTCGTGAGAAGGTCGTGGGCACGAGCAAGGGCCAACAGCCGTCCTGTAAACGTCGGCAGAAACTCCTGCAGATCGGCAGCATGGCGAGCGGTCTGGCTCGCGAGGGACTGCACCGTGGCAAGCGTATTCTTGACACGGTGGTTCAGTTCGTCGATGAGCACCTTTTGGGCATTCTCTGCCTGCTTGCGCTCACTGATGTCGACGAGCATGTTGATGGCGCCGATCAGGTTTCCTTCCCCATCGCGCAGCGGCGTCGGGTAGGGAATGAACGGCACGCGTCTGCCATCCGGGCGCTCGGCGATTGCCTCGGCCCCGCGAACCGGGCGGTTTTCACGCAGCGCCACTGCCATTGGACATTCATTGTGCGGCAGAGGCGAACCGTCGGGCGAATAAAGTTTCCAAGTTACGCACCATTCATCACCAGGCTGGGGTGTTCTGCCCGCCATTTCGACCGCGGCTCGGTTGAAAAAAATAATACGGCCCTCGGCATCAGTGGTGTAGATCGCTGCGGGCAGCGCCTCAAGGAGATCGCGCATGCGCTGTTCGCCTTCGCGGAGACGATCCTCCAACTGCTTGGTGGCAGTGACGTCCTGGGCAACACGCACGCCGTAAAGAAAGCGACCACTCGCATCGCGCACCGACGAACTGGAGATGTCGAGATGGCGCACAGAACCGTCAGACCGCAGTGCACGCTTGCGGATCGTGTAGTTCTCGACCTCGCCGCGCACCTGAGCAGCATAGAGCTCGGCATCCCTCGCTCGGTCATCCGGATCGGTATAGTCAAGGAACGTCATCCCCAGCAGTTCGTCGCGCGAGCGTCCCGTGATCCGACAAAGAGAATCATTTACCCGCACTAAGCGGCCACTTTCGTCTGCTTCAGATATACCGACGATGGCGGCCTCGTACGTTGCTGCAAGTCTGGCGTCACTGGCCTGCCGTGCCTCATTGGCGGTTTGCAAGTCCGTGACATCAACGGTGAAGCAGCGCGTGTTGACGAACTTGCCGTCCACAAATCGGCTGTTTGACGTAATCAGCACATGCTTCACAGATCCATCACGCGCCCGCAATCGCGCGGGATAACGATCGAGTGGCTGGCCGCAGGAAAGGCGTTGGAGGATGTCGCCAATCACCGGGGCGTCGGCATGGAACTCCGCGATGTGGCGGCCAATGTATTCTTCCGGGCTGTACCCAAGCAGACCCAGCTCGGCTTTGTTGGCGCGAAGGATAATGCCTTCGCCGCTGACAATATGAAGGCCTACCGCGCTGTTCTCGAAGAAGTCCTCCAGGTCCTGCGTCTTCTGCAGGACTTCCTCTTCAATCTCCTTGCGTCCTGTGATGTCCTGAAAGCAATTGATGGCGCCCTGGATGATCCCGGAGTGGTCGCGCAACGCTCGGATATTGACTAGGGCAGTGAAGCGAGAGCCGTCCGGGCGCGCCATGACGACTTCGGCGTTGCGCGTCGGCGTTCCAATCCTAACCGCCGTGGCCATGGGGCAGTCGCCAGGGGCGAGCGGATTTCCGTCGAGTAGGTAGAGTTGGTGCGAACCGCAGAAGCGTTCCTTTTTGCCAGGGCCTGGGGCCCGGCCCCATAATTTGACCGCCTCGGTGTTATAAGCCACCAGCCATCCCTCAGCATCACAAAGGTATACCGCCCCAGGAAGGGCATCCAATGCGGTTTGACCGGCCGCGACTAGCGCCTCGAACTCCGTCGGCTGGCGACGGGCGGAGACCGGAAATTCCTCGACATTGGACATAAAGGCGTCTCTGGGGGCGAGAGGGAGCCTCACGCGGAGGCCAAGGCTGTATGGAAGGCAAAGGGCGGACTCCCCCGTTGGGCCGCCGAACCAGCCATAACGCCGAAGGAGACTGATGGTTCCCAGCGGGCGGAATCCAGGACGGCTACATTCTGCTTAGCAACCCCTCAGCTTGAGTCGCTAAGGGCTTTCATCGGACCTCAAGCATCGGCGGACCCGGACGTGGGCTAAGGGGCCTGTTGATTCTTTTTCAACTCACGCGTTTTTAACGCTTCAAAATATGCTTCCGAGCGATCCAGGGATAACCGCTTGGCCCAGTCGGTGCTATTGCGAGAGAGCAGACGGACGCGCTCATTCTCAAATGACCAGCATTCGGTAACCGTCGTGCTTCATTTCGTGGATCCGGTCAGGCCCTCGTGGCTTTGATCTGAGCCAATGAAAAAGAGCGTGGGACGTTCTGCGGGGCAGCTGCATATCAGGTCTCTTTGTAAGCGTGTTCAGCCTCGACGCCGCGGAGCAGGGCGGCAAGGCTGGGATATTCCACGCCATTGCGGACGTAGCGGTTGACGTGCTCGACATAGCGGGCCGATCCGTCGGGCTTGCCCTGCCAGCTGAACAGCAGCACGGCACTGTTGTAATGGCGCAGTACGTGGCCAGCGCCATTACTGAAATACTTGCTCATGGCGTGGCGCTTCATGGCCGCGCCTCCAGCTCCGGCTCGTCGACTTCCAGAAAGCATCCGGAACGGAGACGTTCCTATTGTGAAGCGAGAAGATCTTCGCCGGGCGCGAGCGGCTTCACGTAAGTTCCGCTTTTGTGAAGCACAAGATATTCTTCGCGCATTAACACTGAAGTATGGGGCCTCCTGGCAAGTGGCAGTTCAGTGTGCTGCCGAAGAGAGACGATAAGCTGATGGCTTCGGTGATCATAGGAACCGAGGGCGGTTCCTGTCAGCGCCACATCGACGGCCTCCTCGTCGCAAATTCCGTCTGCCGAGACAGCAGAGCCTCTGCACGTTGGGTGCTTACGAGGGCGCACTCATCGCACCTAAATAGCTGGGACCCGCCGTGCTCTCCCAAAAACTTCATTGGCTCCAGGCAGAGTTCGCACGGGCAAAACGGCGTAGCCACGGCAGCTTTGAAATTAACTTTCATTCTAGTCTCCGACCAATTGCTCTCCGTACGGCCAAACCAGCGCAGCAGGGCTCGGTCCGCGAGCGGATCTGCGATGTTCGCAATGTCGCTTGCGCAATCTCGATAGAGCTTGAGATCGTCTTCGCTCAGTATTGAATCGATCTGGCCTGGACAGCAGCCTAGAACTTGCGGGGGCAAGTGCCTGTACCCGCCTAGACACGCCGCGGGCTATTCGTCTGTTTTCCCCAGAGAGGCCGGATTGTCCACACGGACCGCTCGGCCAATCCGGTACTGCGCGCACCCGGCAGGCCTTATCGGCCCTGCACCAAGGTCTCCCATTCGGAGCTTCTTGCGCGGCCTTTCCCGCGCATCGTGGCAAATCCGCGCAAAACGTTAGGGCGGACACAGATGCGGTTGGGCCGAAGGCCGCTATGCGCGCGCCCTCCACGGGCCGGCTATCTGGCCAAGCTCAACATTCTTCCTGTGCTGGAACGCGCGCGATCATCGAAAGGCGGCTTCGGGTCAAAAGCTGACGGTCGGCGGGCAGCGCGCCAAGGTCGGCTATGCCAAGGTCGGCTAAGGGTCAAAACGCGAAGAATTCAGGTGGAGAAAATCTGGGCCGCTCTGCCGCCATGAGCGGACTTCCGTCCGATGCGGCGCAACTTTGCAGATGGCCAATCGCGGCAACGTCTTGTAGGAGTCAGGTGGATCACGATAGCTGAACTCCGGTCGATATGAGGATCGGCCGATAGTGGGAGATGGCCTACAAAGTGGTGCTCGCCGAGAGGGCGACTGGCCTGCTCGGACTTGCTCGCTGTCGCTATATGGCTCGCGGAACCGACGCCGCCGTCAGACGGCAAGGGCTCTTGGGCGCAGATGTGATTTTCTTTGGGCTTTGCGCGGCGAATTCTCGTTAACGGAGAGCCGTTTAGCTCCGGCCTCTCATCCTAGCGAGAGCACCTGACGCGCAGCGGTCGAGCAAGTTTTTTTCTAAATTCTCTCCCTCCGCCAGCCTTCGCAAACAAAGTTTGCGCAAGGCTGTCGCGCCGAAGCCCGCCGGGCGGAGGCGGACTCGTTGCCATTTGCTTTGGTTCAGCAAGCCGGGACGAACTTTTTTTCAAGGTCTCCGCTCCGACGCCGCCAGCATTCCCTGGACGGAATGCCGATGCCGTCCTCTTCTGATGAATCCACCGCGGACGCCACACGAGCGTTCAGCACCGACCTGACGGGACGCCGACACGCGTCGGATTACACTCCGGCGGCTTGTCCAACGAGCTGCCAAACCATCTACTCGTCAACGAGCCGTCATTGTCGATCCAGGGGATCGGTGGCAATTGCGGCAGGTAGGATGCATACGGCATGACTTTCGCAAGCGTCACTCTGCCCGGAAATTGTGTGAGGAATGCCTTGTTCATTCCGCCGTCCAGTCCGCTGTATATCGGGGCAGCCGGCAAATTGTCTTCAAGCAATCGCGCGTATTCGAGCTCGTCGGAGCGCCTCTTCTCCAGCGCCCGCCGCGCGATGTCCGGGTTGACGACGAAGGGGGGACATTTTTCGGTAGGGTTGAACACTGGAGGCGACGGCGAATTCGGGGGAGGTTGCGCATCGAACACATAGCGGCGGTCGCACACATCCACCCTTGGTTCGAGTCGCGTCGTCTCGAAATGATCGTTGCCGATCTTGAGCATTTTCCAGAAGGCCAGGTTGGGACTATTTCGATGCCGCGCCAGGTTTGCCGGCGTCAGGCGGAATGGATAGGCCTGGACTTGGAACGACGGCCGGCCGCCGAGGAATGAGTCGCGTGCCAGCGAATAGATTTCGCTTATTTGTTCGTCGGTCATGGCATAGCAACCGCTCGACCAGCAGTCGCCGTGGATCATGAGGAAGCTCCCGTTGCGCTTGTTCGCCTTATCGAACGTGTTGGGGAAGCCGAGGTTGATCGAAAGATGGAAGTTCGAGTTGGGATTCATCAGCTCAGGTGTAATCGCATAGAACCCTTCCGGAGCCTGTCGGTCGCCCTCGTGCAATTTCGGCCCGAGATCGCCTGACCACCGACAGATCGGATAGGTCTTGAGGATCTGGAAACGGCCGGTCGCGTCCTGCTTCCAGACTTCGAGCTCGGCCTCCTCCTTGAACAGGCGCACGACGATAGGTGAATATTTCGGCATCTTCTTCTGTTCGAGCAGCGAGAGCAGCTCAGCGGGTAGTTCCCTCGTTGCCTTGGCTGGCAACGGCTTGCTGCTTTCGCCAAGACAAATGACCGGCGTCAAGGCAGTGGCAAAAGCCGCCGCCAGCACGAGTACACGTCGGACCATGGCGCGGATCACTGCTGTGCCTCCAGCCCTTCCGACCGCGCGCCGCTACGTCTCGAACCCGACGAACACCGTCGCTTCCTCGACGGACTTCCGCTCCGACACCACCGCATTCGCCGGAAAAGTTTCATCCGGCCAGCCCAGCGCGATGCTTTTCATAATGACCTGATCGTCGGCTATGCCCGCGTGCTCGCGCACCACGGGGGATTGCATGATGCCCTGGCTGTTGATCACGGCGCCGAGCCCGCGGGACCACGCGGCATTGACCAGGGCGGTCGCCACGGCGCCGCAGTCGAAGGGCGTATCGTCGCTACCGTCAAGCACGCGATCATAGGTGATGATCACGCAGACGGGCGCGTCGAACTGGCGGAAGCCGCGCAGCACCCAGTCCTGGCGTTTTTCCGTGTTGTCGCGCTCGATTCCCATTGCGGAGAATAATTGCTTGGCGACGCCGACCTGCCTGTCACGGTGCTTGCCTGCAAAGGCCTGGCCCGTGCGGAACTCGCGCGACTGCGGGATGCCCGCCACCATCCGTTCGGTGTTGCCGGCGCGGATCCGATCCAGCGGTTCGCCGGTGATGACATAGAAATTCCAGGGCTGGGTGTTCATCGACGACGGAGCGCGCATCGCCAAACCAATGATTTCCGCAATCAGCTCCTTGGGTACCGGATCGGGTTTGTAGCCGCGGATGCTCCGGCGACCGAGGATGACGTCATCGAACTGCATTTGTGTGGAATTCCCCTGACAGGTTCTGAAACAGTAAGGACATTCGCGGTTTCGGCACGCTCGCGCAAGCGCCAGCGGCTTGTCGTCAATGGTCCAGCCACGCGGAACACGATCGCATCAGTCTGGATTGACTGACGCTCTCCCTGCCATCACGCCTCACCCTACCACCTTCCACCTCCCGTCCGCCGCCCGCTTCAGCGCGGGATCGCTCACCCGCACGTGCTCGGCGAGAAAATCGATGAACGCACGGACGCGTGCGGGTAGGGGGGCGGTGTGGCCGACATAGACGGCGTGGATGTCTTCGCGGTCGCCGGGATTGTAGCCTTGCAGCACCGGCACGAGGCGGCCGGATTCGATATCGGGGCCGATATGGAAGAGGGCGAGACGGGCGAGGCCGACGCCGCCGAGGCAAAGGCGGCGGGCGGCTTCGCCGTCGCTGGCGCGCGCGACCGGCGGCGGTACGGCTTCCTCGGTGCGGTCGCCGCGCTTGAACGGCCAGCCGCCGCGGATGCGCGGAAAGGTCCAGCCGATGCCGCGGTGCGCGGCAAGATCCGCCGGCGTCTTCGGCGTGCCGCAACGTGCCAGATAGTCCGGCGTGCCGACGACCACCATGCGGCTGGTGCCGAGCTTTCGTGCGACGAGTCGCGATGCGCGCAACGGGCCGACCCGGATCGCAACGTCGGCGCGCTCCTGCATCAGGTCGATCGTCGTGTCCGTCAGCACGAGATCGAGCGTCACGTCGGGATGCTCTTTCAGAAAGCGCGGGATCAGCGGCATCAGATGAAGCATGCCGAACGGGATGTTGCAGTTCACCGTGAGGCGGCCGCGCGGCGCCGCGCCTGAGGCCGCCTCGCGCTCGGCTTCCTCCATCTCCGCGAGGATCCGCACGGCGCGCTGGTAGAAGGCCTGGCCTTCCTCGGTCAGGGTCAGCTTGCGCGTGGTGCGGTTGACGAGGCGCGAGCCGAGCCGCGCTTCCAGCCGCGACATCAGCTTGCTCACGCCAGAGGGCGTCAGGCGCAGTTTTCGCGCGGCCTGGGTGAACCCGCCGAGATCGACGACGCGGACGAAGACCTCCATCTCGGCGGAGCGGTTGGTGTCGAAGCGGGCCATGTTGAATTCACGTCACAAATGATTGGATTGCGGACATTCTAATGATTTTGCACGGGCACGGCTATCTGCGTGGCTCGTAATCATCCATCGGAGCTACGCATGCCTCCTGCCGTCCTCGCGCTCACCGCCGGTGCCTTCGGCATCGGCACCACTGAATTCATCATCATGGGCCTCTTGCTCCAGGTCGCCGCCGACATGCATGTCTCGGTGCCGGTCGCGGGCCTGCTCATCTCCGGTTATGCCCTCGGCGTTTTCGTCGGTGCGCCCGTCCTGACGCTGGCGACGCGGCGGATGCCGCGCAAAACCGTGCTGCTCGCGCTGATGGCGATCTTCACGCTCGGCAATGCGGCCTGTGCGCTGGCGCCGAACTACGAATTGCTGATGGCCGCGCGCGTGCTGACCTCGCTTGCCCACGGCACCTTCTTCGGCGTCGGGTCGGTGGTGGCGACGAGCCTCGTCGCCGAGGACAAGCGGGCCTCCGCGATCTCCACCATGTTCATCGGCCTCACGGTCGCGACGCTGCTGGGCGTGCCCTTCGGCGCCTGGTTCGGCCTGATGCTCGGCTGGCGCGCGGCGTTCTGGGCCGTGACGGTCATCGGCATGGTCGCCTTTGCCGTGGTCGCAGCCCTCGTGCCCGGCCATGTCGGCAACGGCGACAAGCCGGTCTCGCTTGCCGAGGAAGTATCGGTGCTCGGCCGCCCGCAAGTGTTGCTCGGCCTTGCCATGACCGTGTTCGGCTTTGCCGGCCTGTTCGTGGTCTTCACTTACATCCAGCCGATCCTGACGCGCTTCACCGGCTTTTCGGAAGCAGCGGTGTCGCCGATCCTGCTGGTGTTCGGCGTCGGGCTCGCGATCGGCAACGTCGCCGGCGGCAAGCTCGCCGACCGTGGTCTCGCCGGCGCGTTGATCGGAACACTTGCCGCGCTCGCCATCGTGCTGCTTGGCCTTGCCGCCGTGCTGTCGGTCAAGATCCCGGCGATCGTGCTGATCCTGCTGCTGGGCGTCTCGGCCTTTGCGACCGTCGCCCCGCTCCAGCTTCGGGTGCTGGAAGCGGCCGGCCCCAGCGGCCGCACGCTCGCTTCCAGCCTCAACATCGCCGCGTTCAATCTCGGTAACGCTCTCGGCGCCTGGGCCGGCGGCGTCGCCATCGACCGCGGGCTCGGCCTCTCGGCGCTGCCTCTGGTCGCAGCCGGCATCACCGCTGTCGGTCTGGTGCTGGCGCTGTGGAGCCTGCGGCTCGACCGCGCGCCGGCGGCCGTCGCCGCCTGCCCCGCGGAATAGCGCAAGCGGCGCGATCGCGGACAATTCGCCGCGTCGCGCCGTTGGCCCATGCAGAAAACGCACCTGTACACATCCTTTCGCCATCCGTAACTTCCTCGGCGCAATTTCGGGAGATGCGACGTGGCGAAGAAGACTGCCAAGAAGAAGACTGCTTCGAAGAAACCGGCGAAAACCTCCAGCAGGACCAGCGCAAGCCGTAAGGCCGTCGTTGCAAAGAAGGCGAAGAAGGTCGCGCAGCTCAAGCCGGCTTCATCGCGCCGTCCCAAGGGACCGGCCTGGCAATGGTCGGCGGTGGAGACCGCGGCTGCGATCCGCTCTGGCGCAATCTCCGCCGTCGAAACCGTCGAAGCGCATCTCGAACGGATGCGCGCCGTCAATCCGAAGCTGAACGCCGTCGTCGTCGATCTCTCGGACGAGGCGTTGAAGGCGGCGCATGCCGCGGACAAGCAGCGCGCCAAGGGCGGCGAGCTCGGCCTCCTGCACGGCGTGCCCATCACCATCAAGGAAAACGTCGATTACGAGGGGAGGCCGAACTTCAACGGCGTGCCCGCCAACAAGGACCTGGTCGCGCCGTCGGATGCGCCCGTGGTGCGCAACCTGAAGAAGGCCGGTGCGATCGTCATCGGGCTCACTAACACGCCGGAATTCTCCTTTCGCGGTTTTACCGACAACCCCCTGCACGGGCTGACGCTCAATCCCTGGGATCCAGACATCACCTGCGGCGGCTCGTCGGGCGGTGCGGGTTCGGCGGTCGCCGCCGGGATCGGCACCATCGCTCATGGCAATGACATCGGCGGCTCGCTGCGCTGGCCCGCGCATTGCAATGGCGTTGCTACCATCAAGCCGACGCAGGGACGCATCCCCGCATTCAACGCGAGCGCAACGGCCGAGCGGCCGATGCTGGCGCATCTGATGTCGGCGCAGGGGCCGCTCGCCCGCCATGTCGGCGACGTTCGCCTTGCACTCGAGGTGATGAGCCGGCGCGATCCGCGCGATCCCTGGTGGGTGCCAGCGCCGCTGGTCGGCGAGAGGCCGAAGGGGCCGATCAAGGTGGCGCTGGCCAAGATCCCCGACGACATGGAGGTCGACCCCTCCGTACGCGCGGCGCTGCGCCAGGCCGCCGATCACCTCGAACGTTCCGGCTACCGCGTCAGCGAGGTCGAGGTCCCCGACATCAACGGCGTCTGGCAGACCTGGTGCGACATCATCACCAACGAGACCGTGGTGATGCAGGAGGCCGGCATGTTGAAGGTCACCTCGGAGGATTTCCACAAGGCCTGGGGCGGCATGAAGGCCAAGGCCAACGTGCTCGATCTCAAGGCCTGGATGCAGGCGACCGCCGCGCGCAACGGCCACATCCGCGCCTGGCAATTGTTCTTCGAGGAGTATCCGGTCGTGCTGGCGCCGACCACGGTGAAGCCGACGCCAGGCCCGCGCGAGGATACCGTCAGCCCCGAGCGCGTGCGCGAGATTTTCTGGGGCGAGATTCGCTTCATCTCCGCGATCAACGTGCTGGGCCTTCCCGGCGCCGTGGTGCCGGTGGCCGTGCACGATGGCAAGCCGATCGGCGTGCAGCTCATTGCCGGGCGCTATCGCGAGGACCTCGCGCTCGACGCGGCGGCCGCCATCGAGAAGCGCGCCGGCGTGCTCGCGCATCGGCTGTGGGAGAGCATGGTTTAGCCCACGATTTTCGCCGCATTGGCGGCGCCAGCTTCTCCGCAAGGAGAAGGCATGGCGCCGCCACTGCCGTGCAGGTCGCACTTCGTTAATCCGCTTTAACCCGGATTCCGGCCAATTCGCCGACAAGCATTAGGGTTACTTCCTCGATCTCTAGGCGAATTATTGTCCGCTTTACCACCCGCCTCTAACACGGGGGCGGCGGACAACGCACATGCCTCATACAGGCCAATAAGTGCGGCCCGCCCCACGCGGAGGTGGCACGATGCGCAACGAGACGATCGCTATTCACGCCGGCTACGAGCCCGAAGCGACCACGCACGCGGTCGCCGTGCCGATCTACCAGACCGCGGCCTATGCCTTCGACAGCGCCGATCACGGCGCGGCGCTTTTCAATCTCGAGGCCGAGGGTTTTCGCTACAGCCGCATCGCCAATCCGACCAGCGCTGTGCTGGAGAAGCGTCTCGCCCAGCTCGAAGGCGGTGTCGGCGCGCTCGCGGTCGCGACCGGCCAGGCGGCGCTGCATTTCGCCTTCGTCAACGTCGCCGATCACGGCGGCAACATCGTTTCCATGCCGCAGCTTTACGGCACCACGCACACGCTGCTCTCGCACATCCTGCCGCGGCAGGGCATCACCGGCCGCTTCGCCGAGAGCGACAAGCCGGAGGCGGTCGAGAGGTTGATCGACGAGAACACCCGCGCAGTGTTCGCCGAGACCATCGGCAATCCCGCAGGCAATGTCTGCGACATCGAGGCGCTGGCGAAAATCGCGCATGCGCATGGCGTGCCGCTGATCGTCGACAACACCGTCGCAACCCCGATCCTGCTCAAGCCGTTCGACTACGGCGCCGACATTGCGGTGCATTCGCTGACCAAGTTTCTCGGCGGCCACGGCACCACGCTTGGCGGCGCCATCGTCGATTCCGGAAACTTCCCCTGGGCGAAATACGCCGACCGTTTCCCGGCCTACAACAAGCCCGACGCCTCCTATCACGGCCTCGTCTATGCCGAGCGCTTCGGCCGCACCGCCTATATCGAGCGCGCGCGCAGCGTCTATCAGCGTACCATGGGCTCGGTGCTGTCGCCGTTCAACGCCTTCCTGCTGCTGCAGGGCATCGAGACCGTGGCGCTGCGCATGGAGCGCCATGTCGAGAACGCGCGCAAGGTCGCCGAATTCCTCCACAAGGATCCGCGCGTCGCCTGGGTCAATTACACCGGCTTTCCCGACAGCCCCTATTATCCGCTGGTGCAGAAATATCTCGATGGCAACGCCTCCTCGCTGTTCACCTTCGGCATCAAGGGCGGGATGGAGGCCGGCAAGTCCTTCTATGACGCGCTGAAGCTGATCACGCGCCTCGTCAATATCGGCGATGCCAAGTCGCTGGCCTGCCATCCGGCTTCGACCACCCATCGGCAGATGTCGGCAGAGCAGCAGCGCGTTGCCGGCGTGCTGCCGGAGACGATCCGTCTGTCGATCGGCATCGAGCATGTCTCCGACATCATCGAGGACATCGACCAGGCCCTGGACAAGGCCTGTCGGGCGGCGCGCCTCGAGGCCGCGGAGTAGGCGGTCTCGCGAATGACGATCTTGATCGACAGGGATCAAGTCATCTCGAGCCCGGCGCTGGTGCCGGCCGAGCGCGATCTCGCGCGCGATCACGGCGCCGAACTCACGATCGGGCTCGTCAACAACATGCCGGATCCGGCGCTGAAGGCGACCGAGCGTCAGTTCTTGAAGCTGCTTCAGGCTGCGGCCGGTCCGCGCCGCATCCGCTTCCACTGCTTCTCGCTGCCCAGCGTGAAGCGTTCGCCGGAAGCGAAGTGGCATGTCGAGAGCGAATATTCCGACCTTTCCGATCTGAAGCGCCAGAAATTCGACGGGCTGATCGTGACAGGCGCAGAGCCCATCGCGCCCGAACTCGACCAGGAACCGTACTGGCGCGACCTCTCCGACCTCATTGACTGGGCCAAGACCAATACACGATCGACCATCTGGTCGTGCCTTGCCGCGCATGCGGCGGTGCTGCACCTCGACGGCATCGAACGGCGGCGGCTGCCGGCCAAATGCCACGGCATCTTCGATTGCGACGCCGTGACCAGCGATGCCCTGACGCGTGCCGCGCCGGCCCCTTTGAAGGTGTCGCATTCTCGCCTGAACGAGCTCGCGGAGAGCGACCTGGTGCAGGCCGGTTACCAGGTACTGACACGCTCGGCCGAGGCCGGCGTCGACGTTTTCGTTCGCCAATATGCCAGCCGGTTCGTGTTCTTCCAGGGGCATCCGGAATATGACGCGCTGTCGCTCCAGCGCGAATATCTGCGCGACATCGGCCGCTACCTTGCGCGGGAGCGCGAGAGCTATCCGCGCCTGCCCGTGAGCTATTTTGACGCAGCGACGGAAGAGAAATTGGTCCGGTTCGAGAAGAAGGCGGCGCACCAGCGCCACCCGGCGCTCACCAACGAATTGCCCGGGCTGAATTTGCGCGCCGATATCGGCGCTGGCAGCGCGGCCGCGGTGCTTTTCCGCAATTGGTTGCAATATCTCAGTGTGGAAGCCGAAGCGCCGGTCCTTGCGCGTTAGCCGAAGGATGTTGGTTCCGCGTTAGGATTACCCAGGCGTTAGGCTTGCCTCGACCAGCGCGCGAATGTTTCAGTACAGACATACGGAATCACGGGAAACGCAGTCGTGTGGTCGGCACTCCAGGGACGCGTGAGCAATCGGCTGGCCCGGCATTTCCGAGCCGCGCCGCACCGGCTGCCCGCGCATGCGCCGATCGTGAGCTTCACCTTCGACGATGCCCCGGATAGCGCTGCAGGCGAAGGCGCCGCGCTCCTGGAAGAGCATGGCGGCCGCGGTACGTTCTATCTCGCCGGCAGCCTGATCGGCCAGCCGTCGGACCATTGGCACGGCCTGTCGGATGATGCGATCGTGCGGCTTCACCGCGCCGGTCACGAGATTGCCTGCCACACTTTCTCGCACCAGAGCTCGGCCAGGCTCGACGAGGCCGCGATGGCGCGCGAGATCGAGCGGAACCGCACTTATTTTCGCAGTATCGATTCCTCGATCAATCTGGAGAACTTCGCCTATCCCTATGGGATCGCCTCGGTCTGGCGCAAGCCGCAGCTCGCCAAGGCTTTCCGTTCTGCGCGCGGCATCCTTCCCGGCGTTAACAGCGACGTCATCGATCTCCAGTTCCTGCGTGCGTCGCCTTTGGTCAATTGCGAGATCGACAAGGCGGGCGTCGATCGCTATTTCGACGAGGCGGTGACGAGCGGCGGGTGGCTCATCTTCTACGGCCACGACGTCGCGGACGCGCCCAGCCCCTATGGCTGCACCCCCGATCTGATGCGGCATGCGCTGGAGGCCGCACAGAGACGTAGCATGCCCATTGTAACCGTTGCCGAGGCGCTGCGGCGAATCGGGGCGTAGGTGTTTCAGCTCTCCCCGCTTGGGGGAGAGGCTCACCCCAACCCTCTCCCCGTAAGAACGGGGAGAGGAAGTGGAAGCAGCGGTGTGCCCCTCAAACGGCCTTGCCACGCCCGCGCCAGCATGCGACTGGCCTTGTGACGAATCTCACGGCCCTGGTTCCAGCCCTCTCATGCCAGCCCCTTCCACCGCCCCGCGACCTGCGCCGGCCAACGGCCGCGACGCGCTGTCGGTGCTGCATTCGGTATTCGGCCTGCCGGGCTTTCGCGGTTCGCAGGGCGAGATCATCCGGCACGTCACCGACGGCGGCAATTGCCTGGTGCTGATGCCGACCGGCGGCGGCAAGTCGCTGTGCTACCAGCTGCCGTCCCTGCTGCGCGAAGGCTGCGGCATCGTGGTGTCGCCGTTGATCGCCCTGATGCGCGACCAGGTTGCCGGCCTGCTCGAGGCCGGCGTCAACGCCGCTGCGCTGAACTCGTCGCTGACGCTGCAGGAGGCCTCCGACATCGAGCGGCGCCTGCTCGCGGGCGATCTCGATCTGCTCTATGTCGCGCCGGAACGCCTGGTGACGCCGCGCTGCCTGTCGCTGCTGGCGCAGGCCAAGGTGGCGCTGTTCGCGATCGACGAGGCGCATTGCGTCTCGCAATGGGGGCACGACTTCCGCCCCGAATATGTCGGCCTCTCCATCATCGCCGAGCGCTTCCCCGACGTGCCGCGCATCGCGCTGACCGCGACCGCTGACGAGTTGACGCGCAAGGAGATCGTCGCGCGGCTTCAGCTCACCGACTCGCCGCAATTCGTCTCCAGCTTCGACCGGCCCAACATCCGCTACGAGATCGTCGACAAGCGCAGTGCGGTGTCGCAGCTGAAGGAGTTCATCGGGGAGCGGCATGCCGGGGACGCCGGCGTGGTCTATTGCCTGTCCCGCAACCGTGTCGAGGAGGTCGCCGCCGCGCTCGACGAGGCCGGCATTGCGGCGCTGCCCTATCACGCCGGGCTCGACAGCCAGGTGCGCTCGCGCAACCAGGACCGCTTCCTCAACGAGGACGGCATCGTCATCGTCGCGACCGTCGCGTTCGGTATGGGCATCGACAAGCCCGATGTGCGCTTCGTTGCCCATCTCGATCTGCCCAAGAGCATCGAGGCCTATTACCAGGAGACCGGCCGCGCCGGTCGCGACGGCAAGCCGTCGGCGGCCTGGATGGCCTACGGCCTCTCCGACATCGTGCAGCAGCGCCGCATGATCGACGAATCCAGCGCCTCCGACGAATTCAAGCGGGTCTCGATCGGCAAGCTCGATGCGCTGGTCGGCCTTGCGGAAACGGCGCACTGCCGGCGCCGGCGGCTGCTCGCCTATTTCGGCGAGATCGTGATGGGCGAGAGTTGCGGCAATTGCGACAATTGCCTGACGCCGCCGAAGATGCGCGACGGCAAGGTGCTGGCGCAGAAGCTGTTGTCCTGCGTCTATCGTACCGGGCAACGTTTCGGCGCGATGCATCTGATCGATGTGCTGGTGGGACGCCTGACCGAGAAGGTGACGCAGTTCGGCCACGACAAATTGTCCGTGTTCGGCATCGGACGCGAACTCAACGAGAAGCAGTGGCGCACCGTGCTGCGGCAATTGGTGGCGATGGGCCATTTGCAGAGCGACAGCGAAGCCTTTGGCGCGCTGAAGCTGACCGAGTCCGCGCGGGGCGTGCTGCGCGGTGAGACCGAGGTGTGGCTGCGCGAGGAAGCGCCCGGCACGCGCACTCGCGCAAGCCGCGGCAAATCCCGTCGCGGCGACCTCGCGCCTGCGACCAGCGCGCCGCAAGGCGATGTCGATCCCGAACTGCGTGCGCGGCTGCGGTCTTGGCGTTCAGACATTGCGCGCGAGCGCGGCGTGCCGGCCTATGTGGTGCTGCACGATGCCACCATCGACGGTATCGTCCGGGCCTGGCCGACGACACTCGACGAGCTTCGCAACGTGCCCGGCATCGGCGACAAGAAGCTCGAGCATTACGGCGACGAGCTGCTGCAGATCGTCAGGACAAGGTAGGGGGCGGGGAGGGTGTTGGTGCGCCCAACTCCCTCAACACGTCATCCCGGACAAGCGCGCCTAAAGCGTGCGCAGATCCGGGATCCTTAACCACAGGACGAAGTTGCTACCACACGCTGGCAACTACGAGACTTCGCAAAACTATTGCTGCGGCGTATGGGTCCCCGCGTTCGCGGGGACGACAGCGGTGTACGAGGTGCGAGCTACGCCCTCGCTCACCCATTCCGGAACGCATATGCGTACCCGTTCAGCGCGGGCGCGCCGCCGAGATGCGCGTACAGGATCTTCGCGCCCTTCTCGAAATAGCCCTTCTGCGCGAGGTCGATCAGGCCCTGCATCGACTTGCCCTCGTAGACGGGGTCGGTGATCATGCCTTCGAGACGCGCGGTGAGGCGGATCGCTTCCTTGGTCTCTTCCGAGGGCACGCCGTAGGCGGGATAGGCGTAGTCCTCGATCAGCACGACGTCGTCAGCGACGAGTTCCTTGCCGAGCTCGACGAGTTTTGCCGTGTTCTGCGCGATCTCGAGCACCTGCGATTTCGTCTGCGCCGGCGTGAAGGACGCATCGATGCCGATCACCTTGCGGGCGCGGCCGTCGGCGGCGAAGCCGACCAGCATGCCGGCATGGGTCGAGCCGGTGACGGTGCAGACGACGATGTAGTCGAACTTGAAGCCGAGCTCCTTCTCCTGCTTGCGCACCTCTTCGGCGAAGCCGACATAGCCGAGGCCGCCGAACTTGTGCACCGAGGCGCCGGCGGGAATGGCGTAGGGCTTGCCGCCCGCGGCCTTCACCTCGTCGATCGCCTGCTCCCAGCTCTTGCGGATGCCGATGTCGAAACCGTCGTCGACCAGGCGCACGTCGGCGCCCATGATGCGCGAGAGCATGATGTTGCCGACACGGTCGTAGACCGCGTCCTCGTGCGGCACCCAGGCTTCCTGCACCAGGCGGCACTTCATGCCGATCTTGGCCGCGACGGCGGCGATCATGCGGGTGTGGTTCGACTGCACGCCGCCGATCGAGACCAGCGTGTCAGCGTTGGAGGCGATCGCGTCGGGGATGATGTATTCGAGCTTGCGCAGCTTGTTGCCGCCATAGGCGAGGCCGGAATTGCAGTCCTCGCGCTTGGCATAGACCTCGACATTGCCGCCGAGATGTTTTGACAGCCGCTCCAGCTTCTCGATGGGCGTGGGGCCGAAGGTCAAAGGATAGCGCGGAAATTTGTCCAGCTTCATGGGTCATCCCGATTGGCGTTGGTGTTGGCAGCTGCCTAGCATTGCGTCGGAAAAATGTGCTCTCGAATATTGCGCCCATATTGCGCGACTTCTTGCGCAAATAGCGCCAAGTTCTAATAATTCTTCCAGAATATCATCCGTTAATGGAAGTTCCTTTCATGGCTGCTCGGCTCGACCGCACCGATCTTAAGATCTTGAGATTGCTGCAGAATAACGGTCGGCTCAGCAATGCTGAGCTGGCCGAAAATGTCGCAATCAGCCCTGCCACCTGCCACCGCCGCACCCAGCGGCTGTTCGAGGATGGCTTCATCGCCGCCGTGCGCGCCATGATCGCGCCGAAGAAGGTGGCGAAGGGCACGCTGGTGATGGTGGGGGTCGTGCTCGACCGCTCGACGCCGGAGAGCTTCGCCGTCTTCGAGCAGGCGATCGCCAGGCTGAAATTCGTGCTCGACTGCCACCTCGTCGCCGGCGACTTCGACTATTTCCTCAAGATCCGCGTCGGCGACATGGAGGATTTCAACCGCATCCATGGCGAGCAGCTGATCGCGCTGCCCGGCGTGCGCCAGACCCGCACCTTCTTCGTGATGAAGGAGGTCGTCGACAACGCGCCGCTGGAATTTTGAGCGCGCCCTTGATGCGCAATGCGTGTCGTGAGAGATTCGCTCGATGCAGACATTTCCCTTCCGCCAGCACAATCCGGCCGGGCCGGCCTATCGGCGCGGCTGGGTCGACGAGGCCGTGGCCGCGATCGAGGCCGACCAGTGCCGCACCGCCGACACCCATCTGATCCGGCTGATCGTGCCGGCGCTATCCGGCATCGACATCTATCTGAAGGATGAGTCCACCCATCCGACCGGCAGCCTGAAGCACCGTCTGGCGCGCTCGCTGTTCCTCTACGCGCTCTGCAATGGCCACATCCGCGAAGGCACGCCCGTGGTCGAGGCGTCGTCGGGATCGACGGCGGTGTCGGAGGCCTATTTCGCGCAGATGATCGGCGTGCCCTTCTACGCCGTGATGCCGCGCACGACCTCGGCCGAGAAGATCGCCGCGATCGAGCATTATGGCGGCAATTGCCATCTGATCGACGACGGCCGCGCGCTGTATGCGAAAGCAGCCGCGCTCGCCGCGCGCCTGAACGGCCACTACATGGATCAGTTCACCTTCGCCGAGCGTGCAACGGACTGGCGCGGCAACAACAACATCGCCGAATCGATCTTCACACAATTGCAGGGCGAGCCGCGTCCGCTGCCGGACTGGATCGTGATGGGCGCAGGCACCGGCGGCACCTCGGCCACCATCGGGCGCTATCTGCGCTATCGCCAGTATCCGACGCGGCTCTGCGTCGCCGATGTCGAGCATTCCGCCTTCTTCGATTGCTTTCGCTCGCAGGACCGGTCGCGTGTGTGCGACCGCCCGTCGCTGATCGAGGGCGTCGGCCGTCCGCGCTGCGAGCCCTCCTTCGTGCCTGGTGTGGTCGACCGGATGATGAAGATCCCGGATGCGGCCACGATCGCGGCGATGAACGTGCTGTCGCGCCGGCTGCGCCGCCCGGTGGGCGGGTCCACCGGCACCAATTTCCTGGCGCTGTGCCGGCTTGCCTCGGAGATGCGGCAGGCGAACGTCACGGGATCGCTGGTGACGCTGATCTGCGATTCCGGCGAGCGCTACCGGCAGACCTATTACGAGCCCGAATGGCTGAAGGCGCGCGGGCTCGATCCGGCGCCGTTCGAGGCCAATTTGTCGTCGTTTCTCGCGACAGGGGAGCCGCTGACGCTCGCCGTTGACGATTTCGCAAATCCCCAGAGCGCACGAAGCCCCGAGGCGACATAGTCGAATTTGTCGGAACGCCCGCGCGGCGTGCGATGTCACGGCAACTTCACTTGCGTTGCGCGCACCTGCGGGCAAGCCTCACCCCTTCTCAACGAGGAGGTCTCCGCCGTGCGCCTTCCCATTCTCGATCCCAAGGATCTGACCGACGAGCAGAAGCCGCTCTATGACGACATGCGAGCCGGCATCAAGGACCACTTCAAGGGTTTTGTGAACATGCGCGATGACGGCGCGCTGCTCGGGCCCTGGAATCCCTGGGTCCGCGAGCCGCGCTTCGGCAAGCCGGTGTGGGAGTTGGTCAAGGCGATCGCGTCAAATCCGCTGCTGCCGGCCCCGGTGCGCGAGGTCGCCATCCTCGTCACCGGCTCGCATTTCCGCTCCGGCTACGAGCTCTATGCCCATGTGCTGGTCGCTGAGCAGCGCGGCCTGTCCGACGAGAAGCTCGCGACCATCGTCGCCGGCCAGCGGCCGGTCGATCTCACCAGGCAGGAGGCCGTCGCATATGACGTGGCGTCCGCGCTGGTCGGTGGTGGCGTGCTGCCGGAATTGACCTGGCGCGCCGCCGTGAAGGAGTTCGGCGAGCACGGCGCGGCCGAGCTGTCCTATCTCGTCGGCGTCTATTGCATGGTCTCCGTCACGCTCAATACGTTCGACGTGCCGGTGCCGGATTGACGGCTGCGTCCTTCGATCATTCCGCCGCCTTGCTTGCAGGCGGCGGGGGCGCGAAGGCGATGCAGCGATTACGGCCCTCGGCCTTGGCCTGGTAGAGCGCATGATCGGCCGCGCCCATCAGCGCGTCGATGCCGGACATGCTGACCGCGGCCTCGGCGATGCCGACGCTCACGGTGAGGCCGAACTGAATTTCGCCGGCGACGATTTGCGCGCTCATCACGCGTTTGCGGATGCGATCGGCGACAGTCCTCGCGCGCGACAGGCTGGTCTCGGGCAGCAGCACCGCGAACTCTTCGCCACCGATGCGGCCGACGATGTCCGACTTGCGCTTGCCGTCGAGGCATGCTGCCGCAACCGCCCTGATCGCGGCGTCGCCCACGGCATGGCCGTAGCGATCGTTGACCGACTTGAAGTGGTCGATGTCGAGCATCAACACCGAGACAGAGCGATAATAGCGCTGAAACCGGCTCCATTCCGCATCGAGGTTCTCGAGGAAGTGGCGGCGGTTGTAGAGGCCGGTGAGCGGGTCGGTGGTCGCCAGCGTCTCCAGCATCGCAGCCTTTTCCGTCAGGTCGGTGATGTCGACATAGGTCAGCATGCGGCCGCCGTTCGACATCGTGGTGCAATGGGCCCTGATGCGCCTTCCGTCCGGCGTCTGCAGGTCACGCACATGGTCGCCGGCCATGACCTCTGCGACGCGCCGCGCTGGAAATCTCGCGAGCTCGTTGGTCGGAAGATTGGGCGCACTGGCACGGTGCATGCGTCGGACAAGCGACGAATAGGCCGGCCGGTCCGCCGCCTCGGCTTCACTGACCTCCCAGAAGCGCCGCATGCGCCGGTTCATGAAGGTGGCATGCAGGTCGGGGTCGAGAAGCAGCACCCCGTCCTGAACATTCTCCAGCGCATCGCGCAGCAGCTTCAGCTCGTCCGAGGCGCGAACGATGTCGGTGACGGGGGTATAGGTCAGCATGCGTCCGCCATCGGGCAGGGGCGTGACCTGTACGCGCACGACATCGCCATTGGTCCGGCGCAGATCGATCGGCGTCGGATCGCCCGCCTCGATCACACGGACGCGTTCCGCCACCAGGGCATCGAGCTCGGGGTCGGGCACCTCATAGGCACCGGTGTCACGGCCGTGATGGAGCAGCGTGAGGATGGATGGATTGCTGTCGGCGACCTCGTCGGGCAGGCGCCACATCTGACGAAACGACCGGTTGATCAGGCGCGCCCTGAGGCTGGAGTCCAGCAGCACGATGCCGGTGGGCACATGATCGAGCGCGGCACGCAGCGCCAGCATCTGGCTGCGCATCAGCGCATCGGATGAGCGACCGCGCTCCTCGCCGGCGACGCGCTCGACGCTGCCCGATTGCTCGAAGGCGACGCCGACCTGACGGTCCGATCGCCAGATCACGCGGCAGGTCAGGATCTCGCGCCCCGCGAGCCTGAGCTGGAAGCGCTCGGGCACCCCGAGGCCGCTCTCCATCTCGAGCGTCGCCGCCTCCTCGGTCAGCCGCCGCACGACGCAATCGATCGACGACTGGCCGAAATTGAAGAAGATCTTCCCAGCAAGCAACGTCCGTTCCGGGACCAAGTGGGACATTCGCAGCCTCCCGCGTGACTCCAGCCCAGTCTGTCGCAAGCATATTGCCGAGAGGTAACCGGATGGGCGCTCGGGCGAGAGGACTAACAAGCAGTCCATGGCCCGGGAAGGGCCGCTGACGGCCCGCGGCGAATGCGAAAGTCCTTCATCGTCAATGCCGGGCTATTGCGACCGCTGTACCGATGTCCGGAAAACGGGGGATTCGGTTTACCTGCTATCCACCATGATCCCAGTCAGTTGCGGACCGCATAGAGCGGCGTTCGCAACGTCACCTGATAGGATGGCTTCGGCATCCAGGCGATCTGCGCGGTGATGCCGAACAGGCGGTTGTCGTTGTCGTCCATGCGATCGAGGTCGAGGCGCAGGAACGGTTGCGTGAAGGGCTCCGCCAGGGTCCGACCCGCGAGCTGCGCGCCGCCGAACGACTGCATGCCGAGGCGTCCGGTGAACTTCCAGTTGCTCGGCCATTGGTAATAGCCGCCGGCATAGAAAATCGTGTTCGGCCGGATGCTGGCGAACGGGCTGGCGATGGTGGTGTAAGTGTATTGCATGCCGGCCAGCCAGCCCCGCGTCTCGTCCTCGTCGAGCGCGTAGTCGAATTCCAGGATGTTGTTGAACGAATTGGTCATGCCCTGCTCGTTCGGCACCGACTGCGTCAGGGTCGATTGCAACGTGATGGTCGGGATCGTTCCGCCATTCTGCTGATAGAGGTCGGCCTGCACGCCGATGTTCCAGCTCGTGATGTCGAAGGTCGACCAGCCGCCGCCGATGTCGGTCGTCGAGCCCGACACGCCGCCGTAAAGCGAGACGCGGTCGTTGACATCGACGGTCAGCGGCAGGTCGACGGCAATCGATTTCGCGGCCGGCAAGCCGTTCGACAGCGTTGCGCCTCTGCGCACCGCCAGGGCCACGAGCGCGGCCGACAGTGACGTGTTGCCGAAGCCGAGCCCGAGCGTGCCCGCCGGAATCGTCGCATAGGTCGTGCGCAGATCAAGGTAGATGTTTGGGACCGCCGGCTTTGCCGGTGCGTCCTCCTCGGCTTCGGTGGAGAAGGCGTCGCTGGCCGATATCGTCAGACAGGCCAGTCCCATCGCGATAGCGCGCAAAGCCTGATGATGCGATGGGCTGTGATGGGACACGTGACAATCCGACGCGTGGGGACTGTGTGGCGAAATCGTGTGTGCTAGATGGAACGTGATCGCTCCAATGGTCAAGCGCTATCCGCAAACGATGGACGGCATCGATGCGCGCGGCTACCCTGTCGTGATTGCACCGATACGCTTCGCCGGCCAGAGTGCAGGCCGGACTATGGAGGACGACAGCCATGACCACGTCACGCCGCATCCTGCTCGCCGGAATGGCGGGGCTCGCCGTCGCTCCGACCGCTGTCGCGGCCGCATCTGCGCCAGTGCCCGATGACACGACGGTTGCCGAAGAGCGCTTCGCGCGCATGATCGCCGCGGCGCATGCGCCCGACGTCACCTGCGCCCGGCAGGCCGAACGTTATGCGGACGCGCATTGGCCTGACTATGTCGTGGCAGCCAGGGCCGTTATCGATGCGCGCGCCTGATTCGCGCTCTTACCTCGCAACCGCACGCCGCACCTGCTCGCCGATCTGCGATAGCACCAGCTGCGCCTGCGGCAGGATCGCGCCCATGGCGTGGAAATTGTGCACCATGCCGTCGTGGCAGACATGCTCGACGGCGACGCCTGCGGCGAGCAGCTTGCGGGCATAGGCATTGCCTTCATCGCGCATCGGATCGTACTCGGCCGTGTGGATGATCGCGGTCGGCAGACCCGCGAGCCGTGTTGCCCGCAAGGGAGAAACGCGGGGGTCGGCGGTGTCGATACCGTCAGGCAGATAGTCGGAAAGATCAGCCTCGATCGTGACGCGGTCGATCAGATGGCCCTCTGCAAAGGCCTCGCGTGAGGGCGAGGTTTCCTCGAAATCCAGCACCGGGCAGATCAGGCATTGTGCGGCGATGGCAAGGCCCGCGGTCTGCGCCGCTTCCTGGCACACGATCGCCGCGAGCGTTGCACCGGCGGAATCGCCGCCGACCACCAGACGGTCCGCATCGATGCCGAGCGATTCGGCCTCGCGTGCAACCCATTCGGTGGCAGTGATCGCGTCGTCGACGGCGGCAGGAAATTTGTGCTCCGGCGCGAGCCGGTAGTCGACCGAGACGAGACGGCAGCCGGTGGCATGCGCCAGCGCCGCCGCGATGCGATCATGCGTGGCAATGCCGCCCGCGACGAGGCCGCCGCCATGGAAGAACACGAAGCCCGGCGCACGCTCATCGGCATTTGCGGGCGTGTAGAGCCGATAGGGCAGTTCGCTGGCGCGGCCGGGCAGCATACCGTCGCGCGCCGTCACATCCGGCGCATCGGTGCGTGCGAACTGCATCAGCTTCGCCAGCGATTGCCGCCGCGCCTCCACGCTCGGCCGGCCCCTCGCCCGCGGCCCAGCCGCAGCCATCATGGTCAACAAGCGCTTTGCGAGCGGATCGAGCGGCATGCTGCCTCCTTCTTCCCGTGCGGGAGAGGGTAGCCCACCACTTCCGCGCAGGGAATCATTTAGATGTTGCGTCCAATAGTGGCGCTATAATGCGACAGCACGCCAAGGGGAGGCCTGATATGGCCGAGATCAGGAAGCCGATCGAATATTCGCCGAGCTGGACCTTCTTCGAGGGTAAATGGCACGACGGCAATGTGCCGATCATGGGCCCGCGCACGCATGCGGCCTGGCTCGGCTCGATCGTGTTCGACGGTGCACGCGCGTTCGAGGGTGTTGCGCCCGATCTCGATCGTCACGTCGCCCGCGCCAATCAATCCGCGATCAATTTTGGCCTGAAGCCGGTGGTCGATACCGGCACCTGGCTTACGCTCGCAACCGAAGGCATTGCCCGCTTTGCGGCCAATGCCGAGCTCTATGTCCGTCCGATGTATTGGGCGCAGAACGGCTCGGGCGGCGGCGTGCTGTTCGACCCAGAGACCACCAATTGGTGCCTGTGCATCTACGAGGCGCCGATGCCCAAACCCGTCGGCAACGCCATCACCCTGTCGCCATTCCGCAGGCCCACAGCCGAATGCGCCCCGGTCGAGGCGAAGGCGGCCTGCCTCTACCCGAACAATTCACGCGCGCTCGCGGAAGCCGCCTCGCGCGGCTTCCAGAACGCGCTGATGCTCGACATGCTCGGCAACGTCGCCGAGTTCGGCAATTCCAACGTGTTCATGGCCAAGGACGGCGTGGTCTATACGCCGGTGCCGAACGGCACCTTCCTCAACGGCATCACGCGCCAGCGCGTCATCACCCTGCTTCGCGGCGACGGCGTCACCGTGGTCGAGAAGACGTTGCGCTATGCCGACTTCCAGGCTGCTGACGAGATCTTCTCCACCGGCAATTTCGCCAAGGTCGCCCCGGTGATCCGCATCGACGAGCGCGAGCTGAAGCCTGGCCCGTTCTACGCCAAAGCGCGCAAGCTCTATTGGGACTTCGCGCATGCGGTGAAGCTGGCGGCGTGATCCGCACTTTCCGCCGTCATGCCCGGGCTTGTCCCGGGCATCCACGTTCTTCCTCGCGTGTCGTGATGCGTGGATGGCCGGGACAAGCCCGGCCATGACGAGACCTACTTCTGCCGCCTGAACCGGCTGAACTGAAACGCCTGCGTCGAATTCCACGGCGTATGATGCGTCTCGCGTTGCGTCTCGACCAGTTCGAACTCCGGCCCGAACTCTGCAGCAAGGCTGCCGCTGTCATGGCGTTGCACCGGCAAGCCGCTGCATTTCTCCGGACCATCGGGCGCAAAGGTCGCGATGATGATCTGGCCGCCAGGCGCAATCGCCGATCGCAGCCGCTCGACGTAAGCCGCCCTGTCACGGGGGTCGGTCAGGAAGTGAAACGCCGCGCGGTCGTGCCACACATCGTAAGTCCTGGCCGGCCGCCAAGTCGTGGCGTCGGCAACGATCCAGTCGACCGCGGAAGAGGCCTGACCGATTCGCGTCTTCACCGCGTCGAGCGCGTTGGCGGAGAGGTCCAGCACGGTGAGATCGCGATATCCGTCTTGAAGAAGAGCATCGACCAGCCGCGAAGCGCCCCCGCCGATATCGATGATCGCCGCGTCGTGATCCGGATTGGCCGCGCGGATCATGTCGCGCGAGATGGTCGGACGGTCCTGAAACCAGCTGACCTCGGCCTCGCCCTTGGTGGCGTAGACGTTGTCCCAATGGATGGTGCGGTCGGACATGGCAGCGATGGGCGGAGAGGATCCGACAGCCGCGGTCGGCGATGACGGAATGTTACAAGTGTTCGCCCGACCGAGCAAGTCCGCTTCGGGGATGCCGAAATTACTCAGCTCTTTCAACCCCGTTTCTACTGTGCATGGGGTTGTTTTTCAGGTTTTAGGCTGGAGGGGCTCCCATACCTGTCCAACGTCGTCCCTGCCTGGTGCGCCATTGCGCACGGGGGCCGGGACGACAATGGAGTTGGTGGCGTCGAACGCAGGCCGACGCGCGAGCCCGACCGGGAAGGCCTACTCGTCCTTCTTCGACATGCGCTCGAGGCGTTCCTGCATGTCCTTCATCTGCTGGCGCAAATCGTCGATGTTGTTGTCCTTCGGCGCCTCGGCGTTCGCGTCGGGCTCCGGCTCCGTGCCGGTCGCCGGGCGGCCCGCATTGGGAGCAAACGGCTTGAACATCGAGAAGGTCTGCTGGAACAGCTCCATGTTACGGCGGACTTGTTCTTCCAAAGGAGCAAAAGGAGTACCGGACAGGGTGTTGGCGATCTGCTTGCGGAACTTCTCTTGCTCCTGGGTCAGGGTCGCGATCGACTGCTCCAGATATTTCGGCACCACCATCTGCATGCTGTCGCCGTAGAAGCGGATGAGCTGGCGCAGGAAGGTGGTCGGGAGCAGGTTCTGGCCGGCCTTGTTCTCCTGCTCGAAGATGATCTGGGCGAGCACGGAGCGGGTGATGTCGTCGCCGGTCTTGGCGTCATAGACCAGGAAATCTTCGCCATCCTTGACCATCGCGGCGAGGTCTTCCAGCGTCACGTAGGTACTCGTTCCGGTGTTATAGAGCCGGCGGTTCGCGTATTTCTTGATGGTTGTGGGTTGGTCTGATTTCGCCATGGGCTCTCACTTGCAAGCACGGAGAACGGGAACCCGGCGGGCCATGCCGCAGGGCGGGAAGAGTACGCAACGCAACAAAATAAGCATTTTCAAAGGGGTCACGCTACCGTTTTGTGCGGCACGGTTAATCGCAGAGCAAAATCATGCTTGCGAAAGCGCCAAGAACGCTATTTTGAATGCGCTGCGGCATGAATTCGGTCGCCGGCCGATTGACATGCCTCAACGACGTTAACAGGATGGCTGACGAGACTGGCGAGCCGTTTTCTCAAAGCCCCGCCTGCCCCCTTTCAAGAAACCTCAAGCCTCAGGAGATGCCCATGTCAGACGATGTCGTCATCGTCAGCGCCGCCCGCACCCCGGTCGGAAGCTTCAACGGAGCGTTCGCGACCCTTCCCGCCCACGATCTCGGCGCCATTGCCATCAAGGCCGCGCTGGAGCGCGGTGGCATCGAGCCCGGTCGGGTCTCGGAAGTCATCATGGGTCAGATCCTGACCGCCGCCCAGGGCCAGAACCCGGCCCGCCAGGCCTCGATCGCCGCCGGCATTCCGGTGGAGAGCCCGGCCTGGGGCGTCAACCAGCTTTGCGGCTCCGGCCTGCGCACGGTCGCGCTCGGCTACCAGGCGCTGCTCAACGGCGATTCCGAAATCGTGGTCGCCGGCGGCCAGGAATCCATGAGCATGGCTCCGCACGCCCAATATCTGCGTGGCGGCGTCAAGATGGGTGCCGTCGAGTTCGTCGACACCATGATCAAGGACGGCCTGTGGGATGCCTTCAACGGCTACCACATGGGCAACACCGCCGAGAACGTCGCACGGCAGTGGCAGATCACCCGCGCCCAGCAGGACGAGTTCGCGGTCGCCTCGCAGCAGAAGGCCGAAGCGGCGCAGAAGGCCGGCAAGTTCACCGACGAGATCGTTCCCGTCACCATCAAGACCCGCAAGGGCGACATCGTCGTCAGCGCCGACGAATATCCGCGTCACGGCGCCACGCTCGACGGCATGGCCAAGCTCAAGCCCGCCTTCGAAAAGGACGGCACGGTCACTGCGGGCTCGGCATCCGGCATCAATGACGGCGCCGCCGCCGTGGTGCTGATGACCGCCAAGCAGGCCGCCAAGGAAGGCAAGAAGCCGCTCGCGCGGATCGTGTCCTGGGCGCAGGCCGGCGTCGATCCGAAGATCATGGGTTCGGGCCCGATCCCGGCCTCGCGCGCCGCGCTGAAGAAGGCCGGCTGGAATGTCGGCGATCTCGACCTGATCGAGGCCAACGAGGCCTTCGCGGCGCAAGCCTGCGCCGTCAACAAGGATCTCGGCTGGGATACCTCCAAGGTCAACGTCAACGGCGGCGCGATCGCGATCGGTCATCCGGTCGGCGCGTCCGGCGCACGCGTCCTGGTGACGCTGCTGCACGAGATGCAGAAGCGCGATTCGAAGAAGGGCCTCGCCACGCTGTGCATCGGCGGCGGCATGGGCATCGCGATGTGCATCGCGCGCGACTGAAGATAGCTGACATGCAGCTTACGCGCAGTTTGCGCGTGCGCTGCACACGTCAGTGAGTGCGTTGCACGCGACTAAAAAGGCAGCGGTTGCAAATCAAATATTCTTCGCAATCTTGCAGGCCTCGACTAAATACAAACGCCCGGCTCAACGCCGGGCGTTTTGTTCTTGATGTCCGTCAAACCAACCGCATAATCCAACGTTAAAAAAAGTCGCTTCAGAAACGTCCGAAGAGTCCAAGGGAAGGAATACGACATGGCACGTGTTGCATTGGTCACGGGTGGTACGCGGGGCATCGGTGCTGCGATCAGCAAGGCACTGAAAGCGGCGGGATACAAGGTTGCGGCGAGCTACGCCGGCAACGATACGGCGGCGGAGAAGTTCAAGGCCGAGACCGGCATCGTCGTCTACAAATGGGACGTCAGCAGTTTCGATGCCTGCGCCGAGGGCGTGAAAAAGGTCGAGGCCGATCTCGGGCCGGTCGAGGTGCTCGTCAACAACGCCGGCATCACCCGCGACACTGCCTTCCACAAGATGACGCTGGAGCAGTGGAACGCGGTCATCAACACCAATCTCGGCTCGCTGTTCAACATGACGCGTCCGGTCATCGAGGGCATGCGTGCGCGCAAGTTCGGCCGCATCATCTCGATCTCGTCGATCAACGGCCAGAAGGGGCAGTTCGGTCAGGTCAATTATTCCGCGGCGAAGGCCGGCGACATCGGCTTCACCAAGGCGCTCGCGCTGGAGAATGCCAAGGGCGGCATCACCGTCAATGCGATCTGCCCTGGCTACATCAACACCGAAATGGTGCAGGCGGTGCCGAAGGACGTTCTGGAGAAGAACGTGATCCCGCAGATCCCGGTGAGCCGGCTCGGCGAGCCCGAGGAGATCGCCCGGGCGGTCGTGTTCCTGGCGGCCGACGAGGCCGGTTTCATCACGGGCTCGACGATGACCATCAATGGCGGCCAGTATCAGGCCTGATAGGACGCCAAGCCTTCAGGTCAAAAGCCTGTAGCTTCAGGCGCGACAAGGCGTTAGTGAAGACGACAATGCCCGGCCTCGCGCCGGGCATCGTTGTCCTCAGAGCCTTCGTCAATGACCCCGCGCACAGCCACGCTGATCGGATTGACCGCGATCCTGATGTGGTCGCTGCTGTCGGTGATGACGGTGGCGACCGGAACGATCCCGGCGTTCCAGCTCGCCGCGATGACCTTCGCCATCGGCGGCCTGGTCGGCCTGCTCACCTGGATCGGCCGCGGCGAGGCGGCGAAGAGCCTGCGTCAGCCGCTGGTCGTCTGGGCTGTCGGCGTCGGCGGCCTGTTCGGCTATCACGCGCTGTATTTCCTCGCGCTGCGCTTCGCGCCGCCAGCCGAAGCCGGCTTGCTGAATTATCTGTGGCCGCTGCTGATCGTGCTGTTCTCGTCCTTTCTGCCGGGCGAGCGGCTCGCCCTCCATCACATCGTTGGCGCGATGCTCGGCCTCGTCGGCACCGTGCTGCTGTTCGCCGGCAACACTTCCGGCTTCGCGGCGGGGCAGGTGCCGGGATTGGCCGCGGCCTTCATCGCCGCGTTCGTCTGGGCGGCCTATTCGGTGCTGTCGCGCCGGCTCAAGGCCGTGCCGACCGATGCGGTCGCCGGATTCTGTCTGGCCACCGCCGTGCTTGCCGCGCTGATGCATGGCCTGCTCGAGACCACCGTCTGGCCGGAGACCACGCTGCAATGGCTCTCGGTGATCGCGCTCGGCATCGGTCCGGTCGGTGCCGCGTTCTACGCCTGGGACATCGGCATGAAGCGCGGCGACATCCGCGTGCTCGGCGCCGCCTCTTACGCGACGCCGTTGCTCTCGACCGGCTTCCTCATCGCCGCCGGTTTCGCCAAGGCCAGCGCCAACATCGCGATTGCTGCGATCCTGATTGCCGGTGGCGGTTTGATCGCCGCGAAGGATATGGTGCTGCGGAAGCGGTGATTGTCATTCCGGGGCGCGCGAAGTGCGAACCCGGAATGACGGTGCGAGCCTACGGCTCCCAGCCCTGTGGTGCGAGCTCGAAGCCTGCGAATTCGAATGCCGGGGCCACGGTGCAGCCGACCAGCGTCCACTCGCCCGTCGTCTCCGCGGATTGCCAGGCCTGCGCCGGCACGATCGCCTGCGGCCGGTCTCCATTCGCAAGGTCACTGCCGAGCCGCACCTGGTGCTGCGAGCAGCCGTCATGGGCGATGCGCAGCATCAAGGGACTGCCGGCGTAATAGTGCCATGTCTCGACCGCATCGACGCGATGCCAGTGCGAACGCTCGCCGCGTGCCAGCAGGAAGTAGATCAGGGTCGAGCGCGAACGCCCGTTGGCGTCCGTGGTCTGGTCGCGAAACGTCTCGCGATAGTGGCCGCCCTCGGGATGCGGACGGAGTTCGAGGCGCGCGATGATCTCGGCTGCAGTCGGCATCGATCCAGTCAGGACTTTCTTCTGCAGGACTTGTTCTTCAGGATTTGTTCTTGCGTTCGCGCAGCTCGCCGAACACCGCGGCGGCGTCCGCGCCCTTCATGTGCAGCCTCGCCGCGACCTGTGGCTCATCGGCGCGCAGGAACACGTTGGCCCGCTTCTCGTCGCCAAGCAGCGTGGGAATGGTCGGCTTGTTCTCGGCCCTGAGCCTCGTCACCTCCGCTGCGCGCGCCTGGAGCGCCGCATTGTCGGGATCGACGGTGAGCGCGAACTTGACGTTGGAGGCCGTGTATTCGTGGCCGCAATAGAGCTTGAAGTCGTCGGGCAGGGCACGCAGCTTCAGAAGCGAATCCCACATCATCGGATAGGTGCCCTCGAACACGCGGCCGCAGCCGATCGAGAATAGCGTGTCGGCGGCGAACACCGTCTTCTCGGTGTCGAACACGTAGGAGATGTGGTCGAGCGTGTGGCCGGGCGTCTCCAGCACGCGCGCCAGCAGATTGCCGATCTTGATCACGTCGGCATTGGCGACACGCAGATCGACGTCCGCAATTTTCGTGGTCTTGTCGTGCGGCGCGACGACGCGGCAGTTGTATTTCTGCTTGAGTTCGGCGACCCCGCCGACATGATCGCCGTGATGATGGGTGATCAGGATGTCGGTGAGCTGCCAGCCCTCGCGCTCCAGCGCCGCCAGGATGGGGTCGGCCTCAGGCGCGTCGATCGACGCCGTCGCCTTGGTTTCCACATCGTGGATCAGATAGCCGAAATTGTCGTTTAAACAGGTGAAAGTACGAATTTCGGCGGCCATGTCATCTCCATCGGGCTCAGCCCCGCCAGACAAATATGGCGTTAACGTTGCGCAGGCAATGCAATATTCCGCGCGCGGCCGCGGTCTCGCGCATGTTACATTGCCGTCATGACCATCGACGTCGTCGACCTCCGCGAGTTCTATTCCCGCCGCCTCGGGATCGTGGCGCGGCAAATGATCAATCGCGGCATCAGGGAACGCTGGCCGAGGGCGGAGGGCCACCGCGTGCTCGGCCTCGGCTATCCCACCCCCTATCTGGGGTTGTTCCGCGAAGACGCCGAGCGCTGCCTCGCCTTCATGCCGGCGGCCCAGGGCGTCCTGAAATGGCCGACGGGACGGCCGGCGCTGGCCTCGCTGGTCGACGAATTCTCGCTGCCGCTCCCCGACGCCGCGGTCGACCGCATCCTGCTGGTCCACGCGCTGGAGATGTCGGACGATCCGGCCGCGCTGCTGCGCGAGGTATGGCGCGTGCTGTCGCCGTCCGGGCGCGTGATCGCCGTGATCCCGAACCGGCGCGGGGTGTGGACCCGCACTGACAGCACGCCATTCGGTCACGGCCGGCCCTATTCGCGCTCGCAGATCACCGATCTGCTGCGCCAGACCTGGTTCACGCCGACCGCCTGGGGCGAGGCGCTGTTCATGCCGCCCTATGCCGGCGGCTGGGTGCTGAAATCGGCGCAGATGTGGGAGCGCGCCGGTGCGGCACTGTCGCTGCCCTTTGCAGGCGTCCATATCGTGGAGGCAACCAAGCAGGTCTACCGCGCGATCCCCGCCAAGCGCGAGCGGGCACGGCTGATTCCGTCGCTCGCGAAGCCCGTGCTGGTGCCATCCTCGACGACGGTGACGCGCAGCTAGGTCACAAGCGTTGCCGCGACCGATGGTCGTCAAAAACAAATCGTCCCGGCAAGGCCGGGACGATTCCAGATCAGTCGATCAGAAGAAGCTCACTTACTCGCTGGGCGCGAGATCATCGCCGGATGCGGCCGGAGCTGCTTCGCGCTCGGGGCGCGGGCCATGCGGCCGGCGCCGCCGGCGCGGGAAGCGTTCGCCACCGCCGGCTCCGCCCTCGAAACCGGCCTGGCCGCCATTCGCGCCGCCGTTCACCTGCGGCTGCGCGCCGGTGATGAAGGAGGGCAGGCGATCGACGCTGCCGGTGTCGGTGACGACGGGCTGCGGCTGATTCTGCGGTTGCGGCTGGGGCTGATATTGCGGCTGCGGGCGATGGTCGCGCTCGCGGTGCTCGCGCGGTTGCTGCTGATCGCGCTGATAGGGCTGGTTGTCGCGCTGCTGATGATCACGCTGGTGATGATCGCGCTGGCCGTCGCGGTCGCGCGCGAAGGGCTGCTGCTGTTGCGGCTGCGGGACGAAGCCCGGCTCCTGGCCGAAATTCGAGAAATTCTCGCCGTCGTCGTCGCCGTCGTCGCTGTTGCTGCTGATCGGCTCGTCACCGCGCGGCTGCTGGTTCTGGCGGAACTGTTCCTGGGCCGCGGCGATCAGGCGGAAATAATGCTCGGCGTGCTGGTAGTAGTTCTCGGCTGCAACGGGGTCGCCCGAAGAGCGCGCGTCGCGTGCGAGCTGGAGATACTTTTCAGCGATGTGCGAGGCGGTGCCGCGGATCTTGATGTCGGGTCCGTTGGACTCGTAGACCCGGGTCATCGGGTTCTGGCTGCGCCGGTTGTTGTTGTTATTGTTATTGTTGCGGTTGCGCATCCGCTGCTTGTTCTGACCGTTTCTCATGTCCTGCCTTTAATTCCAGCCCTAAACGTTGCACGCATTACGATTGCTAGGAGTGACCTGGTGACAGCGGTTCACATCGCTCGCGCGCACCACGCGCAAGAGCGGATCGAACCCTGCCGATGTTCGTCGACCGTCGCGTTCAACAAGGACGCGTTCCCCACCCGCCAGCACTGATCGCCAGCGAACCCATTCATTTTGCCTGCCGAAACAAGCCCAGCTGTGTTGCGTAAGTCTTCAAGCGCAATATCAGGCTTTCGTTCACTTTGCGGTCGGAGAGCAGCGCAGCTCCACTGGCTATCGCGCTTCACAGGACCTGCGGCTTGGAACCTTTATCAGTAAAGCTCTCGCCCGAGAGCCCGGCTTTCGCCCGTAGGTCTACGGGGCCGGCACCGATGTGTTGATCGGAACGTAGTCGTTCCCAAGGGATATTCCAAGAGCTTTTTGCAAGCCAATCCGGCTTTTATGGGGGCATTTTTCGGGCCGAAACGGCCCGCGGAATGCCCGCCAGGTCGGCCTTGGGTGGCCTGTCCACCGTTAACGCGCCAGCTATCATCAAGGTTTCAATATTTCTGGCCTGCCCCTGTCCGGCCTCGACGATCAGCGCTCCGCCGGGGGCGAGACGCTCGGCGGCCTGCGGGATCAGGGCGCGATAGGCGTCATATCCGTCATTGCCGCCGTCGAGCGCCAGATGCGGATCGTGGTCGCGCACCTCGATGCTCAGTCTCGGGATTTCGGCGGAGGGAATATAGGGCGGGTTCGAGACGATGAGGTCAAACGGGCCGCGCAGCGCCGTCAGATAGGAGCAGGCGACGAAGCCGGCGCGGCCGGCGAGGCCCAGGGCGGCCGCATTGTCGCGCGCCGTATCGAGCGCCGTCGGGCTTACATCGGTGCCGACGCCAAACGCGTCGGGAATCTCCCACAGCAATGCGAGCAGGATGGCGCCTGATCCGACACCGATATCGGCGATTCGCGGGCGCCGCCCCGAAATCGCCAGCCCGCGGAAGATCTCGAGCGCCAGTTCGACGACGGTCTCGGTGTCCGGCCGCGGTACCAGCGTCGCCTCGGACAACCGCAACGGCATGCCCCAGAAGTCTCGCACGCCCAGAATGCGGGCCACCGGCTCATGCGCGAGCCGGCGTTGCGCGTATCGTTCGAGCTGCGTGGTCTCCTCAGGCGTGAGTTGTCGTGATGCCTGCGTCACCATGCCGGTCAGATCGAGCTCCAGCGCGGCGCCGACGAGAAGGCGCGCATCGAGGGCCGCCTCCTCGATGCCGGCCGCTTGCAGCCGTGCCGCGAGCGCGCGCCGCGCACTCTCGACATTATGTCCGGGAACGTTATTTGTCGCCAATGGAGCCATCCTGCCTGCCATCGTGGATAGATCGGCCGGTTCGCTTGCGTCAACGGAAAGGAGCGCGTTTGATCGCGCCTCGCAAGCGACGGAGGGGTCGATGACGGCCTATGACGATCAGAACGTCTTCGCAAAGATCCTGCGCGGCGAGATTCCCTGCTTCGAGGTTTTCAGGGACGAGCGCAGCCTGGCCTTCCTCGACATCATGCCGCGCGCGCCCGGGCACACGCTGGTGATTCCGCGGGCGCCGGCGCGCGGCATCCTGGATATTGCGGAGGACGACCTTGCCGCCGTCGCCCGGACGGCCAAGCGAATCGCGATTGCGGCAATGAAGGCGTTTGACGCGGAGGGTATCATCCTCCAGCAGTTCAGCGAGCCGGCCAGCGGGCAGGTGGTGCTTCACCTGCACATGCACGTCATGCCTGTCAGGGCCGGCGTCGACCTCTTGCCGGCGCAGACCCGCAAGGAAGATATGGCCGTGCTCGCCGATCACGCCAAACGGATGATCGCGGCGCTTGGCGGCTGAACCTGACAGCCGAGCTCGGCGGGTGGCTAGACGCCGAGATAGCGCTGCAGCAGCTCCGGCTGGGCCTTGAGCTCCTGTGCCGGGCCCTCGTGCACGATATGACCGTTGTTGATGATGTAGATCCGGCTCGCCAGCGCCAGCGTCGCCGCCAAATTCTGCTCGACCAGCACGATGGTCTGGCCGGCCGCCGCCAGCTCGCGGCAGGCCTTGACGAGATCGTGGACGATGACGGGCGCGAGCCCCTCGAACGGCTCGTCCAGCAGCACGATCTTGGGATCTCGCACCAGCGCCCGCGCGATCGCGAGCATCTGCTGCTCGCCGCCGGAGAGCTCGGTGCCGCGGTTGTTGCGCCGCTCCTTCAGCCGTGGAAACATCTCGTAGATGCGGTCGAGCGGCCAGCGCTTCGGCGCGGTAATCCCGGCAAGGACGATGTTCTCCTCCACCGACAGGCTGCCGAAGATACGGCGCTCCTCGTGCACGAGCTGCATGCCCGCCTGCGCGATTCTGTGGCTCCTGCGTCCGGCGATGTCGATACCGTCGAACTTCACGCTGCCGCTGCGCGGCGTCACGACGCCCATCAGGCTCTTCAGCGTCGTGCTCTTGCCGGCGCCGTTGCGGCCGAGCAGCGCCACCACCTCGTGACGTTCGACGTGCATGGCGACGTCGAACAGGATGTGGGAATCCCCGTAATAGCTGTTCAGGCCGTTGACCTCGATCAGGCTCATGCGGCGATCTCCCCGTGCACGCCGCCGAGATAAGCCTCCTGCACCGCGGCGTTGGTCCGGATTTCCTCCGGTGTGCCGTCGAGCAGCACCTTGCCCTCCTGAAGCACCGTCACGCGCTCGACCAGCTCGAACAGCGAATCCATGTCGTGGTCGATGATGATCATGGTGCGGCCGCGCGCGATCGATTTGAGCAGCTTGACGGTCTCGACCCGCTCGCGCGGGCTCATGCCCGCGAGCGGCTCGTCGAGCAGCAGCAGCCGCGGCGAGGTCGCGAGTGCGAGCCCGATCTCGAGCCGGCGCTTCTCGCCATAAGCGAGTTCGGCGACCGGCGTGTCGGCGCGGCGGGCCAGATTGACCAGAGCGAGCGTATGCTCCACCTGCTCCGTCAGGCCTTTGACGCTGGAGAGCTTGCGGAAGAGATCGAGGCGGAACTTTCCACGCAGCTCGGCGAGCGCGGCGATCGTCAGGTTCTGCCGTACCGTCAGCCCGGTGAAGAGCTGGTTGACCTGGTAGCTCTTGGTGAGCCCGAGCTGGCAAACCTCGGTGACCTTCAATCCCGTGATGTCGCGCCCCTCGAACACGATCTGGCCGGAGGTCGGCGCGATCTCGCAGGTCAGCATCTTGAAGAAGGTCGACTTGCCGGCGCCGTTGGGGCCGATGATGCCGCGCAGCTCGCCTTGATTGACGCTGAAATCGATGTCGCTGTTGGCGACGAGGCCGCCATAGCGCTTGGTGAGACCGGTGGCTTTCAGGATGGGCCCGGAATAAGCGGGGTGCGCGACCTCCTTGGCCTGCATCGGCGCCGGCGCAAGGTGCAGTGTCGTCTCAGTGTCCGGCTCGGCCTCCGTATCGCTCCGCTTACGCCTGCCGGAGAGAAGGCGATAAAGGTCCGCAAGACCGCCGATGATGCCGCCGCGCAGGAAGCAGACCAGCAGCACGAACACGACGCCAAGCACCAGCTTCCAGGCGGCACCTAAGCCCAGCGCGGATTGGAGGAAATCCTGAAGGAACAGCCAGACGGTCGCGCCGACCAGCGGCCCGAACAGCGTGCCTCGGCCGCCAATGGCGGTCTGCATCACGAGCTGGCCGGACGTGTCGAAAGTGAAGGCGTCCGGCGGCATGAAGGCCTGGAGCACGCCGAGCAGGCCGCCGGCGAAACCGGCGTAAGCGGCTGCGATCACGAAGGCCGTCAGCTTGTAGCCGTGGATGTTGTGGCCGACCGCGGTGGCGCGCAGCGGATTGTCCCGGATCGCGCTGAAAATGGCGCCGACCGGCGAGCGCACGATCCTGAGCGCGATGATGACGCCGATGAAATAGCACAGCGCGATGAACTGATAGAGCGACCAGCCGTTGGTGAAGTGAACGGTGGTGAAGCCGAGATTGAAGCTCGGCGTCGGCACGCCCGGCAGGCCGTTCTCGCCGCCGGTGAAGTCGGAGAGCGGGTTGAACTCGACGAAGAAGAACACTTCCGCAATCGCGACCGTGATCATGGCGAAGTAGATGCCGGTGCGGCGGAGCGCGATCAGGCCGATCAGGTAGCCGGTCGCAGCCGCTGCGATCATGCCGATGATCAGCGCGCCCAGCACGTTGCCGAAGCCGGCGCGGGTCAGGAGGTAGGCGGCGACGAAGCCGCCGGTGCCGTAGAAGGCGGACTGGCCGAACGACAACAGGCCGGTGAAGCCGAACAGGATGTCGAAGCCGAGGCCGAACAGGCCCCAGACCAGGATCCGGTTCACGGTGTTGGGCGCGAAGCCGAGATGGGGCAGCACGAAGGGAGCCACGATCAGGCCGATGGCCGTCAGCGTCTCGATCAGGAAGGGGCGTTGCTTGAGCATCACTTACTCTCGGCCCTGGACGCCGAGCAGGCCATGCGGTCGCACCACGAGCACGAGCGTCATCGCCGCAAACAGCATCACATAGGCGTAGCCGGGGTTGAACATGGAGGTGACGCTGATGATCTCGCCGGCGATCAGGCCGCCCAGGATCGCGCCTGGGAACGAGCCGACGCCGCCGATCACCACCACCACGAAGGTCTGGACCAGGATGTCGTCACCGATGCCCGGCGTCAGCGACACCACCGGCGCGTTGACGATGCCGGCAAAGCCGGCGGCCATCGCGCCGATGCCGAACACCACCATGAAGACCCGGTAGACATTGATACCGAGCGAATCCACCATCACCGAATCCTCGATGCCGGCCCGCACGATCATGCCGAGCCGGGTCCGGTAGAGGATGATGAACAGCGCACCGAGTGCGATCGCGACGATGCCGACCACCGCGAGGCGGTAGGTTGGATAGAACATGAAGCCGAGATTGGTGATGCCCTGGAATATCGCCGGCGGCGGGACCAGCTGCGACTGGCTGGAGAAGATCAGCCGGATGACCTCGACGAAGCAGATGCCGAGCCCGAACGTCACCAGCAACTGATCCTCGTGCGGCCGATGATAGAAATGGCGAATGATGACGCGTTCCATTGCAACGCCCAGCAGCATCACGAACAGCGAGCCCGCGATCACGGCAAGGATGAACGATTCCGTGTACTGATAGGCGACGAACCCGGCATAGCCGCCGATCATGAACATCGCGCCATGCGCGAGGTTGAGCACGCCGAGCGTGCCGTAGATAATGGTCAGGCCGGAGCTGATCAGCGCGAGCAGCGCGCCGAGCGCGAGCCCGTTGAAGAGCTGCGAGACGAGGTTGGGCCAACTAATCATGCAATGATCACGGTTGTGGCGCGTTCCGGCGGTGCGCAAAAAAGGGTGACGCCGCAGGAGCCGGAAGCGACCTACGGCGTCACAGAGGATTAGCGCGAGCTCAGCTGTAGTCGCCGGGATGGCAGCCGAAGGCGTCCGGCTTCTGCATCAGGCCTTCGCCGGGGACGACCTCGACCACATCGTACCAGTCCTCCTTGGTCTTCATGTCCTTCTGCTGCTTGCCCTTGACGATGATCACCGGGCGGACGCACTGATGGTCCTCGGGGCGGTAATGCACGTCGCCGACCAGGGATGGCAGCGTCTCGCCCTTCTCATAGGCCTTGATCACGTCGGGCGGGTTGAAGCTGCCGGCCTGCTCGCACATGCGGGCCCAGTGCGCGAAGCTGACATAGGCGTTCTCCGCGCCCCATTCCGGCTTGTAGCCGTACTTCTTCTCGAAGGCCTCGTTGAACATCTTGGCGAGCGGAAACTTGTCCTCGAGCGTCCACCAATAGTCGGTGGCGGCGTAGACGCCCTGCATCAGCCCGCCGGTCTCGCGCGCGATGAAGGGCACTTGGTAGGGGACGACCAGCTTCATCTTGTCGAGCACGCCGAACTGCTTGGCCTGCTGGGTCGACAGCACCGCATCGTGGCCCCAGTTGACGTTGATCAGCACGTCGGCGCCGGAATTCGCGACGTTCAGCAGATACGAGGAATAGTCGGGCGCGCCCAGCGGCGCGACCTGGTTGGTCACGGTGGTCCAGCCGGCGGACGCAAGGAAGTCCTGCATCGACTTGGTGACGGTGTGACCGTAGGTGTAATCAGGCGTGAGATACGCAGCCTTCTTGCCCTTGCCGAACTCCTTGACCATGACGGGGCCGATCGCCGCCGCGGCGGTCTGGCCGAAGAAATTCTGGCGGAAGCCGTAGCGGACGCAGTCCTTGCCGGTGGTGTCGTTCGAGCCGGAGATGCCGCAGACGAAGATCACCTTCTCGCGCTGGGCGAGCTTGTTCAGCGCGACCGCAACGGCGCTCGAGGTGCCGCCGGTGATCATGATCGCCTTGTTCTCGCTGATGAAGCGCTGCTGCGCCTGCACCGCCTCGTTCGGCTTGGCCGCGGAATCCGCGACGCCGAATTTCAGCTCCTTGCCGAGCACGCCCTTGCTGGTCTTCGGCGAGATCTTCTTGATCAGGTCGTGACCGCTGTTGATGTGCTCGATCGCGAGCTGATAGCCCTTGAGCTCGTCCTCGCCCTGCACGGCATAGGTGCCGGTGCGCGGCACCGAGATTCCGATGAAGGCGCTGGAACCCGAAACGCCCGCGGGATAGGAGCCGACGGCCGGCTTGTCCTCGGCGAAGGCCGGTATCGCGGGCAGCACCGAGCCGCCGATGAGGCCTGCCGTGGTCTGGAGCAGGCCGCGGCGCGAGAGGCCACGGCGAATGAGATGGTCAGTCATGATCGTTTCCTCCGGATATCGTTCTTGTTTGCAGGCAAAAGACGACCTGTCCGGCGGCAACCGGCCTCGAAAGGCCTGCCTGCACCGGGCACGTCACATCCGCGTGTAGCTCCTGGACGTAAACATTGCTTGTGAACTCCTTCTGTCAATTTCGCCTTTGGTCGAACGGCGAAAATTATCGCGTGAAAACATATCGGATCACGATATATATTAGTCTTTGTGAGTACGAGATTGGCGGGTTCGGCGAGAGAGATGCCGCGGCAGACGACAGTAGCGGGTACCCGGAAGCGACGGTCCTGGCCGCAAGAGGCGGAGCGGCAGGAGGCGGCGTGGGCTGCCGGGGAGGGAAGCGACCAGCGCACATCGCCGCAGTCCGGCGATGCCTCGCGCATGCCGGAGCCGCGCAACCGGTCCGCCGGTCAGCGAGGGCCGGCCGTCGGCTCCGTTCAGGCCAAGCGCACGCCGGTGCCGATGCAGAGACTGAGCGTGCGGGCCCAGAATGTCCTGAAGGAGCTCGCGGTCGAGCTCACCGGCGAGCAGCCGCCGAAGGGGACCTGGTCGCCCTCGCGCGAGCTGCTGCTCGCGCTGACGGCCGAGCGGCTAGCGACGACGCGCAATTGCGGTCCTCACACGATGCGGGAGATCGTCGACTGGGCGCAGGGCTGCGGCGTGACCATCAAGCCGGTGATCCCGCCCGGCGGCTCGCTGTCGCAGATGTGGGGTGAGTTGATCACGAATGCATCCGAAGGCGCGTTGACCAGCGCCGAGATCGCCAGTGCGCTCCAGCGCTCGATCAGGCGGAAGAGCGTTCGTATTCCGATCGCGTTTCAGGTCATCCTGGTGAAGATCCTGCTCTCCAACTTCGAATAGAAGGGCTGCAAGCCCCTCCTATATTTGTGCATCTGCGAGGCCCGTCGGTGGTTCCGCCCGGCCTTCCTTGCTAGTCTCGGCAGCGCCCGCTCGCCTGCGGGCGGAGGTCGAAAGGCACGGAATGGCTGACGCGAAGCGGAAGACCGGACGCACGGCGCGCGCTGCGCCGTCGAGAGGCGGCGCGATGCGCGAGGCTGACTACGCCGCGCTCGCCCAATTCCGCTACCAGCTGCGCACTTTCCTCGCCTTCAGCGAAGCCGCGGCCCAGAACGCCGGGTTGACGCCGCAGCAGCACCAGGCGCTGCTGGCGATCAAGGGATTGGCCGACCCCAACGGCGCCAACGTCGGCGACATCGCCGGCTTCCTCCTGATCCGGCACCATACGGCGGTGGAGCTGGTAGACCGCATGGCGAAGCTGAAGCTGATCACTCGGGAAGCCGATCCCGAGGATGCAAGGCGCGTCCTGGTCAAGCTGACTGCCAAGGGCGAGCAGAAGCTGCGCTCGCTTTCGCGCATTCACCTGGACGAGCTGAGCGCCGCTGCACCCGCGTTGGGCAAGATCCTGCGCTCGTTCCTGGCAAAGGTGCGCTGAGGCCGGGATCAGGCCGCCGCGCCCTGTGCGGCGAGCTGCGCGGCCTGGTGCTCGGTGGTCAGCGCGTCGGTCAACTCGCCAAGCGCTTCGCCCGCGATCACCTGCGGCAGCTTGTAAAGCGTCAGGTTGATGCGGTGGTCGGTGACGCGCCCTTGCGGAAAATTGTAGGTGCGGATGCGCTCGGAGCGGTCGCCTGAGCCGACCTTCTCCTTGCGCTCGGCCGACCGTGCCGCATCGACGCGCTGGCGTTCGGCGTCGTAGATGCGCGAGCGCAGGATGTTCATGGCGGAGGCGCGATTCTTGTGCTGCGAGCGGCTGTCCTGCATCATCACCACGATGCCGGTCGGGATGTGGGTGATGCGGATCGCCGATTCGGTCTTGTTGACGTGCTGGCCGCCCGCTCCTTGCGCGCGCATGGTCTCGATGCGCAAATCGTCGTTCTTGATGTCGACGTCGACGTCCTCGACCTCTGGCAGCACGGCCACCGTCGCGGCCGACGTGTGGATGCGCCCCTGCGTCTCGGTGTCCGGCACGCGCTGCACACGATGCACGCCGGATTCGAACTTCAGCTTGGAGAACGCGCCGCGGCCCTGCACCTCCGCGATGATTTCCTTGTAACCGCCGACGGTGCCTTCGCTGGCCGAGATCACCTCGACCTTCCAGCCCTGCAAGGCAGCGAAGCGCTCGTACATCCGGAACAGGTCTCCGGCAAACAGCGAGGCCTCGTCGCCGCCGGTGCCGGCGCGGATTTCCAGCACCACGTTGCGGTCGTCCATGGCGTCCTTGGGCAGCAGCGCGACGCGAATCTTCTGGACCAGCTCCTCGATTTTCGGCGTGAGCTCGTCGCGTTCGGCTTCCGCCATGCCGCGCATCTCGGCATCGGTCGCGGGATCGGCGATCAGCGCTTCGGTGTCGGCGAGCTCCTTGACCGCGGCACGATAGGCCTTCACCGCCTCGATCAGCGGGGTGATCTCGGCGAGCTCGCGCGTGATCTGCACGTAGCGCTCGGAGGCGAGCTGTCCCAGCGATTCGGCCTCGAGAGAGGCATGATGTGCAAGGAGCACGTCCAGTTTGGCTTCGGGGAGTGACGACATCGGTTCAGTCTCAAATGGCGGAAGGAGGCGAGGCGGCAGGGAGCGGCGACAGGCTCGCTACAACGCCAAGCCTTCGGCCTCGGCAAATTCCGTCAGCTTCTGCCGGATCGAGACGCTGCCCGCCGGCGCGTCCAGGAGCGGACCGAGCATGGCTTCGGCCTTCTTGGCATCGAGGTCGATGACCATGGCCTTGACGGGGCCGAGCGCGGTTGCCGACAGCGACAGCGAGCGGTAGCCCAGCGCAATCAGCGCCAGTGCGCCAAGCGGCTTGGACGCCATCTCGCCGCAAAGGGAGAGTGACTTCTGCGCCGCCTGCGACTTGCGCGCGATCTCGCGCAGCGCGCGCAGGATCGGCGCCGACATGGTGTCGAAGCGCTCGGAGACCTTGGCATTGCCGCGGTCGACCGCGAACAGGAACTGGAACAAATCGTTGGAGCCGACCGAGATGAAGTCGACCTTCTTCAAGAGCTCGTCGAGCTGATAGAGCAGCGCGGGGACTTCGACCATGGTGCCGATGTCGATGCGCTCCGGCAGCGTATGGCCGTGCTGGCGCAGATAAGTCAGCTCGCGTTCGACCAGCGCCTTCGCCGAATCGAATTCTCCGACCTCCGAGATCATCGGGAACATGATGCGCAGCGCGCGGCCGCCACCGGCGCGCAGCAGCGCGCGGATCTGGCCGCGCAGCAGGCCGGGACGATCCAGCCCGAGCCGGATCGCGCGCCAGCCGAGCGCGGGATTTTCCTCGATCACCGCTTCCATATAGGGCAGCGCCTTGTCGCCGCCGATGTCGAGGGTGCGGAAGGTGACGGGCTTGGTGCCGGCCGCATCCAGCACGGTGCGGTAGAGCGCCAGCTGGTCGCTGGTGCGCGGCAGGCTCTGGCCGACCATGAATTGCAGCTCGGTGCGGAACAGGCCGATGCCGGCGCTGCCGGTGTCCTCGATATGCGGCAGGTCGATGGCAAGGCCTGCGTTGATCATCAGCTCGACCTTCTGGCCGTCCCTGGTGATGCAGGGCAGGTCGCGCAGCGCCAGATATTGCGCCTGGCGGCGGGCGCGGAAGCGCACGCGCTCGGCGAAGGCCGCCTCGACTTCCTGCGAGGGGCGCACATAGATCGAACCGGAGGTGCCGTCGACGATGATGGCATCGCCGGGATCGGCAATGCCGGGCGCGTTCGGCACCTCGCCGACGGCGGGGATGCCGAGCGCGCGCGCCACGATCGAGACGTGGGAGTTGGCGGTGCCTTCCTCCAGCACGATGCCGCGCAGGCGCTTGCGGTCGTAGTCGAGCAGCGCCGCCGGGCCCATCGCGCGGGCGATGACGATGGCGTTGTCGGGCAGTTGCTCGCGCGAGGGTGCGTGGTCCTGGCCGACCAGCTGCCGCATCAGGCGGTAGCCGAGATCCTCGAGGTCGTGCAGCCGGTCGCGCAGATAGGGGTCGGTCGAGCGCAGCATGCGCGCGCGGGTGTCAGACTGCACGCGCTCGACCGCGGCTTCCGCAGTCAGGCCGGTGGCGACCGCCTCGTGCAGCTTGTGCGACCAGCCCTGGTCGTTGGCGAACATGCGGTAGGCTTCCAGCACCTCGCGATGCTCGCCGCCCTCGGCGACGTCGCCGCGCTCCAGCATGCGGTCGAGATCGGCGCGGAGCTTGGCGAGCGCGGTGTCGAGCCGCTTGATTTCCTTGGGCAGGTCCTCGGCGATGTAGTCCTTGATGACGACGCGCGGCTCGTGCAGCACGACATGGCCGAGCGCGATGCCCTCCGACAGGATCGCGCCGACCTTCTGCGCGGAATGGCGCGCGGCCGGCTCCAGCCCCGGCTGGGCCAGCGCGGACAGCTCGCCGGAGGCGATCAGCTCCGCCAGCACCATGGCGGTGGTCTGCAGCGCCTCGAGTTCCTCCTCGACATAGTTGCGCTTGGCGCGGTTCTGCACCACCAGCACGCCGAGCGTGTTGCCGGCCCGCAGGATCGGCACGCCGAGGAAGGAGTGGTAGATTTCTTCGCCGGTCTCCGGACGGAACGAGAAGGCCGGGTGGGTCTGCGCATCGCTCAGGTTGAGCGGCGTCGCCTCGCTGGCGACGAGGCCGACCAGGCCCTCATGGGCGCTCAGCACGGTGTGATGCACTGCCTCGCGGTTGAGGCCTTCGGTGGCGTAGAGCTCCAGCGTGTTGTCGATGCGCAGCACATAGACCGAGCACACCTCGGCCACCATGTTGGCGGCGATCAGCACCACGATCTTGTCCAGCCGCTCCTGGGCCGAGACCTGCTCCGCCATGGTTTCGCGGAGCCGTCTCAACAAGACGCGGGGACCTCCCGACGCGCTCCGCATGTCCCGTCAATCTCCTCCGTCTGCCCGGCCCGGCGGTATCGGCCGGCGGCTGGCCTAAAATTCCAGAAAAACAACCAATTTGTTTGTCCGGCGCCGGCACAAGCCCAAAATCCACTTGAGATTTAGCGCTTGCACCGAGTCAGCACCGCCCTGAACTGGGACACAGTCTGCGGCAGCCCACCCTGTTCGCCGTATAGCGAATTGAGGCTTGTTTTGCCAAGCAAAACGCCTGCCAAACGCGAAGGTGTGTACACCTTCGCGTTTGCTGCGACCGCTAAGAGAAAATTAGTCCAGGCATGGTCCGGAAAAGTGCGAAACGCTTTTCCGGTAAGACCATGCTCAAACAACAACCTGAAGCCGCGACGATGGTCGCGTTTCAGGCCTGATCGAGACCGTAGAGCGTGTGCAGGGTGCGCACCGCAAGCTCGGTATAGGCGGTGTCGATCAAAACCGAGAATTTGATCTCGGAGGTTGTAATGGCCCGGATGTTGATATTCCGCCCGGCGAGGGCCGAGAATGCCTGGGCGGCGACGCCAGCATGGCTGCGCATGCCGCTGCCGATCACCGAGATCTTGGCGACGTCGGTGGCGGTATCGAGCCGCGCATAGCCGATCTTGCCCTTGGCGGCGGTAATCGTGTCCTTGGCGCGGGTATAGTCGGCCGCCGGCACCGTGAAGGTGAGGTCGGTCGTCTTGCCGTCCTCGGAGACGTTCTGCACGATCATGTCGACGTTGATGTTGGCATCCGCCAGCGGGCCGAAGATCGAGGCGGCAACGCCCGGCTTATCCTCGATCTGGCGCACCGAGATCTGAGCCTCGTCCTTGGAGAAGGCGATACCAGTGACGACGTGGCTTTCCATGATCTCCTCCTCGCTGCAGATCAGCGTGCCGGGCGGCTGGTTGGCATGCGGGTCGATATCCTCGGGCTTGTCGAAGCTCGAGCGGACAAAGATCGGCATGTTTTGGACCATGCCGAGTTCCACCGAGCGGACCTGGAGCACTTTTGCGCCCTGGGAGGCCAGTTCCAGCATGTCTTCGAATGCGATCTTGTCGAGCCGCTTGGCCTTCGGCACGATTCGCGGATCGGTTGTGTAGACGCCGTCGACGTCGGTGTAGATGTCGCAGCGGTCGGCCTTGACGGCGGCGGCGATCGCCACGGCCGAGGTGTCGGAGCCGCCGCGGCCGAGCGTGGTGATGCGATTGGTCTTCGGGTCGATGCCCTGGAAGCCGGCGATGACCGCGACTTCCTTGCGATCCTTGAAACGGCTGATGATCTCGCTGCCGTCGATGTCCTCGATCCGGGCCGAGGCGTGGGCGTCGCTGGTCTTGATCGGGATCTGCCAGCCCTGCCAGGAGCGGGCCTGGATGCCCATGCCCTGAAGCACGATGGCGAGCAGGCCGGATGTCACCTGTTCGCCGGAGGCGACGACGGCGTCGTATTCGCGCGCGTCGTGCATCGGCGAGGCCTCGGTGCACCAGGCCACCAGCTCGTTGGTTTTGCCGGACATCGCCGAGACGACCACGGCCACTTCATGGCCGGCGTCGACTTCACGCTTCACGTGGCGTGCGACGTTGCGGATACGTTCGATGTTGGCGACGGATGTGCCGCCGAATTTCATCACGAGGCGGCTCATGACGACGCGTGCATTCCCTCATAAGGATAAGTATGGTGACCCGCGCGAGGCGATGCCGCGGACCCGACCGCGCGTATACAGAGGGGCGGGGCCGGGGGCAAGCGGGTTCCTGCTGCGGCCAATCCGGGCAATGGGTTATCAGAGGTTATGGCGCGCTATATTGACGAAATCCTGCAGCCCGGCGAGCGGGTGCTGTATTCGACCAATGCGCACTGGATTTTCTATTTTCCGGCCATCCTGGCCTGGATCGCGGCTTTCGCCCTGTTCGTCCTGTCAGGGCAGACCACGGTCAATGGGCTCCTGATTCTCTGTCTCATCGCCTCGGGCGTGGTGGCTCTGGCGGCCCTGTTCTGGACCGTGAAGGGCTGGTTCCACCGCTTCACCACCGAGACCGACGTCACCAACCTCAGGATTGTGCACAAGACCGGCTTCATCAAGCGCCGCACCTTCGAGATGGCGCTGGACAAGGTCGAGAGCGTCGATGTCAATCAGACGATTCTTGGACGTATTCTCAACTACGGCGACGTGACCATCAACGGCGTCGGCGAAGGTCGCGAAACCATCCGGACCATCGCCTCGCCGCTCGCCTTCCGTAGTTCGATCACCACGCGGTAGGACCGCGCGTAACCATGAGCATGCAGCAAAATACTTCCCTCTCCGCCAGCCCGCAGCCGGGTTCGACCGTCGACGCCGCCGAGATCGCAAAGTTCTCGAAGCTCTCAGCGGAGTGGTGGGACCCCAACGGCAAGATGGCGCCGCTGCACCGGATCAACCCGCTGCGGCTCGGCTACATCCGCGATGCCGCCTGCCGCAAGTTCGAGCGCAACGTGCGCAGCCTCAACTGCCTCGGCGGGCTTCGCGTGCTCGATATCGGCTGCGGCGCCGGCCTGTTGTGCGAGCCGCTGTCGCGGCTCGGAGCGCAGGTCATCGGCGTCGACCCTTCCCAGAGCAACATCGCCGCGGCCAAGCTGCACGCCGACAAGGGCCATCTTGCGATCGACTACCGCTGCACCACGGTGGAGGAGATCGACCCGCGCGAGCGCTTCGACATCGTGCTGGCGATGGAAGTGGTCGAGCACGTCGTCGACGTTGGCGTCTTCCTGAAGCGCTGCGCGGCGATGCTGAAGCCGAACGGCCTCATGGTGGTCTCGACGCTGAACCGCAACTGGAAGAGCTTCGCGCTCGCCATCGTCGGCGCCGAATACGTCCTGCGCTGGCTGCCGCGCGGCACCCACGAATGGAATAAGTTCGTCACCCCCGACGAGCTGACAAAATACCTGCTCGACAATCGCCTCGTCATCACCGAGCAGACCGGCGTGGTCTACTCACCCTTCGCCGACAAATGGACTCTCTCGTCCGACATGGACGTGAACTACATGGTGGTGGCGGAAGGGATGGTGTGATGTTCCGAACTGGTCATTCGCGGGCGGTGTCGTCCCTGCGAAAGCAGGGACCCATAACCACCGGCCTCAGTAATTAGCCAACACCGGCGCTCCGAGCATGTACCACGTCTACATCCTCGCCAGCCGCCATCACGGAACACTCTACATCGGCATCACCAACTCGCTCCAGAAGCGCCTTGAAGAGCACCGCGCCGGCAAGGGCTCGGAGTTCGTCAAGCGATACGGGGTGTATCGGCTTGTCTACACCGAGGCGTATGAGCGGGCGGACGAGGCGATTGCCCGCGAAAAACAGCTCAAGCGCTGGAAGCGCGACTGGAAGATCGAGCTGATCGAGCGCGATAATCCCGAGTGGCGGGATCTAAGTGATCTGTTGGTTTGACGGTGTGACGCGGCCCAGAAAATGCTGTCGTCCCTGCGCACGCAGGGACCCATACCGCGTGATCTATCGGTGGGTGCGGTGTTGGATGCGCAGGCTGGCAGCCTTCACAAAACTTCTCCCTGGGGTTATGGGTCCCTGCGTGCGCAGGGACGACACCGAGTTTGTGACGTGACCTCAGCGATCTCTTGGTTGACCGCGTGACGCCGCCAGCAAACGCTGTCGTCCCTGCGCACACAGGGACCCATACCGCGGAATCTATCGGTGGTGGACGGTGTGAGATGCGCGGGTTGGCAGCCTTCGCCAAACTTCTCCCTGGGGTTATGGGTCCCTGCGTGCGCAGGGACGACACCGAGTTTGTGGCGAGAGCATCGCTCCCATGACGTCCGTGCGGTTGACCGCGCTGGCCTCAACTTGCAGGTTGGCCGCAGTTATTTCCCGCTAATGCCCCACCCACCCCATGCTCACCATCGCCAGCCTCTGGATTCCCTTCACCCTCGTTGCTGCGCTCGGCCAAGTCGCGCGCAATGCGATGCAGCGGTCGCTGACGAAGCCGCTGGGGACTTGGGGCGCGACCAATATCCGCTTCCTGTTCGGCTTCCCGTTTTCGGTGCTGTTCCTCGGCGTGGTGCTGGCGGTCACCGGCGATCATCTGGGCATGCCGCCGACCGTGTTCTGGCCGTGGCTCTTGCTCGGTGCACTCAGCCAGATCGTCGCCACCGGCCTGATGCTGCTTGCCATGAACGATCGCTCCTTCGTGGTGACGACGGCGTATCTGAAGACCGAGGCGATCCAGACCGCGATCTTCGGCTTCGTCTTCCTTGGCGATCACCTGACCTGGCTGAAGGTGCTGGCGATCGTGATCGCGACCGTCGGCGTCGTCATCACCGCGCTCAGGCCCGGCGGCGAGAAGAGTTTTGCCGAATTGAAGCCGACCATCACCGGCCTCGTTGCAGCTGCGGCGTTCGCGCTGTCTGCGGTTGGCTTTCGCGGCGCGATCATCAACGTGCCCGGCGTCTCATTCGTGACCTCGGCCTCGTTCACGCTGGTGCTCGGCCTGTTCGTGCAGACGCTGGTGCTGACGATCTATCTGCTCTGGCGCGCGCCAAAGGTGCTGCAGGCGATCCTCGGCCTGTGGAAGCCGTCGATGCTCGCGGGCTTCATGGGCGCCTTCGCCTCACAATTCTGGTTCCTGGCGTTCGCGCTGACGGCCGCCGCCAATGTCCGCACGCTCGCTCTGATCGAGGTGCTGTTCGCGCAAGCGGTGGCGTATTATTCGTTCAAGCAGCCGATCGCGCCACGCGAGCTTGCAGGTATCGCGCTGATCATCATCGGTGTGGCGGTGCTGGTGGGGGCCTAATTCCGGTCTTCCGGCAATGTCGGCAGCGGCGACACCTCGATGCCCTCGTCGATCAGCGACTTCGCCTCCTCCGGCGAGGCCTCGCCGTAGATCGGACGGTGCTCCTTGTCGCCGTAATGCATCGCGCGGGCTTCATTGGCGAAGCGCTCGCCGACATTGTCGGCGTTCTTCACGATGTGATCGCGCAGCTCCTTCAGCTTGCTGCGCAGCTCTTTCTCCTGCGCCAGCATCAGCGAAGTCGGTCCTGATGGTGCTGCCTCGGGCGTGGGGGCAGCCGCCGGTTCCGGCGGTGGCGCCGCGCGCCCACGGCCCTTCTTGCCGACGATGCGCGGCGCCATGATCGCCTTGTCGACCTTGGCGGATCCGCAGATCGGGCAGGTCACGAGCTTGCGCTTCACTTGCGAATCATAGGCCGACGAGCTCTGGAACCAGCTCTCGAACGCGTGGTTTCGATCGCAATGGAGCGCGTAGCGGATCATGCTGATCCTCGCACGAGGTGCAAATGATCCGGCCCGGCCTTGGGATCGGACACGCCGAAGCGGCGGCCGTGCTGGAGCGAGGGAATCGCGCGGCGTGCGGTCTCGACCTTGGCGGGGTCGATCCTGGCCATGATGATGCCGGGCTCGACGTCGCCCTCGGCGAGGATCTCGCCCCAGGGATCGATGATCAGCGAATGGCCATAGGTCTCGCGCTTGTTCTCGTGGGTGCCTGCCTGCGCTGCGGCGAAGATGAAGCAGCCGGTCTCGATCGCGCGCGCACGCAGCAGCACGTGCCAGTGCGCCTCACCGGTCTTGCGGGTGAAGGCGGACGGGACGGTGATGAAGTATGCGCCGCTCTCGGCGAGGGCGCGGTAGAGCGCGGGGAATCGCACGTCGTAGCAGATCGTCAAGCCCACGCGGCCCCAGGGCAAATCGGAGATCACCGCGGTCTCGCCTGGCTGGTAATTGGCGGATTCGCGATAGCTCTCGCCGTCTGGAAGCTCGATGTCGAACATGTGGATCTTGTCGTAGCTCGCGAGCACATTGCCCTCGGGCCCGATCAGGAAGGAGCGGTTGACCGCCTTTTCGGCTGAGAAGCGCAGCGCCAGCGAGCCGACATGGAGATGGATCTTCAGTTCCGCCGCGAGCGCCCGGTAGGCCTTCAGCGACGTGTCGTCCTCTTCGCTCTGCAGATGCTCGAACAACGCCTTGCGGTTCAGCTGCATCATGTTGCTGACTTCGGGCGTCTGCACGTAGTCGGCGCCATCGGCCGCCGCCCGCCGGATCAGCTTCGTGGCCTGTTCGAGGCTCGGCCCGGGCATCAGACCCGTGCGCATCTGCACCATGGCTGCCGTAAACGTGCGGTTCTCGCTCATGAGTTGGCCTTCACATCTTCCAGCATGCCGTCGAGCTTGCCTTCGCGGTCGAGTGCGTAGAGATCGTCGCAGCCGCCGACATGAGTTCCACCGATCCAGATCTGCGGGAAAGTCGAGCCCTCACCGGCGCGGTCGTACATCTCCTCCCGCCAGGAGGGGTTCTTGGCGACGTCGAATTCGGTAAAGGTCGCCTTCTTGCGGGTCAGCAAGGACCTCGCCGCGGAACAATAGCCGCAGCCCGGCCTGGTGTAGATCTCGACAGCAGCAGTCATGGCGTCCGGCGCTCTCATGTCATGAAGTCATTGAATTATATGGGACGGGGGCCGGTCTCGACAACCCGGGCGAAGACCAGCACGTCGACCTGGGCGGCTTTGGCCCGGAGCAGGACCCGCGCGCAGGCATCCAGCGTCGCCCCCGACGTCAGGACGTCGTCGATCAGGACAATGCGGCGGTCCTGGACTTCAGCCTGACGGTCGGGGAATACCTGGAACGCGCCCTGCACATTGGTGGCGCGCTGGGCCCGCGACAGGCCGATCTGCTGCTCGGTGGCGCGCACCCGGCGCAGCACCTCAGCCCTCGCCTTGACCCCGCTCTGCCGTTCGATGATCTGCGCCAGGGCCCCGGACTGGTTGTAGCGGCGGCGCCAGGCCCGCCGCCAATGCAGGGGCACCGGCACCAGCATGTCGGCCCCGGCCAGCAGCTCGCCGCCGGCGCGCGCCATCCAACGGCCCATGGCGGGCGCCAGATCGGTGCGGTCCTGGTATTTCAGCGCATGCACCAGCGTGCGCGCGACGTCGTCATAGCGCACCGCTGCGCGGGCGCGCTGGTAGGCCGGCGGGGTCGCGATTGCCTCCATCGACAGCATGTCGGGGCCGGGATCATAGACGAAGGGAATGCCGAGCCGCGGGCAATAGGGCCGCTCGATGAACGACAGCCGCGCCCAGCACGAAGCGCAAACGCCCTCGCCCTCGACCGGTTCGCGGCAGGACACGCACTGCGTCGGCAGCGCGATGTCGAGCGCGAGCCGTGCCGCGCGCGACAGCGCGTGACGGCCGGCCGTCCATGCGGCCCGAAAGGGGCCGGCGATGGAACGGGTGGGGGCGGCGTCGGCGTCCATGAGGGGAGGCTACCGTTCCGAGGTTCAGGGCTCAAGCCACGCTCTCGTGCCCCGGACGCAGTGCAGCGCCCCGGCGATGCGAAGCATCGTCCGGTGCGGTGCGCTGCAGAGCCCGGGGCCCATCTCAAGGCATCGTCCGGTGTTGGTTTCTGGGTCCCGGCTCTGCGCAGCAGCGCAAGAGCGCTGCGGCGCGTCCGGGACACGAGAGCGATTGCCAGAGCCAGCATGATCAGCGTAACCAGCGGCATGGCCCAGACCCCGCAAACCCCGCCTGCTTTGTTCGATCGCGCCTTGCTGCAATCGCGGCAGCGGCGCGCGCAGGCGCAGGGCGAGGTGACATTCCTTCTCGATCGTGTCGCTGAGGACATGTCCGATCGATTGGCTGCGGTGATGCGGGAGTTTCACGCCCCGGCCGATCTCTGGACGCCCGGTGAGGGGCTGGCGGAATTGCGTGCGCGGCTGCCTTCCCTCCAACGGATCGCGCTCGATGCTGCGGGTTCAGAGACGCTGCCCTTCGCGCCCGAAAGCCTCGATCTCGTCGTCTCCGCGCTGGCGCTGCAATTCGTCAACGACCTGCCGGGCGTCCTCGCGCAAATCCGCCGCGCGCTGAGGCCGGACGGCCTGCTGCTCGCGGCGATGATCGGCGGCGACAGCCTGACCGAGCTGCGCCAGGCCTTTGCCGCCGCGGAAGCCGAATGCGAGGGCGGCGTTTCGCCGCGCGTCGCGCCGTTCGCGGATCTGCGCGACATCGGCGCGCTGCTGCAGCGGGCGGGCTTTGCACTGCCGGTGACCGACGTCGACCGCGTCGTGGTGCGCTACGCCAATGCATTCGCGCTGATGCAGGATCTCCGGCGCATGGGCGCTGCCAATATGCTGATCGAGCGGCGGCGAACACCGAGCCGGCGCGCGACGCTGCTGCGGATGGCCGAGATCTACACTGAGCGCTTTGCCGATGCCGACGGGCGCATCCGTGCGACCTTCGACATCATCTGGCTCTCCGGCTGGGCCCCGCATGCGAGCCAGCAGCAGCCGCTGAAGCCGGGATCGGCGAAAGCGAGCCTGGCGGAGGCGGTGAAGAAGGCGGGGAAGGAGTGATGCGTCTCCCGGACGCGCTGCAGCGTGAAACGCTGCTGCGCAGAGCCGGGACCCAGCTCCGCGGCCAGCGTGGGCCCCGGCTCTGCAGCGCATCGCTGAAGGAGCGCTGCGCTGCGTCCGGGGCACAGCGTGCTCACATCAACAAATCAATCAAATGCGGGATCAGCGGAATGTCCGCGGGCGGCATCGGATAGTCGCGCAGCTTGTTGGCACGGACCCAGGCAAGGGTCTGGCCTTCGCGTGGCGTCACCTGTCCCTCCCAGCGCCGGCAGATGTAGAGCGGCATCAGGAGGTGGAAAGTCTCGTACCCGTAGCTCGCGAAGGTCAGTGGGGCCAGGCACGGCTCGGCGACGGTGATGCCGAGCTCCTCGTGCAGCTCGCGGATCAGGCTCTGCTCCGGCCGCTCGCCCACCTCGAGCTTGCCGCCGGGAAACTCCCAGAGGCCGGCCAGCGTCTTGCCCGCGGGGCGCTGCGCGATCAGGACGCGCTTGTCGGCGTCGATCAGCGCGCAAGCCACAACCAGTGTCAGTTTCAGATCGGCCATACGTGATGTCGCTCGCTGAAGATCATCCGCAACGGTTTATTAACCCTTTGCGCCCCGTGTTTCCGAGATTCCCATAAGTCATATTTAATCGACGGTTCCTAGAGTGGAAACGCTTAAACCACTCCGGGCCCAAGCCATGCGCGCTACGCTTTCCACCATCATCCGCCGGTTCGTCCAAGACCGGCGCGGCAATATCGCGGTGATCTTCGCGCTCGCCTGCGTCCCGTTGATCACAGCGGTCGGCTGCGCGGTCGACTACTCGCGCGCGACGCAGACCCGGGCCAAGCTTCAGGCCGCGGCCGATGCTGCCAGCGTCGGCTCGATCGCCAAGGCATCGCCGGCCTTCAAGGCCGCCGGTGCCATGACGTCGGATGGGTCGATTTCCGTCGGCGTCACCGACGCCCAGAACATCTTCGACGCCAATCGCGCCAATCAGACCGGCTACACTCTCAACAGCGTCACGCCGACCGTGGTCAAAACCGGATCGACCGTCACCTCGACCGTTGCGTTCAACGCCACCATGAACACCATGTTTCTCGGCCTGATCGGCAAGTCCGCGCTGACGCTGACCGGTACGTCGAAAGCGACGGCCAGCATGCCGCTCTATATCGATTTCTACCTGCTGCTGGACAATTCGCCTTCGATGGGTGTCGGCGCCACGCCGACCGACGTGCAGACGATGGTCAACAACACATCGGACAAGTGCGCTTTCGCCTGCCACGACCTCAAGGACAAGAACAATTACTACGACCTTGCCAAGAAGCTTGGCGTGACCACCCGGATCGACGTGCTTCGGACCGCAACGCAGTCGTTGATGGATACGGCGAGTGCGACCCAGACCTATTCAAACCAGTTCAGAATGGCGATCTACGATTTCGGCGGCGCCGCAAGCACGCTCGGCCTGCGCAATCTGTTTTCGTTGTCGGGCTCTCTCTCCAGCGCCAAGACGGCGGCGGGTAATATCGATCTGATGTCGGTGAACGGTCAGAACGAGAATAACGACCAAGACACGGCATTCACCGCGATATTCCCTGCGATCAACGGCGAGATCGGCTCCCCCGGAACCGGCACGTCCTCCAGCCCGCTCAAATATCTGTTCTTCGTCTCCGACGGGGTCGCTGACGAGAGCAACACCGGGTGCCTGAAACCGCTCTCCGGCACCACGCGGTGCCAATCTCCGCTCAATGCTGCGCTCTGCAAGACGATGAAGGACCGGGGCGTCAAGATTGCCGTGCTGTACACAACGTACCTCGCGCTGCCCACCAACAGCTGGTACATGAAATGGATCGCTCCGTTCAATACCGGCCCCTACGGGCCGTCGCCGAACAGCGAGATCGCGCAGAACATGCAGAGCTGCGCGTCATCCGGGCTCTATTTCGAGGTGAGCCCGACGCAAGGCATCTCGGACGCCATGAACGCGCTGTTCAAGAAAGCGGTCGCGGACGCGCGGATTTCAGGGTGATTTGAAGCACGGCTCTCGCGCTCTCTTACCGTCACCCCGAGGTGGCCGCTCCTTCAGCGGCCCTCGAAGGGCGACGGCCCGGCTCTCTCCACGCGGCTTTAGCGGTGGCCGTGCATCCTTCGAGGCTCCCGATGGGGCGCTCCGCGCCCCATCCCTCGCACCTCAGGATGACGGTCTGAGAGTAGGAGAAACTACGACCTGTAATCGCCGTTGATCGCGACATATTCCTTGGTGAGGTCGCAGGTCAGCACGCGGTCGCGGCCCTTGCCGAGGCCGAGCGAGACCTTGATCGCGATCTCCGGGGCCTTCATCGCTTCCGAGACCTGCGCCTCGTCATAATCCGGATCGCGCGCGCCGCTCTTGGCGACGCGGATGCCGTTGAAGGAGATCGAGAGCTTGTCGCGATCGGCCGGCTCGCCGGCCTTGCCGACTGCCATCACGACGCGACCCCAATTGGCGTCCTCGCCGGCGATCGCGGTCTTGACCAGCGGCGAGTTGGCGATCGACATCGCGATCTTGCGCGCGGAGGCCTTGGTCTTGGCGCCCTCGACGGTGATCTCGACCAACTTGCGCGCGCCTTCGCCGTCTCGGGCCACTTGTTCAGAAAGATTGGCGAGCACCTGGTTGAACGCCTTGACGAAGGCCTTCAGGCGCGGATCGCTGGCGCGGCTGATCTTCGGTGCGCCGTGCCCGGCGGCAGCGCCGGTGGCGAAGGCCAGCAGCGTGTCCGACGTGGACGTGTCGCCGTCGATCGTCACCGCGTTGAAGGTGTCCTCGACGCCGCTCTTGAGCAGCGCCTGCAAGGCCGCGGGCGCGATCGGTGCGTCGGTGAAGATGAAGGACAGCATCGTCGCCATGTCGGGGGCGATCATGCCGGCGCCCTTGGCCATGCCGTTGATGGTGACCTTGGCCTTGCCGAGCTTGACTGTCGCGGTCGCGACCTTCGGGAAGGTGTCGGTGGTCATGATCGCCTTGGCCGCAGCGAGGTAGTCGCCGGGCTCGGCGGCTTCAGCCAATCGGCCCAGCACGCCGTCGAACTTGGTTGCGTCCAGCGGCTCGCCGATCACGCCGGTCGAGGCCAGGAAGATTTCGCCCTCGCTGCATCCGACCGCCTTGGCGGCAATCTTCGCGGTCAGCGCGGTGGAGGTGCGGCCAGTCTTGCCGGTGAAGGCATTGGCGTTGCCGGAATTGACCACCAGCGCGCGCGCCTTGCCACCCTTCAGCTTGGCGCGGCACCATTCCACCGGCGCGGAGGGGCACTTCGACTTGGTGAAGACGCCGGCGACCGCGGTGCCCTTGTCCATCACCGCCAGCAACACGTCGGTTCGGTTCTTGTAGCGGATGCCGGCTTCGGCCGTCGCGAGACGAATGCCCGCAATGGTGGGCATGTCGGGAACTGTTTTCGGGGCGAGCGGGGAGACGGTGGAGGACATCGCGGGGCGCCTTGGTGGGATCTGAATATGCAGATGCCCGGCCCCTCTGTGCGAAGACGCGCTTCGCGCTTGGGGCCGGGCATCACAAAGGCTTAGATACTCTTCACGTCACCGGAGTGACAGCGAATTCTTACTTCTTTGCAGGGGGCGCCATCTTGCTGTCGGAGGGCTTGGCTGCGTCCGCCGGCTTGGCATCCGCCGCCGGCTGGTCCAGCCGCTCGACCTTGGCTTCGGTGCGCAGCTTGGCGACGTAGTCGGCTTGGGCCTTGCGGGTGACGTACTGCTCGATCTGGGCCTTGACCTGCTCGAAGTCCGGCGCCTTGCGGTTGCGCTTTTCCTCGACCTTGATGACGTGCCAGCCGAACTGCGACTTCACGGGGTCGGAGATCTTGCCGGGCTCGAGCGCGAAGGCGATCGCCGAGAATTCCGGCACCATCTGCTCCTTGGTGAAGAAACCGAGATCGCCGCCGTCGGCCGAGCCCGGATCCTTGGACTTCTTCTTGGCCAACTCGGCGAAATCGGCGCCCTTGTCGAGCTCGGCCTTCACCGCCTTGGCCTCGTCCTCGGTCTCGACCAGGATGTGGCGGGCGCGCACTTCCTGCTCGCCGGTGATCTGCTTGGAGGCCTCTTCATAGACTTTCTTCATGGCGTCGGGGGTGGTGGCGGCCTTGCCCTCGCCGGCGAGCAGGCTGTCCATCAGAAGCCGGTTGCGGGCGAATGCCAGGCGCTTCTTGAATTCCTCGCTATCGGCAACCTTCTTGTCCTCGGCAGCCTTGCTGACGATTTTCATGTCGATCAGGAAGGACAGGACGTTCTCGTCCTTGGTCGCCGGGTCCATCTGGGCGAGGCTCGGCCCGAGCTCCTCCTCGGCCATGGCGACGTCGCTCTTCTTGATTTCCGCGCCATTGACCTTCGCCAGCACCGGATCGTCGGCGGCCCGGAGCGGGCCTGCGAACGCCAGGGACAGCGCCAGAGCGAGGCTGCCAGCCAGGGCGGACGCACTGCGGAAACGCTGGCCGGTGGTTACCGGGAACGAGGTGGTCATGGAAAATCCTTATGTTGAAGCAGGGGGCTGCTCGAGCGGGGCGGACACTCGCCCAATACAGGGGGGCTTGGCAACGCGAAAAGTCTGTCAAAATGATGAATTAGCCGCAATGCGCCCGCCGTTGACAAGGCCCTGACCGGGCCATATCTCTGCCCGGTCGCGACCATGGCGATGGCGTTTATTTTGCTGCGTTTTTGGCCGTTGAACCCAGACTTGCCCAATTCCCACCCATATGGCGGATGACCCCCGCAGTCCGGGCTCTGACGCCGCGAAGCGTCACGGTGAGTTGATAGGCAGGCGGGTGACAACTTCTTAGGCCAACGCGGTTGAATCGCGAACACAGGAACCAGGCATGATCGGCGCGCTCGCCCGCAAGTTTTTCGGCTCCGCCAACGACCGGCGGGTGAAGGGATATCAGTCCCGCGTCAACGCGATCAACGCGCTGGAAGGAGAAGTCTCGAAGCTCTCCGACGAGGCGCTCAAGGCCCGCACCGCCGACTTCAAGAAACAGCTCGCCGAGGGCAAGACGCTGGACGACCTGCTGGTCCCCGCCTTCGCCACCGTGCGCGAGGCCGCCAAGCGCACGCTCGGCCAGCGCCATTTCGACGTCCAGCTGATCGGCGGCATGGTGCTGCACGAGGGCGACATCGCCGAGATGAAGACCGGCGAAGGCAAGACGCTGGTGGCGACCCTCGCGGTCTACCTCAACGCGCTCGCCGGCAAGGGCGTCCACGTCGTCACCGTCAACGACTATCTCGCCCGCCGCGACTCCGGCTGGATGGGCCAGATCTACGGCTTCCTCGGCATGACCACCGGCGTGATCGTGCACGGCCTCGACGATGCCGAGCGCAAGGCGGCCTATGCCTGCGACATCACCTACGGCACCAACAACGAATACGGCTTCGACTATCTGCGCGACAACATGAAGTACCGGCTCGAGGACATGGTCCAGCGCCCGCACTTCTTCGCCATCGTCGACGAGGTCGATTCCATCCTGATCGACGAAGCGCGCACGCCGCTGATCATCTCCGGTCCGCTCGACGACCGCTCCGATTTCTACAACACCATCGACGGCTTCCTGCCCAAGCTCGACAAGACCGACTACGAGGTCGACGAGAAGCAGCGCACGGTGACGCTGACCGAAGCCGGCATGGAGAAGATCGAGACCCTGCTGCGCGATGCCGGCCAGCTCAAGGGCGAGTCGCTCTACGACGTCGAGAACGTCTCCGTCGTGCACCACATCAACCAGGCGCTGCGCGCCCACACGCTGTTCACGCGCGACAAGGATTACATCGTCCGCGACGACGAGGTCGTCATCATCGACGAGTTCACCGGACGCATGATGCAGGGCCGCCGCTATTCCGAGGGTCTGCACCAGGCGCTGGAAGCCAAGGAGCACGTGCAGGTTCAGCCGGAAAACCAGACCCTGGCCTCGATCACCTTCCAGAACTATTTCCGGATGTACGAGAAGCTCGCCGGCATGACCGGTACGGCGTTGACCGAAGCCGACGAGCTGTTCGACATCTACAAGCTCGAAGTGGTTGAGATCCCGACCAACGTGCCGATCGGCCGCCTCGACGAGGACGACGAGGTTTATCGCACCCACAAGGAAAAATACGCGGCCATCCTCGCGGAGATCGAGCGGGCTAATTCGCGGCTTCAGCCGGTGCTGGTCGGCACGGCGTCGATCGAGAAGTCGGAAGTGCTGGCCGAGTTTCTGAAGCAGAACGGCTACAAGCAGATCGATTTCGGCAAGGAGAACGCGCTCGACAAGCTTTACGCTGCCGCCCGCGCCGGCAAGCCGGCGAAACTGTTCGCGGTGCTGAATGCGCGCTTCCACGAGCAGGAAGCCTATATCGTCGCGGAAGCCGGCGTGCCCGGCGCGATCACGATCGCGACCAACATGGCCGGCCGCGGTACCGACATCAAGCTCGGCGGCTCGCTCGAGATGCGCATCCCGAAGGAGACCGCAGGTATCGAGGACGAGGCCGAGAAGGCCAGGAAGATCGAGCAGATCAAGGCCGACGTCGAGCGCTTCCGCGAGATCGTGCTGAAGGCGGAAGAGATCGTCGAGGTCGAGCCGGCGAAGGGCAACAAGCCGGCCAAGACCGTGACCAAGCCCGGCGGCCTCTACATCATGGGTTCCGAGCGCCACGAATCCCGCCGTATCGACAATCAGCTGCGCGGCCGTTCCGGCCGTCAGGGCGATCCCGGCCGCTCGAAATTCTTCCTGTCGCTGGAAGACGATCTGATGCGCATCTTCGGCTCGGATCGCCTCGACAGCATGCTCCAGCGTCTCGGCCTGCAAGAGGGCGAGGCCATCATCCATCCCTGGATCAACAAGGCTCTGGAGAAGGCGCAGCAGAAGGTCGAGGCGCGCAACTTCGACATCCGCAAGAACCTCCTGAAGTTCGACAACGTCCAGAACGACCAGCGCAAGGTGATCTTCGACCAGCGCGTCGACCTGATGAAGGACGAGAGCGTCGCCGAAACCGTCACCGACATGCGCCACGCCTTCATCGACGACCTCGTCGCCAAGCATGTGCCCGAGCATGCCTATGCCGAGCAGTGGGACGTCGCCGGCCTGAAGGACGAATTGAAGCGCGTGCTCGATCTCGACCTGCCGGTCGACGACTGGGCCAAGGAAGAGGGCATCGCCGACGAGGAGCTGCTGACGCGCATCGAGACCAAGGCCGACGAGCACATGGCGGCCAAGGTCGCGCAATGGGGTCCCGACGTGATGCGTTACGTCGAGAAGACCATTCTGCTCCAGACGCTCGACCATCTCTGGCGCGAGCATCTGATCATGCTCGACCATCTGCGCCAGGTCATCGGCCTGCGCGGTTACGGCCAGCGCGATCCGTTGCAGGAGTACAAGACCGAAGCCTTCAACCTCTTCCAGGAGATGAGTGCGCATCTGCGCGAGGCCGTCACGGCGCAGCTGATGCGGGTCGAGATCGTCCCCCCCGAGCAGGAAGCTCCCGTGCTGCCGCCGATGGAAGCGCACAAGTTCGACCCGAACACCGGCGAGGATGAAATGGCGCTCGCCAGCGTCACGCTCGGCGCTCAGGCCAGCGATGCAGCGTTGCGCGATCCGAAGAACCCGGCATCCTGGGGCAAGGTCGGCCGCAACGAGGATTGCCCCTGCGGCTCAGGCAAGAAGTACAAGCACTGCCACGGGCGGTATGCGTAAGGCTTGAATGTCTTTGTGAGGCGCGGCGATAGCGCCTCATTCTCGACTGTCGTCGCCCGGCCAGTGCGCAATTGCGCACTAGGACCGGGCGACCCAGTACGCCGCGGCCTCTCGGCTCGACCACATCAGTCTCTGGAATACTGGATCGCCCGATTAAATCGGGCGATGACGGTTGAGTTTGTGGCGCGAAATCTCTCCACGTCGTCGTCCCTGCGAACGCAGGGACCCATACCGCGGAAGCTATCGAAGGCGCGCAGTCGTCGTACCGCGCACGAAACGCGTAACGACCAATCTTCGCCAAACATTTCCCTGTGGTGATGGGTCCCGGATCGGCGCGCGCTGAAGCGCGCTGGTCCGGGACGACGTGCTGAGAGAGCGTATGGTCCTAATTCGAACTATCGATCAAGCTCTCCAGCAGCCGCTTCAATTCGCTCGTCGACTTGTCGCCGTAGCTCTCGAGGATGTGCTCCTCCTGGTCGACCGCGAGCGAGTTGAGCCTTTTGCACAGCACCTTGCCGCGGTCGGAGATGAACATCAGCACCTTGCGGCGGTCGCCCGGGTCCTGCACGCGATAGACCAGCGTGTCGGAGACCATGCGGTCGATCATCTTGGTCAGCGTCGGATGGTTGAGCAGCACGGCGCCTGCAAGCTCGCCCATCGAATGGCCGTTGCCATCCGACAGCACCTTGAGGATGCGCCACTGCTCGACCGGCACGCCTTCCTTGCTCAACCTCAGTTCGAGCTGCCGGTTGATCTCCCGGTTGGCTTGCGCGAGCAGGTAAGCGAGGTGTTCGGTGATCGGGGTGTTTTCTTTCGACGGTTTTGCCACGGCTAAGACTTCGTCTTGACCCAATTGAGTGAATGTCTTGCAATCAATGCTGCATCTATATGCACTTCAATTCTTGAATATTCAATATTTTCAAAATAGGATCATTGCACAACAAAAGGGCGGAAGCCGCGGCCGCCTGCTCAATGTGCTTTCAGGTCTGGTGCCAGACAGGAGTTGGCGTGCGCGCGACGGTAAACTTCCCGGCTCATGGCGGTCCGGCGTTGCCACCGTCTTTGCTGTTCAGGAATCTGTCGTCCGCGGCAGCGGATTTCGACCTGTCGCCATTTGACATTCACGTCATGAAACGCCGCGGCGCCCGCAACAAGCTGCGCATCGGCAATTTCCTCACTTTCACCGGCTCGCCCGGAATCTGGGGCCCGACCTCCACCAACAGCGCCATGCTGGCGGTCGCCGAGATCAACAAGCGCGGCGGCATATTGGGGCGCGAGCTCGAGCTCTCGATCTACGATTCCGGCGGCCCGATCGAAGACGTCGTGCAACGCGCCGAGCAGGCGATCGCCTTCGACGAGGTCGACCTGATCATGGGCTCGCATATCAGCGCCGTCCGTGTTGCCCTGCGCAAGGTCACCGGCAACCGCATCCCCTACATCTACACTCCCGTCTATGAAGGCGGCGAGCGCACGCCGGGCGTGATGGCGATCGGCGAGACGCCGCGCTGGCAGAGCCGGCCGTCGATCCACTGGCTCGCGGACGTCAAGAAGGCGGCGCGCTGGTACCTGATCGGCAGCGACTATGTCTGGCCCTGGCAGTCGCATCGCGCGGTGAAGCGCTACATCAAGGAGGCGGGCGGCCAGGTCGTCGGCGAGGAATTCGTCCCGGTCGGCGAGGACAATCACGAGCCGCATCTGGCGCGCATCCGCGCCGCCAAGCCCGATGTCGTGCTGATCTCGCTGATCGGCACCGACAGCATCACCTTCAACCGCGCCTTCGCGGAAGCCGGCCTTGCGACCTCGACGCTGCGGCTTGCGGGCGCGATGGACGAGACCGTGCTGCTCGGCATCGGTGCCGACAACACCGAGAATTTGTTCTGCGCCTCCGGCTATTTCAACTGCATGGCCTCGCGTGCCAATGACGAGTTCCTCAGCGGCTATCAGGCCATGTTCGGCCCGCACGCGCCGCCGGTCGGCTCGGTCGGCCAGTCGAACTATGAAGGGCTGCGGTTCCTGGAGTCGGTGGCCAACCGTGCCGGCTCGCTGGCCTTTCGTCCGCTGCTGAAGGCCGCACGCAACACCGTTTACTCGGCGGGCCGCGGTCCCGTGGTTCTTCGCGACGGGCGCGCCGAGATGCCGATGTACCTCGCTGAAGCCGACGGTCTCGACTTCAAGATCATCAAGACGCTTTGAGAGGCGGCTGTTGATACGTCGCAGCGGCTTTGCGAAATAATACTTGAAAAGGAAAATATTTCCGTCTGTAATATCGCCGCGAAGCCGAACGGGCCGCGCTTGTGCAGGCGCGACCGCGAGACTTTCGTCCAACGCCAGGGATCAAGAAGCCTCAGAGGAGAGCGCCGTGACAGTTGTCCTTCCCACCCCCGCCCAACTTCGCAGTGTCGCCGAGCAATGCGGCCTTTCGCTCACCGATGATGACGTCACCTCGTTTCGTGGCCTGATGCAGGGCTCGATCGAGGCCTACAATCTCGTCGCCGCGATGCCGGACGAACTGCCCGAGGTGAAATACCCGCGCACCCCGGGCTATCGCCCCTCGGGTGAAGAGAACCCGCGCAACGCCTGGTATCGCAAGTCGACCGTGAAGGGCGCCGCCAGCGGCAAGCTCAAGGGCAAGACCGTCGCGCTGAAGGACAACATCATGCTGGCCGGCGTTCCCATGACGAATGGCTCGTCGACGCTGGAAGGCTATGTGCCCGATTTCGACGCCACCATCGTCACGCGCATGCTGGATGCCGGCGCCGAGATCGCCGGCAAGGTGCATTGCGAGCACTTCTGCCTGTCCGGCGGCAGCCACACCGGGTCCTACGGGCCGGTGCATAATCCGCACAAGATGGGCTACTCGGCCGGCGGGTCGTCGTCGGGCTCGGGCGTCGTGGTCTCGCTGGGCGAGGTCGACATGGCGATCGGCGGCGATCAGGGCGGCTCGATCCGCATGCCCGCCTCGTTCTGCGGCATCTACGGCATGAAGCCGACCTGGGGCCTCGTGCCCTACACCGGGATCATGCCGATCGAGATCTATGTCGACCATACCGGGCCGATGACGGCGACGGTCGCCGACAACGCGCTGCTGCTCGAAGTGCTCGCCGGCGACGACGGCTACGATCCGCGCATCAAGTCGCCGAAGGTCGAGGAGTACACCAAGGCGCTCGGCCAGGGCGTCAAGGGCATGAAGATCGGCATCGTCAAGGAGGGCTTTGAGCAGCCGACCGCCGAGGCCGCGGTGAATGAAAGCGTGCGCGAGGCGGCAAAGCGCTTCAAGGATCTCGGCGCGACCGTCGAGACGGTGTCGATCCCGATGCATCTGCTGGGCGGCGCGATCTGGACCCCGATCGGCACCGAAGGCCTGACCCAGACCATGATGTTCGGCGACGGCTATGGCCTGTCCCGCGGCGATCTCTATTCGACATCGCTGATGGATTTCCATCGCGGCTGGCGCCGCCAGGCCGATTCGCTGTCCGAGACCACGAAATTGTTCATGATGCTCGGCACCTACATCAACAACAATTTCGGTCCACGCTTCTACGGCAAGGCGCTCAACATCTCGCGGCGGCTGACCGCGGCCTACGACAAGGCGTTCGGCGACTACGATCTGCTGCTGATGCCGACCACGCCGATGAAGGCGACCAAGCTGCCGGAGCCCAATGCCAGCCGCGAGGAATACGTTGCCCGCGCCTTGGAGATGATCTCCAACACCGCGCCGTTCGACATTACCCATCATCCCGCGATGTCGCTGCCTTGCGGCATGGTCGATGGCCTGCCCGTCGGGCTGATGCTGGTCGGCCGGATGTTCGAGGAATCCACCATCTACCGCGCCGCGCACGCCTTCGAGCAGATCGGCGACTGGAAGAAGATGTGAGGCCCTGATGCAGCTCGACGGAAACGCCACGCATGGCTAACGCGTTCGTCGCAGCGTTCGAGATACTGAGCTTTGGCGCGATCATCGTCCTGATCGTGCTGGGGCTCGGGATCATCGCCAGCATGATGGGCATCTTCAACTTCGCGCAGGGCGAGTTCGTCCTGCTCGGGGCCTATATCACCTATCTCGCCTACGCCAAGGGCCTGCCGATCTGGGCCGGCATGGTCGCGGCGCCCTTCGTCGTCGGCGCGCTCGGCTTCGTGCTGGAGGCGTTGATCATCCGCCGCTTCTACGCCGCGCCGATCGTCGCGATGCTCGGCACCTACGCGCTCGGCCTGATCATCCGCGAATCCGTGCGCGGGCTGATCGGCGGCTTCTATCTCACCGTGCCCGAGCCGATCGGCGGTTCGATCGATATCGGCGCCATGCACATCTCGGCCTGGCGCTTCACCATCATCGTCATCACGCTCCTGGTGATGGCCGGCTGCTATCTCCTGCTGTCGCGCACCAACTTTGGCCTGCGCATGCGCGCCACGCTCGAGAATCCATCGCTGGCGCGGGCCTCGGGCATTTCCACGCCCCTGATGTACGGTGCCACCTTCGCATTCGGCTCCGCGCTCGCCGGCCTTGCCGGTGCGCTGATCGTGCCGGTGTTCAGCCTCTACGCCGATCTCGGCCTGCGCTTCCTGATCCAGGGTTTCGTCGCGGTGATGGTCGGGGGTGTCGGCTCCTTCATCGGGCCGGTCGCGGGCGCCGGTGTCATCGGCACGCTCAGCGCCGCGCTGCCCTGGGTGATGGCGCCCGTCGTCGCCGACGTCCTCGTCTTCGTGCTCGCCATTGTCTTCATCAAATTCCGCCCGCAGGGCCTCATCGCTGGAAAAGGGGTTTAGTCATGTTCGATCGCACTCAGCTCTCACGTCGCCGCTTCCTCTCCAATCTCGCCTTTGCCTCCGGCGCGGTCGCAACCGGGGTCGGAAGCTGGGTGATCCCGGCGCCTTGGGCCAATGCCGCCGAAGCACCGATCAAGGTCGGCATCGCGACCGATCTCACCGGCCCGATCGCCTATGCCGGCAACGCCGATGCCAACGTCGCCAAAATGGTGATCAAGGAGATCAACGCCGGCGGCGGCCTGCTCGGCCGTCCGCTCGAGCTCTACATCGAGGACACCGCCTCCAACGAATCCGTCGCCGTCGGCAACGTCCGCAAGCTGATCCAGCGCGACAAGGTCGACATGGTCCTGGGCGGTATCACCTCCTCGATGCGCAACGCGATCAAGGACCCCATCGTGGCGCGCGGCAAGACGCTCTACATCTATCCGCAGCTCTACGAGGGCAAGGAGTGCACGCCCTATCTGTTCTGCACCGGCCCGACGCCGGCGCAGCAATGCGACGAGTTCATCCCCTGGCTGATCAAGAACGGCGGCAAGAAATTCGCGCTGCCGAGCGCCAATTACGTCTGGCCGCACACGCTCAACGTCTACGCGCGCAAGGTGATCGAGGCGAATGGCGGCGAGGTCGTGTTCGAGGAATACTATCCGCTCGACCAGGTCGACTTCTCCGCGACCGTCAACCGCATCATTTCCAACAAGGTCGACGTGGTCTTCAACACCGTCATCCCGCCCGGCGTCGGCCCGTTCTTCAAGCAGCTCTATGAAGCCGGCTTCCTCAAGAACGGCGGACGGCTCGCCTGCGTCTACTATGACGAGAACACGCTCAACATCAATCAGGCCGCGGAGATCGAGGGACTCGCCAGCTGCCTCGACTATTTCAAGGTGCTGACCAAGGAGAACCCGTTCGACGCCAAAATCCAGGCGGCTTACGAGAAGGATTTTCCGGGCAACTTCCTGTTCGCCGCCGGCAGTGCCGCCACCGGCACCTATCGCGGCCTGAAGCTGTGGGAAGCCGCGGTCAAGGAAGCCGGCAAGGTCGACCGGGAGTCGGTCGCGGCGGCGCTCGACCACGCCAAGATCGCCGAAGGTCCGGGCGGGCCTGCCGAGATGGTGCCGGGCAAGCGGCACTGCAAGATGAAGATGTACACCGCGGTCGCCAAGGGCGGAAACTACGAGATCGTCGGGCGCAGCAACGGCCTCGTCGATCCCAAGGAATGCTGAAGTGGAATGCTGAAGTCGATGGGCGCAGTGAAGCAGGCGATCCCCGCCGAGATCGGCGGGGAGGCGGACGTCGCCGTGGATAGCGGCGGGACGACGGAACGAGCGTCGGCGCGAAAAGTGCTGCCGATCGTCGAGGGCGTCGTGGTGGTCGCGGCGCTGCTCGCGCCGCTGGTGCTGCAGGACTATCTCACGGTGTTTGCGACGCGCGTGATCATCCTCGCGCTGTTCGCGCTGTCGTTCGATCTGGTCTGGGGCTATGCCGGCATTATGAGTTTCGGCCAGGCCCTGTTCTTCGGCTCGGCAGGCTATGGCGTGGCGCTGCTCGCGCGCGACCTCGATATCACCAACATTTTCCTGGTGCTGCCGGCGGGCACCGTCATCGGCCTCACCTTCGCGCTGCTGCTCGGCGGCTTCCTGCTGCTGGGCCGGCACCCATCCAGCGTGATCTTCGTCTCGCTCGGTACGCTGACCGGCTCCTACGCCGCCGATCGCCTGGCGCGCGGCTGGTATTATCTCGGCGGCCAGAACGGCATCCCCTCGATTGCGCCGATGTCGCTCGGGACTTACGAGTTCACGGAAGGGCCGGCCTTCTATTATCTCGTGCTCGGCATCCTCGTCGTGGTCTATCTGCTCTGCCGCTTCCTGGTGCGTTCGCAGTTCGGCCTCGCGCTCGCGGGCCTGCGCGAGAACGAGCAGCGCATCGCCTTCTTCGGCTACAAGGCGCAGCACCTGAAGGCGATCATCTTCACCATCGGCGGCGGCGTTGCCGGGCTTGCCGGCAGCCTCTATGCCTTCCACGAAGGTTTCGTCTGGCCCAACATGGTCGGCGTCGTCGTCTCGACGCAGGTGGTGCTCTATGTGCTATTCGGCGGCTCCGGTACCCTGATCGGCGCCGTCATCGGGGCCGTCATCGTCGAGGGCGTCAGCTTCTGGCTCTCGGACAATTATCGCGATATCTGGCCGATCATTCTGGGCTTGCTGCTGCTGCTCGTCATCCTGTTCCGCCCGCTCGGCCTGATCAGCTTCGTCCTCGGCGAGCGCGAGCGGGTCGGCAGCTTCGGTGCCAGGGCCAAAGAAAACCTCAAGGAGAATCGCGATGCTCCTTGAAGCCGCCGGCATCACGAAAATCTTCGGCAAGCTCACCGCGCTCGACGGCGCCGCGCTCACCGTCGGTGCCAACGAGTTCCACGGCCTGATCGGCCCGAACGGCTCCGGCAAGAGCACGCTGATGAAGTGCATCGCCGGCGCCGAGGTGCCAACGCAAGGGAAGGTGTCGTTCGTCAACACCGACATCACCGCCTTCACGCCGACCGAACGCGCCCGTGCCGGCATGAGCCTGAAATTCCAGATCACATCCGTGCTGCCGTCACTGACGCTGTACGACAACATCCTGCTCGCGCTGCAGGCGCAGTCTTCGCTGGTCGACCTCGTATTCTCGCGCACTAGGGGTGCGCTGCACGATCAGGTCATGACCATGCTGAGGCAATTCCGCCTTGCCAACCGCGCCTTCGAGGCCGCAGCGGCGCTGTCGCACGGCCAGCAGCAATGGCTGGAGATCGCGATGGCGCTCGCCGGCAAGCCGAAATTGCTGCTGCTCGACGAGCCGACCGGCGGCATGAGCCTGGAGGAGCGCCGCGTCACCGGCGAATTGCTGCAGCCGATCAAGCAGCATTGCTCGCTCGTCATCGTCGAGCACGACCTCGATTTCATCCGCGACATCTGCGATCGCCTTACCGTGCTCGACCAGGGCAAGGTGCTGGCGTCAGGCACGGTGTCGGAGATCCAGGCCAACAAAGCCGTCCAGGAGATTTATCTGCGCCGTGCCTGAATTTTTGGACATTAGACATCTCGATGCCGGCTATGGCCGCAGCCAGGTGCTGTTCGACGTCACCCTCGGCATTCCCTGGCGCGGCGGCGTCGCCGTGCTCGGGCGCAACGGCGCCGGCAAGACCACGCTGATGAAAACCATCGTCGGCGAGCTGCCGGCGTGGAAGGGCGAGGTCGCCTTCGACGGCCGCGACATCAGCCGCCGCGCCACCCAGGAGCGCGTCCGCGCCGGCATCGGCTACGTGCCGCAGGAGCATTCGGTGTTCGCGCGTCTGTCGGTGCGCGACAATCTTGCCGTCGGCTCGCTCGCGAGCAAGAAGGCAGACGCGGTCGACCAGGTGCTGACCATCTTCCCGAAACTCGGCCAGCGCCTCGACCAGCCCGCCGGCACGCTGTCAGGCGGCGAGCGCAAGATGCTGGCGATCGGCCGCGCGATGCTGGGCGATCCAAAGCTGCTGCTGCTGGACGAGCCGACCGAAGGCGTCTGGATCGGCGTCATCGAGGAGATCACCGAACGCCTGATCGAGCTTGCGAAGACAATCGCCGTCATCATCGTCGAGCAGCACCTCGACCTCGCACTCCGCGTCGCCGACTACGCCTACGTGCTGGACCGCGGCCGGGTCGCGCTGCAGGGCGAGGCGGGCGAGGTGCGGGGCAATCCGGAGCTGATGCGGTATCTGGCGCCGTAGGACGTTGCGCAGCGGAGGGTCGATGCTCTCGCGCCAATTTCACTGTCATGCCCCGGCTTGACCGGGGCATCCAGTACGCCGCGGCTTCTCGGTTCAATGACCAACGCCTCTGTAATACAGGATCGCCCGCCTTCGCGGGGCGATGACGGCTGAATGAGAGGAGAGAGCGAAAGCCGCCCGACCTACTTCACCGCCCCAAAGCGGCTGTCGAACGAGTTCGACGACACCACCGGCGCGGCGCCCATGATCTGCGTCGCTTCAGTCGCACCATCCGCCACCGACGGCTTCAGCGCCGGGCGCGTTGCGGCGAGGCGGGTGTCGGGCTGTTTTGCCGGTTCGGCAGGCTTGGTCGCCACGGTCGCAGCCGGCTTCGGCGCATCCTTCGCCGCATCCTTGGACTTGTCATGCCCCGGCACGAAGCGGGTCACGGCGGCCTTGAGCCGCGACGCGGCGGTCGGCGGCGTCGTGGTCGTGGTGGCCGGGGCCACGGATGCCGTGGCTTGCGGCGGCGGGGTGGTGGCCGTGGTGTCGGATGAGCCCATGCCCATCTTGCGGCCGAGGTTGGAGAAGAAGCCGCCGGATTTCTCGGTCGTCGGCGCGGCCGTGGCGACGCGGGCGCTGGGCGCGGGTGCGCTGACGGCGACGACCGGCTCTTCCTGCGGCGCAGGCGCGGACGCCACGCTGTCGAGGTTCGGCTTGGGCGGATTGACGTGGCCGGGGATGGTGCCCGGCGCCTTGGCCATCGCCAGCATTTGCAGCGTGGTGCCTTCGGCACCCTCGGACAGGCCGGTCGAGCCTTCCGGAATTTTTGCGGCAAAGATCTTGTTCATGCCGCCGTCGATGCCGGTGTTCATACGCGCCACCGGCGTGCCCTTGGCGACCAGCTTGGCGTATTCCGCCTCGTCCTTGGCTTGCTTGCCCCGCACGGCGGCGACGACGTCGTCGGGAATCACATAGGCCGGGCACTTTGCCGAGGCGTCGAACACCGGATCGCGCTTTGCGTCCGCGGGCTTCGCCGCGTCGAAGACGTACTTCTTCTCGCAGAAATCGACCTTCGGCTCCTGCCGCGTCACCTCGAAATGATCATAGCCTTCCTTGATCATCTTCCAGAACGGCATGTTCGGATTGTTCCGGTGCTTGGCCATGTTCACCGGCGTCATCTTGAACGGATAGGCCTGCAGCTGAAACGCCTTCTGGCCGCCGAAGAAGGATTCGCGCCCGAGCGAATAGATCTCCGCGATCTGCTCGTCGGTCATCGCGTAGCAGCCGCGCGAAGAACAGTCGCCATGCACCATCAGCTGCGAGCCGGTGCGGCCGAGCGCCTTGTCGAACGCGTTGGGGTAGCCGGTGTTGAACGAGAGGTAATAGGCCGATTGCGGATTCATCTGGCTCGGGTTGATCGAGTAGAATCCCTCCGGCGCCTGGCGGTCACCTTCGCGCACCTTCGGACCTAAGTCGCCCGACCAGCGGCAGATCGGATAGGTCTTGAGCAGTGCGAACTGGCCGTTGCGGGCCTGCTTCCAGACCTCGAGCTCGGCCTCCTGCTTGAACAGGCGGACCAGGATTGGCGATTGCAGATCCATGTCCTTCTCGACCATCGCGGCGAGAAGCTTCGGCGGCACCGGCTGGTTGGCCTTGGCGTTGGTCGCGAGCGAGACCTGATCGGTATCGCAGCCGGCCAGCAGGACGCTGGCCGTCATCAGCGCAACCGAAGCCAAGAGCGCGCGAGCAAGCGAACGAGAAATCAAGATGGACCCCACACCGTGCCGGGCAGAGAGCGCGAACCCCAATTCTGATGGAGCATGATCCGACCGGAGAACCGGACCCGTCGTGACGGGCTTTTTCAGCTCACGCCCCAGCGCTGATGCCCTGAAGCCATTGATTAAAATTCTAACCTCTGGGTCATGTGGTCGCAACCCGAGCGGGGATCACGAGCCCGTTGGCCCATCGGCATGGTCAACGAAGACTGAATGGACGCGAGTTGGGACGGAACTTGGGCTTTTCGGCCCGACTGGGACTCAGATCGCTGATTTGGGCAAAAAAAGGGTTAACGGGCGGTTACCGGGGGTGGTCTCTCGTGCCCCGGACGCAGCGCAGCGCCCCTTGGCGGTGCGCTGCTGAGCCGGGGCCCAGGCTGCGGCTGTACTGTGGAGCTTCCTGGGTCCCGGCTCTGCGGAGCGTCACTTCGTGCCGCACCGCGTCCGGGACACCAAAACCCGCTCGAATCAGCCCAGTTTCCGTCCGATATCGAGGAATTTCTGCCGGCGCTGCTTGCGGATGGCATCCCCATCCAGGCCGCGGAGCTCGTCGAAGGCCTTGGCGATGGCGTCACCGGTGGTGGCGATCATGGCGGCGGGGTCGCGGTGGGCGCCGCCGACCGGCTCCTTCAAAATGCTGTCGATCACCCCGAAGCGGAGCATGTCCTGGGCGGTGATCTTCATGTTGTTGGCGGCTTCCTGGGCCTTGGTGCCGTCGCGCCAGAGGATCGAGGACGCCGCTTCCGGCGAGATCACGCTGTAGATCGCGTGCTCCAGCATCAGGACCTTGTTGGCGGTGGTAATCGCAATGGCGCCGCCCGACATGCCCTCGCCGGTGATGATGGCGACGTTCGGCACGGTCAGGGCCATGCAGGCATCGGTCGAGCGCGCGATCGCTTCGGCTTGTCCCCGCTCCTCGGCGCCGATGCCGGGATAGGCGCCGGCGGAATCGGCGAGCGACAGCACCGGCAGGCCGAACCGCTCGGCCATCTCCATCAGCCGCACGCATTTGCGATAGCCCTCGGGGCGCGCCATGCCGAAATTGTGCTTGATGCGGCTCTCGGTGGAATCGCCCTTTTCCTGACCCATCACGCAGATGGCCTCGCCGCGGAAACGGCCGAAGCCGGCGACCAAAGCCTCGTCCTCGCCGAACTTGCGGTCGCCGGCGAGCGGGGTGAATTCGGTGATCAGGCCCTTGATGAAATCGTTGAAATGCGGCCGCTGCGGATGCCGCGCGACCAGCGTCTTCTGCCACGGCGTCAGGTTCTGATAGAGGTCGGCCAGCGCCTGCGCCGCCTTGTCCTCGATCCGCCCGATCTCATCGGAGATGTCGGTGCCGGAGGCCGCCAGCGTCCTGAGCTCGTCGACCTTGGAGTCGAGCTCGGCGACGGGCTTTTCGAAGTCGAGATAGCTGCGCATCTGGTCTTGCATCAACTCAATATAGGGAGAACGGGGCGAGGCGGCGAAGCGGATTTAGACCAAGGATAAGAAGTGTAGCTTCTTCAATGAGTTGACCTGTGTGCTGCGGGCCGGCCTGTCAAATCATGCGAAGGCCCCGGCTCTTTCTGCGGAGATGTGGTCGAAGTCAAGGCGGTTTCGGCTGTTGCCCCGGCCGAGCTCTCGTGTCCCGGACGCGCTGCAGCGCTTCCAAAAGCGCGTTCACGCGCGTCTTCGACACGCTACGGCGCTGCTGCGCAGAGCCGGGACCCAGCAAGCGGCATGGGCCCCGGCTCTGCGGCGCACCGTACCGGACGATGCGGCGCATCGCCGGGACGCTGCGCCGCGTCCGGGGCACGAGACCTGTTTTACTTCTCCGCCAGCGGGTGCAGGTCGCGCACCAGGCTCTTCAGCCGCTCCTCCACCACATGGGTGTAGATCTGCGTCGTCGAGATGTCGGTGTGGCCGAGCAGGGTCTGCACGATGCGCAAATCGGCACCATTGTGCAGGAGGTGGCTGGCAAAGGCATGTCGCAGCACGTGCGGGGAGACCAGCCGCGCCTGAAGCCCCGAGGCGACCGCGAGCTCCTTGAGGTCGCGGGCAAAATGCTGGCGCGTCAGATGTCCGCTCTCCCCGAACGAGGGGAACAGCCACTTGGAAGCGGCGAGGCTGTCTTTCTTCTTCTCCGTCTTCGCGGCTTCCGTCGCGGCGAGGTAGTCCGCCATCGCCAGGCGCGAGGCCTCGTTGAGCGGCACCAGGCGTTCCTTGTTGCCCTTCCCGCGCACCACGATCATGCGGGCGTCGCGCTTGGCCGCTGAGCGCGGTAGCGCCACCAGCTCGGACACGCGCAGGCCGGTGGCGTAGAGCACCTCGAGCAGGCAATAGAGCCTTAAAGAGCGCAGCCGCTTTGCGGGCGAAGCATCCTCCGCCTCGCTCAATTCCTTGGCGCGGCGAAGCATGCGGTCCACGTCCGAAATCGACAGCACCTTTGGCAGGCCGCGGCCGCGCTTGGGACCGGACAGGATCGCGGCGGGATCCTCAGCTCGGATGCGTTCGTTGAGCAGGAAGCGATAGAGATGCCGCATCGCCGACAGCCGGCGCGCGACGCTGGTGGATTTGAAGCCGCGGGCATCGAGATCGGCGAGATAGTCGCGCAAATTTTGCGTCTCGGCGTCGGCAAAGCTGTGGCCGACCCGGCCGAGGAATTCCGAGAAATCGGTGAGGTCGCGGCGATAGGCGTCGAGCGTGTTGGGGCCGGCGCCCTGTTCCGCCGCGAGCATGTCGAGGAACAGGCCGGTGAGCTTGGCATCTGAGGGCTGGGTGCGCATGCCCGGGAGGCTAGCTCCTATTTCTTGAGAAACTTGTCCGGCGGGATCGTCACCGTCATTTCCCGCGACTTGGGGCTGACGAAATTGGCCAGTGCGAAGACCACGCCATAGACGATGCCGGCGATCACGGCGACGACCGTCAGGAAGCGGAACAGGCTGGGCATCGTTCTGGGGTCTCTGTCGGGGACTTGGTGTTCACGGACTTGGCGTTCAGGGACTTGGCGGGCAAATTAACCAATGAAATCATCCAACATGTTCGCCGTTTCGTGGCAAGAGTCCACTGGCGAGGCCCCCTGCGGGGTCGTATAGGTGGCCAAAGCATGCCGCCTTTGGCGGCAGATAGAGCGAGAATCCAGAGCGAGATCCAGAGCGAGATCCAGAGCGATATCCATGCCCGACGCCGCGTTGCCGATACCAGCTTCGCCCGAAGCCGACATCCTGTCGGCGCTCGGGGCGCGCGCGATCGTGCTCGTCGGTATGATGGGGGTGGGCAAATCCACCATCGGCCGCCGCATGGCCAGCAGGCTCAAGCTGCCCTTCGTCGATGCCGACACCGAGATCGAGACCTCGGCCCAGATGACCATCCCGGAGATCTTCGAGCGCCATGGCGAGCCGTATTTCCGTGACGGCGAGGCGCGGGTGATCGCGCGGCTGCTCGACAGCGGGCCGGTGGTGCTGGCGACCGGCGGCGGCGCCTTCATGCGCGAGGAGACCCGCGCGCGCATCGCGGCGAAGGCGGTTTCGATCTGGCTCAAGGCGGACCACGACGTCATCATGCGCCGGGTGCGGCGCCGTGCCGACCGCCCGCTGCTCCAGACCGCCGACCCCGAGGGAACCGTGACGCGCCTGCTCACCGAGCGCGAGCCGGTCTACGGCCATGCCGATCTCACCATCGCCTCGCGCGACGTGCCGCACGACAAGATAGTCGAGGAGACCATCGAGGCGCTGCGCGCGCATCTCTGTGGTGAGCAAGCCACCCAACCACCTGCCGACGTTGCGAGTGCCTTACGATGACTGCGCCGTTGAAACATTCCGACCCTGTCAACGTCGACGTCGCGCTGGGGAATCGCGCCTATGACATCGTCATCGGCCGCGGGGTGCTGTCCTCGCTCGGTGAACGGGTCGCCGCCTTGCGTCCCGGCGTGCGCACGGCGATCGTGACGGATCGCACGGTGGCCAAGCACTGGCTCGAGCCCGCCGAGGCCTCGCTTGCCGCCAGCGGCATCCCGACCTCGCGCGTCGTCGTCGAGGAAGGCGAGATCTCCAAGACCTATGCCGGCCTCGAAAAAGTCAGCGAAGCCCTGATCGCCGCCAAGATCGAGCGCAACGACCTCGTCATCGCGCTCGGTGGCGGCGTCGTCGGCGATCTCGCCGGCTTTGCCGCCGCGATCCTGCGCCGCGGTGTCGATTTCGTGCAGGTGCCGACCTCGCTGCTGGCGCAGGTCGATTCATCCGTCGGCGGCAAGACCGGCATCAACTCGCCGCAGGGCAAGAATTTGCTCGGCGCGTTCCACCAGCCGGTGCTCGTCGTCGCCGACACCGCCGTGCTCGACACGCTGTCGCCGCGGCAGTTCCGCGCCGGTTATGCCGAGGTCGCCAAATACGGCGTGCTCGGCGACGAGGCCTTTTTCACCTGGCTGGAGAAGAACCATTCCGACATCTTCAAGGGCGGCTCGGCGCGCGAGCATGCGATCGCGACCTCGTGCCGCGCCAAGGCCGGCGTCGTCTCGCGCGACGAGCGCGAGACCGGCGAGCGGGCGCTGCTCAATCTCGGCCATACCTTTGGCCACGCGCTGGAAGCTGCGACCGGGTTCTCCGACCGCCTGTTCCACGGCGAGGGCGTTGCCATCGGCATGACGCTGGCGGCGCAGTTCTCGGCGAAGCTCGGCATGATCGGCGAAGCCGATGCGTCGCGCATCGAGCGGCATCTGATCGAAGCCGGCCTGCCGACGCGCCTGCAGGATATCGCGGGCTTTTCGCAGGAAGGGCTTGCCGATGCCGACGCGCTGATGGCCCTGATGGCGCAGGACAAGAAGGTCACGCGCGGCAAGCTCACCTTCATCCTGCTGGAGGCCGTCGGGCGCGCGGTGATCGCGAAGGATGTCGAACCGGCCCCGGTGCGGGACTTCCTGAAGTCGAAATTATCGCAGTGATGGCGGGATCGTCTGGATCGGCCGCCCGCAATGAAGCGCGGATGATCAAGGCGGTCGCGAGGCAAACATGAGTTCGATCTCGATCAATCTGCTGCTTGCGGTCCTCCTGCTCGCCGCCAACGCGTTTTACGTGGCAGCCGAATTTGCGCTCGTGAAGAGCCGCGGCTTCCGCGTCAAGGCCATGGTCGAGCAGAACCGCTTCGGCGCGCGCCTGTTGCAGACCATGATGGGAAACATCGAATCCTATCTCGCCTGCTGCCAGCTCGGCATCACCATGGCCTCGCTCGGTCTTGGCTGGATCGGCGAGCCGACCGTGTCTGCGCTGCTGAGCCCGATCCTCCAGCCGCTCGGACTATCGGAGGCCACGCTGCACTTCACCTCGTTCGTGGCGGGGTTCCTGGTTTTCTCCTCCCTGCACATCATCATCGGCGAGCAGGTGCCGAAGACGCTTGCAATCAGGGAGCCGATGCCGGTGTCGCAGTGGATCGCCTATCCGCTTCATGCCTCCTACCTTGTGTTCTATCCGCTGAGCTGGTGTCTCAACACGGCGTCGGGCGCGATCCTGCGTCTGATCGGCGTCCAGGAGTTTTCGCAGCACGAGATCCTGACGGATTCCGAGATCGAGGGCCTGGTCGAGGAATCCGCGGTGCACGGCAAGATCGAGAGCGGCGAGGCCGAATACATTCACAACGTCTTCCGCCTCGGCGAGCTCACCGTGTCCGACGTGATGGTTCACCGCACCGCCATGGTGATGATCAATGCCGACCTGCCGCCGGAAGAGCTGGTGCGGGAGGTGCTGGCCACCGAATACACCCGCATTCCGCTGTGGCGCGACAAGTCGGAGAACATCATCGGCATCCTGCACGCCAAGGATCTGTTGCGGGCCATCCGCGTCTCGGAAGGTGATACCTCGCGCATCGACGTCACCACCATCATGCTGCCGCCCTGGTTCGTGCCGGAAATGCGGCCAATATCCCAGCAGCTCAAGGCGTTCCGTCGCCGCAAGACCCATTTCGCGCTCGTCGTCGACGAGTATGGCGAGGTTGAAGGCCTCGTGACGCTGGAAGACATTTTGGAGGAGATCGTCGGCGACATCTCCGACGAGCACGACGTGGTGGTCGCCGGCGTAAGGCGCCAGCCCGACGGCTCCGTCGTGGTCGACGGCTCGGTGCCGATCCGCGATCTCAACCGTGCGCTGGACTGGCATCTGCCCGACGAAGAGGCAACGACGGTGGCGGGTCTCGTCATTCACGAGGCGCGCTCGATCCCCGACCGCGGCCAGAGCTTCACGTTCCACGGCTTCCGCTTCCGCGTCCTGCGCCGCGAGCGCAACCGTATCACCGCGCTCCGTATTTCACCGGTAGCGCGCGAGGCGGAGCTGGAAGAAGCCAAGCCGAGACGGGCGGGGACGTCGTTCTGATTTTCGTACCCTCCCCCTCCAGGGGAGGGTAAGCGAAGTCAGCCTTCCCCCGGCGCCTTCGCCTGGATCGCCAGCGCGTGCACGCTGCCGGAGAGTTCCGCGGCCAGCGCCGAATTTATCATGCGGTGGCGCTCGACCCGGCTCTTCCCTTGGAAGGCATCAGATACAATATAAACGCGGAAGTGCGTCTCACCGCCGGGCCGATGGCCGGCATGGCCTTCGTGCAAATGTGACTCGTCGACGACTTGCAGGCTTTCCGGCGTGAAAGCTTCCTGCAACTTGTTGCTGATAGTGTCGCGCATAGCCATGTTGTGCCATTCGGGTGCAGAGATCACACCCGTTATTTGCCGGGTTTGCAGCGAATTGCAATGTCAAGACTTGAAGGTTTTTGCATTGCGTAGTCAAAGTCAGCCATGCCGATCGATTCATCAAAGTTCTTCGACTCCATCCGCGTCAAGCCGCGGGGCAAGCAGCCGGAAGTGAAGCCGCGCGACACCGCGGTCGGTTGCGAATGGGCCGGATGCCAGAACAAGGGCGCGCATCGCGCGCCGAAGGGCCGTGAGAACCAGCGCGAGTACTGGCACTTCTGCCTGAACCATGTGCGCGAGTACAACCAGAACTACAATTTCTTCTCCGGCATGAATGCCGATGCCGTCGCGCGCTACCAGAAGGACGCGCTGACCGGCCACCGCCCGACCTGGAAGATGGGCGCCAATGGCGGCAAGAAGGGTGCGGAAGCCGAGATCGACATGGCGGCCGATCCGTTCAGCATGTTCAGTGAGATCAACGGCCGCGCCGGCTGGCGGAAGGGCCCGGACGCTCAGCCCAAGGCCGAGACGCGCAAGGTGATGAACGCCGAGCGCAAGGCGCTCCAGGTCATGGGCCTCGGCCCCGATTCCACGCTCGCCGACGTCAAGACCAAGTACAAGGCGCTGGTCAAGCAGCACCACCCCGACGCCAACGGCGGCGACCGCTCGACGGAAGATCGTCTGATCGAGATCATCAAGGCGTATAATTATCTGAAGACGGTGGTGCGCGAGGGGTAGGGCCTTTGCGCGCGCTGTGTAGGTGCCAGGCACCCCGGCGCCACACCCTCGTTGTCGTCCCTGCGAACGCAGGGACCCATAACCCCAGGGCAACATTTGGCGAAGACTCGTCGTGACGAAGTCTTCGCGCAGTATTTCCACCCGCCTCTTATCGATAAATCACGCGGTATGGGTCCCTGCGTTCGCAGGGACGACAGCGGAGTGATTGACTCCGCCGTCGCGCCTCTTTCCGCGCGCTCGTCGCCTACCCCTCCGGCATCGCCCCCACATACGACGAGCTCGGCCGGATCAACCGCCCTGTCCGCTGCTGCTCGCGCGCATGCGCGGTCCAGCCTGCGGCGCGCGCCACTGCGAAGATCGGCGTGAACGCCTGCCTCGGGATCGCGAGCGCATCGAGCAGGATGGCGGTGAAGAACTCGACATTGGTTTCCAGCGGCCGCTCCGGATTCTTCTTGCGCAAGGCGGCGCGGATGTAGGCCTCGACCTCGCCGGCGAAGGGCAAATCGGTGCCGTTGGACGCCAGCGCCTCGACTGCGGTCTTGAGCACATCGGCGCGCGGATCGCGCACGCGGTAGACGCGGTGGCCAAAGCCCATCATCCGTTCGCCGCGGGCCAGCGCCGCATCCACCCAGGGCTGGATGCGCTCGCGCGAGCCGATCGCGTCCAGCATTTCCAGCACCGGCTCAGGCGCGCCGCCATGCAGCGGGCCCGTGAGCGCGCAATAGCCCGCGGTCACCGCGGCAAACAGATCGGCTTGCGTCGAGGCCACCACGCGCGCGGTGAAGGTCGAGGCGTTCATGCCGTGGTCGCTGGCGGTGACGAGATAGGCATCGAGCGCGGTGACTTCGCGTGTTTCAGGTGCGCGCCCGTGCAACATCCGAAGCGTATCGGCAGCATGGCTGACATTGGGATCCGGCGTGACCGGCTCGAGCCCCTTGGCGCGCCGGACCAGCGCGCCTGCGATCACTGGAAACGCGCCGACGATCGTCGCCTCGTGCTCCAGCCCGTTCTCCGCGCGCAGCCCCGCGACCGCCGCGCGAAACCCGTCGACAACGCCCATGCCGCGCGTTGCCGGCATGAGGTCCGGCAGCCGCGCGAAGGCGCGCTCGCGCGCAAGGCCGAGGCTCGCCCGCACATTGGCTTCGGTGAGGGTGGTCTTGCTGGCGCCGTTCCAGAGCCGGGCGGTGACGCCCTCAAAGCTCGAGAGAGCGGCGAGGCGGCCGACATGCTCGCCGGCGATGATCAATTCGCCGCGCTCGCCGTCGACATGGCTCAGCACGGTCTCGGCCGCGGGAACGCCGTCCAGCCCGATCTGGCTTTTGGTGAGGTGGATGTTCATGGTCCAAATCTCCCTTTGCGTTGCACCAAGGAAAATTCGGGCCTCTCGACAGATTGATCAATCTTGATTACATAAATCAATATGAAAAATTCCGAGGGGCTCTACCTCTCCGCCCGGGAAGCCGCCGCCGAGCTCGCGATCTCGCCGGCCACGCTCTACGCCTATGTCAGCCGCGGCCTGATCCGCTCCGAGCCGACGCAGGACTCGCGCAAGAACCGCTACCGTGCCGAAGACGTCCGCGCGCTGAAGGAGCGCCGCGTGCCGTCCCCGGAGCCGCGCGGCCTGCGCAGCTTCGACGCCGACCTGCCGGTCATGGACACGGAGATCTCGACCATCACCGAGGAGGGCGCGATCTATCGCGGCGTTAATTGCGTCGATCTCGCCGAAAACGACACGCTGGAGCACACCGCGACGCTGCTCTGGGACGTCTCCGACGTTGACCCGTTCGCTTCGGACAATCAGCCCGCGCTGTCTGAAGAGATGCGCACGATCGGGCAAGCCGCGCGCCGGGCTGCGCCGATCGACCGCGCCATCGCCGTGCTCGCGCTGGCCGCGAGCGTCGATCCCCGTGCGTTCACCCGCGCGCCCGACGGCCGCGCCATGGTCGGCGGACGAATTGTCCGGCTGCTGGTCGCGACCATGCTCAATGCCGAACCCTCGGCCGAGCCGCTGCATCAGCAGATCGCAGCAGCCTGGGCGGCGGACAACAAGCACGCGCCCGACCTGATCCGCCGCGCCCTCGTTCTGCTCGCCGATCACGAGCTGAACGCCTCGACCTTCACAGCGCGCTGCGCGGCCTCGACCGGCCTCAATCTCTACGATGCCGTCATCGCCGGTCTCGCCTCATTGAAGGGGCCCAAACATGGCGGCGCGAGCGTGCTGGCCTCGCAGCTCGTCAAGACCCTGATCGATCGCGACGTCGCCCCGATGGTGCGCGAGCGCGTCGCGCTCGGCGAACGTTTTGCCGGCTTTGGCCATGGCGTCTACAAGCGCGGCGATCCCCGCGCGCAATCGCTGCTGAACGCGCTCTCCCGCGCCGGCGCGCCGCGAAAGTTCACGCGCGAGGTGCCGGAGCGGATCGCGGAGGCGACCGGCGAATTCGTCAATATCGACTATGCCCTCGCGGTGCTGGTGCACGCGCTGCGCCTGCCCGCCGGCAGCGAGCTCGCTCTGTTCGCCATGGCCCGCAGCGTCGGCTGGATCGCGCACGCCAGCGAGCAGTTGCAGTTCGGGAAGCTGATCAGGCCGCGGGCGCGGTATGTGGGACCTGCGCCGGGGAGAAGGGTGGGGGCTAGTTAGAATATCTCTCCGCTGTCGTCCCTGCGAACGCAGGGACCCATAACCCCAGGGAGCAGTTTGGCGACGACTGTTCGTTCGGTACTCCCGCCGGTCCCAATCGATAGATCACGCGGTATGGGTCCCTGCGTTCGCAGGGACGACACCTGTGGTGTGGTGCGGCCTACGCCCGCGGCTTCGCCTCCGCGACACCGCTGCCGTTCCGCCGCCGGTAGATCCACACGCCAACGCCGCCCACGATCGCCACCCCAACCACCGTCAGCATCCAGATATGCTTGCCGACATGCCCGTGGTGATGCAGCCCGGCATATTCGTGCAGGGCCGATACCGCCAGCACGCCCGGCAGCACATGGGCCGGCGCCCAGACCAGGATCGCCGGGATGTTCACGGCGTAGAATTTTGCCGGCGCCATGCCGAGCGCGCCGGCCGTGACCGGCACGAAGGCGCGGATCGGCGGCACGAAACGGGCGAAGAACACCGCCCAGGTGCCGAAGCGGTGGAAGAAGCTTTCGCTCTCGGCGACCACGCGCGGATAATTGGTCAGCGGCCAGGTGTTGAGGATCTCGCGCTGCTGTCGGTGCCCGATCCAATAGGCCGAGCCGTCACCGAGCACGGCGCCGACCGCCGCCGCGAGCAGCACCCATTGCAGCTTCAGCTCGCCGCCCGGAACCAGGGCGCTCAGCGCCAGGATGATGGTCGAGCCGGGGATCACCGATCCCACCACCGGGACCGCTTCGAGCAAGGCTGCCAGGAACAGGGTCAGATAGGCCAGCCACGGATGGGCCGAGACGAACGAGATGAGGGGATCGAGGAAGGACGTCACGTTGTCTCTTGAGGGGCTGGAGCTCGGAGCTTTGGACCCTACATAAGTAACCGCATACGGCCAAAGTGCCATTCGCACGGAATGGGCGTGACGCGCCCGAATTTGGGCGTGATTCGCAAGGCAGCCCTCCAAAATCTGCGTTCCTTGCCTATCTAAATGAAAAGACAACGGAACTTTGATTGGCGGGCGGGCTTCTGCCGGCCACTTGTCTCTGATAGGTTGAGTTTCAGCACCCAGCCGCAGCCAACGTGCGAATAACCGGTTTCGGGACCGCCCGGGACCTCGGAGGATTGATGACGACCGCCGCTCTGTCCAAAGTTGAGGAAGTTTCCGGTCAGCCCGACATGAAGGTGTCGGTGCGGCAGGTGTTCGGGATCGACAGCGATCTCGAAGTCCCCGCCTATTCCGAAGTCGATCCTCACGTGCCCGAAGTCGATTCCGACTACCGCTTCGACCGCGCCACCACGCTCGCCATTCTCGCCGGCTTCGCCCGCAACCGCCGCGTGATGGTGACCGGCTATCACGGCACCGGCAAATCCACCCATATCGAACAGGTCGCGGCCCGCCTGAACTGGCCCTGCGTCCGCGTCAACCTCGACAGCCACATCAGCCGTATCGACCTCGTCGGCAAGGACTCGATCGTGGTCCGCGACGGCAAGCAGGTCACCGAATTCCGCGACGGCATCCTGCCCTGGGCGCTGCAGAACAACGTCGCGTTGGTGTTCGACGAATACGACGCCGGCCGTCCGGACGTGATGTTCGTGATCCAGCGCGTGCTCGAAGTCTCGGGACGCCTGACGCTGCTCGACCAGAACAAGGTGATCAAGCCGCACCCGGCGTTCCGGCTTTTCGCCACGGCGAATACGGTTGGCCTCGGCGACACCTCGGGCCTCTATCACGGCACCCAGCAGATCAACCAGGGTCAGATGGACCGCTGGTCGATCGTCACCACGCTGAACTATCTCAGCCATGACGAGGAAGTGGAGATCGTGCTGGCCAAGGCCAAGCACTATCGCACGCAGGAAGGCCGCGACATCGTCAACAAGATGGTGCGCCTCGCCGATCTCACCCGCAACGCCTTCGCCAACGGCGACCTGTCGACGGTGATGAGCCCGCGTACGGTGATCACCTGGGCCGAGAACGCCGACATCTTCGGCGATATCGGCTTTGCCTTCCGCGTCACCTTCCTCAACAAATGCGATGAGCTCGAGCGCCCGCTGGTCGCCGAGTTCTACCAGCGTTGCTTCAACGCGGAGCTGCCGGAATCGGCGGTCAACGTGGCACTGTCCTGATCTCTCTCGGTGTGTCGTCCCGGCGAACGCCGGGACCCATACCGCGTGATGTCTCGATTGAAGCGCGCTGATAGTTTCCCTGACTGACTACCGCCGGTGGCTATGGGTCCCGCTTTCGCGGGGACGACGGTGAGATCGAGATGAGCACCACCTTCAACTCCAAATTCCGTAACACCAAGGAAGCGCCGACCGAGCCGTTCAAGCGCTCGGTGGCGTCCTGCCTGAAGGCGATCGCCAAGACGCCGGAGCTCGACGTCTCCTTCGCGGCCGAGCGGCCGGGGCTGGCGCCGGGCAAGGCGCGGCTGCCCGAGCCCGCGCGCAAAATGACCAAGCGTGATGCCGCGATCGTGCGGGGTCATGCCGATTCCATCGCGCTGAAGATCGCCTGTCACGATGCAAAACTGCATCGCAAGCTGATGCCCGGCAATCCGCAGGCGCGCGGCGTGTTCGAGGCGGTGGAGCAGGCGCGGGTGGAGGCGATCGGCGCGCGGCGCATGGCGGGCGTTGCGAAAAACCTCACCGCGATGCTCGACGACCATTTCCATCGCGGCAAGTTCGACGAGATCACCGACCGTGCCGACGCCCCGCTGGCCGACGCGCTGGCGATGCTGGTGCGCGAGCGCCTGACCGGCATGGCGCCGCCGACCGCCGCGAAGAAGATGGTCGATCTCTGGCGTCCCATTCTCGAAGACAAGATCGGCAAGCGGCTCGACCGGCTCGACACCCTGGTCGAGGACCAGACCCGGTTCGGCGACGCCGTGCACGATCTCCTGACCGCGCTCGATATCGGCGACGAGCGCAACGCCGACAGCGAAGACAATGACGAGAACGACGAGAACCAGGACGGCGACAACGACCAGTCCGGCGCCGAGGGCTCGCCCGATTCCGACGCCGCGCAGGAGATGAGCGCCGACCAGGCGCAGGCGTCGAGCGAGGAGATGAGCGAGAGCGCGATGGAAAGCGCGCAGGCCTCGACCTCCGACACCTTCGACGACGGCGAGCTCGGCGATGACGAGACGCCGGGCGAGGCGACGCGTCCGAATTCGCACGGCAAGAACGAGCCGCGCGGGCCGGAATATCATGCCTTCGCGCCGAAATTCGACGAGATCATCGCCGCCGAGGACCTCTGCGACCATGACGAGCTGGAGCGCCTGCGCGCCTATCTCGACAAGCAGCTGGCGCATCTGCAGGGCATCGTCGCCCGCCTCGCCAACCGCCTGCAGCGCCGCCTGATGGCGCAGCAGAACCGCGCCTGGGAGTTCGATCTCGAAGAGGGCATTTTGGACCCCGCGCGCCTGTCGCGCGTCGTCACCGATCCCTATCATCCGCTGTCCTTCATGCACGAGAAGGAGGCGACGTTCCGCGACACCGTGGTGACACTGCTGCTCGACAATTCCGGCTCTATGCGCGGACGCCCGATTACGGTCGCCGCGACCTGTGCCGACATCCTCGCGCGCACGCTGGAGCGTTGCGGCGTCAAGGTCGAGATTTTGGGATTTACCACGCGCGCCTGGAAGGGTGGCCAGTCCCGCGAGGCGTGGCTTGCCGCCGGCAAGCCGGCCAATCCCGGCCGTCTCAACGATCTCCGCCACATCATCTACAAGTCGGCGGATGCCCCGTGGCGGCGTGCGCGAAAGAATCTCGGCCTGATGATGCGCGAGGGGCTGCTGAAGGAGAACATCGACGGCGAGGCGCTCGACTGGGCGCACAAGCGCCTCTTGGGCCGGCCCGAGCAGCGCAAGATCCTGATGATGATCTCGGACGGTGCGCCGGTCGACGATTCCACGCTGTCGGTCAATCCCGGCAATTATCTCGAGCGGCATCTGCGCCACATCATCGAGGAGATCGAGACCCGCTCGCCGGTCGAGCTGATCGCGATCGGCATCGGTCATGACGTGACGCGCTATTACCGCCGCGCGGTGACGATCGTGGATGCCGAAGAGCTCGGCGGCGCCATCACCGAGAAGCTCGCCGAACTCTTCAGCGAGACCAACACCGCACCAACCCAGCCGGCCGGTCGCCCGCGACGCAAATTGCATTCGTGAGCACGCATCGATCCCGCCGCAGCTTACTCGGCTTTGCAGCGGCGGGATTTTCCACTCTCGCAGCCTCCCGCTTCGCGCTGGCGCAAGCCGCGGCCGAGCCGCCGCCGCGCGCGCTTCAGGTCGAGAACGCCGTCGTCGAGCCTGTCAGCGTCGAGGTCAACGCGCGCGCCATTCCCAATTTCGAGCCGCGCGACCGCACGCGCACGCGCTTCGGCTCGCTGGACTATCGCAGCGGCCTGGTGCTGACCTCGCGCTATCGCGGCTTTGGCGGATTGTCCGGCATCCGGCTCGACGCCAAGGGCGAGGGCTTCCTCGCGGTTTCCGACCAGGGCGGCTGGTTCACTGGTCGGATCCGCTACGCCAATGGCAAGATGACCGGCCTCGACGACGTCGAGGCCGCGCCGCTGCTCGGCGCCGAGGGGCGGCCGATCACGGAAAAACGACTGTGGTGGGATTCGGAATCGATCGCGCGCGACGGCAATGTCGTCTATGTCGGGCTCGAGCGCGTCAACCAGATCCTGCGCTACGATTTCTCCAAAGGCGGCACGCGCGCGCGCGGCGAGGTGATGCCGGTGCCGGCGGGGATCCGCAAGCTGCCCTCCAACAAGGGGCTGGAGGCGCTGGTCGTCGTGCCCAAAGGCAAAGACCAGACCATGCCGCTGGCGGGCACGCTGATCGCCTTCTCCGAGCGCGGGCTGGACCATGACGGCAACCTCGTCGCCTTCCTGATCGGTGGTCCCACGCCCGGCCAGTTCAGCGTGCGCCGCACCGAGAAATACGACATCAGCGATGCCGTGCTGCTGGCTAGCGGCGAGCTTCTGATCCTCGAACGCAAATTCTCCTGGTTCACCGGCGTCAACATCCGCATCCGCTCGATCCCGCTGAAGTCGATCGCCCCGGGCGTGCTGGTCGACGGCCCCGCGCTGTTCGCCGCCGATCTCGGCCATGAGATCGACAACATGGAAGGCATCGACGCCCACGTCACGGCTGACGGCGAGACCGTGCTGACGCTGATCTCCGACGACAATTTCTCGATGCTGCAGCGGACCCTGCTGCTGCAATTCACGCTGGCGGAGTAGGTGGCGCCGTCGTCCCGGGGCGCGCCCCAATCTCCACTGTCGTCCCGGACAAGCGCGCCTCAAGCGCGTGCAGATCCGGGACCCATCACCCCAGGGAGTAGTTGTGGTGCGAGCTCCCACTCCGAATCTTCGCCAAACATCTCCCTGGGGTTATGGGTCCCTGCTTTCGCAGGGACGACGGCGGAATGTGTGGCGTCTTCCGCTGGATCATTGCTGAAATGCACGCGGAGGCCAGCCGCCATTCCCCCCGCGCGCCTAGCAATCCGCGCCTGCCTCACTACACTCTTATCACATTGCCCCCTCTCATCCCCCCGGAACTCCCCCGCATGAGCGTCCTGTTTTCCCCGATCAAGCTGCGCGGCCTGACATTGAAGAACCGCATCGTGGTGTCGCCGATGTGCCAATATTCGGCCGAGGACGGCGTCGCGACCGACTGGCACTTCACCCACATCAACAATCTCAGCCTGTCGGGCGCGGCGATGTTCTGCATCGAGGCGACCCATGTCGAGGCGATCGGCCGCATCACGCCGGGCTGCCTCGGGCTCTACAGCGACGCCGCCGAAGCCGCGCTGAAGCAGGTGCTCACCTCGGTGCGCAAGCATTCCTCCACCGCAATCGCGATGCAGCTCGCCCATGCCGGCCGCAAGGCCTCCAGCGCGCGGCCATGGGACGGCGGCCAGCTGATCCCGGTGGAGCAGGGCGGCTGGCAGACGGTGGCCCCATCAGCGCTGCCGCACAAGGAGGGCGAGGCGGCGCCCCTGGCGCTCGACGCAGCGGGCCTCAAGCGCATCCGCGAGGCCTTCGTCGACAGCGCCAAGCGCGCGGAGCGCATCGGCATCGACGCCATCGAGCTGCACGGCGCGCACGGCTATCTCCTGCATCAGTTCCTGTCGCCGATCTCCAACAAGCGCACCGACGAATATGGCGGGTTTTTGCAGAACCGCATGCGCTTTCCGCTCGAGATCTTTGATGCGGTGCGCGCGGCCTTCCCGCACGACAAGCCCGTGGGCATGCGGGTGTCGTCGACCGACTGGGTCGAGGGCGGCTGGGATCTGGCGCAGACGATCGAGTTTGCCAACGCGCTGAAGGCGCGCGGCGTCGACTGGATCGATGCCTCCTCCGGCGGCGTCTCGCCGCTGCAGAAGATCCCGCTCGGCCCCGGCTACCAGGTGCAGTTCGCGGAGGCGATCAAGCGCGAGACCGGATTGCCGACGATCGCCGTCGGCCTGATCACCGACGGCAAGCAGGCCGAGGAGATCGTCGCATCCGGCAAGGCCGACATGATCGCGCTCGCCCGCGGCATGCTCTACGACCCGCGCTGGGCCTGGCACGCCGCCGCCGATGTCGGCGGCGAGGTCGAAGCCCCGCCGCAATACTGGCGCTCGCAGCCCTCGACACAGAAGGCGCTGTTCGGCAGGACCACGTTCGGGGCGCGGTAGGTGTGTGTGGTTGAGGCGCGATAGCCGCGCCCCATCCTCCACCATCGTCCCTGCCTAGTGCGCAATTGCGCACGGGGAGCAGGGACCCATACCGCGTGATCTCGCGATGATCCGCGCTGCGCGTTGACAACTTTAACGAAGAGTCTTCGCCACACCACTCCCTGTGGTTATGGGTCCCGGATCTGCGCTTCGCTTGTCCGGGACGACGGCGGAATTTGTGGGACGCGCCTTCGCCCCTCACGCCCCTCACGCCCCTCACGCAACTCACCCCCCGCATCCGTAAATCGCCCCAGCTTCCACCCCCCGCAAAACTGGCCTAACCTTGCGCGACCCAACTCCTCGCGGAGGCCTGCCATGCGGTTTCGTGTTCGCAAAACGGCTCATGTGTTCGAGCGTGTCGGGCTTGCGATGGCCGGCGCGGCGTGCGGGCTGTTCGTCGGCGCCTATGTGGGATCGGCGATATCGGCGCTCACCACGCAGGGCTTTCTGATGGTGATGATGGTGCTGGGCTTCGTCGGCTTCTATCTCGGCATCGACACGCCGCAATTGCCGTTCGACGAGGCGCATAGCGCGATCGACGCCGCCGAATTCCTCAGCGCCGCCGGCACGCTCTGCGCCACGCTCACCGCGCTCGCCTCCGTCGCCGTCATCGTGCTCCGCCTCGATCCGCACCTGGCCTGGACCTGGCTCGCTCTGCTCGGCTGGATCGCCGGCGTCGCCATGCAGATCGTCGGCGGCGCCAAAGCGAGGATGCGGAAGTAGCTTTCTCTTACCCTCCCCCTCCAGGGGAGGGTAAGAAAGACTTAAAACACCACGCCCACGCGCGTGCCGCGCTTCCAGGCGATGCGGCAGCGCTTCTTGGTGTTGACGTGCAGCAGCTCGAATCTGTCGGGGATGTTCACCTGGCCGCCGAGATCGACGCAGGCGCCGCCGGGCGAATAGTCGATCAGCGTGCAGTTGATCACAGGCATGCGCGGGTCGGTGATGATCTTGGCCTGGCGCGACACCAGCCCTGCAGGCTTCACGCGGGCATATTTGCGCGGATACATTGGCACTCTCCTCCAATTCCGCAGGGTCTAGCAGCGGATACTATGCAGGATGATGCGGATGAGTTGATGCGATCCGGCTAAGGCTGGCGGGAGAATTTTAATGAAAAGTAGCGGCGAAGGAAGAAAGCAGCGGTAGCAGGGTGGGGTGTCACCTCAAACTCCGCCGTCGTCCCTGCGAAAGCAGGGACCCATACCGCGTGATGTCTCGGTTGCGCGCGGTAACAGTCCCGAGCAACGAGTCTTCGCCAAACCCCTCCCTGTGGTTATGGGTCCCTGCTTTCGCAGGGACGACGGCTGAGCGTGATGCGCGCACCTGCCTCCACACCCGTCAATGAGAGCGCGCCGCTCCTTACACGCCCGCCGTCTCCACCTCCGCGTGCTGCGGCCCCACCGGCATCGGCACCGTCAAATAGTCCTTCGGCAAATTCACCGGGCGATAATCCGGCTCCACCGCCATCCGCTTCAACACGCTCTCATGCACATGCGCGCCTTCGGGGATGGGGCGCGGCTCGCAATCGGGGATGTAGAAGCCGAGAAAGACCTTCCGCTCCGGCCACTCCTTGTACTTTGCGCTCTTCGGCAGATATTCCAGAACCCGCCAGCCCGCCGTCATCGAATCGTGCAGCACGCCCGTCTTCCCGGTGTAGGCCGGCTCGACATATTGGAACGGTGAGTTCTTGCGCTGGATGCCCCAGGCGAGCTGCTTGATGGTCGCCGGGTTGAAATTCAGCCCCGCCTTCTCCGCCTCCGCGATCATCCAGATCAGCGGATATTTGGAGTCCCCGCTCTCCGCCTCCGGATAGCCGCCGCCGACGTCGCTGTGCACGCCGGCGAACCACACCTGCAAGATATCCTGCGGCACCTTCCTCTCGTCGGGCACATAGCGGTTGCTCCAGAACTCCTGCGGCTCTTCGTATTTTTTCAGGCGGAACATGCAGCGCCGCTCGTCGATCGCGATCGCCTGCCGGAAAATCTTGACGCTGGGGTTGCGCAGCGTGAAGGCGAGCTCCTCCAGGCTCGGCCAGAACAGCCGGTCCGCGCGCGGCACGATCACGCTTGCCACGGTGTCCCACACGCCGATGAAATGGATGGTCGGCCAGCGCGTCGAGGTGATGCGCGCGAACTGGGCGGCGAGGTCGAATTGGTCCTTCGGCAGCGGCCCCTGGTCGTCGAAGGCGACGTCGCTGAGATCCTCGACGTCGTTGCCGCGCCCGGTGCCGGAATATTGCTTGTAGGCGACGAGGCCCGAGCCAGCGAGGTTCGCCTGCTCCGGCCTGATCAGCCCGACCTTGTGGATCAGCCCCGCCAGCACGCGAACCGTGTAGGCACCGCGCGAAAAGCCGAACAGATAGATCTTGTCGCCCGGCGCGTAATGCTCGACCAGGAAGCAATAGGCCGACAGCACGTTGTCGTCGAGCCCGTAGCCGGTGGCGAGCCCCAGCACCAGATTGATATTGGCCTTGAGCCGGTGCCAGGTCGTCGGCTCCGTCACCGTGCCGACGCCGGGATCGTAAAACACCATCTGCCGCGGCTGTGTCCTGTCCGTCTTGCGCAGGCAGCGATAGAGCTTCAGGACGTTGGAGATGTTCTCCGAAATCTCGTTGCCGGTGCCGTCACAGCAGATGACGAGGTTTTTGGGCTCGGGTTTGTGGGCCTGCTCCACGGGATGCGCCTCCGGGTGATGCTACCGGGGCGAGTATAGCGGAAAAGCGCGACGGAGAAGAGACGATGGCGGTTCTTACCCTCCCCTGGAGGGGGAGGGTCGATCGCGCGAAGCGCGAGCGGGGTGGGGTGATCTCTCCACGCGGACACTGTTGGGTGAGGAGAGTCCGTCACCCCACCCCGTCTCACATCTCGCTACGCTCCACGTGAGCTTACCCTCCCCCTCCAGGGGAGGGTAAGCGCGCGCTCTGCTTGCCTGCGCCCTACTTCTTCTTCCCCTGGCCACCGATCTCCGGCTGCCACGCCGCGTCCTTGCGGCTCGGTGCCGCGGCGATGGCCTTGGCTTTGTCCTTCTTCGGCTTCTTGATTTCGCGATTGCTGCGTTGCTGTCCCTTGGCCATGATTTCCGTCTCCTGTGATGGGTTGACTTCATCCGGTTCGGCCGAGCCGCGCAACGTCACCGTCAATCATCGGTCGATGCGCGATCATGCAGCAACCCTACGCCTGCGGCAGGGCGATTGCGAGGACTAACGCACCGGCGCCGGCCTGCGGCGTTGGCGCCGGCGGCGTGGCGACGAACGTGCTGGCTATCGTCCTGCAACCGGCGCATGCTTCGCACTGCGGTGAGGCTGCGGTGAAGGCGCGCCATCTGCTCAACCTCTATGCCGCGAGTCTGCCCGTGGAGGACACCCGCCACCGCGCGCTGGTGGCCGCGCTGTTCGACGATTTTGTCCGGCTCAGCGGAGAGGGCTGAGGCCGGCCGCTACACAAATGTCGTCCCGGACAAGCGAAGCGCGGATCCGGGATCCAATAGCGACGGAATTGAGTTGTTGCAGATGCTCGTGACGCGCGCAGTACAGGAGTAACCCCATGACGCTCACCAGCGGCCGCTTCATCGGCCACGAACAGGACCGTGGCATCGTCCAGTTCTCGATGCAGGACGGCGCCACCGAGATCGCCTGCGCGATCTCGACCTCCGCGATGGATGACCTCGAGCGCGGCCCGCGCGCCCGGCCCGCCGAGCGCGAAGCCCAGTTCATGCGCCTGCGCGAGCGCATCGAGGCCTGCGTCGGACGGAAGTATCAGGCAACCGAGTTCGAGGGGACACCGCCGGGGATCGTGCTGCGGAGCATTGATTTTCGGGGGTAGGGAGGGCGAACGGCGCGGCCGCGTCTTCGGTCTTGCGCAGGCGGCGATAGAGCTTCAGGACGTTGGAGATGTTCTCCGGCACCGAGCCCCCATTGCCCGATCATCTGTTGATATTAACCACTTGTTAACCATGCGGTTGCCTAATGTTGACATGGGGGGATCACCATGTCGGCCCATGTGACGCGACCGAAGTTGATGCCTGTTTCGGCCGATCCGGCCATCCGGTCGGTGGCCAGGCTGGCGGTTCGCGCCAAGGCCGTCCTACAGGGCAAAGCGCCTGTCCTACGGAGCAAAGCCATGTTCGGAAAGGACGACTTAGTGGACAATCTCAGCCGCGATCTCGATCGCGCGCGCGGACGACGCGATGCGCTCGCATCCGAAGCCACGACCCTGACGGCGCAGATCGCCGAAATCGAAGCCCGCCTTTCGGAAGAGAAGAAAAGGCGGGAGCGTGAGCGCGTCCTGAGCGAGATCGAAATGATCAAGACGCGAGTCAAGCAAGCCGCCGGTGCGTTTGCGCCCGTCGTCGACGGTCTCTCCAGCGCGATCGAATCGGCTGCGGCCGTCGTGCCCGAGGCGCGCGAACTCAATAGTTTCCTCGTGTCGGTGGCGACCGAGATCGACAGCGTGCTCGATCCGCTCCTGCGCGAACTGGATCAGCGTGCGGATGCGGTGCGATCCGGACAGGCAGCGCTGGACTTGCCGAGTTCGGCCGTTGAAGCGCCGCCCGTCGAGCTGCCGAAAGATACCAACGAACGCCTGCTTCGCTTTCCGGCCTGGCTGTCGCGCGACAAGGAACCGGACAAGAAGGAAACCGCGGAGAGCCCGCGCAGCACGGCAGCTTGAAGCATCGGCGGCTGGCCGCTTTCCCTTCTCCCCTTGTGGGAGAAGGTGGCGCGAAGCGCCGGATGAGGGGTATCTCTCCACGAACTCACTGCAATAGCTTCGCGCGCGGAGAGAACCCCTCACCCGGCTTCGCTATCGCGAAGCCACCCTCTCCCACAAGGGGAGAGGGTGGAAAGTTGCTGTTTTACTCCGTCATTCCGGGGCGCGCCTCTTGGCGCGAGCCCGGCATCCATACTCACGATGGTGGTTATGGATCCCGGGCTCGCGACTTCGTCGCGCCCCGGGATGACGACCTGTTGTTGGGCTCGCTAGTCGCCATGCAAGCAACCGCGGCTCTCGCCACCCCTCAGTTGGCGGCGCGGCGCAGGAAGGCCGGGATATCGAGAACGGCCTCGTCGGGCGCATTGCGCGCGGCGGCGCGGCCGTAAGGATCGAGCGGCCGGTCGGCCGCCTGGCGCGCATGGTCCAGACCCGGCCGTGCCGGTGGCCCCACGGGGTGGTGCGGCTGCGGGCGGAGCGGCGGGCTGCCCGCTTGCGGAATGGGTGCGCTGCGCTCGATGCGATCGGCGATGCGGCGGCTGTCGTTGCGCAGCCTGCCGGCGAGCTGCGTGAGGGCGGTTTCGACCGGCAGCGCCTGCGCCGGGTCGAGATTGTCGATACCGGTCGCCACCACCGAGACGCGGACGATGCCCTCTAAGCTTTCGTCAAAGGAGGCGCCGACGATGATGTTGGCGTCCGGGTCGGCCTCGTCGCGAATGCGGCTGGCCGCTTCGTCGACCTCGTACAGCATGAGATCCTTGCCGCCGGTGATGGAGATGATGAGGCCGCTGGCGCGCTTGATCGAGGGGTTCTCGATCAACGGATTGGAGATCGCGGCGACGGCGGCGGCGAGCACGCGCTTCTCGCCGGAGGCCTCGCCCCGTCCCATCATGGCCTTGCCCTTCTCCTTCATGACGGAGAGGACGTCGGCAAAATCGAGATTGATCAGGCCTTCCTTGACGATGAGGTCGCTGATGCAGGCCACGCCCGAATAAAGCACCTGGTCGGCAAGGGCGAAGGCATCGGCGAACGTGGTCTTCTCGCTGGCCACCCGGAACAGGTTCTGGTTCGGGATGATCAAGAGGGTGTCGACCGTCTTCAGCAGCTCCTCGATGCCGGCCTCGGCAAAGCGCATGCGGCGCTGGCCCTCGAAGTAGAACGGCTTGGTGACCACGCCGATCGTGAGAATGCCGAGCTCGCGCGCGGTCCTGGCGACGACGGGTGCAGCCCCGGTGCCGGTGCCGCCGCCCATGCCGGCGGTTACGAACACCATGTGCGCGCCGGTCAACTGATTGCGGATCGCATCGATGGCCTCCTCGGCTGCGGCGCGGCCCAGTTCCGGCTGCGAGCCGGCGCCGAGGCCTGCGGTGACATGTGTGCCGAGCTGGATGAGGTGCTTCGCCTTCGACATGGCCAGCGCCTGCGCGTCGGTGTTGGCGACCACGAACTCGACCCCTTGCAGCCCGGCCGTGATCATGTTGTTGACGGCATTGCCGCCTGCGCCGCCGACACCGAACACGACGATGCGGGCCTTCATTTCATGAATATCGATATTGCCAGCCATTTTTCCCTCGCGATTGGTCCGGCAAGCCGGGGATGGAGAAGTCTTCGAGTGCTACCTGCAAGCATGATCCGGAAAAGTGCGAAGCGGTTTTCCGAAAAGATCATGCTCGAACAAAAACTAGAGCGCGATGACGATTCATCCCAATCTCATCGCGCTCTAGCCGCGCGGTCTGCCTTGACGATGGCAGCGGCCAGATGTCCCAATCGACGCGCGGCGTGTCCCGCGATCGAGCCGTCCCGGCGATCGCTCCGCAGCGCCGTCACTTCGTCTTCCAGTCGTGTCGCCCACGCATTGGCTGCCATGGTCTCGGCCGTCGCCTGCTGCAGCTCGACGGCGAGGCGATCGGCGCGATCCCGCTCGCGCTCGAACACGGCCCTGTAGGCGGTTGCGACGTCTTCGAGCCGCGCGATCTCCGCCTTGAAGGCCTCGGTCTTGACCGCCTCGATTCTTGCCATGGAGGCGGCGATGGGGTCTGCCCGGCGGGCACGTCGCGGGCGGGGCGTGTACCGGAGCTCGTCGAGATCAACGCTCACCAGGGCCTTGCCGTCATCCGAACGCGAGCGCGGCAGCCGGCGTCGTCGCGCCAGCGATCGCGCGGCCTCGCGCGAGATATTGAGGCGGGCACTGAGATCGGCATACGTCAACAACGCAACGCACATCGGCGCTTCTCCTGGAGCGAACCGGGAAGGCATTTCGAGCTAATGATGGCTGGACGATTACAGCAGGCTAGGGTGCGTTGGTTAATGAACGGTTAACGCGCGCGGGGGGTGTTTACGGGTGCGGTCACCGGGCTGACCCCCGGGATCGCAGAGCACCATCTGCCGCGGCTGCGTGCTGTCCGTCTTGCGCAGGCAGCGATAGAGCTTCGGGACGGTGGAGATGTTCTGCGAAATCTCGTTGCCGGTGCCGTCACAGCGGACGACGAGGTTTTTCGGGGAGGGGGTGGGACGGGGGGCTGCGTGGGCCACGGGGTGCGCGCCTCCGGGTGATGCTACCGGGGTGAGTATGGCGGGAAATGGAGTAGATGGCACAACTCAAGCACAGACTTGAACTTTCGCGGAGCAGTCGAGTCGGGCGACTATCTGCCGCAACAGGGCTCAACGTCTGGGCCGGTTACGCCGGATCACGATGACTGGGCACCGTCAATAAAATTTCGTGCTCGTCGAACCATTCGTTCTTGAGCATTTGCATTTTCACCGTCTCGGGAGCAGACGTGTAGAGCACCAATGCAAGGCTCTTCTTGGCCCTGCTGCAGGTGACATAAAATAGGCGACGCGTCCTGCTAACCGAGTTGTCGCGGCCCTCAGATTCATTCGACAAATCGCTCGTTGAAAGTTCCTTGGCGCCAAAAAACTTTTCATATCCGAACATGAAGCCGCGGGCCTCAGTATCGTCCATCAACACCATAACGCGATCGAACTCTAGACCCTTAACCCCCTGGTGTGTGCCGAACTCGGCCGCATTCGAGATATATTGAGCATATGGCGCGACTTCCGAAAATGAAGCGAGCAGAAACTTCTCTATCGCTGCGTCTTCCTCATCTAGAGGATCACGAGACTCGTCCTCAAGGCTAGATTGAGCTCCATCAGTCAATCGGGGACTGGAGAATGGCTTCAAGATGTCTGGAAGATCAAAAAGATGCTGTTCGGCGACATAACTCAGAACTGCACCGCAGGTGGGCACTCCTTGCTGCCAAAGCTTCAACAACCCCTCAGCTGCATTCTTGGCATTACGCAGCTGATCGCGCTGGTCGCTCGCATTCTTGAGTAGTTCAGCGCTCAGTAGAGGGGAGAACTCGCGCATTATTTTTGCTGTAGCAAATTTGTCCCCGCTCTGAAGAGCAGAGATGAGAGGCAAGACGTTGGCCGTAAACAATCGTGTGATCGACAATGAACCGTCAAGAAATCCAGTTCTGAAGGCGTCCACGCTAGCAAGTGCCTCGAAAATCGTCTCGAAGCCCATGCGCCTAGCGGCCATATGATGCTCGAGCGTCAATATCTTACACTTTCGGCGATCTTTCCAATCCGCGTCACGAGTGATCTCAGCCATATAAGCCCGGACGGAGTCTTCCGTTGAGGACTTATTCTCCTCGCTCGCTCTCAAAACAAACAATCGAACGATTCCGTCGATGCTGTCGGACCTAGCCTCTTGAGCGTGATTGTCGACTTGGCTGCGAATCTGATTGATGAGCCGAACGATTCGTCTTGGGCATCGATGATTGAGGCGCTTTACAGGCTTGACCCAGTCAGATGGCAGCTCCTCCTCTATTCGCTCTTTCCCGTCGTTATAGATTCTCTGCATCGTGTCGCCGATGAAGCCGAGGCTGAACTTTCCGGTGTGAGCGGCTTGTACGGTTAGAAGAGCATCAACGATCCGCATATTCGTGTCCTGGCTCTCATCCACCAGAAGAAAAGGAAATTGGTTCACTAAGATGCTCTGCATCATTTTCTTCTCGGTAAGAAAATTTGCAAAGAGTTCAATCACCTCCGCATGATTTAGTGAGTCTCGCTCTTTGTTGTCTCCGGTCGGACTGTAAGAGAATTTCTTTATTCCACCCAGGCCGTTAAGTCGGCGGGATTTCGATTCGATCTGTGCCTGACGGGCCACGGAGGCTTTCGTGCCGGGGCGCCCCTTCGCCTCCTGTTCCTTAAGTTCGTGAATTTCGCTCTCTAGTCTTCTGTGAAGCCAGTCGCGAATGTCTTTATTGAATCCAGAAATTAGCTTCCAGGCGAAGCTATGGATCGTTGAGACGTGAAAGGTCGGATCGAATTTCAATCGCCGAAGGATCTCGTCGCAGGCTGCGTTAGTGTATGTGACCACTGCAACTTGTTGTCCCCTGAGGCGGAGCCTCGGAAGATTTTTCTGTTTGATGAATTCGAGGGCTCGGATAAGAGAGCTCGTTTTGCCGGAGCCCGCGCCTGCGTATAGAAAGAAACTCTTTGGATACTCTAAGTCTAAACAGGCTGAGATTTCCTCATCGATATGTTGATCGAGGGCGACGTTAGAGTTGGTGGCTGTTGCTTCGGACATCAAGCGGCCATCGTCGGGGTTGCAGTATATAGCGATACCGCGAGACCCAATTCTTTCTGTCGCTCGCGCACCTGATCGGAAAGCCAGAGTAGGCCCTCAAGCATATAGGTTGGGGGCTTAAGTTTGCTAGCGTCCTTGAACTCAAGCAGATCAAGAGCAAGTTCAGCTTTGCTGCCGGTTTTCAGGCTTTCGGCGAGCTTTCCACTCAGTTCTTCCACTGTAGCGCTGGCTTCTATTGCTGACTTGAACTTTGCAACAAGACCCGTCCCTTCTTGTTCAAGGAAGAGGCTGATATTCTCAAACAATATAGCGTCTTCGAAGGTGTTGGCGAGCGCTTCGATGGTGCTGCCACGGAAGTCAATCTTGACTGGCGATTGATATGCTACGCGAATGGAGAATCGCTGTGCTTCATATTTGAGAGCCTTGTCTTGCTCCGGCACGTCAAGGAGCTCGTCCAAGGAGGTTCGTTTTGGGCACCATGTGCTCAGCGTTTGGTTGCGCGACGTCTGGCTGGCGCCTCTCTTCGGGGGCGCGGATTTGTTAGCCTCGCCTACCGCGTCGAGATCGGTAATGATCAAGGTGGGCAGTGCGAGGCATTCAATGAGGCCGCGCAATCGATGCGCGTGACTGCCGCCAATCTCGAGCCACGTAACGTAGCATTCCCGCAAATCTTTGAATTGAGCGTGCTCTCTCACAAAATGAGGAGTGAGAATTCGTTCAGCTGGGCCTTCGATCAATACAGCCGCATCCGCAAAGAACAAATCGCAGTGTGTCACCTTGAGGTAGCGAGTGACGAATCGACGAGTTTCTTCGTTCGATCCAAACGCGGTAGAGACATCAACAACGCAGGAGCTCGGAATTTCCATCTTCGCGCCGGCAAGTCGTCTGAAGTACCGCAATGAAGCGAAGTCGCACTCATGCGCAATATGACTTGAGTGTGTGCTGACGACTAGTTGCGTGGTAAAGGTCTTGCTGTCCCCCAAATCGCGGTGCTTGCGCAGGATGTTGTATGCCTGCCTGATGAAGACTTGCTGAACCTGGGTGTGGAGATGGGCTTCTGGTTCCTCTACGAGCACAAGATGCAGGGGTGGCCTGAATGCCTTACTTCCGACGGCTCTTGTTTCAGCTTTGCCAACTAGCATCCATGCATCGCGATAACTCATAAGCCGGAATACCATCGAAATTAGATTCTGGTATCCAAGGCCGTTCGAGTCTTCCGGCAGATGCAACCGAGTGTTCTCGGTGCCGTCGGTCATTTGGATAACGTAACGTACAGCAGCTTCGTGGTTGAGTCCTTCAACAGGACGCAGCCTTGTTGAAATTTCGAGCTTGGGATCTCTGACGCCTGGATATCCAAGCTCCTCCAATTCCTTTAGCGCCGCTTCAAAGCCCTCGTTGAGCCGAATATCGAAGGCTTTTTGCGCTTGTTCAATCGCTTGCAGCGCTTTTATATCTTTTGCGTCCGGATTGTCGTACGGGTCCAAGTGACGGCTGTAGTACCCCCGGAGTTGCTCGGAGAGTTTCCGTGCATTGGCGGTGCTGGTAACAGCGTTGGTGCCGTCTTCCTCAAATACGACTTCAGCTTCTTGTCCGAAGCCGCGTTGCGCGCTGATCTCGCTAATTCTGATTAGGCCCCTAAAAGGGTCTTCCTCTAGCGCAATGGCGTCGGCTGGCAGAACTTGTGGTTTCGCCGTACCATGTTCCGGCTCCTGCCGTTTCGTGGGATCGAGAACGTATGCTCTGATGACGAATAGTCGCCCAACGCGGCGACGGACAAAATCAACAAGGTCATCCGGCCAAAGTGATACGACAATGTTCTCGCTCGCCTTACCCGAGTCGCTGATTGCTTCACCCCTCTTGGCTTTCTCCGCGTCTGCACGAGCGGAAAGATACTCGCGCTGCAGTTCTATCGTATCCTTAGGTTCAAAACGAAGCCGCACGCCGAGTTGACCGCCCTCCCAGTCCAATGTGGGCAAGATCTTTTGGACATAGTGGACTTCGTCCCCCTCAACGTGGAGCCAAACGTCGAGTGTTGGAAGAAAATCCTTCCAGTTGGGTTCAGGGAGTATCTCGTCGGCTGCGGCGGCTTTCTCCCAACTCGTGCCCATTGTCACAATGGACGGCCAGTGGGAGACGGTGAAGTCGTTTAGGGTGAAGCTAGTTCGTTCGTGAGCTACTAGGAAATATCGTAGCGCGACCATGGCGGAAGTTTTGCCGCTATTGTTCGCGCCTACGAAAACTGTCTTGTCTCGCGAAAAGCTAACCCGGGTCGAACGAAGCTTCCGAAAATTGGCGATTTCAACTGAATCAATATGCATCGGTTATCCCTCTAACCGACCCAAACAGATTCATTGTTGACCTGCAACTATGAGCTGCACTGTCTCGTATACTCCCTTGTGCTAAGGGTGCTCAAGGTTCGCTACCAATCTACCGACGCAAAAACAAAAACGGCCGGATCTTTCGATCCGGCCGCAAACGCAGAACGCTACTGGCTAAGCCTACGCCACGCGACGCAACTTAGCCCCCGCCCAATTTCCGAAAAACTTAGCTGGCCTTCTTGGCCGGTGCGGCCGTCGGGCCGACCTTCTTCTGGATGGCGCGCTTCAGCTCGAGGGCGCGCGGCGACAGCAGGTCGGCCTTGGCCTTGAGCAGGAAGGCATCTAAGCCGCCATTGTGGTCGACGCTCTTGACCGCGTTGGTCGAGACGCGCAGGCGCACGTTGCGCTCCAGGGCTTCGCTGATGAAGGTCACGTTGACCAGGTTCGGCAGGAAGCGGCGCTTGGTCTTGATGTTGGAGTGGCTGACCTTGTGGCCGACGAGGGGGCCTTTGGCCGTCAGTTCGCAGCGGCGAGACATGGCATAAATCCTTGAGTTCGATCCCCCAACGATTGCGGCCGCCATTCTGGGCGCCACGGGGGCTAATTCTTTTGTCCTTGCAGGGAGCGGGCGGACGTATAGGGGGGAAGGGGCGGGTAGTCAAGGTTTTGGGCGGTCTTTTGGGGCCGCCCGGGTGGTGCTCTCCCGCCTGCGGGAGAGGGTTGGGGTGAGGGCTCTTTCTTCTGGGGGACACTAGCTAGTGCCCCCCAGAAGAGCCCTCACCCGCGCTTCGCCATAGCCGAGGCTCCGCCTCGGCGTTCTCAAGAGGACGGCCGCCGAAGGCGGCCTGTGCTCTCCCGCAAGCGGGAGAGGTTACCCGCCCGCGGCTACCCCCCGATCACCAAAACGGCAATGTTTGTCGCGCCTTACCATCACATAAAGGGCGTATTCGCGACCGAAAACTCCGGTGGAGTTCCCGGCTCGTGACGCCCGGACACATTGTTTGCCGCGGTTTTTGGCTTAAGTAACAACCGTCGCGCCCCGATTGGATTGTTTCGTGCTCACAACGTCCCCTTTTGCGCCAGAACAGCGCTCAGTCGGCCCGCGCTTTGCCGGCTGGCTGGCGGCGCTTTGCGGCCTGGTGGTGGCCTGGGGCGTGGTGCCGGCGGCGGCGCAGGGCAAGCTCGAGGCGCAGTATGAGGCCTCGCTGGCCGGCATTCCCGTCGGCAAGGGCGCATGGAACATCGACATCCAGGACGATGTGTTCTCGGCGGCGGCCGCGGGCGGCACCTCGGGGCTGCTGAAGTCGTTCACGGGCGGGTCCGGCACCGGCGCCAGCCAAGGGCGCATCGTCAACGGCGCGCTGGTGGCGACCGGCTACCAGGCCTCCACCACCACCTCGAAGAAGACCGAAGAGATCCGCATCACGCTCGACAAGGGCAATGTGAAGGATTTTGCCATTCTGCCGGAGCCGCCGGTCGATCCTGACCGTATCGTCGTCACCGACGCGCACCGCCGCGGCGTCTGGGACCCCATGACGGCCTCGCTGTTGCGCGTGCCCGGCAATGGCGATCCGGTCTCGCCGGACGCCTGCCACAACTCGGCGCCCGTGTTCGATGGCCGCATGCGCTACGATCTGAAGCTCGATTTCAAGCGCATGGAGAATGTGAAGGCGGAGAAGGGCTATCACGGCCCGGTGGTGGTCTGTTCGCTCTATTTCGTGCCTGTCGCGGGCTACATCCCCGACCGCCCCGTGATCAAATACCTCGCCGCCCAGCGCAACATCGAGATCGCCTTTGCCCCCGTCGCCGGCACGCGCGTCCTGGTCCCGTTCTGGCTGAAAGTGCCGACGCCCCTGGGTCCGGCCATGCTGGAAGCCACCAGCTTCATCAGCACGGCCCAGCCGCCAAGGGTGGCGAAGACGCAGTAAGCGCTGCGGTGGTCCCGTTTACCCTCCCCTGGAGGGGGAGGGTCGCTGAGCATGAAGCGAAGCGCAATGCGCAGCGGGGTGGGGTGATCTCTCCGCACCGGCAGTCTTCGTGCGGAGAGATCACCCCACCCCGCTCGCGCTGCGCGCGATCGACCCTCCCCCTCCAGGGGAGGGTAAGGGAGATCCAGCAATTTCAATCACTTACCTACTGTGCATGGGGTTGTTTTCGCGAAAATGAGTTCGGGGGCCTCGATCCGGGAATCCATTTGACTCCTCCCCGATTCTGATTCGACTCCGCGCCGTCCCCAACTTAAGGCTTTGCGCCATCGAAACGTCACTTGTACGGCAGCCGAAAACTCCATCTAGTTGTAGCCAATAAGACTCCCGCGACATGTTGCGTGAACGGAACATGACTCCAGGGGGAGTCAGCGATTCGGCCGCGATTCGTTCTAGAGTCGTTCCGAAGCTTAAGACCAACGGGAAAAGCGTCGCAAAGTGAGACAGTTGCGCGAGGTTTGGGGAGGCGCCGGATTCTCCGCTGCTACATCCCGTCACCCTGAGGTGGCCGCTTCTTCAGCGGCCCTCGAAGGGCGACGGGCCCGGCTGGCGCCGCGGACATTTGCTGGGTTGGCACCCGGGCCGTTCATCCTTCGAGGCTCCCCATGCGGCGCGATGCGCCGCATGGGGAGCGCCTCAGGATGACGGGTTGATCAGCCCCGCCCCCGCCCCAGACAGCACTGACATTCGCCCAAATCGCCACTACCTAATCCCCCAGATGCCCTTTTCCTCCTCCCCCTTCGCCTCCGAGCGCGCGCCGTCCGATCGCGTGCCTGGCGCCGGCGTCACTGCGGTGCTCGGGCCGACCAACACCGGCAAGACCCATCTCGCCATCGAGCGGATGCTGGCGCACCCTTCCGGGATGATCGGGCTGCCGCTGCGCCTGCTCGCGCGCGAGGTCTACAACAAGATCGCTGGCCGGGTCGGAGCCGAGGCGGTCGCGCTCGTCACCGGCGAAGAGAAGATCAAGCCGAGAAACCCGCGCTATTGGGTGTCGACCGTCGAGGCGATGCCGCGCGACCTCGACCTCTCCTTCCTCGCCGTCGACGAGGTCCAGATCGCCAGCGATCTCGAACGCGGCCACGTCTTCACCGACCGCATCCTCAACCGTCGCGGCCGCGACGAGACGCTGCTGTTGGGGGCGGCGACCATGCGCCCGATCATCGAGCGGCTCTTGCCTGGCGTGTCCATGATCACGCGGCCGCGCCTGTCGCAGCTGGAATTCGCCGGCGACCGCAAGATCACGCGCCAGCCGCGCCGCACTGCCATCGTCGCGTTCTCGGCCGATGAGGTCTACGCCATCGCCGAGCTGATCCGCCGCCAGCATGGCGGCGCCGCCGTGGTGCTGGGCTCGCTCTCGCCCCGCACGCGCAATGCGCAGGTGGCGATGTTCCAGAACGGCGATGTCGATTATCTCGTTGCCACCGATGCCGTCGGCATGGGCCTCAATCTCGACGTCGACCACGTCGCGTTCGCCTCCGACCGCAAGTTCGACGGCTACCAATTCCGCCGGCTGACGCCGGCCGAATTCGCGCAGATCGCCGGCCGTGCCGGCCGCGCCACGCGCAACGGCACTTTCGGCACCACCGGCCGCTGCGCGCCGTTCGAGCCCGAGCTCGTCAACGCGCTGCAGAACCACACCTTCGATCCCGTGAAGATGCTGCAATGGCGCAACGCCCGGCTGGATTTCTCCTCGCTCGGCGCGCTCCAGGTGTCCCTGAACCTCGCCCCCGGCCACGAGGCGCTGACGCGCGCCCCCGTCGCCGAGGACATGCGCGTGCTCGACCATGCCGCCCGCGACGTCGAGGTGCGCGATATCGCGCATGGCAAGGCGGCGGTGGAGCGGCTGTGGGAGGCCTGCCAGGTCCCCGATTACCGGAAATTGTCGCCAGCCGCCCATGCCGAGCTGGTGACCACGCTGTACGGCTTCCTGATGCGGAAGGGCTGCATCCCCGACGCCTGGTTCGAGGCCCAGATCACTCAGGCCGACCGCGTCGATGGCGACATCGACACGCTGTCGGCCCGGATCGCGCAGATTCGCACCTGGACCTTCGTCGCCAACCGCCCGGACTGGCTGAAAGACCCCGAACGCTGGCAGGGGATCGCCCGCGAGGTCGAAAATAAATTATCGGATGCGCTCCATGAACGCTTGACTGAGCGTTTCGTTGATCGCCGGACCAGTGTATTGATGCGCCGCCTGCGGGAGAACACGAGCTTGAATACTGAAATCGGCAAGACCGGCGAAGTCATCGTCGAAGGCCATGTCATCGGCCGCCTCGATGGCTTCACCTTTGCACCGGATGCGGCGGAAGCTGGCTCCGATGCGAAAGCCTTGCAGGCTGCAGCGCAAGCAGTGCTCGCCGGCGAGATCAACACGCGCGCCGAAAAGCTCGGCAATGCGCCGGACGATCAGTTCGTGCTGACCTCCGAAGGCATCATCCGCTGGACCGGCGACGCCGTGGCGCGGCTGTCTGCCGCAGAGGACGCGCTGCATCCGCGCATCCGCATCATCTCCGACGAGCGCCTGACCGGCGGCCCCCGCGAGAAGGTGCAGGCCCGGCTCGAGCTCTGGCTCAAGACCCATGTCGAGAAGCTGCTCGGACCGATGTTCGAGCTCTCCAAGGCCGAGGACGTCACCGGCATCGCCCGCGGCATCGCCTATCAGCTCGTCGAGGCGCTCGGCGTGCTCGAGCGGCCCAAGATCGCCAACGAGCTGAAGGATCTCGACCAGCCCTCGCGCGCGGTGTTGCGCAAATACGGCGTCCGTTTCGGCGCCTATCACATCTATTTCCCCGGCCTTTTGAAGCCCGCCGCGCGTGCGCTCGCAGCGCTGCTTTGGGCGCTGAAGCAGGACAATGTCGATCTGTCCTCGCTCTCGGGCGCGCAGCATCTGGCATCTTCCGGCCGCACCTCATTCCCGGTCGACAAGGCCCTGCCGCGCGATGCCTATCGCGTGCTCGGCTACAAGCAGGCCGGCGAGCGCGCCGTGCGCGTCGACATCCTGGAGCGCCTTGCCGATCTGATCCGCCCGGCGCTGGCCTGGCGCGAGAACGCGTCCGGCGAAAAGCCGGCCGGCGCCTTCGACGGCCGTGGCTTCGTGGTGACGCAGGCGATGACCTCGCTCACGGGATCTGCCGGCGAGGATTTTGCCTCGGTGCTGCGCGCGCTCGGCTATCGCATGGAGAAGCGCCCGCCGCTGCCGGCAAAGCCGGCGGTGGTGGAAACGGTCGCGGCCGAGACGCCGCCGGCTGAAGGCAGCGCCGAATCCGCGACAGAGACCTCGACCGAGACCGCGGCGGAGGCCGTTGCCGGCCTGCCGGCGGAGGCTTCCACCGAAGCGGTCGCCGAGCCGGTCACCGTCGAAGATGCGCCCGGCATGGAGCTGCAGGACGAGCCGGCTCAGGAGGCCGAGCCTGCGCTGGAAGCCTCCCCCGAGGCCCCCGTCACGCCCGAAGACGCCCCCGGCATTGCGCCGCCGGCGGAAGAGCCCGCTGCGCCCACCGAGGCTGCCGGCCTCGAAGCCGCTGCGGCCGAGACGGCCGCAACCGAGGCCGCCGCGTCACCCGACGCCGCCGCGCCTGAAGCTGCGGCGACGCCCGCCGAGCCCGAACTGATCGAGGTCTGGCGTCCCGGCGGCCGTCACGAGGACCGCAAGCCGCGCCACGAGCGCCATCGCCACCAGCGTCACCACCATCAGCGTCCGCAGGCCGGCGCTGAAGCTGGTGCAGCGAGCGCCGCGCCCGGCGAAGCAGCCGAGGGCGCGAAGCCGGGCCAGCGTCACGGCGGCCATCGCAGGGATGGTGGCAGAGACTTCCGCAAGCCGCGCGAAGGTGGCGAAGGCGCGCCGCGTCCCGAGGGGCGCGACGACAGGAACCGCCGCTTCGAGGGCAAGGATCGCGACAACAAGGGGCGCGATCGCGACAAGGGCAAGTTCGGCGGAGATCGCGACAAGGGCCGTGACAACCGCGGCCGCGACCGCGACAAGGGCCGCGACCGCCAGGGCGGACCGTCGCTGCGTCCCTACGCCTCGAGCGCAAACCCGCGCGAGCGCGATCGCCCGGCCGATCCGAACTCGCCCTTCGCCAAGCTCGCCGCGCTGAAAGAGCAGCTCTCGGGGCGCAAGGAGTAATCCCACGACCGAGCGGCAGCGCCTCGACAAATGGCTGTGGCACGCGCGGGTGGTGAAGGCGCGCACCTCCGCGGCCGAGCTCGTCGGGTCGGGCCACGTTCGCGTCAATGGTGAGCGCGAAAAGTCGCCTGGGCATGCGATCAAGCTCGGCGACGTCATCACCGTCGCGCTCGATCGCACCGTGCGGGTGTTGAAGGTTACCGGCTTCAGCGAGCGCCGTGGCGATGCTGCCGCGGCGCGGGTGCTCTTTGAGGAGCTAAGCGAAGCGAAACGCAATTAATTGCGTTTCGAATTCAGTTCTTGGTCGATCAAACACACAAAGCCGTCATGATCGGCCCTTCCCGACCTTGCAGCGCAGGGCCATCCGCGCTACGCAAGCCGCGACTTTTAAAAGAGCTTTTCGGAGCGTTGGATGACTTACGTCGTCACTGAAAACTGCATCAAGTGCAAGTACACCGACTGCGTCGAGGTCTGCCCGGTCGACTGCTTCTACGAGGGTGACAACATGCTCGTCATCCACCCGGACGAGTGTATCGATTGCGGCGTGTGCGAGCCGGAATGCCCCGCCGACGCCATCAAGCCGGATACGGAACCGGGCCTGGAAAAGTGGCTTTCGGTCAACGCCGACTACGCTAAGAGCTGGCCGAACATCACCCAGAAGAAAGAATCACCTGCCGACGCCAAGGAATTCGACGGCATGGAAGGCAAGTTCGAGAAATATTTTTCTCCGAACCCCGGCTCCGGCGACTGAATCGGGCTCAAACTTAACCCTAATAGCGGCGCTTCCGCCGAAAACCAGCCCTCAAGACCCCTAAATCATTGATTTTTGCGGGAAATGTGCTATATTGGGCACATTAAGCCGAACCCTGTCAGCCCCGTTGGCCCCGCTGGGTTCCCGTGAAACCAAATGTCGAACAGGGGCGTGGCAGTTTCCGCGCGCAGGCTGTGTCACAGAAAACGCGTAAAAAGAGTACTTCAGCGAGGGCTTCCCATAAGGAGGCCAAAAAAGTCGCCGCGGCCAGCCGTAGCGCATCCAAAGGTCGGACCGCGACGAAGGCGCCGGCTGCAAAGTCCTCGAAGAACAAAAGAAGCGCAATGCCTAACAAGACTGCCAAACCGGCCGCGAAAGCGACCGTTGCCAAGCCTGCTGTCAAGCCCGTTGCCGCCAAGGCTCCCGCTGCCAAGCCCGCCGCGTCGAAGGCTCCCGTTGCTGCTCCTGCCAAGGCTCCCGTCGCTGCCGCCAAGCCCGCTGTGAAGCCGGCGGCCGCTGCGCCGAAGGTCGAGGAAAAGAAGGTCGTGACCCAGCGTCAGGGCTTCAAGGCCAATGAATTCGTCGTCTATCCCGCTCACGGCGTCGGCCAGATCCTGGCCATCGAGGAGCAGGAGATCGCCGGCGCGAAGCTCGAGCTGTTCGTCATCAACTTCATCAAGGACAAGATGACGCTGCGCGTGCCGACCGCCAAGGTCGCCAATGTCGGCATGCGCAAGCTGTCCGAGCCCGCGCTGGTGAAGAAGGCGCTGGAGACGCTCAAGGGCCGCGCCCGCGTCAAGCGCACCATGTGGTCGCGCCGCGCCCAGGAATACGAAGCGAAGATCAATTCGGGCGACATCGTCGCGATCGCGGAAGTCGTGCGCGACCTCTATCGCTCGGAGTCGCAGCCGGAGCAGTCCTACAGCGAACGCCAGCTCTATGAAGCGGCGCTCGATCGCCTCTCCCGCGAGATCGCGGTGGTGCAGCACTCGACCGAGACCGAAGCGGTCAAGGAGATCGAAGCCCAGCTCGCCAAGAGCCCGCGCCGCACCAACGCCAAGGCGGAAGCCGCCGACGGCGAGGGCGATACGGATGCCGAGGGCGATGCCGACGACACCGATGGCGACGACACCACCGTCGCCGACGAGGCCGCGTAAGCAGCTTCGTTCTGCGCAAGCAATCAAAAGCCCGGCCTCGCGCCGGGCTTTTTGTTTGGGGAATGTTTTCCAAGACGATGACGGAAGCTTTGTGCAAGAGCTCTCTGGACAAACTCGGTGTCGTCCCGGCGAACGCCGAGACCCATACCCCCAGGGAGAAGTTTGACGAAGACTAGTCGTTCGGTACGCCTACCGATCGCAACGATAGATTCCGCGGTAGGGGTCCCGGCGTTCGCCGGGACGACGAGAGGAGAGAGTCTTCGTCAAACGACGCGTGGCGGGTCACTTCACCGGCCGCTTCTCGAGCTTCCTTGCCAGCGTGCGCCGGTGCATGCCGAGCCTTCGTGCCGCCTCCGAGATGTTGAAATCGGTCTCGATCAGGGTCTGGTGGATGCGCTCCCATTCCAGCGTCTTGATCGAGGTCGGCCGTGCATCGAGCGCGACCTCGGCGTTGCCTTCGGCCTTGTTGAAGGCGGCTTCGATATCATCCGTGTTCGAGGGCTTTGCGAGATAGTGGCAGGCGCCCAGCTTGATCGCCTCGACGGCGGTCGAGATGCTGGCAAAGCCTGTGAGCACCACGATCAGCATATCGGGGTCATGCGTGTGCAGCAGCTCGACGCAGGCAAGGCCCGAGGCGCCGCCAAGCTTGAGGTCGACGACGGCGTGGCCGAAGGAACGCTCCTCCAGCACGTTCCGCACGTCCTCGATCGAAGCGGCGAGCACGACATCATAGCCGCGGCGCTCGAACGAGCGCTTCAGCGTGCGCGCAAAGCCGGCATCGTCCTCGACGACGATGAGCGAACGGTCAGGCGTCAAAATTCCCTCCGATCGCCAGCGTTGCGAGCGGCAGCGTGAGGCGGACGGTGGCGCCGCGCTTCCTGTGGTTCTCGGCGGTCACGCTGCCTCCGAGCTTGCGCACGACGTTCACCACCAGGAACAGCCCGAGCCCGCCGCCGGCGCGGCCCTTGCTCGAGTGATAGGGCTTTCCAAGCTGCGCCAGCATCTCCGGCGCAAAGCCCGGGCCGCGATCGCTGATCGACAGCACGAGGTTGTCGCCCTCGCGCTCGGCGACGAGCTCGACCCATTCCCGCGAGACCTCGTAGGCGTTGTCGAGCACGTTGAAGATGACCTGCTTCAACGCGATGTCGGAGACGATGGCGACGTCCGCGCCGAACGTATTGACGAAGTAGAGCGTCCGCGCCGAGCGCGCATCGCGCCACTCGTCGACCAGGGCGGTCACGAAGGCCGTCACCGTCGTCGGCGATGAGCCTTCGCCGCGTGCTTCGCCTGCCGAGACCAGGATGCCCGTCACGATCGACTTGCAGCGTTGCAGCGAGGTCTCCATCTCGGCGAGGTCCTCGGCGAGCTCCTGATCGGCGGCAAGATCGGGCATACGGCGCCAATCGCTGAGGATCACCGAGAGCGAGGCGAGCGGCGTGCCGAGCTCATGGGCCGCGCCGGAGGCGAGCAGGCCCATGCGGACGATGTGATCCTGCTCGGCGGCATGCTGACGCAGCGCGGCCAGATTCGCGTCGCGCTCGCGCAAATTCCTGTTGATGCGGGTGACGAACACGACCAGCAGCACCGCGTTGAGCACGAAGCCCAGCAGCATGCCGGCGACCGTGAGCGTGTAGGTCTCGCTCAGCGGGTTGGGCGGCAGATCCAGCGGGCGGTATGCCAGCGTCAGCCAGACAAAACTCGCGCAGGTCAGCGCGACCAGCGACCAGGTCGAGCGGGCATCGAGCAGCACCGCGCCGAGCGTCACCTGGAGCAGGAACAGCGAGGTGAAGGGATTGGTGGCGCCGCCAGAGAGGTAGAGCTGCGCGGTCAGCGCGGCGACGTCCAGCATCAAGGCGACCAGCAGCTCGTTGTTGGTGATCGCGGCGCGATGGCGCACCCAGACCAGGCTGGAGACGTTGAGCAGCACCAGCGCGCCGATCACCGCGCCCATCCGCTCCAGCGGCAGGGGAATGCCGAGCCCAAAATGCACGCCGCCGATCGTGACGATCTGGCCGACCACCGCGGTCCAGCGCAGCTGGATCAGCAGCGCCATGTTCTTGCGGTTGGTCTCGTCGTCGGTCGGTGTCGTGCCGATCAGCTCGCTGCGCGCGTCGGCCTGCGATTGCAGCGTGACGGCCAGCCCGCCATGCGCAAGTGTCTGGGAAAGCGTCTTCCCGTCGTCAGGTCGGCTCGACGATCGTTCCAGCATCTGATCCCGTCCTGCGGGCGACGGCATCGGAGCCGCCAGCCGGTTCATGGACGAAGCGTTTGCGGCGGAACAGCCCGCCGCCGAATGTGACGAAGAGTTTACCCGCCAGCATGAAAGCCAGGGCGAACCACGTCAGCGCGTAGATCAGGTGGTTATTGGGAAAGCTGACCACGGTCAATCCGCCGATCGGCCCGCTGCCGGATTGTGATCCGGCATCGGCATCGACGAAGAACGGTGCGACATCGTGCAGACCACGGGCCGTCGCAATCGCGGCGACATCGCGCGAATACCAGCGGTTGTGCTGGGGCACGTTGTTCCGGAGGAATCCGCCTTTCGGCTCTGTGATGCGGAGTAGCCCGGTGATCTCGACCTGGCCGTCCGGATTGCCGTCCCGGCGCGTCGATGCGTCGCGCCGCTCGGACGGCACGAAGCCGCGGTTGACCAGGACCTGTGTGCCGTCATCGCGCTGGAGCGGTGTCAGCACCCAATAGCCCGGGCCTTCTTCGGTGACCGCCTGGACCAGCGTCTCGCGGTCATGCAGGAAGCGGCCGGTGAGGCTGACATGCCTGTATTCGTCGTTTGCGGCGGAGACGGCGGGCCATGAATCGGGCGAGGGGATCGGCTGGGCCGGGGCATGGACGCGCTGCTCGACGCGGTCGATCAGCGCCAGCTTCCAGGCGCGGCGCTCGATCTGCCAGACGCCGAGTGCGATCAGAAGAACAAAGGCCGTCAGCGAGATGGCCGTGAGCCACAAGGACGGGGACCGCGCAGCCTCGCTGCGCACCCCGCCCGCCTTGCTTGTCACGGTCCCTAACTCGGTCACTTCATTCCGCTCATCTGATGCATCGGCATCATGTTGCTGTTGAGATGGCTCATCACCCACAGCGAACCCGACAGCGCGATCACCACCATGACGATGGTGAAGATCAGCGCCATCATGCTCCAGCCGTTCTCGGACGTCGTGTTCATGTGCAGGAAGTAGATCATGTGCACGACGATCTGCACGACCGCGAAGGCCATGATCACGAGCGCGGTGGTCTGCTTGCTCGGCAGTGCGCCGCTCATCACCAGCCAGAACGGGATCGCGGTCAGCACGACCGAGAGCACGAAACCGAGCATATAGGTCGAGAACGAGCCGTGGGCGTGGCCGCCTTCGTGGTGATGATCGTCCGCGTGCGCGGCATGGGTATCGGTGTTCATCGCAGAACTCCCAGGAGATAGACGAAGGTGAAGACGCCGATCCAGACCACGTCGAGGAAGTGCCAGAACATCGACAGGCACATCAGACGGCGACGGTTGGCTTCGATCAGGCCGAACTTCTGGACCTGCACCATCAGCGTCACCAGCCAGATCAGGCCGCAGGAAACGTGCAGGCCGTGGGTGCCGACCAGGGTGAAGAACGCCGACAGGAAGGCGCTGCGCTGGGGCGTGGCGCCTTCATGGATCATGTGAGCGAACTCGGTGAGCTCGATGCCGATGAAGGCGAGGCCGAACAGGCCGGTGATCGCCAGCCAGACTTGCGTCTGTGCGATCTTGTTCTGCTGCATCGTCAGCATGGCAAAACCATACGTGATCGACGACAGCAGCAGCATCGACGTGTTCACCGCGACCAGGTTCAGGTCGAACAGGTCCTTCGGCGCGGGACCTGCGGCGTAATTGCCGCCGAGCACGCCGAAGGTGGCGAACAGGATCGCGAAGATGAGACAGTCGCTCATCAGATAGATCCAGAAGCCGAGCGAGGTGCTCCAGCCTTCCGGATGCGGATGCTCGTCGGCGAGGTAGAAGACCGGCTCGCCGGTCTGCGAGGGATGGACAGCGACAGTCATTTACTTGGCTCCGGCGAGCAGTTTGGTGCGCGCGTCCTCGGTCCGGATGACGTCTTCAGCCGGAATGTCGAAGTCGCGGTGATAGTTGAAGGTGTGACCGATGCCGACGACCAGCATCGCGGCGAAGCTCGCGGCGGCCAGCCACCAGATGTACCAGATCAAACCAAAACCCATTGCGGTGGCGAGGCCGGCGAGGATGATGCCGGTGCCGGTGCTGCTGGGCATGTGGATTGGCCTGAACCCGGTGAGCGGACGCTGGTAGCCGCGCTTCTTCATGTCCCACCACGCGTCATTGTCGTGAACGACGGGGGTGAAGGCGAAGTTGTAGTCCGGCGGCGGCGAGGAGGTCGCCCATTCCAGCGTGCGCGCGTCCCAGGGATCGCCGGTGACGTCCTTGAGCTGCTCGCGCCTGAGGAAGCTGACCGCGAACTGCATCAGCATGCAGAGGATGCCGAGGAGGACGAGGAAGGCCCCGATCGCGGCGATGACGAACCAGATCTGCAAGGACGGATCGTCGAACACGCGCAGGCGACGGGTCACGCCCATCAGGCCGAGCACGTAGAGCGGCATGAAGGCGAGGTAGAAGCCGGTGACCCAGAACCAGAACGACATCTTGCCCCAGAACGGATCGAGCTTGAAGCCGAACGCTTTCGGGAACCAGTAGGAGATGCCCGCGAAGGCGCCGAACACCACGCCGCCGATGATCACGTTGTGGAAGTGCGCGATCAGGAACAGGCTGTTGTGCAGGACGAAGTCGGCCGGCGGCACCGCCAGCAGCACGCCCGTCATGCCGCCGATCACGAAGGTCAGCATGAAGGCGATCGTCCACATCATCGGCAGCTCGTAGCGGATACGGCCGCGATACATCGTGAATAGCCAGTTGAACATCTTCGCGCCCGTCGGGATCGAGATGATCATCGTGGTGATGCCGAAGAACGAGTTGACGCTGGCGCCCGAGCCCATCGTGAAGAAGTGATGCAGCCAGACCAGGTACGACAGGATGGTGATGACGACCGTGGCGTAGACCATCGAAGTGTAGCCGAACAGCCGCTTGCCGGAGAAGGTCGAGGTCACTTCCGAGAAGATGCCGAACGCCGGGAGAACCAGGATGTAGACTTCGGGATGACCCCAGATCCAGATCAGATTCACGTACATCATCGGGCTGCCGCCGAAGTCGTTCGTGAAGAAGTTGGTGCCGACGTAGCGGTCGAGCGAGAGCAGCGCGAGCACCACTGTCAGAACCGGGAAGGAGGCGACGATCAGGACGTTGGTGCAGAGCGAAGTCCAGGTGAAGACCGGCATCTTCATCATGGTCATGCCGGGACACCGCAGCTTGACGATGGTGCAGATCAGGTTGATGCCTGACAAGGTCGTGCCGACGCCGGCGACCTGCAGCGCCCAGATGTAATAGTCGACGCCGACATCGGGACTATAGCCGATGTTCGACAGCGGCGGATAAGCCAGCCAGCCGGTGCGGGCGAATTCGCCGATGAACAGCGAAGCCATCACCAGCACTGCGCCGCCGACCGTCATCCAGAAGCTGAAATTGTTCAGGAAAGGGAACGACACGTCGCGCGCGCCGATCTGGAGCGGCACGACGTAGTTCATCAGGCCCGTGACCAGCGGCATCGCCACGAAGAAGATCATGATCACGCCGTGGGCGGTGAAGACCTGGTCGTAGTGATGGGCGTTGAGATAGCCTTCGGAGCCGCCAAAGGCCAGCATCTGCTGGCCGCGCATCATCAGCGCGTCGGCAAAGCCGCGCAGCAGCATCACGATGCCGAGGATCATGTACATGATGCCGATGCGCTTGTGGTCCACGGTGGTGAACCATTCGCGCCACAGATAGCCCCAGAGGCGGAAATAGGTGAGGCCGCCGAGCAGCGCGGCGCCGCCGAGCGCGACCACCGCGAAGGTGCCGACGACGATCGGCTCGTGCAGCGGCAGCGATTCGAAGCCGAGCCGGCCGAAGATGAGCTTGAGAAGATCAGGAGACATGCGGGGATCTCTTTAGGAGTCTGACTTCGGACGCAGTCCGAGGAAGAAGGACGAGGACTTGAGCGGCGCGAAGCTCGGCCGCTTCAGGCCGGCGCCGAGCAGCGGCGCCGTGTCGACGGGAGCCGTGATGGACGCCGTGGTCTTGCCCTGCGGCGCATCGGGCGTGCAGGTGCCGGCGACGAAGCTCGGCTCCGGCCCGAGCGGGGTGCCGCGGCGGGCGTACTTGTCGTAAGTGAGCGGCAGGGTGTTATTCAGGCCCTGATGACCGTTGCCGCCTTTGGCGTCGATCGCCATCATTTCGCTCTGGCACATCTTGCCGGTCTCGACGCACATGTTGAGGATCAGGCGGTAGAGATCGGAGTCGATCGTGCCGTAGCGGCGCACCGGCTCGTTCTGGCTGGGCTTTTCGAGCTGGAGATATTCGGCGCGGCCGAGCGAGCCGCCGGCGGATTTGGCGCTGGCGATCCAGGCGTCAAAGCCCTTGTCGTCGAGGCCCTGAAAGTTGAAGTGCATGCCGGAGAAGCCGGCACCGCTGTAGTTCGCCGAGAAGCCCTTGTACGTGCCGGCGTGGTTGACGACGGCGTGGAGCTTCGTCTCCATGCCCGGCATCGCGTAGATCTGGCCGGCAAGCGCGGGGATGTAGAACGAGTTCATCACCGAGGACGCGGTGATGCGGAATTTGATTGGACGGTCGACCGGTGCTGCGAGCTCGTTGACGGTGGCGATGCCGTAATCCGGGTAGATGAAGAGCCACTTCCAGTCGAGCGCGACGACGTCGACCTCGAGCGGGGCCTTGGACTGGTCCATGGCGCGGTCGGCATGGATGCGCCCGAGCGTGCGATAGGGGTCGAGCAGATGCGTGCCCATCCAGGTCAGCGCGCCCAGGCAGACGATGATCAGCAGCGGCGCCGACCAGATCACCAGCTCGAGCTTGGTCGAGTGGTCCCATTCCGGCTCATAGCGAGCGGCCGTGTTGGACTGGCGATAGCGCCAGGCGAACAGCACCGTCAGCGCCATCACGGGGACGACGATCAGGAGCATCAGGACGGTGGAGATGATGACGAGGTCGCGCTGTTGCGCTGCGATATCGCCGGCTGGCGCCAGCACGACGTAGTCGCAGCCGCTTAGCGCAGCAGCCAGAGGTAGTAGCGCCAGGATCTTGAGACGAGACACGGGCCGAGCCTTTGAGAATGAGTTTCTTTTGCGGGGCCAAAGGGGTAGCTGCGGCGCAACAATCCGGACATTGGACAATTTGTCCAATGTTGCAGTGCGGAATGTTGGGTCAGAGAGGGCCAGATTGCCCGGCGCCCGCCGGGCGGTCGGCTTTGGTTTTCAGGACGTTAAGGGCGCACGAATGGCGACGGCACAGACCCCCGCAATGGCAGACCTCCACACGGGCGAGCACGGCCACGACCAGGCCAGTCCCGGCGAGATCGCCATCGGCGTCATCATCGGCCGCACCTCGGAATTCTTCGACTTCTTCGTCTTCGCGATCGCCTCGGTGATCGTGTTCCCGCGCTTGGTGTTCCCGTTCGCGAGCGAGCTGACCGGCACGCTCTATTCTTTCATGATCTTCGCGCTGGCCTTCATGGCCCGGCCGATCGGCACCGTCATTTTCATGACGGTCGACCGTGCCTACGGCAAGACCGCCAAGCTGATCTCGGCGCTGTTCCTGCTCGGCACCGCCACGGTCGCGCTGGCGTTCCTGCCCGGCTATCACGACATCGGCGTCGCCGCGATCTGGCTGCTGGCGCTGGCGCGCATCGCGCAGGGTCTGGCCTGGGGCGGCGCCTGGGATGGCATGGCTTCGCTGCTGGCGCTGAACGCGCCGCCATCCAAGCGCGGCTGGTACGCGATGGTGCCGCAGCTCGGCGCTCCGCTCGGGCTGATCGTGGCGAGCGCGCTGTTCGCCTATTTCGCCGGCAACCTCTCGGCCGACGATTTCTTCGACTGGGGCTGGCGCTATCCGTTCTTCGTCGCCTTTGCCATCAACGTGGTGGCGCTGTTCGCGCGCCTGCGCATGGTGACGACGGAGGAATATTCCTCGCTGTTCGAGACCCGCGAATTGCAGCCCGCGCGCATCTCCGACACCGTCGCGAGCGAAGGCCAGAACATCATGCTGGGAGCGTTCGCGCCGCTGGCGAGCTTTGCGCTGTTTCACATGGTCACGGTGTTTCCGCTGTCCTGGGTGTTCCTGTTCACCCGCGAAAGCCCGGTACGCTTCCTGATCATCGAGATCGTTGCCGCCGTGTTCGGTGTCGGTGCGATCGTGCTGTCCGGCGTCATCGCCGACCGCGTCGGCCGCAAGTCGCTGCTGATGGGATCGGCGATCGCGATCGCGATCTACAGCGGCTTTGCCCCGCAGCTGCTCGATGCCGGCGCGTTCGGCGAGACCATCTACATGGTGATCGGCTTCATCCTGCTCGGCCTGTCGTTCGGCCAGTCCTCCGGCGCGATCGCCTCGAACTTCAAGCAGGCGTATCGCTACACGGCGTCCGCGCTGACCTCGGACATGGCCTGGCTGTTCGGTGCCGGCTTCGCGCCGCTGGTCGCCTTGCTGCTCGCCACCAATCTCGGCGTCATCGCCTCGGGTGCGTATCTGTTGTCCGGTGCGTTCTGGACCCTGCTGGCACTCTGGCTCAGCGGCCAGCGCGAGGCGGGCGACATGGACGCGGGGCGCTAGGCTCAAGCGGTCGCCACATCACAGCTGTCGTCCCGGCGAACGCCGGGACCCATAACCCCAGGTCGGGATTATGGAGCAAGCTGGCAACTCCGAGTCTTCGCCTAACTCTATCCTGTGGCTATGGGTCCCGGATCGACGCGCGCTTTATGCGCGCTTGTCCGGGACGACGGCGGAATTTGTGGAGCGAGATCCCGGGTTCGCTGCTCGAGCGCGCCCCGGGATGACGTGCGCTTAGCGCACGTCAATCCGCCACGATCTTCACGCGGTCGCGCACCTTCACCTGCGCGGTGCGATCGAGCCCGTTCAGCACGCGAAAACGCTCGGCGGGATGATCGACGCCGGCCATGCGGTGGGAGAGCGATTCCACGGTGTCGCCGGGCTGCACGGTGATGACCTTGATGCGCAGCGGACGGGCGGCCTGGATCTCGTCCAGCGTCAGGCGGCGGAATGAATTGACGGTCTCGCGCGCGTTGCGTTCGCTCTCGGTCGACTTCTGTCGGGCCGCAAAGATGAAGCGATAGACGTCGCTGCCGAAACGCAGCGCATAGACCTTGAACTGCCACTGGTCGCCCTTGGCGGCGGCGGACGCGGCCGGGAAGCCGTTGATGGTGATGTCTTCGGTGGACGCCTTCTCGACGCCCTCCATCCAGCCGGAATTGAGGTAGTCGCCGAGCGACTGCTCGGCCGGCACGCGCACCACGTCGAAACGCATCGCTTGTGCGCCGCCCTCGCGCACGCCGATCACGGCCTGGGCGGTGTTGTCGAGCGTGAAATTGTCCGGCGCCTGGAAGGTGAAGCCAAGCTTGGGATGCAGGAAGCGGCGGCCGCGGACGAAACCCTCGCTAGGGTCTTCGCCGTAGACGAGATTGTCGATCGCCGCGAGATAGGTCTCGCGGTCGCGCTCGGCGCCTTCAGGCGCAGTATATTGCCGTGCAATGGTCTGCGCGTTCTGCACCCGCTCCGGAGTCGCCGGATGCGACGAAGTGAAGTCCTGCGCGCGCGGGTCGAGCGAGCTCTTGCCGGCCTTCAGCTCAGCATTGCGTTCCATCGCCGAGAGGAAGCGCGCCGCGCCGTAGGGATCGAAATGCGCCTTGGCGGAAAGGCCGACGCCGATGCCGTCGGCCTCGAACTCCTGCTTGCGCGAAAAGCTCGCCATGGTGAGCTTGGTCTTGGCCAGCGCCAGCGCGGTGAGGTCAGGATCGTTGCTCATGTCGGTGACGACGCGGGTGACGATCGCGGCCTGGCGCGCCTGGTCCTCACGCATAGCGGCGTGCTTGGACAGCACGTGCGCCATCTCGTGGCTGAGCACGGAGGACAATTCCGAGGTGTCGCTGGCGAGCGCGAGAAGTCCGCGCGTGACATAGAGCTGGCCGTTCGGCAGCGCGAAGGCGTTCACCGCGCCGGAATTGAGGATGGTGACCTTGTAGCCCTGGTCGGGGCGGTCGGACGCCGCGACCAGCCGGTCGACGGTCTTGCTGACGAGTGATTCGAGCCTGGGGTCGTCATAGGTGCCGCCATAGCTCGCCAGGATGCGCTCGTGCTCCTTTTCGGTGGCGGGGGTCTGCGCGACGGCCGGCTTCGGCTTCGGCATCGCGACGGCCGCCGGGGTCGCCGCAGTCTGGAACCGGCCCATGTCGCCGCAGCCGGCGAGAAGTCCGCCCAGCGCAAGGCAAAGCGCGGCCGGCGCAGCCCGCAGGCGGCGGCAATCGCCCAGTCCGTGCCGTTCTAGCACCCCATTCACGTCGTCTAACCCGTGCCCGGCCGTTATGGCCTTACCCCAGTAGGCTCGTTTGCGCCCAGCAATTCAACCTGTCCCAAGAGACGCACATCGATCCGCGGCCCTGTACTTCCCTCGACCCAGCCCCGGACTCGAATACGTTTACTTTCCAATGACTTAAGGGTGATTCCAGCGCCTTCGAACGCCGGCAGCGTGCGCTTTGAAATAGTCACGGCAAAGCCACGTGTCCAGTTCCGTCCGAAGTTGAGGTAGGTCATTGCCCCAGCTTGCCGGACCGACAGGACTTTACCCTCAACCACCACAAAGCGCCCGATCCCCGCCAAAATATCGTCCGGACTTTCCGCGTTTTTTATGGCCGACGGGTCAGCCCAGCTGCCCTTTTTTTGGCGCCGCGCCTCGGCCTCCGACGTCATCAGGGCCGCCGCGCAGTCCTTGTCCGCGATTTCCGCGGAGACCATGGCGTCGCCCTGGGCGAGCAGCATGGCCTGCACCGGGGTGTCGCTTTCGCCGATGAAGACCAGCGCGCCCTGGCGGCCGTAGCGGTCGGGCGTGTCGTCGCTGCCCCGGAGTGTCACGTCGCGGCTCGCGAGCAGCGAGGCCAGCGCCTGCTTCGTCGTCGCCGTGGGCTCGATGCCGGTGAGGCGGATCTCACGGCCGTCATCGAGACGGACACTGCGCGCATCGACGATCGCGGCGACGCGGCCTTCGCCTTGTGCTTCGAATTGGCACGGCGTCGCGAGGGCGGTGTGACTCGCGAGGAGAAGGAATCCGACGATGAGGTGAAGCCGTTGTGCCACGTGACCCGGAGAGGTTGCGTTATGCCTGGATCATAACTCAAACGATGCCAACGACGAAGGGGCCTTCGTAGAGTGGGCAAAGCGAAGCGTGCCCACGTCTTTGCCGATCGCGCGGGCCGTGGGCACGGCGCGAAGAGCGCGCCTTTGCCCCACCCTACGGCGGTTCGCGTGATGCGTCGCTATTGCCTCACATCGCCATTGTTATGTTTCCGCCGTCGCGTGGAAACATCTTGCGCCTTCTAACCATTCCGCTTTGCGGAAATCGCGCGCCGCAACATGCGGCCGCTTCGCACCTGCGCTTGCTGCGCACTTGCGCATGCGGCATGATTGCGGCAACAGCTTTGGCCAAGAGCAATAACCAAGCCGCCATCAGAGTACGGCGCGATAAGGGAGATCGTTTTCCATGAAGACAATTTTGTCGGGCATTTTTGCCGCCGCGTTTGCCCTCAGTGCGAGCGCCGCCGCGCAGGCCCAGGACAAGCCACCTCTCAAGATCGGCGGCATCCTCGACATGTCGAGCCTCTATGCCGACATCACCGGACCCGGCAGCGAGACCGCGGCCAAGATGGCCGTTGAGGATTTCGGCGGCGAGGTGCTGGGGCGCAAGATCCAGGTGCTGGCGGCCGACCATCAGAACAAGGCGGATCTCTCCGCCAACATCGCGCGCGACATGCTCGACAATCAGGGCGTCGAGATGATCTACGACGTCGCGGCGTCCGCCACCGCGCTTGCGGCCGGCGAGATCGCGAAAGCGCGCAACAAGATCATCATCTTCAACGGTCCGGGCTCGATCCGTCTCACCAACGAGGCCTGCGGTCCCTATACCGTCCACTACGTGTTCGACACCTACGGCCAGGCCAATGTGACCGGCCTTGCGGCCGTGAAGTCTGGCCTCGACAGCTGGTACTTCCTCACCGCCGATTACGCCTTCGGCCAGGATCTGGAGAAGGACACCAGCGCCGTCGTCACCAAGACCGGTGGCAAGGTGCTCGGCAGCGTGCGCCATCCGCTCAACACGTCGGATTTCTCCTCGTTCCTGCTCCAGGCGCAGGCTTCCAAGGCCAAGGTGATCGGGCTTGCGAATGCCGGCGGCGACACCGTCAACGCGATCAAGCAGGCGGCTGAGTTCGGCATCACCAAGGGCGGCCAGAAGGTCTCGCCGCTGCTTGCCTTCGTCACCGACATCGACTCGATCGGTCTGGAGACCGCGCAGGGCTTGCTGCTGGCGGAAGCCTTCTACTGGGACCTCAACGACGACACGCGCGCATTCTCGAAGCGCTTTCAGGAGCGCGTGAAGCGGCCGCCGACTTCGGCACAGGCCGGCGTCTACTCCTCCGTCACGCATTATCTGAAGGCGGTGAAGGCGGCCGGCACGACCGATGCAGCGACTGTCATGAAGGTGATGAAGGAGACGCCGATCAACGACTTCTTCGCCAAGGGTGGCAAGATCCGCGACGACGGCCGCATGATCCACGACATGTATCTGTTCGAGGTGAAGAAGCCGTCGGAATCGAAGGTCCGCTGGGACGACTACAAGCTGCTCGCCACCGTCCCTGGCAGCGAGGCGTTCCAGTCGCTGGAGCAGTCGCGCTGCCCGCTGGTGAAGAAGTGATGGCGTGACGTAAGTCACGACGTCATCCCGGGGCGCGAAGCGACATACGGTGCGCAATCGCGCACCAGAGTTCTCGGTTCGCGAGCCCCGGAACGACGGAGCAAAACAACAAGGGAGACGTCCCATGAACGACATGGTCCTGCAAAAGCTCGAAGGCGGGCTGCTCACCATCACCATGAACCGGCCCGAGCGGAAGAACGCGCTCAACCCCGAGATGGTGGCCGGGCTGGTCGAAGCGGCACGCCGTGCGGCTGATGATCCCGAGGTGCGCGCGGTGCTGTTCAAGGGCGCCGGCGGCTCGTTCTGCGTCGGCGGCGACGTCAAGTCGATGGCCGCGGGCCGCGCGCCGCTGCCGTTCGAGCAGAAGCTTGCGAATCTGCGCCGCGGCATGGAGGTCTCGCGCATCCTGCACCAGATGCCGAAGCCCGTGGTGGCGCAGCTCGACGGCGCCGCAGCCGGCGCCGGCTTGTCGATGGCGCTGTCCTGCGACCTACGCATCGCCTCGGAATCCTGCAAGATCACCACGGCCTTCGCCAAGGTCGGCTTCTCCGGCGATTACGGCGGCACCTATTTTCTCACCCAGCTGCTCGGCAGCGCGCGGGCGCGCGAGCTCTATCTGATGTCGCCGGTGCTTACGGCGAGGGAAGCGCATGCGATCGGCATGGTGACCAAGGTCGTGCCCGATGCCGAGATCGACGCCGCGGCCCACGAGCTGGCACTGTCGCTGGCGCAGGGGCCCTCGATCGCGCTCGGCTTCATCAAGCGCAACATCAACAACGCCGAGCATCTGGCGCTGGAGGATTGCTTCGACGGCGAGGCGATCCACCACACCCGCTGCGGCGACACCGAGGATCACAAGGAGGCCGCAAAGGCCTTCGTCGAGAAGCGCAAGCCGACCTTCAGGGGCGCATGACCATGGCGCCCTATATGCGGTTGCGGCAGATCTGCCTGGTTGCGCCCCAGCTCGCGCCCGTGATCTCCGACATCGCGGAGATCATGGGCCTCGCCGTGTGCTACCGCGACGGCAATGTCGCGAAATATGGCCTGGAGAATGCGCTGTTCCCGGTCGACACGATCATGTTGGAGGTGGTGGCACCCTTCAAGGGCGGTACCACGGCCGGCCGCTTCATCGAGAAGACCGGCGGCCGCGGCGGCTACATGGCGATCTTCTGCTGCAATGATCCCGACGAGCGTGGACGCGACGCCAACGCAATGGGCGTGCGTACCGCCAACGTGATCGACCACGCGCCCTATCACGGCGTCCAGCTTCACCCCCGCGACTGCCGCGCCGCCTTCATCGAGTTCAATCACACCGAAGGCAGCGATGACGTTCTTGGCGCCTATCCGCCGGCGGGACCGGACTGGCAAAAGTTCATCCGCAAGGACGTGACGCTGGCGCTGACCGGCGTGGAGATGCAGAGCCCTGATCCGCAAGGTCTCGCGGAGCACTGGGGCAAGATCATCGGCATTGCGCCTGAAGGTGCCGAGCTGAAACTGCCCAATGCGGTCTTCCGTTTCGTAAAAGGCGCCAGCGAGATCATGAGCGCGCTCGAGTTTCGGGTCGCGGATCGGGCGAGCGTGCTGCATGCCGCGAAGGCGAGGGGGCTTGCGGTGGCGGACAATGAGTTCTTGCTGGGAGGGGTGACGTTCCGCGTCAGTTGATCCATCGACCCTTATCCGTCACCCTGAGGTGCTCGCCTCTTCGGCGAGCCTCGAAGGGCGACGGCCGCCGGCGGGGCCGTTCATCCTTCGAGGCTCTCCCATGGGACGCGTTGCGTCCCATGCCTCGCACCTCAGGATGACGGGGTGAGAGAGCGCACGGCTCTGCGAAGAAGGACACATCCTCCATGCCGCATCCGCTCGACAGCTTCTTCGCGCCCGCCAGCATCGCGCTGATCGGCGCCTCGCGCGATCACGAGAAGATCCCGGGGCGGCTCTTGTCCATGCTGCGCAAGAACGAATACCCCGGGACGATCTATCCGGTGAACCCGAACTATGCGGATATCGACGGGCTGGCCTGCTACAAATCGATCGGCGACATCGGCGCATCCATCGACCTCGCCGTCATCATCATCCCGGCCCGCGCCGTGCTTCCCGCGCTGGAGCAATGCGCTGCCGCCGGCGTCAAGAATGCCGTGATCATCTCCTCCGGCTTTGCCGAGGAGGGCGGCGACAGCGCGGCGATGCAGGACGCGATCGCCGCGCTGGCAAAGCGCGCCGGCATGCGGATATCAGGGCCGAACGCCGAGGGCTTCTTCAGTCAGGTGCAGCGCGTGGCGGCGACATTCAGTCCGGCCGTCGATGTCAAGCCAGGTGTGGTGCCGCTTGTCGCGACGACCAAACGGATCGGCATCGTCGCGCAGAGCGGCGGCATCGGCTTTGCCTATTATCATCGCGCGCGGGCCCTCGGAATCGCTGTCAGTTACGTCGTCAGCACCGGCAATGAATCCGATCTCGGCGCCGGCGAGTTCCTGGATTACCTGGTGCAGGATTCCTCGACCGAGGTGATCCTGCTGTTCATCGAAGGCATCCGCGACGTCGATAAATTCCTGGTCGCCGCCCGGCGCGCTGCGGAGATGAAGAAGCCGGTGATCGTGACAAAGGTCGGACGCTCCGGCGCAGGCCAGCGCGCGGCGGCCTCGCATACTGCGAGCATGGCCGGCTGGTCGGCGGCCTATGACGCGGTGTTCGCGAAATACGGCTTCATCGTCACCAACGATCTGGACGAAGCGCTGACGATCGCGGCGGTGCTTGCCAGCAATCCGCTGCCGAAGGGCGATCGCGTTGCCGTCGTCACCGTTTCGGGCGGTGCCGGCATCTGGGGCGCCGATGCGGTGGCGCTGCAAGGCTTGCAGGTGCCGGAGCTGTCCGAAAAGGTCCAGGTTGGGATCAAGCAGTTGATGCCGTCCTATGGCACGGCGCGCAACCCGATCGACGTCACGGCGCAAGGCGTCACCTCTGGCGGCTTGCAGAAGAGTGTGGACGTCCTCACCGCCTCGGACGAGGTCGATGCGATCCTGGTCGTGCTCTCGCTGTCAAGCGAGGTGCGCAAGCCCTTCAAGGAAGAGGAGCTGACGCCGGTGCTATCCGCCCAGCACAAGCCGGTGGTGTTCTATTCCTATACGGTGCCGTCCGATTTCGCGCGCCGTGAGCTCGCCAAATCCGGTGTCGTGGTGCTCTCGGGCCTCACCCATGTCGGCATCGCGATGCGTCGGCTCGTCGACTACGCCAGTTTCAAGCTGCCGCTACCTCCGGACGCGACGCGGCTGCCAGCGCGCGATCTTTCTGCGGATCTGAAATCGCCGGTTCTGTCCGAGGCCGACAGCAAGTCGTTGCTCCGCACCGCCGGCATTGCACTGCCGAATGAGGTGCTGGTGAGAGACAAGAGCGAGCTCGACGAGGCGGTCGCCCGCGTCGGCTTTCCCCTGGTGATGAAGATCCAGTCGCCTGATATCGCCCACAAGAGCGAAGTTGGCGGCGTGCGCGTCAACATCACTACCAAGGGCGAGGTGTTTCTGGCATTCGAGGCGCTGCTGGACAATGCGCGCAAGCACCGGCCTGAGGCGACCATTCAAGGCGTGCTGGTCGGCCCGATGGCGAAGCGCGGTGTCGAGATCATCGTCGGCACGATGACCGACGAGACGTTCGGTCCCATGGTGATGGTGGGTCTCGGCGGCATCACCACGGAGCTGTTCCGCGACGTCGTCTACCGCCCCGTGCCGGTGAGCGCGGAGGAGGCGGGCGCGATGCTGGCGGGCTTGAAGGCTGCACCCTTGCTGAACGGATTTCGTGGAGCGGCGAAGGCGGACGTCGTGGCCTTGTCGCAGTTGATCGCCGATATCTCCGCGCTTGCTGCGCGGCATGCAAAAAGGATCGCGGAGATCGAGCTCAACCCGGTGCTGGTGCACACCGAGGGGCAGGGCGTGACGATCGTCGATGCGCTGGTGGTGGGTAAAAAGTAAGCCGCCAAAACCGCCGCTGTCGTCCCGGACAAGCGCGCCCTAACCGCGCGCAGATCCGGGACCCATAGCCACAGGGAGCGGTTTGGCGAAGACTCGGAGTGACCAGCTTGCGCCGCAACTTCTCCCTGTGGTTATGGATCCCCGCGTTCGCGGGGATGACAGGGGAGGTTGTGGTCGCGGTGGAGTGATACGGCTAGCGCCGCCGTGATCACCGCCCCTTGAAATTCGCCGCGCGCCGCTCCTCCGTGGCCTTCACGCCTTCCTTGAAGTCTTCCGTCGCGCGCAGCCGGGTCTGTTCGGCGAGCTCGTGATTGGTCGCGGCCATGACGCGATCGGCCAATCCTGCGCGCATCGTCGCGCGGGTGGAGAGCAGGCCGAGCGGCGAGCATTCGGCGATCTCGCCGGCGAGCTTCATCGCGGCTGATTTGACCTGATCCTGCGGCACCAGCTCGTTGGCAAGGCCCCATTTCACGGCTTCCTCGCCCGTGACGCGGCGGCTGGTGTAGAACATCAGCTCGGCGTTGTTCTTGCCGATCAGCTCAGGCAGCGTCGTCGTCAGGCCGAAGCCGGGATGGAAGCCGAGCTTGGTGAAGTTCGCGGAGAAGCGCGCTTCGGGGCAGGTGACGCGGAAATCGGCGGAGACGGCGAGGCCCAATCCGCCGCCGATGGCGGCGCCCTGCACGGCCGCGACGATAGGCTTCTTGGCGCGGAAGATACGCACGGCCTGGATGTAGAGATGGTTGATCGGGCCGAGATTGTCGGCGGGGTCACCCTTCTTCTCGGCCTCGCGCGCCTCCTGCGCCTGCCGTGCAGGATCGCCGAAATTGGCGCCGGCGCAGAACGCCTTGCCCTGGGCCGAGAGAACCGAGGCGCGGATCTCGATGTCGCGGTCGAACTCGTCGAGTGCATCCGCGATCTGGTTGATCAGCGAGATGTCGAAGAAGTTCAGCGGCGGGCGGCGAATCTCGATGGTGCCGACGTGCCCGACCTTCTCGACGCCGATGTCTTTGTATGTGGTCATGATGATCCTCGATTGAATTAGCGCAAACCCAGTCCGCGGGCGATGATGCCGCGCAGCACCTCGGTGGTGCCGCCCTGGATGGTGAGCTTCGGTGCGGTCTTGATGGCGAAGTCGAGCTGACGCTCCAGCGTCTCGCGGTTGGTCGCGGTCTCCTCGACGAAAGCAGCGAGATCGCGCACCCGGTGCGGAAGCTGCTGCTCCCACACCGTGCCGATGTCCTTGACGATGGACGCCTCGACCACCGGCTCCTTGCCGGCCTGCAGCATGCCGGCGACCGAGACCGACATGCGCCGCATGGTGTGGAGCTGCGCCACCAGACGGCCGATGCCTTCGGCGCTGCGCGTGTCGGGGTTGGGGCCGACCGCGCGGACCAGCTCGGTCAGCACGTAATAGGTTTCAAGAAAGCGTTCGGGGCCCGAGCGCTCATAGGCGAGCTCGCTCGTCGCCTGCTTCCAGGCGCCGTCGACTTCGCCGAGCACGTGGTCATCGGGCACGAAGAAGTCGGTGAAGACGACCTCGTTGAACTCGTACTGGCCGGTGATCTGGCCGATCGGGTTCACCTGGATGCCCGGCTGCTTCATCTTCACCAGGAATTGCGTCAGGCCGTGACGGCGGTTTTCCTTGGTCGGCTGTGACGTCCGGAAGATCGCGATCATGTAGTCGGCGATGTGCGCCGACGAGGTCCAGATCTTGGTGCCGTTGATGAGATAGCCGCCGTCGGTCTTGGTCGCGCGCGTCTTCGCGGCGAACAGGTCGGAGCCGGAATTCGGCTCGCTCATGCCGATCGCAAAGCAAATCTCGCCGCGACAGATCCGCGGCAGGATGTCCATCTTGATGTGCTCAGGCGCGTATTTCAGCAGTACCGGTCCGCTCTGGCGGTCGGCGACGAAGAAGCGCCGCGTCGGCGCGTTGGCGACGCGCATCTCCTCGGTCACCACGTAGCGTTCGAGGAAGGAGCGCTCCTGGCCGCCGTATTTCTTCGGCCAAGTCATCCCCAGCCAGCCCTTGGCGCCGACCCTGCGGGAAAATTCCGGCGCGTCGGTGTCTTCGCGGTTGGGCTTGTGCGGATCGAAGGTGCCGGCGGCGATCTCTTCGGCGAGGAAAGCGCGCACTTCCTTGCGCAGCTGCTCGCACTTCTCGGGCAGGCGGATCGGATCGAAACGGAGGGCAGCGGTCATGTGTTTCTCTCCCGGATCAGCGCGACGCCACGAGCGGCCACAATTCGTCGGCGCCTCTGGTCGCGACCAGCTTGCCGAGCTCGACGGCCCAGTGGCTCTCCGAACCGAAATCGTCGCGCCAGGCCAGCGCCCGGAGCGAATAGCGGTGCAGGATGTGCTCGAGGGTGAAGCCGATCGCGCCGTGCACCTGATGCGCGATGGCGCCGCCCTTTTCCGCGGCTTCCGCGCAGCGGATCTTTGCCGAGGCCGCTTCGAGATAGACCTCGTCGTCGAAGCGCGTCGCATTCGCGATGGCGTCGGCGGCCGACGTCGCAGCCGCGAGGGCGGCGGCGGATTCGCCGGCGAGGCGCGCCAGATTGTGCTGCACGGCCTGGAATTTCGAGATCTTCTTTTCGAAGGCCACGCGCTCGTTGGAATAGCGCACGGAGATGTCGAGCATCGATTCCAGCGCACCGGCGATCTGCAGGCTGCGCGCGACGCCGCCCATCAGCATCATCGTGGTCTGGTCAAGGCCCTTCAGTGCGGCCTTGCGCGTGACGGGCTGGACCTTGTCGAGCGTCACGGTGTCGCTGTGGTCGTAGCCGACATTGAGGCCGGACTCGATCCGGACCTTGCCGGCATCGACCAGCGCGATCGAGACGCCATCCTTGCCGTGCGCCAGCACCGCAAAATGCTTTGCCGCCTTGGCAAAGGGCACGCCGCGGGCGCGGCCGGAAAGTGAGCCATCGGCATCGAGGGTGATGCGATCCTTCGGCGAGGCCGGCAGCACCGTCATCTCGCCCTCGGGCGATGCGATCTTCGCCTGCGCCAGGAGCCAGCCGGCTAGCATGGTCTCGGCCAGCGGAACCGCGACGGCGAAACGGCCGGCGGCGTTCAGCAGCGCAAAGCCGTCGGCAAGGCTTGCGCCGGAGCCGCCGAGATCATCTGGCACCCAGGACAATGGCAGGCCGGCTTCGCTCAGCGCCCGCCACAGCGGCGCCTGCCAGGAATCCTTCTTGTCGTTGTTGATGGTTTGCGGATCGGCGAGATCGGCGAAGATCTTCTCCGCGGTCTCGACGACGATGTTGTCACTCTCCGCCACAGCGTTCCCCGTGTTTTGCCGTTGGCGCGTCCCGCCTCGTGGAGCGAACCGCGCAGGTCTTCTTGCGCCCGATGATCCGAAAAAGCCATGGCCCTGACAAGCGTTGATCGCAGGTCAACCTGCGGCGCGGGCATGGGGGCAAGGATCAATTGGAGGCTAATTCCGCTTAGCGGAGTTTGCTTAATTTGCAGGGCGCGGCAAACTCGCTAAACAAGGCCAGCGACTTAAGGCTCGCATCAGATACAGGGGAAGGAAATCCGGATGGCCAAAGACAGTCTGTGCGCAATCGTGACGGGGTCCGCATCCGGACTTGGCGCAGCAACCGCGGAAATCCTCGCGCGAAGCGGGGCGCGGCTCGTCATCAACTATTCCTCTAGCCAGAAAGAAGCCGAGGCCACCGCGGACGTCTGCCGCAAGGCGGGCTCTCCGGAAGTCCTGGTTGCGCAGGGCGACGTTTCAAAGGACGACGATTGCCGCAAGATCGTCGCGGCAGCCAGCGGATGGGGCCGGCTCGATATCCTCGTCAACAATGCCGGCACCACCAAGCATGTCGCCCATGCCGATCTCGACGGATTGTCGGCTGAAGATTTCCAGCGCGTGTATGGTGTCAACACCATCGGCCCGTTCCAGATGGTGCGTGCCGCGCGCAGCCTGCTCGAAGCCGGCGCCAAGGCCTCGGAGCGGCCCTCCGCCGTGGTCAACGTGTCTTCGGTCGCCGGCATCAGCGGCGTCGGCTCATCGATCGCCTACGCCGCGAGCAAGGGTGCGCTCAACACCATGACGTTGTCGCTGTCGCGTGCGCTGGCGCCGCTGATCCGCGTCAATACGGTCTGCCCCGGCTATATCGACACGCCCTGGTTCACCAAGGGCCGCGGCGAAGCCGGCGCCAAGCAGGTGCGCGACAGCGTGGTGGCGAAGGTGCCGCTCAGGGTCGCATCATCAGCCGAGGACATCGCGCAGCTCGTCTGCTTCCTGGCGATGCCGGCCTCCAGCAACATGACCGGCGAGGTCGTGCGCATGGATGCGGGGATGCATTTGATTACGTGATGCTCCACGACGTCATTCCGGGGCGATGCGTTAGCATCGAGCCCGGAATCTCGAGATTCCGGGTTCGCGCTTTGCGCGCCCCGGAATGACAGCAACTACCCCTTGATCACGCCGCTCGCGACCAGCCGGTGCCAGATGAACAGCACCACCACTGCGCCGAGCGTGGCCATGATGAAGCCGGCGCCCTGGTCGGGGCTGTAATGGCCGATCGCCTGGCCGATGAAGGTCGCGAGAAACGCGCCGGCGATGCCGAGGATGGTGGTGAGGATGAAGCCGCTCGGGTTGTTCGGTCCCGGCGCCAGCCAGCGCGCGATGAGGCCGGCGACGAAGCCGACGACGATGATCCACAACAGGCCGCCCATGCTCATGAGTCTGCTCCCCTTCCCGAAAGCGCGTCGCTCAACGTCCGATTAAAGTTTGCCTGAGAGCTCATTCTCGGTCGGCAGCCGTCCGTCCGGCGTCAGATGGTCGATCACCTGCGGCAGATACTGGCTGAGGCCGTTGAGCAACTCGTCGCGCGACAGGCCGCTCTGGGCGGACAGGCTTTCGATCTGGTCGGCGCCGAGTGCGTTCGCGAGATCGCCCGGCGCGATCGGCTTGTTCTGGCCCTTGCCGACCCAGGAATTCGCGGTGTCGCCGTGGCCGCCCTGCTGGAGCTGGTTGAGGAGATCGCCGAGGCCACCGCTGAGCACGGTGCCGGCCGCGCCGCCCGCAAGCAGGCCGCCGAGGCCGCCTTTGAGCAGGCCTCCGAGACCGCCAAGACCGCCGCTGTCCGCGTTCACCGGCGGAGGGGCCGGCGTCGGCGACGGCTGCGGCGCCGTACCGGACTGGTTTGCGGTCATGTGCTTGAACGCCTTCCAGGCGAGCAGGCCGAGCAGCGCCATGGTCATCGGCGACATGCCGCCGGAGGAGTTCTCGGAGCTGGGTGTAGAGGGGCCGCGGGGGCCGTTCTGCATGCCGTTGAGGACGTCGAGTAGACCCATGGTGCTCTCCTTTGGCGTCTCGTTCGGCGAGCGCTCGCCGCTGGCTGCCCCCGGGCCGAAAACATATGGGGCTCTCATGACGGTTACAAGGCGGATACGCCGCGATGGGCAGCCGGCCTCGCCTCTGCTATCGAGGGCGGGTCGTTCAAGGAGCAAGGCGAGGTGATGACGGATCGACCGATCGTGGTGGCCGGCGCGGGCGCCATCGGCTGTTTCGTCGGCGGCATGCTGGCGGCCTCGGGCCGCCGTGTCGCGCTGCTGGTGCGACCGCGGGTGAAGACCGAGATCGAGCGGTTCGGCCTGCGATTGACGGATTTCGACGGCTCCGAGACGAAGCTCGGCGCAGGGCAGCTCGCGCTGTCGGAGGACCCCGCGATCTTCCACAGCGCCGGCATCGTGCTGGTCACGGTGAAGAGCGCCGACACCGCCGATGTCGCGGAGCAGATCGCGCAGCATGCGCCTGAGGATGCCGTCATCGTTTCGCTGCAGAACGGCATCGGCAATATCGCGGTGCTGCGCGACCGCCTCGGTGTCCGCCGCGTGCTCGCGGGCATGGTGCCGTTCAATGTGATCGCGATGGGCGAGGGCCGTTTCCACCGCTCGACCTCCGGCGACATCCATATCGGCGAGGACGCCGAAAACACGGCCGCGTCGCTCTCGGTGCCCGGCCTCATGGTGCGCGCGAGCGGTGATATCACCGGCGTGCAATGGGGCAAGCTGATCATCAATCTGAACAACGCGCTCAGCGCATTGTCCGACTTGCCGCTCGCCGCGCAACTGGCAAACCGCGACTGGCGCAGGCTGTTCGCCGACCAGATGGCCGAAGGGCTGGTCGCGCTGAGGGCCGCCGGCATCGCGCCGGTCTCGGCAACGCCGATCCCGATGAACTGGACGCCGGCCTTGCTGCGGCTGCCCGACATGATCTTCAACGCGATCCTGGGGCGGACCATGAAGATCGATCCCGAGGCGCGCTCCTCGATGTGGCAGGATTTGAAGCAGGGCCGCAAGACCGAGATCGACTATCTCCAGGGCGCCGTCATCGCGCTCGCCGAGCAAAACCATGTCGAGGTGCCGCTGATGCGCCGCATTGTTGCGCTGATCAAGGAGACCGAGGCAGCCGGCAACGGTCCGCCGCGGCTGACGCCGCAGCAGATTCGCGCGGTGGTTTGAGTGCAAGGAGGGACCGATGAAACGTAGCTTGATGATCGGGCTCGCGCTTGCCGCGCTTTGCGGCGCATCGACGCTCGCTCTTGCGAGACCGCCGACGGTCGTGAACTCGCCCGGCTATGATAGGCGGTTGCAGGAGAGCAGGTCGCAGTTGGGCAGTTCGCCGACGACTGCGCCGGTGCCAACGGTCAAATCGAAGCGCGGCAAGAAGAAGCAACCGAACTGACACGTTGCGTGTGCGTAGGTGGTGCGACATCCTCAGTCGTCGTCCCGGATCTGCGCTTACGCTTGTCCGGGACGACAGCGGAGAGTTATCGAGGGAGCAGCTCAGCCCTTCTTCGCCGGCTTGCTCGGGGTCGGATTGAACAGCTTCTTCAGATCGTTCAAGCTTTCCGACAGCCGCGGCCATTCGCAGGAGAATGAGCCTTTGGTGCACGCGCCCTTCGAGCGCTGACCGACGTTCTGCTGCACCTTCGGCCGCTCGACCGGGACAGGCACGCGCGCGACGTCGGTTCGCAGCGCGACCTGCTGGAGTTGCCGCGCCTGCAGTTCCTGCTGCTCGCGCTGTTGACGGGCGGCGGCCTCGGCCGCTTCGTTGCTGCGGCGCTCTTTGGCGAGATAGGCCGTATAGGCTGCGTCGATCTTCTTTTGCTCCTCCGGCGTCGGATTGGGTCCGGCGATGTCGAAGGTGCGATCCTGCAGGAAGTCGTAATAGGAGTAGCCGCCGCCTGCCTTGCGGCGGCCGGCGAACTTGGCGTTGCAATCGGCGAGTGCGGATGTCTTCTCGGATTTGGTCGCGGCCTTCTCGGCGGCGTCGGCGCATTCCTCGAAATCGACCGGCGCGCGTTTCCACCATTGCGCCTGGGCATGCGCGTGCGTCAGCAGGAAAAATCCTGCCGCGGCAACAACAACCAGCGCCGCACGACGCAATGCTATCACGGACGACATTCTACGAGAGCATTCCCTGCAAAACTCAACCCGAACTGAGTCGAGCCAGATTTTTGCCTCTTTATCGCCGGCTTGTCACCCATGGAACTCGGGAATTTCATGGCTGGGATGCTGACATTTTGTGCTTGACGTGGCGCATGAGTCACAGCGCCGCCCCGGCGGGCTGCTACACTTCGCCTTGCGAGCGCCTCACCTGAGGCGACGCCAAGAAACACGCGAAGCAAGACGCCAAGAACACGAAATGGAAACGCCCGATGCTGCTGCCCCTGTCTGACGTGCCGCGCTGGTACGCTGAACGCAAACCACATGGCACGATCGCCGTCCGTCACGGGCAGGACACGCTGACATGGGACGAGCTCGAGCGCGGCGCCAACCGGCGCGCGCGGGCATTTATGACCAAAGGCGTCAAGCCCGGCGATTTCGTCGCAATCGGATTGCCCAACGGCAATGCGTTCTTCGAGACCTCCTTTGCGGTCTGGAAGTGCGGTGCGACGCCGACCTCGCTGTCGTGGCGACTGCCGCGCGGCGAGGCCGCGGCCGTGCTCGACATTCTCAAGCCGGCGCTGGTGGTCGGCGGCGAGGCCGACTGGAACGCGCCGAACCGCCTCCCGGCGGATTTCGTGCCGGAAGGATTCTCCGATGAGCCGCTCAATCCGCCGGTGGCGCGCTACTGGAAGGCCATGACCTCGGGCGGCTCGACCGGCCGGCCGAAGGTGATCCTCGATCATCAGCCGGCCGTGACCGACACGGTCGCCGCGCCGCCGCTCAATATCCCCTTCGGAGTCTCGCTGCTCAATCCCGGTCCGCTCTACCACAACGCGCCGTTCATCGTGTCCCACTACGCGCTGTTCACCGGCGGCCAGCTCACCGGTCTCGTCAAGTTCGACGCCGAGGAGACGCTGCGGCAGATCGAACGCGAGCGCGTGCAATGGGTCAATTTCGTGCCGACCATGATGCACCGGATCTGGGCGCTGCCGGAGCAGGTGCGCAACGCCTACGATCTGTCGAGCCTGCAGACCGTCTTCCACATGGCAGCTCCGATGCCGCCCTGGCTGAAGGAGAACTGGATCGCCTGGCTCGGCCCCGAGCGGATCTGGGAGCTCTATGGCGGTACCGAGCGGCAAGGCTCATGTATCATCTCCGGCACGGAATGGCTGACGCACAAGGGCTCGGTCGGCAAGATCGGCGAGATGGCGAAGCTGCGCATCGTCGGCGAGGACGGCAAGGACGTTGCGCCCGGCGAGACCGGCGAGATCTATTTCCTCAACAATGACGGCAGGGACGCGACCTATCACTATCTCGGCGCCGAGCCGAAGCGCCGCAGCGATGGCTGGGAATCGCTCGGCGATATCGGCAGGCTGGATGCGGAGGGCTATCTCTATCTCGGCGACCGCCTCGCCGACATGGTGCTGCGCGGCGGCGCCAACATCTATCCGGCCGAGGTCGAGGCTGCCGTCTCCGAGGCGCCGGGCGTGCGCTCCTGCGTCGTGGTCGGATTGCCCGATCCGGAATTGGGCCAGCGCGTGCACGCCATCATCGAGCCGGAAGGCGATGCCGACGGCCAGGCGATCGCAGGCGGCATGGCGGAGTTCTTGAAGGACAGGCTCAGCCGCTACAAGCATCCGGAAAGCTTCGAGATCGTCGGCGCCCCGCCGCGCGATGATTCCGGAAAAGTCCGCCGCACGCTGTTGCGCGACGAGCGCGCAACGTGGATGAAGGAAGGGCGCGCCTTCCGGATTATGCCGGCGAAGGCGCGGGCGCACGCCGAATGATTGACGGAAGGAATCCAGGACATGACCATTACCATCGCAGCCAACAGCGTGCCGAAACCGCCGGCCGAGATCATCGAGGGCTTTCGCGGTGCGCCGACCTCGGTCATTTCAGATAATCTCGCGCGGTTGCCCGGCGCGGTCGGGCTAAAACCCTATCATCGCGGGGCTAAGCTGGTGGGCACCGCCTTCACGGTGCGCACCCGCCCCGGCGACAATCTCGCCATCCACCGCGCGCTCGAGCTGGTCGGCCCCGGCGACGTCATCGTGGTCGATGGCGGTGGTGACGAGACCCGCGCGCTGGTCGGTGAGATCATGAAGAACATCGCGCAGTGGCGCAAAGCCGAGGGCTATGTGATCGACGGCGCGATCCGTGATGTCGCGGCCTTCGCGGCCGACGACTTTCCCTGCTACGCGCGCGCGGTGATCCATCGCGGTCCCTACAAGAACGGCCCCGGCGAGATCAACGTGCCTGTCACGATCGGCGGCAGCGTGATCTCGCCCGGCGACATCGTGGTCGGCGACGAGGACGGCGTGGTGTCGTTTCCCGCCGCGGGCGCCGCGGCGCTGCTCGAAGCGGTCCGCGCCCAGGTCGCGCGCGAGGAGGAGACCCTGAAGGCGATCCGCGAGAGCCGCTATCAGGGCTCGTATGGCAAGACTTGATCGAACGAGAATGAAGGAGAGGGCGCGTGAGCCAGAGGGAAGAATTCCATCACATAGACGACACCAGCGACGGGCTGTTCCGCGAGCTCGCAGCGGGGGTGACCACGCGCATCTTCTCCGGCGAGCAGGCGATGCTGTCGGTGGTGACGCTGGCCCCGCATGCGCAGGGCACGCTGCACCATCATCCCGAGGAGCAATGGGGCGTGCTGCTCGACGGCTCCGCCATCCGTGTCCAGGGCGATGAGGAGATTGCCGTGAAGAAGGGCGATTTCTGGCGCACCCCGGGCAATGTGCCGCACACCATGCGCGCCGGCCCCGACGGCGCCAGGGTGCTGGACATCTTCAGTCCGCCTCGGCCAGAATACAAAAAAGCGGGGTCGGGCTTCGGCACGACCCAAGCGCTTCGCGCTTAGGGTATTTTCTTGAGCATGATCTTATCGGAAAACCGCTGCACACTTTTCCGGATCATGCTGTAGCGCCAAAGAGCAAAAAGCCAGGCGCTGAAAACAAAAGGGAGGGGACCATGACGATCACACGACGCACGCTGCTGGCTGCACCGGCCATTCTCGCATTGACGCCGGCAGCGGCGCAGGCTGGCAAGATCACGCTGGTCGTGCCGTTTCCGCCGGGCGGCTCGACCGATGCGATGGCGCGGCTGTTGCAGGCCAGCCTGCAAACCAAGCTCGGTCGCATTGTCGTGGTCGAGAACAAGTCCGGCGCGGCCGGCGCGCTCGGCGCGGCGCAAGTCGCCAAGAGTCCGGCGGACGGCACCTCGTTCCTGGTGACGTTCGATTCACACGCGGTGATTCCGTCGATCCTCGACAAGCCGCCGGTGGATGTCGAGCGCGAGCTGATGCCGGTGCTGCTGATCGGCACCGCGCCCTACGTGATCGCCGCCGGCGCCGGCCGTCCCTACAAGAGCTTTGCCGACGTGGTGGCGGCCTGCAAGGCGACCCCGGGCGCGGTGAAGTATGCCTCCGTCGGTATCGGCACGCTCGGCCATCTCGCGATGACCGTGCTCGGCAGCAAGGCCGGCGTCGAGATCATGCACGTGCCCTATCGCGGCGGCGGTCCGGCCATGAACGACGTGCTCGGCGGCCATGTCGATCTCATCGCGGGATCGGCCGCGCTGGTCGCCGCCCAGCTTGGCACCAACATGCTGCGTCCGATCCTGCAGCTCGGCCGCGAGCGGCTGCCGGCCCTGGGGGATACGCAGACCGCGATCGAGGCGGGCTTTCCCGATTTCGAAACGCTGGCCTGGTGGGGCATCTTCGCGCCTGCAGGCACGCCGCCCGATATCGTCGCAGCCTTCGCGACGGCGTCCAAGGAAATCCTCAGCGAGCCCGCGACCGCCGCCCAGCTCAAGGACACCCAGCACATGACGCTGCTGCTCCAGGACGGCGCCGCCTTCAAGACCTTCTTCGACAAGCAGGTCGCCTATTGGGGCAAGGTGGTGAAGGACAACAATATCAAGGCGTAGGGGCCGAGCGGCAGCCTTTCGTATTGGGCGACGCGGAGGGCTTCCGATCCCGTCTCCGCTTTGATATGTACACCTCCAGGCAACCCGCCTGACTTGCGGGTTCCGCGGTCCCGTAGCTCAGCCGGATAGAGCGACGGTTTCCTAAACCGTAGGTCGGAAGTTCGAGTCTTCCCGGGATCGCCAATCTTTCACAGTCTCTTGCCGGTCATCAGTGCCCTGCGGCCTCCCTGCTAACTGCAGGCGTGTGGTCGCGGGTGTACGCGAGGCGGCACGCACGACGCCATGGCCGTGTGGCCGGACGCCCCTCGGCAGAGATCGGAAATCCGCGAAAGTGATTCTCGCTCCGAGAGGCGAGGTTCGGACAAGCGTCCACGACGTTGTTGAAGGCAGCGGCGTGACTGCTGCGTGGGGCCCGCCGTTGGATTTGGCGAAGCGAAGGCCCGCGAGGTGAGGGCGCTATACTTATTGGTATTGATGAAGACCGCACAGGCTCGTCGCCAGATTAAATAGCACGTTCGATCGAGATTTAATCCTCGTCATTAATTCTCACTCCGGCGATAATATTAATTTGGACGGGGCAGGAACTGCGGCTGCGCGATTTAAAAACTCCATCCTCGGGTCAATGAATCGTCTCAAAAAAGGCGCGTGCGAATTCGAACACGCTCCCGATGGGGCGGCAAAGAACCAGTCGAGTTGGACTGAGCCGCGACATATCGAACCGTATGCGCAAGAAACTCAGTCTGCGCGTGCATTGCAGAGGGGAAGAACAAACATGGCAATTGCTGGATATCCAGACGCGAATAGCACCGGTCTTCCTGATGGCGTTATCCTGACTCCATCGGGCGATGTAACTGTCACTCAACCAGGTACCGTCATCGACGCTCTCGATGTCAAAGGCACGATCTCGGTCCTGGCCAATAACGTCACGATTCAGAATACCCGCATCACGTCCAGCGATTGGACAGGGATCTGGATCAAGGATGGCGTTACAGGAACTGTCGTCAAGGATAGCGAGATTTTAAACGTTGGAAGCAGCCCGGATGGCGCGAACGGCATCGTCGGTTCAGGCACATTCCTGCGTAACGATATCCATGACGTGGAGAATGGTATTATTGTCACCGGGTCGAGCTTGGTCCAGGACAATTATATCCACGATATGAATGCGCCGGATGTGCGTCTCGGCACGTCATTGGGCGGTCCGCACTACGATGGTATCGAGATCGACGGCGGCGTTTCAGACGTCGTCATTCGACATAACACGGTCATCAACGAGAACAGCTACGTCTCGGCCGTGATGATCAATAATGACTTCGGTCCGGTTTCCAACATTCAGGTGGACGGCAACTATCTTGCAGGGGGTGGCTATACCCTTTACTCCGATGGCAGCTTCAGCAGCACCGACAAGATTTCCGGCGTCTCGTTCACCAACAACGAACTTGGTGAGGGCAAGTGGGGTTACTATTACTTCAGGAACAACACGCCCGTCCTGACGAACAACGACGAACTCGGCACGGGATGGCAGACGTCGTCTCCGACGCCGCCCCCCTCAACGCCCGATGTCCCGGCAGCGCCGACCATCGCATCCTGGTCGCCCGATACGGGCAAGACCGGCGACGGCATCACTGACGCGAGCCAGATCACCCTGCACGGTACCGCCGCGGCTGGCAGCACCGTGAAGGTCTATGACGGTTCGACGCAGATCGGTACGGCGACCGCGACTTCGACCGGAAGCTGGGACTACATCACCAAGGTCTTGACCGATGCGAAGCATACGCTGACGGCGACCGCGACCAACGCGTCGGGGCAAACCAGCGTGGCCTCGGCTGCGGTGGCGGTCACCGTCGACACCAAGGCGCCAGCTGCACCGACCATCGCGAGTGACACCGTCAACACAGCCAATCAGGTCGTGATGTCGGGGACTGCCGAAGCGAACAGCGCGATCAAGGTGTTCGACGGAACGACCCAGGTCGGCACCGCGACGACCAACGCGAGCGGTGCGTGGAGCGTCACGACGTCGGCACTGTCGACCGGTTCGCACGCCCTGACGGCGAAGGCGACCGACGTCGCCGGCAACGTCAGCGCTGCGTCGACGGCCGTGGATGCGGTCATTGGTTCCGGGACGACGGGCTCCACCGGTTCGGGCACGTCGGGCACCGGCACCACTGCGCCGGCGGCGCCGAAGATCGCCTCGTTCTCCAGCGATACCGGCACTGCCGGTGATCACATCACGAGCGACAAAACGGTGACCCTGGCGGGGACTGCAGCGGCCAACAGCACGGTCAAGGTGCTCGACGGCACGACCCAGCTCGGCACCGTCACGGCGGATGCGAACGGAGCGTGGCACTACACCACCGTCGCGCTGCCGGACGGCAAGCACAGCTTCACCGCGACCGACACGGTCTCCGGCGTCACCAGCAAGGCATCGACTGCGCTGGACGTCACGGTGGATAGCACTGCGCCCGATGCTCCGATCCTGTTGAGCGATCCCACCACGCATAACCGCGCAACGGTATCCGGTACGGCGGAAGCGGGGAGCTCGATCAAGCTCTATGAGGGCACGACCCTGCTCGGCACCGCGACCGTCGCGAGTGACGGCGACTGGAGCGTGACGACCCCGAATCTCAAGCACGGGTCCCACACCTTCACCGCGACGGCGACCGATGCCGCCGGCAACACCAGCGCCTTGTCGCAGCCGATCGATCCGCCGATTGGCTCGCACAGCGGTGGCGGCACCAGCGGTGGCGGCACCAAGGATGCTGCGACCGTCGAGGTCACCAATGTGCGCCCGCACTGGGATCACACCGCGACGATCAAGGGCACGGCCGATCCCAACAGCGAGATCAAGCTGTCGGACGGCACGACCTCGGTTGGTTCGGTGACCACGGGAGCCGACGGCAAGTGGAGCTTCCAGACGTCCGACCTGTCGGGCAAGAGCCACGCCTTTACCGCCGAGCAGGTCGACACC
>NZ_JAVAYO010000164.1:0-251 GCF_054863005.1 Bradyrhizobium sp. 25ACV
TTCGGCCTCGGGCCCGATCAGCATCAGCTCGAACTTGCCGCGCCACACGATCCTGCCGCCGAGCCCGGCGAACACCGGCCCGCTCTCTTTTCCATAGGCCGCATAGGCCTCCGCGCCGGTGGCGTCGCGCCCGTCCGGATAGGCCGCCCGGTCGCGCAGCCGAACGAGGTTCAGCATGTGGATCGGGCCGGCGCGGTCATTGGCGCGGAAGGCGGCGAACGTTTCCTTGGTCGGATCGACGAACCCGGTCA
>NZ_JAVAYO010000165.1:0-250 GCF_054863005.1 Bradyrhizobium sp. 25ACV
GACACGGAGCATCCCGATTTAAAAGATCAGATTATCGGTGGCAAGAACTTTACCGATGATGACAATGGAGATGCTGAGAAGGTGAAAGACTACAATGGGCATGGTACCCACGTAGCAGGAACGATTGCAGCAACGGATCAAAATGGCGGCATTTTAGGTGTTGCCCCAGAGGCCAAGCTGCTGATCGTGAAAGTCCTCGGCGGAGAAAATGGCAGCGGGAAATACGAATGGATCATTAATGGCATCAACT
>NZ_JAVAYO010000166.1:0-250 GCF_054863005.1 Bradyrhizobium sp. 25ACV
ACGGTATCTCCCGCGCCTGCCCGACACGACCATCGAGTTGCTTGGCGAAGGTTTTCAGCGGGCGGGCCACTTCACGGGGCAGCGGTAACTTCTGCAACTGGGCGACAAGGGCCGTGAGCGCAGTGCTGATCTGGTCAACCCGGGTTTCGCGGCGCTGCTCCGAATCCAGCACGGCTTTTTCCAGACGCGGCAGCAAGGCGGCGAGGGCGGCATCCATGTCGTCGCTGCGCACGATGTCGCGCATTTCCTT
>NZ_JAVAYO010000167.1:0-250 GCF_054863005.1 Bradyrhizobium sp. 25ACV
ATGCATTAGCCCGGAAGAAGTCAGACCAGACACCTGAGGTGGTAATGAAGCTGTCAAAGTTGCTGCGTTTTATGTTGTACGAATCGGCAAAGCCGCTGATTACAATATAAGACGAAATCAGAATGCTCGATGATTACATGGATCTTGAAAAAATACGATACAATGGAAGGTTAACGGTTAGTTTCCTAAAAGAAATAGACAAAGAACAGGAGAAAATTTCACCATTACTATTGTTACCATTTGTTGAAAA
>NZ_JAVAYO010000168.1:0-249 GCF_054863005.1 Bradyrhizobium sp. 25ACV
GCCGCCCTCGAACACGATCTCCAGGGACGGATGGAGCAGCTGTCGCGCGACCTGCAATCGCTGGTCACGGAGCTGCGCAGCGCCCGCCCGCAGTCGCTGCCCGGCGCCGCCGCGTTCCCGCTCGAAAGCGTGATGCGGATCCACGAAGAGCTCCGCGAGTCCGACGGGGCACCGACGGAGGTCGCGCCTGCGGCCAAAGCGGCGCCGACGCCACCACCGGAGCCTCCGGCTGAGACGACCGCGCTCGTC
>NZ_JAVAYO010000169.1:0-249 GCF_054863005.1 Bradyrhizobium sp. 25ACV
CACGAAAATGGCAGTCTGTCAGGAACGCCAGTTCACCGGCGGTTACGGCTGGGCTCAGCACAGGTGCTCATCCAGCGGTGTTGACGACACCGCCACCCCCGCACCTGGGAGAAGATCAAGGCCGGCCTTGAAGCGAAGGGAATCACCGAGCCCGCCGCGCTCTCGGCTGAGGAGAAAGCCGCCATCCGCGCAGGGCTGGGGCTCGACCAAGCCGACTTCGTCGCCTCCGGCTCCGCGCCCATAGCCAGT
>NZ_JAVAYO010000170.1:0-248 GCF_054863005.1 Bradyrhizobium sp. 25ACV
AAGCCAACGAACAAGTAGAACTGTTGCTGAAGGAAATCAACCAAAAGGTGCAGCACAAGCTTGCCGAGGCGATGGCAGAGATTGAAGCGATCCTTTCACAGTCGCTTTCTGCCAGAGCATCAGAGATATCGATTAGAGATTATTTTCTTTCGGAGGATCTTCAACTCCTTATTGAGAAACAAAGACAATTTTACGCGGAGGCTCACGGTTGGGATGACACGTTTTTAGCTTATCTTCAGGAGACATTT
>NZ_JAVAYO010000171.1:0-246 GCF_054863005.1 Bradyrhizobium sp. 25ACV
GAGTTTCAGGATCTGCTCTATCAGGAGGTGTCGCGCCCCGGCTCAGCCTCGGGCGGTGCCGATGCAAAGATCCCGTCCGGCATCCAGATCGGGGCCGGCGTCAAAACCGGCGGCGTCTATCGCATTCTGGAACAGGGTGCGCTGACGCAAACCAGCAACCCGCAAGACGTCGCGATCCAGGGCAAGGGTTATTTCCAGGTCACGCTTCCCTCGGGCGAAACGGGCTATACGCGCGACGGCAGCTTC
>NZ_JAVAYO010000172.1:0-246 GCF_054863005.1 Bradyrhizobium sp. 25ACV
GGGGTCGAATTTCTGGGCCATGGGCGATACCGGGCCCTGCGGGCCGTGCAGCGAGATCTTCTACGACCACGGCCCCGGAATTCCCGGCGGTCCGCCCGGCTCCCCGGAGGAGGAGGGGGACCGGTTCGTCGAGATCTGGAACCTGGTGTTCATGCAGTACGAGCGCGCCACCGACGGCCAGCTCACGCCGCTGCCGAAGCCCTCGGTGGATACCGGCATGGGCCTCGAGCGCATCGCGGCGGTCAT
>NZ_JAVAYO010000173.1:0-246 GCF_054863005.1 Bradyrhizobium sp. 25ACV
CTTCGAGTTGCTGGGCCATGCGGGCCGAGGTGTTCACGTAGCCGCTGATCAAGGTGAGGATGCCGACCTTGGTCATGCGTTCGAGGGGCAGGGGGCGCATGGCGCGCAGGCCCGCGTCCATCCAGGCGATGGCGTGCGGGCCGCGCGGCGGGGCCGAGGTCGGGAGGTCGGCGAGCCAGCGGTGGGCCTGGTAGGCCTGCCAGAGTCCGCGGGCCCACTGCTGCAGGGCCCGGTCCCATTCGGGGG